>CAXMOZ010000020.1:0-42275 GCA_964195315.1 uncultured Acidimicrobiia bacterium | reverse complement strand
TAATGTGATTGTCCAGACTACCTCCTCTCCCAAATTTTGTTGTTGAGTTTCGACCAAAACACCCGCTAAGGTTGTCAAGTTTATATCAAGCCCGTCTGCCTGAGCCGTCATCGTTAATTGCTCAATCCAGCGATTATCACTAATCACTGGGGCAACAATGCCACTCTCAACATTCTTAAGATGATATACGATGCGTTTCTCACTTCGCTCTTTCAGATAGGAAACCACTTTTTTACGTAACGAGAACTCCAGGCTAATGGCTTCAAGAGATTCACGAAACTGCATTCCAATCACTTGATTTCCCTGCTCTTCGGCATCTACTTTGGGTAATGATTCTGGGGTGATAATCACTTCCGCTTCCGCTATTGGCAAATCATTGATCAAAGCCTCACTATTATCGCCGTCAATTCCGACAGTAATATCAATCTGAGATATTTGATAAAACCAAAACACAAGGCCAACAAGAGCCAGCAGAAGGAAGCTCAACATGATCAGCAAAGATGATCTTGGCTTTGTTACTGCTGCCGGCCCTGATGATTCAGTGGCTGAAGAAGTAGCCCCGATCTGTGTAAACTGACTAGAACGCAATTCCAAGTCTTTCAAAACATTATTAATAATACTCATGAATATTGATTAATGAGTACAGCCAAGACCAAAAGAAGACAACATACGCTAGCTTGAAACCATTTGCCTTTTGATAAAGTATTTGCAGCCAACCCTAACTGACTATCAAGGGCTGCAGCTTTGATTTGCTTTTCACCAATATAGAAATCACCATTAGCATAAGATTGCATCATCGCCTTATTGCCTAATACGTTAATGATACGAGGTATGCCCTGACTTAATTTGAACAGCAACCTTTTCGCTTTCGCATCAAATAGCTCCGGCCCTATATATCCAGCTGACCTCATCCGATGGTGAAGATAGGAGTGCATAGAAGATTCGTCGAGTGGCTGCAAGTGATAAGAGTGCATGATTCTCTGCCGTAGTTGTCGGATACTACTTTCTGCTAACCTGTCATCGAGTTCTGGCTGCCCCAACAAAATTATTTGCACTAACTTTTTCTTTTCAGTCTCAAGGTTACTTAACAAACGAATCACTTCCAGGCTTTCTTTAGGTAGTGACTGCGCTTCATCCAAAATAATGACAGTTGTTTTACCATTTTGTGCTGAGTTGATTAGATACTGATTGATACAAGCTAAATAATTGTCGTTTTTAAGTCGGTCCGAAATACCCATTTCAGCCAACACCGCATCAAGCAGGGCATCACAGTTCATATATGGGTTAGGGATGTAGACCGTACTATATTGTTCGTCAAGGGCATCAAGCAGTTTTCGACACAAAAGTGTTTTACCGGTTCCGACTTCACCTGTGACTTTAATGAAACCATCGCCTGATTTAATCGCAACCAGTAAAACATTAAGTGCTTCCTGATGCGTCACACTCTGATAGAAAAAATCAGTATCAGGTGTCAGGCTAAATGGCTTTTCTCTGAGGCCATAGTAATGCTGATACATGATAGATACTCTTTACTCGTTGCCTGAGGGATCTTGATTTTTTAGCTGCTTTATTCTGCCAGCGCTATCCTTAATATAGTTCGACCAGGTTTTATTACTATTCACAACAATCGGTCGTAGCAGAATGACCAACTCGCTGCGGGTATTTTTTCTTTTCTTTTGTTTGAACAGGTTACCTATGATTGGAATATCGCTAAGCCCTGGTAGCCCAGCATCTTCGTTGCTGCTACTGTTTTGCATCAAGCCGCCAATGACGACAACTTGACCATTTTTGGCTTTGACGACAGAGTCAGATTCGCGCACCGTACTCAAAGCCAACGGCAATTGCTGCGTCTGACCACCAACAGTAATCACTTTAACCTGATCGACCACTTCACTCACACTAGGATGCACATGCAGAATAACATCATCATTTTCACTAATTTGTGGTGTAACATCGAGTGCAATGCCAGAGAAAAATGGTGTCAGAGTAACTTCAGGTGTGGTAGTTGTGCTAGATGAATTAGACGAAGTACTGGATGAAATATTGGTAACAAAAAATTCATCCGACCCTACTTTTATAACTGCCTTTTGATTGTTAACCGTAGAAATGCGCGGGCTAGACAAAACCTGCACCTCGCCTTGTGTGCTTAATAATTGAATCAACGCCGAGAAATTAGAGGACGAAGCACCGATGGCAAACAAATTACCAAATGCAGTGGCTGGTGTTGGCAATGCCGTGCTAGCAGTTACATCCCCAGTAAAATTAGGCGTCGCTGAAGCACCATCCAAAACACCCGAGGTACCTATAGAAGTATTTAAACTACTAGGGTTATTGGAAATCGCTGTCCAATCAATACCCGATTGAAAGCTATCACTCAGCGTCACTTCAATAATTTTTGCCTCGAGGATGACCTGACGTTGAAGACTGTCTTCTGCATGGTCCAGGTAGGCTCCAACGTCGCGCAGTTCTCCCGGCATTGCTCGCACAATAACCAATCCAGCATGCGGGTCGACGACTACCGAACGACCTTCATCATTGCCGACGATTGCAACAACGGTTTGATGCAAGCCTGACCAAAAATCAGATTCGATTGATGTATTAATACTACTGGAATTAGACGTATTCGAAGTGGTGTTCGATGTCGAAGTATCGTCATCCGAACTATTACTGGATGTTGAACTGCCAAGTTGACCAGAACTCACCGTCATCGATGATTCACCGGAGCGATTAACATTAAGGTAGTTCACCGCAAATATTTTTGATTGAATTCTTGCCGGTAAAACAATATACCCGTTGGTAGACGCTTTGAATTCGTAGCCATAGACTTCGCGTGATAAATTCATTACATCGAGTACCGTGACATTTTTAAGATCTAATGATATTTCACCAGCTACGCTGGGATGAACCACCATATTAATTTCAGTGTCTTTTACCAAGCTCATAAAAAACAACTTGGCTGGCGCATTAGAGACAGAAATATCGAACGTCGCTTCCCGCTCTATGTCATCAGATAAGTCAGTTATGCTGCCGGCTTCAGGCATTAGCTCATCCAATATGTCAGAAGATGGCATTTCTGTTTCGGGAATAACTACCTGACTCGCTGCCTCCAATTCATCATCAATTGTTTGCTTAATCTGTTGTGTATGAGCTACATTTTGAGGTGAGGCACAGGATGCTAAAAAACAAACGCATGTTATGAGTAGATAGATCTTTCGAGTCATCATTTTTTCTCGGCCATAGTTTTCTGCACAACTGTCTTCCAACTAGTCTGTAATTGATTTGAAAGGCGCAGGTTAATGGTTTTGCCATTTTTGACTAAACGCGCACTGTCTTTTTTAACGCTGACGAGTCTGGCACCATCAATACTGTCACCAACACTGAGCATTTTATCGTCGATAATTGCTATTTTTCGAGTCGACGAGTACAAAATAGAAGTTAATTCCAGTGTTTTTGATTTAACCAACTCCTGCTCAACAGCAACAACCTGAGGCTTGTTTTTATTTCTTGCCTGCTGGTATTTCTGTAAAGCAAACGCTGGTGGGCGCATTGGATTCTTGATTGGATTGCTAATCGAACTATTGATGTCGCTCGCTGATAAAAGCAATGGCTGAATTAGCCATAGTAATAGCATTGTGACTAGGAAGAATTTATACGTGATCTTATACACCGACCCACTCCTTTCTGGTACTAAGGGTCGAAATTACAACTTTTACATTGATCGCTGGATACTCATCACTAGAAATTTCGATTTCTTCCCATATCAGCTTCCAATCGAGTGACTCCAACGATGCCATATAAGCAAATATATCTTCATACTTTCCAGAAAACTTAACTTCTAATACATGCCTATAGATTCCTGCGCTATTTTCTTCTCCTTCTTCTGTCTCAATAGCCGGTTTAACCTCAAGTCGTTTCAGGCCTAATAATTTAAGCTTCGATTCTTTATATATCAATCGAGTCATAAGCTGAAACATTTCTTCAGGGTCGATCAGTTCCATTGCTTTTATTTGAAGGCGTTCTTCAACTTTCATTAATTCAAGTTTTAATCCTGCTAGCTGATCCTCCTTATCTTTGTTTACGCCAGCCTCCAAGCGCGCTTTAATTTGGCCAACTGACTGTTGCACGCTGATGACTTTGGCATTTATTTGCTGATTATCAACCTCAAGGCTTTCAGCCTGTAACATCATTGGCCCTGCAAAAAAGTGCCACCAGCCAAAAACCAGTGCTACCAAAATAGTAAGCCCGAACAGAATCCGTTCGCGAATACTCAGTGCATTAAACTTATCGGCATTAGCCTTATAAACTTTACTCATCAAAAGTCTCTTCAGTCGCAATAGTAAAGTCTACTTTCCAATCTGCGCCTGGTTTTCGATCTAATTCGAATAACTGAAAACGCTGACCACGGAACACCTTCTCTTCACTGAATCCGTCGAAGTAGGTAGGAATCAAGTCTGCGCTGAGCGCACTGCCCCTTATTTTCACGAATGAGTCTGATAGAAGTATTTGATCCAACCAAACATCATCAACCTGCAAATTCGACAATGACTTGAGATAAGCGGAAAAGCCTTCACCCGAACCAAACTTATTGTTTTCAACAAAACGAATGACCTTTTTACGAGCTCGCAACTGCTGTCTGACAGAATTAACTAAATCCGTTATACGGTCATCGCCAAACTGTCGATTAATCTCCTCAGTGACTACCGCTAATTCGCTATTAACCGAAGATTGCCTATCTTTTAATAGTTGGTTTTGCTGCTCTGAATCATTCAGATCAGACTGAATTTGGTAAGACCAGCCTGCCATACCCAATAACAGAGCAACCAGCAATATCATCACCTGAGCAGCCGATGCCAAAAGCTTCTTTTCTTTGAATCGATCCTGATAGAGGTTTATATTTTGCACTATCACTGCTTTATACCCCGTAGCGCGGCACCGAAGGCATTAAAGCAATGTAACTCCAGATTATCGACTGTTCCTGTATCGCTCACAGAAATGAAGTCGATATCAAAATTAGCTAGGTTTTGCAGATACATGGCCATTTTTTCGGTGGCGGGCACTTGAGGAAAGATGAGTGATTTTGATACCGAGCCTAGCCCATAGTAACTTTCAAAATAATCCATTGAACGTTGTATTTCGAGCAACAAAGAGTCAAAGATCGATTCATCCTCAGCGGTCACTTGTGCAAGTTGACTTGTGCCAATTTTAAAGTCCCTCGATATATATAAATCTGTGTCGTGATAAATATTGAGAGAGCCAGCCGATTCAGTCAACGATAAAATTGCCAGGGTTTGCTCTGTCGATTGCTGTACATTTTTGAGGTTAGCAACGACCAAGCTAGGGACATCGATTGCCACCAATTTTAAACCGGTTGATTTAATACATTCAACATAGGCTGCTACTGTCGACTCTTGAGCAGTAACGACACTCACTTGCTGCGTATTATTTTTATTCGATAGCGGCATTGGGTAAAAATCCACCACCGCCGAACCCACATCGTAACTAATCAAATCCTTAATACGCCAGGTTAAGGCTGGCACAAGCTCTGCATCATCTACCTGAGGTTTTTCGACTTGATAAACATTACAATCATCGGCCGACATTAAGCAGACACAGCTGCATTTTTGTAGACTATTGCCATGCACCCAATCTTGCAGTGCTAGCGTTTGAGCCTGCTGCCCAATAGCCGGCAAAAAATCACTACTGAGTAACTGGCCTGATTGTTTTTTACTAGATTGAACCTGAGCGATAGCCACTCCTCTAGGTAGGAATTCAACCCCAATTTGGCTGTCATTATTCGCTGACGAAAATAGGTTCACTGCAGCCCCCTTTCAAATTATTACTAGATGATTATATGTTTTCATTCAAAAACTGCTTGAAAGATTTTTACTATTCTAGATTTCTCTTAAAGAAACATTCATAACTTATTGTCATTACTGAATATTTTAGCCTATAGTTTCAATTTAACAAGTCATTGCAACGAATATGCTTCACATTGTCCTTTTTGAGCCCGAAATACCCCCAAATACCGGTAATATCATCCGCCTTGCAGCCAATACTGGCTGCAAGCTGCACCTGATTGAACCTCTCGGATTTGAACTGGATGATAAGCAGCTCAGAAGGGCGGGGCTCGATTACCACGAATGGGCTGACATCGCGTTACACCGGTCCTATGAAGAATTCATCAATAATTGTGATTTCAACCAGTTATATTCATTTACGACTAAAGCAAAACGATCCTATAGTGATGCTTGCTTTGCGCAGGGCGACGCACTCCTTTTTGGACCAGAGTCGCGTGGGCTACCCCCAATGGTGCTGGATTCACTGGGTAGTGACAACAAACTACTGATCCCAATGGTTAAAGATTCAAGAAGCTTGAACCTATCAAATACGGTTGCTATTGGTGTTTATGAAGCGTGGCGTCAGCTTAATTTTTGCTAGAACTAAACGACTTTTGCTCATCGACTCAGTTTATTGAGTCAGTTCTGAGCGCTGAGGTCGATTTTCCAAGGCCTTGACGGCATCATGAGGCTTTTTGTTGTGGTACAGAACCTGATAAGTCTGTTCCATAATGGGCAGTTCTATCGACATGGCCTGGGCCATCAAATAAATCGCCTTGCTTGCCCTCAAACCTTCTACGGTTTGCTTCACTTCAACCACGGCTTGCTCAACCGTTTTACCCTGCCCAATCGCCAAACCAAAACGCCGATTTCGACTTTGATCATCCGTGCAGGTCAAGATTAAATCGCCCAGTCCCGCAAGCCCCATGAGGGTCTCCTGCCGGGCCTCAAGCTCTTTGCCAAGACGCATCACTTCAGCCAGACCTCTCGTTATTAATGCGGCACGAGTATTCGCCCCAAAACCCAGACCATCCGCAGTGCCTACAGCAATCGCAAGAATGTTTTTGAGTGCACCGCCGAGCTCAACACCAATAACATCATCCGATGTATAACAACGAAAGCGGCTGCCATGCAAAAGGCTGGCAAGGTATTTTGTTTCGGTATTGTCATTGCCTGCACAGGTAATGGCTGCTGGCATACCTTTAGCCACTTCACTAGCAAAGGTCGGCCCCGATACCACACCATAACTATGGCCCGGGAGCTCCTCTGAGACTAACTCGTGTAGTAGTTTACCGCTCTCAATTTCGAAACCTTTGCTGGCCCAGAAAACACTGACAGTAGGATTAATGAATGGCTTCAATGATTTAAGGAAGTCTCGAAAAGACTTACTTGGTATAGCAATTAGAACAACATCAGCGTCTTGCAGGCAATCTTCAATCGAAGCGGTTGGCCTTATATCAGAACCAAGCGCAATCCCTGGCAGATAGGCAATATTCTCATTAGCGCTAATCAGGCTATCGATATGCTCCGCCCGATGCCCCCATAAATTGACTATCGAACCATTGCGCGCCAATTGCATTGCCAGCGCTGTGCCCCATGAGCCAGCACCAAACAACGCAACTGTCGATTTTTTTTCAATTGATTGCAAAATGATCAGCGCGTTATTTTGTCAGGAACCTAACGAATCAGGGCTAGTGCTTAACCGCGTCAGCCGCGATTGCCTGATCTCCCTGGGCCACCTCTGCTTCAGCCTTGCCATCTTCAGTCAGCGACCCTGTTGTTTCTGAGGCTTTAGCCTGCTGCTCCTTCAAATGCTGTTGATAGAGAGCATCAAAATTTACCGGTGCTAGTATTAACGGTGGAAAACCACCACGCGTGGTCATATCAGAAACTGCTTCACGGGCATAAGGTAATAAGATGTTCATACATTGACTGCCGATCAAATAACCCAGGTCCTGATCACTAAAACCGGTTATCGCAAAAATACCTGCCTGCTGCACCTCAATTAGGAAGGCTACTTTGTCTTCTTGTTTTACCGTTGCAGTGACTGTCAGTATTGCTTCGTACATTTGCTCGTTTAAACGAGTATGCGCATTGTTGATATTGAGCTCAATTTTTGGTTCCCATTGCTTGAAACCAAACGCTTCTGGGGATGTTGGGGACTCAAATGATACGTCTTTAACGTAAATTTTCTGGATAGAAAAATGAGTTTGTACGGGGTCTTTTTCAGTCATTGATTCTAGCTTCGCATATTAAAACCGCAACTATATCAGCACACCCGACCGAGTCATAGGCGTGGGCTAGTGATTCAACTAATAATCAAGCGGGTCGCCTGCCATTTATGCTGTGTCACTTCTATTGAATAGCTAAGGATAGATTGCAGCCGGCTACTTCTTACCGATAGGCAGATGCGCTTCCTGCCAGGACATAATGCCACCTGTCAAATTGTACACTTCGCCAAAACCATTGCTGGTTAGGGTGTTACAGGCGATGCTTGATCGTGCGCCTGTCTTACAATAAACCACAACCGGCTTATTTTTATGCTTTTGAAGCTCTGCAATACGCTCCTTCACTGATCCAACCGGAATTTGAATTGCTTTTGTTATCTTGCCGTTTGATGTTTCACCCGGTTCACGCACATCCAAAAAAACCGCCTCATCATTATTATTCATCAATTGAACAGCCGCACCAGGTGACAGCTTGATGAACTTTTGACTTAGATTCCTTACCTCGTTAAATATAATCACGGCTATCAAAGCGAAAAACGCAATCACAAGCAGGGCATTATTTGTGGCAAATTCAGTTAGTTGTGTAAACATAATGTTGATCAGTAACGTTGATTAGTAAAGTTGATTAGCAAAACTGCTTAGTCAATAGGCTGGGCAGAATTTTACTTAATCTTCAGGCAATAGAAGGATCAAAATTAGATCCATCCGAGTAGCTAGTAAATCGACTCTCGCCTTTTTGCGCGCAAGTATACCGCTATTCGATTTAATTGCGAGAGGCTTGTTCTATATGGAGATTCTCCTGCAATTGTACAATTAGGCGAACTGTTTAAACAAGATATTTGCCGACATCACAAAACAAACAATGACGACGATGGGCCTGATCAGCGCTGAGCCTTTTTCGAGTGCCATTTTCGCACCAAAAAAAGCACCTATCAGTTGCCCCGCTATCATCACTAAACCCATCAACCAAAATACTTCGCCAAACACCATAAAATACAGCAGCGCGGAGATATTACTGGTGAAGTTCAAAACTTTTGCGTTCGCTGTCGCTCTCGACAGACTATAGCCACAGAGCAATACAAATGACAGCGCCATGAAACTACCGGTACCAGGACCAATAAACCCATCGTAAAAACCAAGTAATGGGCAAATAACAACGGCAAAGGCGATCAAGCTGAGTTTGCGCTTCCGTTCTTCATCACCAATGTTTGGCGACAACAAAAAGTAAAGCCCGACTAAAATCAACAATATCGGCAGGTAAGCCAGCAAAACCTCAGCATCTATTTGCAGTACCAGCCAACTACCAAACATCGACCCCAAAAAAGTCGCTAAAATTAACCATTTTATCAGCCCGAGATTAACCGCTCCTTTGTTAATGAAATAAACCGCCGCAGTTAGTGTACCGGCACTACTTTGCAGCTTGTTGGTCGCCAAAGCCATTGCAGGTGGCATGCCGACCAAGAGCATCGCAGGCACAGTCAAAAGCCCTCCGCCACCAGCAATACTATCAACCCACCCCGCTATCATCGCTACAAAAAACAGCAATAACGCTGCCTCTGCACTAAACTCCAATGCTTTTAATCATCATAAGTAAAACCGCTCGATTTTCAGTGCCGAGGTGAAAAACTAGACACCCTAACTTGAATATTAAATATCGTAAGCCTGATAAGCCACAGGCGCCATCAGGCGTGATCAATTTGCCACTGCCACCAGTATAAACAATAAGAAAATAAGCGATATGATGCAATGTTGTTAATAGTTTGCCTGAAGGTGCTTCGCTTTGCCTACCGGGATGCAAAGATGTGGCGTTCCGATAAGGGGCGAGAGCATATGTCCTTGGATGGACGGTATTAGAACAATGCAGGAGTAATTGTCGAGGATGCCGTGAGCTTTTCTGGCCTATCGAGTAAATACCATCACGCGAACTCGTCAAATGGTGCCATCTGAGCACCCTATAAAAATCCACAACAAAAATTGCTTGCACTCGAAATCACTTCGTAGCACATTCACTTCCATCCAACTATCAATCCGATTCCTTAAGACAAACTTAATAGGTAATGTCATGCAAAATAATCTCAAATTCTACATTAATGGCGAGTGGATAGAACCAGCAGAGCCCGCCATTATCGATGTTATCAACCCTGCGACTGAGCAGCCCTTTACTCAAATCAGTGCCGGTAGTTCGGTTGACATCGACCGCGCTGTGGCTGCGGCTCGTGCAGCCTTCGATGGTTATTCGCAATGGAGTGTTGAGCAACGCATCGAACTACTAGAGCGTATTCGTACCGTTTATAAGACCCGTTTTGAAGACATCGCACAGGCCATTTCAACTGAGATGGGTGCGCCGATCGATATGTCTCGCAGCTCCCAAACAGTGATTGGGATGGGGCATATTAAAAATGCCATCAACATACTGAAAGACTTCGAATTCGAAACAATCGAAGACGGCATGATATTGCGACACGAGCCTATCGGTGTTTGCGGCTTGATCACGCCGTGGAATTGGCCCGTTAATCAGGTTGCATCTAAAGTGATGCCCGCTCTTGCCGTTGGTTGCACTATGGTGCTTAAGCCGAGTGAGGAAGCGCCAATCGACTCAATGATTTTAGCTGAAGTGTTACACGAAGCTGGTGTCCCAGCCGGCGTATTTAACCTCGTTAATGGTTACGGTCCGGTGGTCGGAGAAGCAATGTCTAACCATCGCGATATCGACATGATGTCGTTTACCGGTTCAACCCGTGGCGGCATTGCGGTTGCTAAAGCATCCGCCGAAACCGTTAAACGAGTCGGTCAGGAGCTCGGTGGTAAATCAGCCAACATCATTCTTGACGATACTGACATCGCAGCCGCCGTTGCCGAAGGCATCGACTATTGCATGGATAATACCGGGCAATCCTGCAATGCACCGACTCGTATGCTGGTGCCGAATGACAAGATGGATATCGCCATCGAAGCAGCCCGAGTTGCGGCTGGAAATATTGACATCGACGACCCTGCAAAATCAGGTAATCACTTAGGACCTGTTGTCAACAAAGTTCAGTTCGATAAAATTCAGGGGCTTATTCAGGCCGGTATCGACGAAGGTGCAACCTTGGTTGCTGGTGGCACTGGTCGCCCCGACCATTTGCCGACTGGGTACTATGTCAAACCGACTGTTTTCGCCAATGTGAATAACAATATGACGATTGCCCGTGAAGAAATATTTGGGCCGGTCATCGCTATACTGGGTTACGAAGACGACGAGCAAGCAATTGCCATTGCGAATGATACTGATTTTGGGCTCGCTGGTTATATCAGTTCGGGCGATATCGAACATGCAACAGCAGTAGCGCGTCGAATTCGTGCCGGACAAATCGCCATTAACTATAAAGGCGGCAATGCCGGTACACCATTCGGTGGTTACAAACAATCAGGCAATGGTCGTGAAAAAGGTCGTTGGGGACTACTGGAGTTCCTCGAAGTGAAGGCGATTACCGGTACGATCGTGAATTAATTAGCAATCAGTTTACTGATTCAGATCAAGCACGCTTTCGGTCATGGCTGAAAGCGTGTTTTCCTCCAGGTATTAATCGGGTAGTAAAACCTGCAATAAACTCCGCACCAAGTTGAAGAAAAACCGACACAGGATTGTTGCCATGCCAGAATCAGCTCGACTACTGAAGAGTAAACGTTTTCTACCGTTTTTCCTCACGCAATTGCTAGGCGCGTTTAATGACAATCTTTACAAAAATGGTTTAACCATTTTCATTGCCTTTCAAGCGGCCAATATTTCTAAAGATGCCAGCAACTCGCTAGTCAACATAGCAGCGGCCTTATTTATACTACCCTTTTTCCTGTTCTCACCGATTGCAGGACAGCTCGCCGATAAGTTTGAAAAGTCGATTTTAATTCAACGTATCAAACTATTAGAAATTGGCATTATGTTACTTGCCGCTATCGCATTTTATATGCAAAGCACAGCCTTTTTAATCGCTATTCTATTTTTGATGGGTACTCAGTCCGCTTTATTTGGGCCGGTTAAATACAGCTTACTACCACAGGCACTAAAGCCCGAAGAGCTCATCGGTGGCAATGCAATGGTGGAGTTTGGTACTTTTATGGCGATATTACTGGGCCTGATTGCGAGTGTTTTTATTATCGGCTTCGGTGCCAACATGCTGTCAATTGCAGTTGTTATGTTTGCCGTTATTGGCTACTGGGCCAGTCGCTCTATTCCATCACTTGCGGCTGCCGCACCGGAATTGAAAATCGGTTTTAATATATTCTCGCAAACCCGCAATATCATGCGTGACGCTCGTCAAAACCGTACTGTGTTCTATTCGATCATGGGCATTTCCTGGTTTTGGTTCATCGGCATTACCTACGTTACCCAGCTGCCTAATTACGTGCGTTATGAATTGGGCGGAGACGAGCAAGTTTATATTTTATTGTTAGCCATGTTTTCAATTGGCATTGGCGCCGGATCATTCCTCTGCGAAAGAATGTCGGGGCGTATTGTTGAACTTGGGCTTGTGCCGATTGGTGCGCTTGGTTTGACTGTGTTTGGTGTCGACATCTATTTTGCCCAATCGATTGCGACTGGTGCCCCACTAATCGACAACGCACTCACCAGTAACGCCCTCATTAACCCCATGACTTTTATAACCCAAGGCAACAGCCTGCGCGTCATGCTCGACATTCTTATGCTCGGTATCTCGGGCGGCATTTACATCGTGCCACTGTATTCTCTGGTACAACAACGCAGTGACGAAAAAAAACGTTCAAGAATAATTGCTGCGAATAATGTCTTGAATGCATTATTCATGGTCGCTGCCTCGCTATATGGAATGTTTGCTCTGTCTGCAGGCGTTTCAATCCCAATGCTATTTTTGATAATGGCGTTAATGAATGCCGCAGTGGCTGCTTTTATATTTAAGCTAGTACCTGAATTCATCATGCGCTTAATGGTCTGGCTGCTAATCCACTGTATTTACCGAGTCTATAAAATCGACCTCGAAAAAATTCCCGACACTGGTCCCGCTGTTTTAGTCTGCAACCATGTCAGCTTCGTCGATGCATTGATTCTCGCAGGCAGCATCAAACGTCCGATCCGATTTGTGATGTATTACAAAATATTCCAAATACCCGTGTTGTCGTTTATCTTCAAAACCGCCAATGCAATTCCGATTGCGGGCGCTAAAGAAGATCCCGTCTTAATGGATCAAGCCTTCGAAAAAATCAGTCAGGCATTAAAAGCTAATGAATTAGTGTGTATTTTCCCCGAAGGCAAAATAACCGACTCTGGCGAGTTAAACAGTTTCAAACCCGGCATTAAAAAAATTCTTGACCGCGATCCAGTCCCCGTTGTGCCACTCGCTTTACGTGGCCTATGGGGCAGCTTTTTCAGTCGCAAACACGGCAATGCTATGTCGCGATTTTTCCCACGCGGTTTTTATAACCGCATAGAACTCATCGCCGACGACCCAATTCCAGCGAGTGAAGCATCTCTAGTCGTTTTACACGACGCCATATTAAAAAAATTATCGCAATAATTATTGGTTCATACCCTGGATACCTTGCTAAGCGGCTTTGCCATTACATATACTTCTCCGCTATCAATTGAACGCATTAAATACCACAGGAATCTGAAATGCTTAAAGTAAAATACCAACTTATTATCATCGCTTCAGTACTGACTTTCACCGGCTGCACCCAAGGGAAATTTGACGCCGGAAAAGCAATCGTGGTTGGTGCCGGCGTCGCACAAGCCATCACACTTGATGAAAATAGCGTCAAGCAAACCGCAGCATTAGCCGCAATAGAATATGATGGTAAACACGAGGTAGCCACCGCAAACGACGCCTATAGCCAACGCCTATTTAAGATGACCGACAGCCTGACTAATTACGATGGGCTTCAACTCAACTTCAAGGTTTACAAAGCCAATGACGTTAATGCCTTCGCCATGGCCGACGGCACCGTCCGAGTCTATACCGGCTTAATGGATGGGATGCCAGACGACCAGGTACTAGCGGTCATCGGACATGAAATAGGACACGTCAAACTCAAACATAGCTATCGCCAAATGCAAACCCAACTACTCACCAATGCTACATTACAAGCAGCTATCAGTGTCGGTGGCATTGTAGGTACACTGACCAATGGTCAATTGGGGCAACTAGCTTCGGGGGCAGTATCAGCCCAGTTTTCGCAACGTGACGAATTATCAGCTGATGTATTTGCAATTCAGTTATTAAGAGATTTAGGCAAAGATCCTCATGCGATGACTCGTTCGATTCAAACGCTTAAAGCTAAGTTTGGCACGGGCGGTGGATTTATGAGTAGCCACCCTTCTAATGATAAGCGCATTGCTAACCTTGAGGCTGCTATTGCACAGGGTAATTGATTTTCTATAACTAGAAGCGCTTCTAATTCATACTGTTTTGTGCACTGAGCTAAAAGAGTAAATAGGTGAATCAAGTGATAGGCAATAAGTGTAATTGTTAGTGATTTTATGCGTTTCACTGCTTACTCTAAAACTCGGAAGCCAAATCAGCTGGTTCAAGGTTGAAACCTCAGTCTCGAACACTGCGCTGTTTTTTCTCCCCCCTTCAAGCCCGCGTAAAAATGGTGCTTAGATCGGAGTAAAATGACATGGATGTCATTTTAGGTTCACCCGCGCCGGGAGCGCGTGAGAACCGACCGCTATCTAAGTGCCTTTTTTACGATTGAGGGCTTGATATTGGGGCGCTTTTTTTCCGACATGAATGTCGGTAAGGGGCGATAACATATGTCCATGGATGGACGGTATTAGAACAATGCAGGAGCTATTGTCGAGAATGCGATAAGCTTTGTTTCTTTTTTAGCTGTTGAAAAAAGGAACTCGCGCACCTACTCATAATTAACCACGAAGTGCCGAGTACCCTAGTGTGCGAAATACAGGTAGATAGTAAACCCAAAGAACTCAACCACTAAAAAATAAACCCTCGCTAATCCTAAGCCAAATAACCGCGATCAAATACATCAATACAGCATAGGGCCAATTTGATATTGCGGCTTGCCAGCTTGGGATGCCATAGCGCCCCTGAAAAACTAACTGTGTACCAGATAAAGGACTGGCACAGGTACCAAGATTCCAGGCCAGTAGATAAGTCGCCGCAAGGAAACTAGGGTTAGGGTTAAGCCCCATTATTAGTGGCGACAGACTTGATATGAGAATTACTGGATGTACACCAAATGCCGCAGCCAACAAGATGATTGCAAGTATCTGAGCTGCCGTTGTGCTGTTAAATACTGTGAACGGATTATCCACAATACCCAATTGAACCATCGCCACCATACCCGCTGCTAACAATCCGGCAGCCTGAAACAATAGCAATTCGTTTGCAATTTTTGGCAGTCCATCGTAGACATAACGATGTAAAGTTCTGCAACTTGCAGTAAGGCCACGACGCACAAACAAAGTGGCTGAAGTCACCAGTAGTGCACAGATACTTATCACCACTAACATCGGTATCTCTGGCAACCAGTGTGAAAACGCCACAACACTCATCATTAAAACAGCCGGTATTTTTAGTGCATTGAGGTGGATAGGGTAACCGACAAATTCATCGAGCTGCCTCGAGTAACGAAGCCTGGCCTCAACATAGACAACGATAAATCCAACAATCCTAAAAGGAACCCCTCTCTTAAATATTGATAAAACCTGAGCACCTTCAGCATAGGTTAATACAACCGCCATCACACCAAAAAAAGGTGACAATGGCGATACTCCGCAAAAAACACGGACAATGGACTGAGCACTAAAGCGCGTTAAAGGACGGTGCTGATGAATTCGATCTGCAATTAATATCGGTGACGAAATATTAATGACTGAGCTGGTTATATTGATGCCCAGCAAGGTTTGCAGATAAGCCTTATGACCAATGGGTAAGGTCTCGTTTTTATCCGCACCAGGTTCAGTATCGGGTAGGGCAACTAGGCGCAAAAAACCAACTGCGGCAATCATAGTCAATAAAGCAGAATTGCCACCCACTGCACCACCTATATCGATACTTGCACCTTGATTAAATGCATAACCAGCCAGGCATAAGCCAATCAAGCTAATCAGGCCAACCTGTATCCGCTAGCAGTAACAGTGCCGCAATCCAACCTAGACTGCCCGCTATCACCAGTAACGCTTGTGACCAATTTTCGCCGATAAATCCGCTCTGGCTGATCAACCCTTTCAATACTATGACGACAATCATTGCCAGTATCGATAGGCCAGCTAAACGATGGCGAAGGTTAAATTCAGATAGAACTAAGGAAGAGGTACTGATGATGTAATCCTTTATAGACAACCGTTAAGCTGCAATCGTTTATATGTCATTGCTTATCTGTGATAGCTTATAGGTAAGCACTAAGCATAAAGCAAATACTGCATAACATAACACCTATAGAAGCTCCAACCATCAAAATGCAACATACTCGATAGGTTTTATTATTAACTGCTACAATCCGTTATCAATATCGTAGTACTGGCTTGAATTATCAATTCCCAGACATTCTTGACCAATGGTCTATAAATAAGTATGCATGAACAGAAACTGAAACTGTCGATATGGGCCTACAAAATACTTGGTATTACCTGCGTAATACTTGGCACTATAGGTCTTTTTCTGCCGCTATTGCCGACGACGGTATTCATTTTAATCGCAGCTTGGGCATTTTCGCGGAGTTCGCCGGCATTACATAACTGGCTACTCAATCATCGTTGGTTCGGTCAGCCTCTTCGGGACTGGCAGCAGCATCATGCTATTCCAAAGAGAGCAAAAGCTATTGCGTTACTGATGTTGATAGCTTCATACGCCTATACTGCCTGGATATTTGGTCCCCTGTCACTGCCCGCTATCGTCGGTGGTATCTGCATCACCGCTGTGATTTTATATATCGCTCACATCCCTGTTTTACTCAAAGAAAAGAAAGTTCATTCTTAATTAACTTGCCTGCTTTAAACGGGTAAATATTATTCGCTGCCTGACGGCAAAATTGCTAAAGCCCATGACCATTATTTTGCCGTTAATAAAGCAATATCACGAAACAGATTTTGCATTGCCACATTATTGATAAACGAAATATTATAAGGATGTTCACTGACTAACTTTTGGTACTGATCCGGCAAATCCATTGACTCGATGGTTTCGGCGATCTTTCCCCACAGAACCAGCGTTAACTTGTGATTAGAAGTCTCTCCGAGCTGCGTCAACAAGCGCAATAAAAACCCTTTCCAGAACTTCGCTTCGATAGCGGGCTTACGTTCGGAATGCAATACCGGCGTTGCATTCAACATTAAAAATCCCGCCGCATGTAGGTTTTCAAACAACTCAGGCATGGTTTGAACTAACGAGGACTTATCGATCGCAGCAATACTGGGCTGGCTGATTTTAGCCTCGGCATCTGGCTTGATATAGCCTTCAGCGAGCAGGGCAGTTTTGATAATATTACGCATCGAGGTTGCACGGTTGACAGCCTTACTCAAGCCAGTGTCACGCCATAAATCAGACACCGCCGCATCATAAAAAGCAATACCGTTGGCCGATGCTTGTCGAGGATAAGGTGACTCCCCTATCAATACATAACGCACATTTTGCCGGTCACGTCGGAAAGCATTTAGTAGCAAACCAATACCTGGCAACCAACCAGGCAAGCGAAGCAATTCATCCAGATAGGCAGCATCAACTGACGCCAGCGAAGTGCGCAGCAAGTCAGTCCATTCAGGATGGACGTTGGAAGCAGAAATCAGGTCGTCGATATTAGTCATATAGTCCGCTTTTAAAAATGTACTTTGCTGAATGATAACGCACTGGGTGAATCAAACCGTCATTTAGTAAGGCATTAGCCCTATTAGTATTAACGTCAATGACAAATCATTTGTCGCCGTATCAATACTCAGGTTTAATCCCTAATTCAGCGCATTAATTAAAGAAACACATTAACGCCTACAACCAGACAGGTGAACGTTATGAGTATTTCGATTGTTGATAGTAGACCTTCAGACAGTTTTGAAAATGATCCGCATTATGTAGATCGAGTCAATCTCGCTGCCGTGTTTCGGATGACCGCTCGGCTTGGCATGCACGAAGGTATCGCAAACCACTTCAGCTATGCGGTCTCAAACGATGGCAGTCAGTTTTTGATCAACCCGAATGGCCGTCACTTTTCGAATATTCGCGCCAGTGACCTCCTGTTATTAGATGCTCATGATGATTCCACTATGGATCAACCAAACGCACCCGACCCAACAGCCTGGGCTATTCATGGCGCGCTTCATCGTAATGTGCCTCACGCACGCTGCGTGCTCCACGTTCATTCGAAATATGCCACTGTTTTGGCATCTATCGAGCAGGATAGTCTGCCGCCAATCGATCAAAATACGATGCGTTTTTATAATCGGGTTTCTATTGATAATGGCTACGATGGCATGGGCCTTGGCGACGAAGCCGAGCGCTTGAGCACGACTTTAGGCAATAACAAAGTTTTGTTGATGGGCAATCACGGCTGTTTAACCGTCGGTGAAAGCATCGCCCAGGCATTCGACGAAATGTTTTATTTTGAGCGCTCTTGTAGCAATTATATCAATGCTTTAATGACCGGTAAGCCTTTACGCGTGGCAAGCCATGAAGTGGCTGAAAAAACAGCGCGGCAATGGGAGTCTTATTCGAAGGCAGCCGCCATGCATTTGAGAGAAGTGAGAGAAATCCTTGATCGCGAGGAGCCTGATTACAAACGATAACGATTACTGCGCTGTTTGTGCAAAAACTTCTGAACTGATGCCAATGTGCTGAATAATGTAAGAATCACCATTGATTACTAAATTAGCTTTTATGACCGCAGGCCCAGTATCGAAAAGCACGGGGACAGTATAAGAAACTAGATCAACTTCACCTAGTCCTTCACTCATCTCTGTTCCCTTGGCAACATACTGTGGCTTGCCACTGGATTGAAATTGTCCAAGCTGGGCAAATAATAAAAAGGTTGCTCGGCCCGCTTCAGTTTCAAACTCTGCCTGGGCTTGAGGCGTGAGCAGTGGTTTTAACTTGGAGTATTTCCAACTCGTGATGTCGGGTAAGTGTTTTTCAAAGTAAGGCACAGCAGTTTCGTCGTACTTATCCGCAGATATACCGTACCAGAAAGCATAAAAAGCCAGACCGGCAATCATTAAAGCTAAAAACAGAAGGCTTCGTTTTAAAAGGATAGGCATGCTGAAAATCATAGGGTCAATGGACGACGTGGAAACTTAGCACACATCAAACCAGGATAATATCTCCAGACTAAAAGTTTAGACGCACGATTTTAAAACATCATCAATAGCTTTAGAGAGGCCATTTAGTTTGGCCATAGCGCCAACTCATTGGCGCTATGGCCAAAGTTTTTATTATCGGGCGATATTTCGATGGCGCGTTTTATGGCTGCTAGCGACTCAGACATTTTACCTTGCTGCGCCAATGCATAGGCATAGTTATTCCACAATTGGCCTAGCCGAGGCGAGAGCTGCAATGCCGTAAGGTAAGCAGATTCTGACATTGCAAACGCTTTCAGTGCATACGCAGTATTGCCAATGCCAATCTGTGCCGATAGATTAGACGGCCACTTTTTTGCAGCATCAAGATAAGCTTGGTGTGCAAGATTGATATCACTGGTTTGCTCAAAATCAATAACACTGCTGAGATAGCTATCCTCACTGGCGGTAACAGGAATGACACCGACGGGCACAATCACCAGCGCCCAATTATTAGCGCGCTGCCAGGTCCGTTCGAGCAGGCTAAAGGGTCGAGTTAATCGTTTATCGGTGCCTGAGCGCAATATAATCGTTTCGGTGTTCAGGTCATAGCCAATGGCGATGGCATAGTGCCAACGGGGCATTGATTCAAAACCTAGATTTTGCAATATCAAGACCGGATTTCCAGATGCAATTTCACGCAGTAAAGACGCTAATGTGCCATCAAGCTGGACCGGCAATAAATTAAACTGACGAGCTGCGGCGACAATTTCCTCCTGCAAAGAGCCTTTGAGATCGGGCACATAAATCTGTGAAGCTATATCTCCTGGCTTCCCAGGCTGACCTTGAAAGTTGACCATTGCCGCAAGCGTGGCAGGCCCACAGTAGTAATCGAGCTGAGGATAAAACGGGGTGGATTCTATTTCATGTTGCGCAGGAATACCGAGGGAAGCCTGACGAAGTTGTAGCGTTTGGCCTGGCGTGCTACAGCCACCGAGCAGTGTCACTAATAACAATACGCCAGCGACAGTGCTGGCGTATTGTTGAAACAGCATAGTTAAGAGCGGTCCTTTACTTCATTGGGCGCACAAATGGGTAGACGTCAGTCAGACCGATTAAGTCAGTCACCAGTAAAACGATACCAACCGTGACGGCAATGCCGAGAACACCTGCCCCAGCAGGCATTTCATCAAACTTGTGCCTAACATGATGTACTTGCGAATCGCTCAATTGGCTGACTCGAATGACCGAGTCACTGCGGCTCACGCCATTCGAAACTAACTGTTGCTGAATCCAGAAACGTTCCTTTTGGAGAGTTTGAGTATCAATGCTAATACCGGCGATATCGCGAGTAATCTCCGCCGTACCGATCATTGCAGCATGGCCTGGCAGACTGGCAAATAATAAGACGATTGCCAGTGCTATAACCTGACCTAACTGAGTAAAAGACTGACGTATTTTCATAATAAGCTCACTTTATGGTTTTAAAATCTAGTCCATAATACCAACAAATGATCAGTAAATCCGCGCTGAATAAGGTGAAGTAATTCTACACTATGCGGGTTTATTGCCGATCATTAGGAAAATCTGATATCAAGCCAGTTTGGTACCATTGGGGACATTGCTGTCGGGAACAGCCAACACGACGGCACCATCTTCTCGATGAAAGCCAGTGATTAAACATTCCGATCGCATTGGACCGATTTGTTTCGGCGGGAAATTAACCACTGCTACAACCTGACGCCCGATTAGCGACTCTCTGTCATACAAATCGGTAATTTGAGCGCTCGACTTTTTAATGCCTATATCTTTACCAAAATCTATCCTAACTTTATAAGCAGGATTTCTCGCCTCGGGAAAGTCTTCGACTTCAATAATAGTACCGAGATGAAGCGCTACTTTTGCAAAGTCATTCCAGCTAATGTCTTCCATCTTAAATATTCCAATCAGTTTGTTTGATAGCAAGACACCATCAAACCATAAAACCATTGATATTTGAATGCTTGATGGCAGACAAAAAAAACGCACTAAACTAGTAATATTGGCTACAAACTTTTAAAATATGGGGATCATGCTTGCAATTTCCAACTACGTTTCGATCCCCGATTCAGAAATCGAATTACAAGCGATTCGAGCCCAGGGACCGGGTGGCCAAAACGTCAATAAAGTTTCCAGCGCAATCCACCTTCGATTTGATATCGCCAACTCCTCTTTACCTGCGTTTTATAAAGAAGAGTTACTCAAACTAAGCGATAGCCGTATCAGCAAAGAAGGCGTTATCGTTATTAAGGCTCAAGCCACTCGTAGCCAGGAGCAAAACCGAGAAGAAGCCCTGAGTAGGCTTCAGGCAATGGTGAAAAGTGTTGCCGTGGTCCAAAAGAAACGCAGGCCAACGAAGCCAACCAAAGGCTCGAAACTAAGACGAGTCGATGGCAAGACAAAACGTGGCCAGCTTAAGAATCTACGAACTAAGATCGACTATTAACAAGCTATACGCTTTCGCGTATAAATCGACTGATACAACTGACTTTGTTATAAATCATCACCTAATCGAGCCTATGGATGACTTTTTGGAAAGGATATCGCCAGATCCAATGTCGTTTAAATGTGTATCAAAGTCGGAAATCCATAGTCGCCTTGTGGACCATTCTGTTTAAATTGGTACAACAGGAATAAGACAGCCTTTGTTATCAACCAAATACCTATTTCAACGATAATAATGTGCTAATTTACCCATCACACTCATGAAGACGAACGACGCTTATGCATTATTCTGCCCTCAGTCTGGTCAAGCAGGCACTCACAGGTAATCGCGGCTGGACCCGAGCCTGGAGAAATCCTGATCCTAAAAAACAATACGACGTTATCATCATTGGTGGTGGCGGGCATGGCCTGGCGACCGCTTACTACCTGGCAAAAATACACGGTATCACCAATGTGGCTGTGCTCGAAAAGGGCTATATTGGTGGCGGTAATACCGGTCGCAACACGACCATCATACGCTCCAACTACATGCTAAATGCTAACTCACAGTTCTATGAGCACTCGATGAAGCTGTGGGAAGGACTGAGTCAGGACCTGAACTACAACGTCATGTTCAGTCAGCGTGGAATTTTGAATTTAATTCATACCGATGCGCAGCGTGATGCCTTTGCCCGTCGTGGTAACGCGATGTTATTAAACGGCGTCGATGCAGTGATGCATGATCTCGATGGTGTTAAGAAATTAATGCCGCATCTCGATTTTTCTAAAAACACTCGATTCCCCGTCATCGGTGGTCTGGCTCAACCTCGTGGTGGAACCGCTCGGCACGATGCGGTGGCCTGGGGTTATGCTCGGGGTGCCGATCAGCTCGGTGTTGATATTATTCAGCAATGCGAAGTAACCGGCATTAAGCGCGAAGGCGACAAAATATTGGGTGTAGAGACCTCTCGTGGTTTTATTGCTGCGGGTCAAGTAGGTGTTGCGGTGGCCGGTAATTCAAGCAAAGTATTCGACATGGTGGGCATGAAGCTGCCAATAGAAAGCCATGTTTTACAAGCGTTTGTCACCGAAGGAATTAAGCCACTGGTCGATACGGTCTGCACCTTTGGTGCGGGTCACTTTTATATCAGTCAGTCGGATAAAGGTGGTTTGGTATTTGGTGGTGACCTGGATGGTTATAACACCTACGCTCAGCGCGGCAATTTGCCAACCTTCAATCATGTCGTAGCCGGTGGTGTCACGATGATGCCATGTCTCTCTCGCCTGCGTATTTTACGTCAGTGGGGTGGAGTGATGGATATGTCGATGGATGGCTCGCCAATTATCGGTAAAACACCGATTGATAACCTGTATATGAACGGCGGTTGGTGTTATGGCGGATTCAAGGCAACGCCGGGCTCAGGCTGGGTTTTTGCAGCTACTATCGCGAATGACAAGCCGCATGATTTGAACAAAGAATTCACACTCGAGCGTTTCCGTGACGGTTACCCACTTGACGAAAATGGCGCTGGCGCCTCACCTAAAGCTCACTAAGGGGATATGACATGCTAAGAATCGAATGCCCCTGGTGCGGGGTTCGCAATGAAGATGAATTTGCCTATGGTGGCGACGCCACAGTAGAGCGTCCGGCCGATGATGGCTCAGCTGATGACTGGTATGACTATGTCCACACGCGTAATAATCCGGCTGGAAAGCACACCGAACACTGGCAGCACGTTAACGGCTGTCGCGCCTGGATTACGGTCGTACGAAATACCGTAACACATGAAATACACAGCACTGCACCCGCCTCGCCGACGTTACCGGCTGGTGACAAAATCAATAATCAGGGGGCCAAGTCGTGATTCAAAAGTTCCGTACCGCGGCAGGCGGGTTGATCGACCGTAATCGTCCGATCACATTCCATTTCGATGGCAAAACCTTTCAGGGTTACCATGGTGATACATTAGCTTCGGCCTTGATCGCCAACGGTGAGCATTTGATTGCTCGTAGCTTCAAATATCACCGTCCTCGTGGTTTTTTGACCGCTGGCTCGGAAGACCCTAATGCCATTGTTGAGCTGCGTACCGGCTCGCGTAAAGAACCTAATACTCGCGCTACAACAATCGAACTGTTCGATGGGCTGGAAGCCAAAAGCCAAAATCGCTGGCCATCACTGGCCTTTGATGCAATGGCCATTAATAACGTTTTCTCTCCATTATTATCCGCTGGTTTTTACTACAAAACCTTCATGTGGCCAGCCTCTTTCTGGACCAGCGTCTACGAGGTTGTCATCCGTAAGGCTGCCGGTTTGGGTGTCGCGCCAACCGAAGCTGATCCCGATCATTACGAACAATGCCACGAACACTGTGATGTGCTGATTGCAGGCGCAGGCCCAGCGGGCATAGCCGCTGCTCTGGCAGCGGCAGCAACAGGCGCTCGAGTTATCATTGCTGATGAACATCCCTCAATTGGTGGTTCGCTCAATAGTGAACAATTAACTATTGATGGCCAGTCAGGCGTCGACTGGGCAGCCGAGCAAATGAAAATATTATCGGCGATGGATAATGTTCACGTCATGACCCGAACCACCATATTTGGCTACTACGATCACAACACTATGGCCGCCGTTGAAAAAGTGAACGATCACGTTGCGATTCCGGCAGCAGGTCAAGCGCGTCAACGTATGTGGACGATTTATCCGCAGCGCGTCATCATTGCCGCCGGTGCCACCGAGCGCCCAATGACCTTTGGCAACAATGACAAGCCAGGCATTATGCTAGCTTCAGCTGCTCGAACTTATGCAAACCAATATGGCGTTAAGGCAGGCACGCGTGCCATTGTCTCGACCAATAACAACGATGCTTATCGTACCGCAATCGACTTGCATAGAGCGGGTGTCAAGGTTGTCGCGGTGGTTGACTCGCGGGCTAACCCTGAAGCGCCTTTAGCGGCTGAACTTGAAGCTATATCAGTTCGTTTGATAACCGGTAAAACTGTCGGTGCGGCTGAAGGCGGTCAACACGTTGCTTATGCACAACTAGTCTCAACCGATGGGCAAACCGCAGATCCTGATCGTATCGACTGTGATTTAATCGCAACATCTGGTGGTTGGAATCCCAATGTGCATTTACATAGTCAGTCGGGTGCTAAACCGGTTTACGATGAGACTATCACTTCATTTGTACCAGGCGTATCGCGTCAGGACGAAGTCTCTGTTGGTGCAGCCAAAGGCAGTTTTCACCTTCAAGACTGCCTCGACCAAGGCCATGCAGCCGGACTTGATGCAGCCAAAATCACAGGATTTAAAGTCAAGGACGAAGCGAAGACGGCAGCAAAAGCAGAGGATGATGGCGCCTATGCTATCGAAGCACTATGGATTTCACCTACGCCATACAATAAGTCTTACAAGCAATTCATCGACCAACAAAATGACGTTAAGGTCAGCGATGTGCAGCTCGCCGCTCAAGAAGGCTACGATTCAGTAGAACTTCTTAAGCGTTACACAACTCAAGGCATGGCAACTGACCAGGGTAAAACCAGTAATGTGAATGCATTAGCCGTGCTTGCTGGGCAACGTGGTGACCCTGTGCCAGAGGTGGGTGTCACTACTTTTCGTCCACCTTATGTGCCAGTCGCCATGGGTGTATTTGCAGGACACACTATTGGCCATGATTTCATGCCCGTGCGCCGTACCGCGATTCATGATTGGAACGAGAAAAACAATGCCGTATTCATTGAAGCAGGCCTATGGTTACGGGCCCGTTACTACCCGCAAAAAACAGGTGACACACTAACCGATTGTTACATTCGTGAAACTAACAATACTCGTGGCAACGTTGCGTTAGTCGATGTGACGACACTGGGTAAAATTGACATTCAGGGTCCTGATGCACCAGAATTTCTTAACCGTTTATATATTAACAACTGGTTAAAGTTACCGGTTGGTCGTGCCCGCTATGGTGCCATGCTGCGTGAAGACGGCATGACATTTGACGATGGCACTACCTCACGGTTGGCTGAAAATCATTTTTTTATGACCACTACGACTGCCAATGCAGCACCTGTTTTGTCGCACATGGAATATTACCATCAGACCGTTTGGCCAGAGCTTGACGTCGTGTTCTGCTCAGTAACTGAACAATGGACTGGCATTGCAGTGGCAGGACCTAACAGTCGTAAGCTGCTTCAAAAAGTGCTCGATATCGATATCAGCAATGAAGCCTTCCCCTTCATGGCCGTCGGCGAATGTAAGATGAACAGTATTGCTGGCCGTCTATTCCGCATCAGCTTCTCGGGTGAATTGGCTTACGAGCTAAACGTACCCGCTGATTTCGGCGAGCAAGCCTGGACTGAATTATTAGAAGCTGGCAAGGAAATGGGCGTTAGCACCTACGGTACCGAAGCCCTCGGTACGATGCGTATCGAAAAAGGCCACGTTGCCGGTTCGGAACTCGACGGCCGTACCACAGTGAAAGATCTGGGACTTGAAGGCATGGCTAATCGTAGCAAGCACTTTATCGGTAAAACTAACTCCGAGCGCCCAGGCCTGCTGGCTGAAGGTCGGCTAGAAGTGGTTGGTTTTAAGTCATTAGAAACAGGCATAAACCTGCGCATTGGCGCACATCTGGTTGATGATAGCGTCAAACTCGACAGCGTTAGTCAGTCGCAAGGTCATATCACCGCGACGACCTACAGCCCATCGCTAGGTTGTGGTATCGCACTTGGTTTATTGAAAGATGGTGCATCCAGGCACGGCCAGCAGATCGACGCGGTCTTCCCGCTCGATGATGAAAAAGTCCGCGTTGAAGTATGCCACCCCGTGTTTATCGACCCAAAGGGAGAACTCGTCCGTGCCTAATTCTACTCAAGCAGCACCATCACCTATACGCGTCTCACCTTTACTCGCCATCAATCGCGATGCCATCGTTAACTGCGAAGGGCTACGTCTCGAAGAGCGTCCTACTCTAACGGTTATTCAGATACTCGCCTTCGCCAAGAAACACGAGGCTGCTGCCAAAGCAGTGACAAAGGCACTTGGAGTTGAATGCCCAATCCAACCCGGTGTTTGTAATTCGAAAGATGGCGTCCAGGTCACCTGGAATGGGCCAAACAACTGGATTGTGATTTGTGACGAAGACGAATCTTTGATCGTAAAACTACAAAAAGCAGTGGGTAAAAAGGCCGCTGTTGTTGATCAAAGCCACGGTCGTTGCGGTCTTCGCCTGAGTGGTATTCATGCCCGCGCGGTGATGGCCAAGAACTGTGCGCTAGACTTTCACCCCGAGTTTTTCAAGGCGGGAGATAGCGCATTAACATCCATTGCTCACATGAATGCGATGATCATTCAAGTCGATGATAACAGTTATGATCTATTTGTTGCTCGTAGTCTAGCTCGCTCGTTTGCCCACGCGATTGAGCATAGTTGTGACGAATTCGCAAAAGCATAAGATCAAGAAACAGGCATAGTAAACCTCTGCACGAAACTTCCAAAATGACAAATACAGACCGCGGCACGGTTACTTGCAGCGGTCTGGCTGTTGACAAGAATCACCAAAACCCACTTTTATTTTTTTCAAAATCACTTATGCTGAGATGAATGGCTTTGTGATTATTGAGGATTTACTTCATGTCAGCATCACCCTACTCCATCGATAGTTCAAATCGAAAAATTGACCCTACTCGCAAGCCGCCAAATTCATTAAAAGCGGATGGTTCTGTTGATGATAATGATCGCGTAGAAATAGGACCAACCGCGCTGGCTTTTCAGGAATGGAAAGCTTTAGGCCTCGAAATCCCGCATCTTGATACTATGCGGTCGTTTCGCTTGCAACGACTCTGTGCTGAACTAGTTGCGCGCGATTATGGCGGCATACTGTTATTTGATCCGCTCAATATTCGCTACGCAACTGACTCAAGCAATATGCAATTGTGGACAACCCATAATCCAGCGCGTGCCTGTTTTGTGTCGGCAGAGGGTTATGTTGTGCTTTGGGATTTTCATAGCTGTGACCATCTGACGGCGCACCTGCCTCTGATTAATGAGCTGCGAAGCGGCGCGTCATTTTTTTACTTTGAATCCGGTAGCCGATGCCAGGAACATGCCGAGATATTTGCGAATTCAGTGAATGATTTAATGCGTCAACATGTCGGCTCCAATAGACGGTTAGCGGTCGACAAAATAGAAATAGGTGGCCTACGAGCATTGGAAAAAATAGGTCTCGAAGTTTTTGAAGGCCAAGAAGTCACCGAGCTGGCGCGCGTTATTAAATGTGATGACGAAGTGAAGGCATTGCGTTGTGCGGTTTCAGCCTGCGAGGCCTCTATGTACGAAATGAAGAAGGCACTCTATGCTGGCCAAAGTGAAAATGATGTTTGGGCTGTATTGCATGCCGAGAATATTCGCCGTGGTGGTGAGTGGATCGAAACAAGAATTCTGTCATCAGGCCCACGCACTAACCCGTGGTTTCAAGAGTCAGGCCCGCGCATCATCAGTGATGGAGAGCTATTGGCATTTGACACCGATATGGTTGGTACTTACGGCATGTGCGCTGACCTTTCTCGTACCTGGATGTGCGGCGATGTCGAGCCCAATGCAGAGCAAAAACGCGTCTATCAAATTGCTCACGAACACATTATGACCAATATGGAACTGATTAAACCAGGCATCAGCTTCCAGGAAATCACAGAGAAAGCCCACCGCTTACCACAAAACTGCCGAGCTAATCGTTACGGCGTAGTGATGCATGGCGTTGGCTTGTGCGACGAATATCCCGCTATCCGCTACCCTGAAGACATCAAGAGCTATGGTTACCCCGGCACATTAGAAGCTGGCATGGTGATCTGCGTTGAAGTCTATGTTGGCGAAGACGGTGGCAGTCATGGGGTAAAGCTGGAAGATCAGGTTCTGGTAACGCAAGATGGCTTTGAGAATATGACTCGCTTTCCGTTTGAAGAGGCTTTCCTAAGATAGCCGTCTGGCTTCTCCAGAAACCTTAATACTTGAACCGATTTCCGGTTGATACTCTACCAGCAACCTGGATGGTGAACCCATATCTTCTCCTTGAAACACTTCAAATGAAGTGCTGCCTGACCAGGCTATATCACGCAGATATCCCGCAAATGCCGCCGCTGCAGCGCCTGTGGCAGGATCTTCATAAACACCACCTGCCGCAAACGGGTTTCTGGAATGAAATTGACTTGATGACGCCTTCCATAATAAATTAATGGTGACTAGCTGCTCTTGAGCCATTAGCCGCTTAACGACTTCAAACTCATAAGTCATATTTTCTAATCGGTTGTGTTCTTTCAATACAATGATTAAATGCTTTGCGCCTGCTGATGCGAAATAGGTCGGGAAGTGTGGATCGAGGTCATCGTGTGAAAAACCGAAAGTGCCTAAGATAGAGTCGACATATTGTGATGGGGCTGGCTCAGAAAAAGTTTTTGGCGAATTTAATGAGATGAACAAAGAATGTGATGCCATTTTTTCTACGGAGACATCGATGCTGCCATCGTTAAGATACAGCTTATAGCTTCCTTCACCCTGTTGTTCGCCCAGTGCAAAACCACTGGCTATGGTGGCATGACCGCAAAAAGGAACTTCCATCTCGGGCGCGAAGTAGCGAATTCTCCAACCGTCGTTATGCTGGTGCAAAAATGCGGTTTCAGAATAACCAACTTCGTTGGCTACTTTTAGCATTTCCTCTGTACTTGGCATGGCATCACAAATAACCACACCAGCAGGATTACCACCTTCATTTTGATATGAAAAGGCTGAAATTCTCTCTATTTTCAAGTTAATTTTCTCGATTCTTATTTACGCCGGCGCTTACCACTGGCAGGCCTGGCTTTAATCGTATGCTCACCCCGTGACTGCGCCTTTGCACCTTCAGTAATTTCACCCAGAACATCGAGCACATCATCAAAAGTCGGTGCTGCCGATAACGGATTGCTATCGAGTGCCTGGCGCATAGCGGCGACATGCTCAGGCGATGTGCCGCAACAACCACCAATAATTCTGGCTCCTGCATTGCGAGCCATTATTGCGTAATTCGCCATTATTTCAGGCGTGCCGTTGTAGACTATCTTGCCATTGACGAATTCGGGAATACCACAGTTGGCTTTCGCGATAATGACTGGGTCAGACCCTTCAACGGCAGTCGCTTTCATGTTTAAAACAGCCGCCACGACTTCGGAAGCACCGACACCACAGTTGGTTCCGCAGGCGTGAGCATGAGGTACAAGCTCGTGATGCAACTTCATCATATCGGCTGCGCCAATGCCCATCATAGTTCGACCATTAGTGTCGAAGCTCATAGTGAATACGATAGGCAAGCCAGCCTCTGATGCACCTTTAACCGCTAGCGCAACTTCTTCCTGAGACGACATAGTTTCAATCCACAATACATCAGCCCCACCCTGCTTGAGTGCCAATGCCTGTTCGGCAAATGCAGCAATAGCATCTTCTGGTTGCATCTCACCCAATGGTGCGAGAATTTCACCCGTCGGCCCAATCGAACCCGCGATAACGACTGTTCGGCCAGAGTCTTTGACTTGCTCTTTAAGAATAGCGACCGCGGCAATATTGAGCTCGGCGACTCGTTCTTGTGCCTTGTGGAGCTTTAAACGATAGCGCGTACCGCCAAACGTATTGGTTAAAACGATGTCTGAACCAGCATCGATAAAACTACGATAGTGCGCAGCTATCTTTTCTGGCTCTTCGATGTTCCACAATTCTGGAGCATCACCACTTTGTAACCCTAAGGCAAATAAGTTAGTGCCAGTTGCTCCATCGGCCAAGAGGGTGTGCTTTTCAGCCAGTAGTGTTTCAAATAGATTATCCAATTCGTTTCCAATGTTAGGGTTAAATTCGGTGGGCATTCTTATGCAAATTCCCAGCGACTAAAAATTATTTAGTTGCAATAAATGCGTTAGGATGCAAATATAAACATATCTTTATATGATGTAAATAAAAAATGCACAATCTTGATACTTTATTAGCTGGCTTACGTGCAGCAGGTGAACACACCCGACTTCGAATCCTTATCCTTTGCGCTCGTGGCGAGCTCAGCGTGTCTGAATTAGTGCAAATTTTGGGGCAAAGTCAGCCACGTGTCTCTCGACACTTGAAGCTAATGGTTGAAGCTGGGCTACTTGAACGATTACCGGAAGGCGCACAAGTGTATTTTCGAGTATCAGACCAGAAAGCAACCTCCAGCTTGGCACATGCATTGATATCACTGATTCCAGAAACGGATACCTTATTAGTTAGAGATATGTCACGGCTCGATCAGGTGCGTGATAGCCGAGCAAAAAAAGCACAGGACTATTTCCAACAGGTCGCTCAAAGCTGGAACAGTATTCGCGCGCTGCATGTGCCTGAGCAACAATTAGATGAAAAGCTGTTAGAAGTTATTGGCAATCAACCGATTGGTGACTTACTCGACATAGGAACCGGTACCGGTCGAGTGCTCGAAATTTTGTCAGGCCGAATTTCACGAGGCATCGGTGTCGATCTGAGCAGCGGCATGTTAGCAGTCGCTCGCAGCAATATAGAACAGGCAGGACTAACCCATGTTCATGTGCGCAAAGGTGACATGTACCAGTTGCCCCTGGAGGATTCCAGCACTGATTTGGCTATCCTTAACCTGGTCTTACATTACAGCGACAATCCGATTGAGGTAATACGAGAAGCTAGTCGTGTATTGCGTCACGATGGTCGATTGGTCATCGTCGATTTTGCTGCTCACACAGAAGAATACCTGCGGACCGAATACAAACACTTCAGACTAGGATTTTCTAATGATGAAATTCTAAGTTGTTTTGAGGCAGCAGGTTTGACAGCAGGCACAGATACCCAGCAATTAATGGGTGATCCGTTGACCGTTAAAATTTGGCACGCTCAGAAACGTAGCAATATTGCGAGCATCAGCGCACCTAACTCGCTAGCGAGCAAAGGAAGTCAATAAAATGAAAAACAAGCCCGTGAAAATATCGTATGAGTTTTTCCCTCCAAAAAACCCAGATATGGTACGCCGCTTATGGCGAACTGTAGGCCAATTAGAACGTTATAACCCGAGCTTTTTTTCGGTGACCTACGGTGCACTTGGAAGTGCAAAACAAATCAGCATTGATACCGCAGTGGAACTGCATAACGAATCGTCAGTGCCTGTAGCGGCCCATCTCACCTGTGGTGAGGCAAGCGTGGAGGAAGTCGATCAGGTGGCTCGGCAATTTCATCAAAAAGGATTACGACGCATTGTTGCCCTGCGCGGAGATTCGACCATAGAGGCCCAAAATGACAGGCATCAAAAAAGCTATCAATCGGTTGCTGAGCTAATTCGGGGCCTAAAGGACATAGCTGATTTTGATATCAGTGTAGCTGCTTATCCCGAGGTTCACCCACTTGCAACAAGTGCAAAGCAAGACCTCGAAATTCTAAAACAAAAAATGGATGCGGGTGCGAATCGTGCTATCACCCAATACTTTTTTGATACCGATTGTTATTTACGGTTTAGAGATCAAGCTAGCCAAATTGGAATCGACAAGCCGATTGTGCCCGGCATATTACCCATACATAATATTCAAAAAGTGCGCCAATTTAGCCAACGTTGTGGTGCCAAATTTCCAAAGAATATCGAGATTTTATTTGAGAAATGCAAAAACGACCCCGATGCTCAGTACGCTTTATCGGTCGAATTAGTGGTGCAACAATGCGAACGCCTGCGAGAAGCAGGTGTATCTGAGTTCCATCTTTACACATTGAACCAAACCGATATGTGCTTAGATATTAGCCTTGCACTGGGTGTGAAGGTTTCGTCTTTATCTGTAGAAAAGGCAGCTTGAAATAGAATGACATCCGGACTGAATAGCTCCGATAAACTAGTTTGAGCAAAAACAAACCCTGGAACCCAATGGCTGGATCCCCTTTCACTTAAACTATTGGCAAAAAACCGAGGGCATCCATGTGATTCTCCCATATTAACTCTTCTTGTTAAGTACAACCAGTTGGTAGCACCCTAAGGCACCTCAACACTGACTAAACTGACCCTACCGGCACTTACCTGACCATCTCTATCAGCTGATGGTTGGATTAAAATAAAATAATCACCATTAGTCGATTGGATCACGCGGGCAAAATTCATATCATCCGCTACCATACCAAAAATAGCGGCACCTATCGCCGCTCCAGTCGTGCCATTCATCAACCGTGTCGTGCCTGCATAGGCCATGCCGTCTTCATTAACTAAACGCGTTGCAATCACCATAGTTATTGTTGCCAAGCGGAATGACACCGCCACTACCAAAACCCACCAATCCATCGAAATAAATGCTCGTTATTGGTGTGGGTAAAAGTGAGCTATAAAGATGAACTGCGTCGCTACGTGTAGGAGAATTTCTAGCAAATTCGGCGATTACTATATTGCCATTAGTCAGTTGCCAAATTCATTGTTGTCGAGCGGAGTCGGATCAACCAATTCTCTCTGCAAGATAACCTCGTTAGGAGCATCAGGTGCGATAACCTGGCTGACAGCAGGCAAACTATTGCCCCCGCAGGCGCTAATACCTGCGAACAAAGCAATGATAAATAATAGCTTGTTTACTCTCAGTAATCCTATCATCGAAACTCTCCTTGTATTATTTGATGATATGGTACTGTTAACTGCTTGGGTTAATAGCTTGTTTTACCTACAACGGGTACTTCACGATAATTTTGGTTCTGATATGAAACGTTATTTCGCATACTCTAAACTTACCCAACAATAATGCCCGTTTTATATTCACTGCCAACTGAAGAACGTATTGGTGTTTGAAAAATCTATGCCTAAAGCGGCCTTAAAAGAGGCCATATTTATGGGTAATATTGAATAATATGTCTTACACATAAATGCGGAGAAGAACCCTAACTAACCTGAAATTGATTCAAGCATACCGGTATCGGGAAAAGCGCGGCACTTGATTTAAAGACTATCAAGCACCTCTATTTTAAAGTTTGATCGGCGTTTAACCAACAACAGCCAACAATACACCAGCAGCAACGGCAGAACCAATCACACCTGCAACATTGGGTCCCATGGCATGCATCAGCAGGAAGTTGTGGGGGTTAGCTTCTAGTCCAATTTTATTCGCGACTCTTGCGGCCATTGGGACAGCTGAAACACCCGCAGAACCAATGAGTGGGTTAACCGCACCGCCAGTCACTCGGTACATAACCTTGCCCATTAACAAGCCAGCAGCGGTTCCGATTGAAAAAGCGACCATACCGAGCAATAGAATACCGATGGTTTCGAGATTAAGAAACTGGTCAGCCGCTAACTTTGACCCAACGGCCAATCCCAAAAAGATAGTGACAATATTAATCAATTCACCTTGAGCAGTTTTGCTGAGTCGATCGACAACACCACATTCTTTCAACAAATTGCCAAAACAAAGCATACCAACCAAAGGCGTGGCGGAAGGAAGCAGTAAAATGGCAACCAACAACAATGTCAGTGGAAATAGAATCTTTTCAAGTTTACTGACATGCCGTAAAACAGACATTTTTGTTTGACGTTCTTTCTCAGTGGTCAGCAGTTTCATAATCGGTGGCTGGATAATCGGCACCAATGCCATATAGGAATACGCGGCGACTGCGATAGCACCCAGTAATTCAGGTGCGAGCCGAGATGCGACATAGATGGCAGTTGGGCCGTCCGCACCACCAATGATAGCAATAGCCGCTGCATCAGCCATGGAAAATTCGATGCCAGGTATCATGTTCATCGCGATCGCGCCGAACAGGGTGGCGAAAATTCCAAACTGAGCTGCTGCACCCAAGATCATTAGGCTGGGTCTGGCTAGCAATGGTCCAAAGTCAGTCATCGCACCAACACCCATAAAGATCAATAGCGGGAAAATACCGGTCTCGATACCAGAATGGTACAAAATGCCAAGCAAACCGTCTGGTCCAGCGATTTCCGCGATTGGAATATTAGCCAACACACCACCAAAGCCGATCGGTAATAACAGTAGCGGTTCGTACCCTTTCGCTATGGCAAGATAAATCAGCACTGAGCAGATCGCAATCATAGCTACAGAGCCAACCGTGAAGTTGGCAATACCCGTGGATGCCCAGAGTTGTAATAAACCGTGTTCCACCGCTCTAGCCCACTGTCATCAGAGTTTGTTCAGCCTGAATGGCATCGCCCTTTTTAACCGCAATCGACAACACCGAACCACTACAGCTACTGCGAATTTCGGTTTCCATTTTCATTGCCTCGATAATCATTACAGGGTCTCCTTCATCGATTTGTTGGCCGACTATCACCAAGTTTTCAATGACACTGCCAGACAACGGCGCTTTAATCGCTGCACCCTCTGTCGGAGCTGCAGCAGCAGGAGCTGAACTAGCTGCTGGCGTAATTTGACTAATATCGCTATTACCTGGGCCAACAACAACATCATATTGTGTGCCATTGACACTAACTTTATAGCTTTCGGCAGCGAAATCAGCGGTTGATGCAACGGGCGCCGCAACTGCTTGCGGTGCAGCCTCATTGCCAGGTACTGGTTCGAATGCGTCTGGATTATCACGGTTCTTCAGGAAGTGAATACCCACTTGCTGAAATAGCGCATAGATCAACACATCATCGACTTCACTTTCTGCCAGCTTAATACCATCCACCTTAGCGAGACCTAAAAGTTCTTCGGTTAAACGATCCATCTCTGGGGCCAACAAATCGGCAGGACGACAGGTAATTGGTTCGGCACCATTGAGCACGCGTTGTTGTAATGCTTCGTCTACGGGTGCAGCTGTTGCTCCGTATTCACCTTTTAATACACCAGCGGTTTCCTTACTAATAGACTTATAACGTTCACCGCTGAGTACATTAATAACCGCTTGAGTGCCGACAATCTGAGAAGTTGGGGTGACTAATGGGATATAACCCAAATCCTTGCGAACCTTGGGAATCTCAACTAAAACTTCGTCGAAGCGGTCCATTGCATTTTGCTCGCGTAACTGGCCTTCAAGATTAGTGAGCATGCCGCCGGGGACCTGTGCGGTCAAAATTCGTGGATCAACACCTTTCAGTGAACCTTCGAATGCGGCGTATTTTTTGCGCACGTCTCGAAAGTACATTGAGATGCTTTCCAGCGCATTAAGATCAAGACCGGTAGCCCGTTCAGTGTCCTCAAGAATAGCAACAAAGGTTTCTGTTGCCGAGTGAGCATAAGTCAAACTCATCGAAGAAATTGACGTGTCGAGCATATCGATACCCGCTTCAATCGCCTTTAAATAGGTCGCTGTCGACAGCCCCGTAGTGGCATGGCAATGCATCGTCAATGGGATATTACAGGTTTCTTTTATTCGACCGACCAGCTCTTCTGCAACATAAGGCCGCAATAATCCAGCCATATCCTTAATACAAATCGAGTGGCAACCCATGTCTTCGAGACGTTTCGCCATATCAACCCAAAGATCGTTATTGTGAACCGGGCTCAGTGTATAAGATATCGTGCCCTGAGCATGTTTACCTGTTTTGATAGCCGCTTTGGTGGCCGTCTCAAGGTTGCGCAAGTCATTCATGGCGTCGAAAATACGAAATACATCCATGCCATTAATGGCACAACGCTCAACAAATTTCTCAATCACGTCATCGGCGTAATGACGGTATCCCAACGCATTTTGGCCACGTAATAGCATTTGCATTGGAGTATTTGGCATCGCCGCTTTTAGCTTGCGTAAGCGCTCCCATGGGTCTTCGCCTAGAAAACGAATGCAAGCATCAAAAGTTGCACCACCCCAGGTTTCTAAAGACCAATAACCAATCTTATCTAACTCGGCAGCGATAGGCAGCATATCTTCGATTCGAAGACGTGTTGCAAACAATGATTGGTGGCCGTCGCGCAAAACGACATCAGTCAGCAAAAGAGGATTAGCCATGGATTGATTACCTGGAAAGTTGCGTGCTTTATTTATCGAATATCCAAATTAGATCGTTTAATTGAGTCTCTTAATTAAACGTCCTAAATTGGGTATGTTAACTAAATTGAATCGACATTTATAATGCCAAACTATCGGTTTCTAAACTTATGAATAGCGGCCTGGATAGCCGCAATATGCTGAGTGTTGACTGCTGGTGATGTTCGTACAGATACTTTTGCCGATGGATCAACCAATGTTTCCTTCGGCACCAGTCTCGATATAGCAGAGATAATGCCAATGAGTAAAATTAGTATGATAAAAACTGACCCCATTCCGAGGCCGAGCAATTGCAAGCTTTGAGCGAGAAGTTGATCAATATCCATACTTTTCAATCAGTTAGGTGAATTAAAATTGAACTTCGTTGAATTATACTATAAATAGTATTATTAATAATAAGCTAAATGCTAAAGATCTAGAAAATCTATCCAATGCATAACCTGAACCAATAGTAAGTGGACCGCACTATACTGAACTCTAGTGCTTATTCATTTTCCGTAAATACTTGTTAATAGCATGCGAAACAGCCGTAAAGCCGAAACTCGCGGTAACGCCAACAAACGATCCGATACCCGTCGAACAGTCTAGAGAGGTTCTCTCGGGTCGCTGCGGTTTACTGAGGCTGACGCCGCCATTTTCTGCAGGGTAACTGGGTTGCTCCGTGGAGAATACGCAATCGATCATGTGGCGCCGCTTTGGATTTCGGCTATAGCCCAATTGCTGACGTAAGTTGGCGCGCATTTTTGCCAATAGCGGATCATTGTACGAGCGGATCAAATCATCAACTTCGATTCGAGTTGGGTCGGTTAGCCCGCCTGCGCCACCCGTTGAAACCAGACCGATTTTATTGCGCCGACAGTGATGAACTAACGACACCTTATGCTGCACGTGATCAATCGCATCGATAACATAATCATATTGCGCAAAATGGTATTTTTCGATATTGCCACGCGTGACCAGATCATCGATCGCGGTGCATTCGCATTCAGGATTGATTTGCAATATACGCGCTTTCAATACATCGACCTTGCTTAGCCCTACCGTATTTAACAGGGCATGACTTTGACGATTGGTATTGCTCAAGTCGATATCATCATGATCGATCAGGCTTATCTTCCCGATGCCAGAGCGAGCAGCGGCCTCGGCAGCCCAGGAACCGACGCCACCCACACCGACAATACAAAAATGGGCTTGCTGGAGGTGCTCCAGTGATGACATACCAAACACTCTAGCGAGTCCTTCGAAGCGGTTTAAATAATCGTTACTGAGCATGAAAAATAGGAAGCATTAAATAGTGAAATTGAATAGTAATATTGAGTCTATTAAGTGTATTGGGCTACACTCAAACTGTCATTACATTAACATCAAAATTGAACGATAATTCTCTCTATCAAACGATTATCCCAAGAGATCTAGTATGAACACAGCTTGCTTATTTACAATTTCGGCACCTTCAGGTGCAGGTAAAACCAGTTTAGTTAAAGCATTGCTGGCTAAAAAACCAACGGAATTAGCGGTTAGCGTGTCTCATACCACACGAGAAATTCGTCCAGGCGAAGTCAACGGAGCCGATTATCATTTTGTCAGCCTTAACCAATTCGAGTCGATGATCGAAAACGATGAGTTCATCGAGCATGCTCGAGTATTTGATAATTTATACGGCACGGCACAACGTTCGGTCGAAGGCATACTAGATAGTGGCAAGCATGTTATTTTGGAAATTGACTGGCAGGGTGCCAGACAAGTAAAGCAAAAAATGCCCGCAACGGTCTGTATCTTTATATTACCACCCTCGAGAGAAACGCTGGAACAGCGTCTGGTCGATAGGGGCACCGACGATCAAACAACCATCAAACGTCGGATGGAATCGGCCGATAGAGAAATGTCGCGCTGGAATGATGCCGAATACCTGGTAGTGAATGAAGACTTCAATCAGGCTTTATACGACCTCGAATGCATCATTCATGCTCAGGGAATGACAAAAGAGCGACAAATACTGAAAAATAAGCCATTAATTGCCTCAATCCCAAAAGAAATGGTTTAGATTTTGTTTTGAATTGGCTATGATGACGCCCCTTTTTTGATCTAGCATTTCTTGGAGCTAAAGCATGGCGCGTATCACTGTTGAAGATTGTCTCGAACACGTAGATAACCGGTTTGATCTGGTATTGCTTGCCTCACGCCGTGCACGTCAGATATCCCAAGGTGCCGACCCATTGGTCCCCGCTGAAAATGATAAGCCAACTGTTATTGCTTTGCGCGAAATAGCTGAAGGGTTAGTAACGGCTGAAGGCATGGATGAGATGGAAGCGAAACGTGCGCTAGAAAGGCTCACGCCAGATGACGAATTCGTTCGCCAAATCGCTCAAGCCAGTTTAAATGCTGAACAAGCAGGCCCAGCAGAGTAATCAATTATTAACTCGATGCTATTCTGATACAGGTTAGCATCGAGTTTTTTAAATATACCCCCCCAAACTTTAGTTGTCGATGTCAAATCGCCGGCGTCTATTAAATCAAGTCAATTAACTTTCAAACCAATCAAAATAGTTCAAGCACTGGTCACGCACTCGTTAGTTAGCATTGCCCCCAAACTATAATCAGGTCGGGTTAATTCAGGCAATAAAAAAGGTGAGCGTTTTAACTAACAGCTCACCTTCTTTTTATTCTAAATACTGGGATCTAAAGACTCGACCCCAATAACCCATTAGGAAAGCCGAAAGCTAGGTTTTCGGATTAACTCCTTCATACTTTTTATCAGTCGAACGAACTTCTTCAAACGGATTTTTATTTCGACCATTGAGTTGGTTAACCAGTAACGAACTCTGCGAGAATAGATAGATAACCACATAAGCCGATGCCACCGAAAACAATAACGGCAGTGATGGCGATAACTTTCCAGTCATTTCAATCATCGCAATGATAGCGGCAAAAACCGCGCCAATGACGGTAGCAACCGTAGCCCCCATACCAGCAATGGCATAAAGTGAAATACCTGATATCGGAATACCCGCACCCTCAACCACAATGCCAACAGAGGCACCAATCATTGCACCCATAAACAGACTCGGGCCAAAGACACCACCATTAAACCCAAATGCCAGACTAACAATAGTAGCTACGAATTTAAGCACTAACAGAATCAGGCATAATTTTAATGCGATATTTCCCGCGACAGCCATTTGTGTTTCGTACCCACCTAAGCCGAGTACTGAAGGATATGCGAACCCGATGCCGGCCAGTATCAAACCACCAATAGCAGGCTTGAGTCGATTATCGACCTTTACATTCTTTGCCACCCAACCAGCTGCCATCGGCAGCAGGCGATTAAAGGCGATGCCGACAATGGCGCACAGCACACCAATCAACCCAAAAAACAAAAACTCATAGGCTGGCACGTCATCAGGGATGATATTGCTCGGAATAAGAAATTGTACATCAAGCAGTTTAGCCGTCTCCGAGGCTGCCACCGCTGCTGCTGCAGTTGGAATAAACTGATATATACGCCACTGTCGTAATACCACTTCCTGAACAAAGATAACCGCCGCTAAGGGCGCTATGAAAGAGGCCGAAATAGCTGCCGCAATACCGGCGCAGCTCAAAGTCAGCTTTTCCTGATTGTCGAGTTTAAAGAATGTACCGACACCACTGGCCGCAGCTGCGCCTAAATGAACAGCAGGGCCATAGCGGCCAACAGACGCGCCTGCACCAATTGATACTGCTGAAATAAGGCCGACTGAAAGACCTTCTTTGACACCAGTTTGTCCATTGTTGAAATGCACATCTTCGATGACATGTGATAAACCACGATTCGCCCGATTTGGCATTAGATAGTGGGTTAGTAATCCAACCACTAAACCGAGGATGACTAAAGTGCCTGCATGCCAGAGTGTCAGCGTCGCATTTTCAATGCCTTGCTCCTGCACCAGTTTCCCTATCGGAATAGGATGTAAAAAATTCTGAGTGAAATTAATCGCTAGTAAAAGTGCTTTAGCTGCAAATGCTGCCATCACACCAATGAGTATCGAGAGAGAGACAGTTCTAGCCATTGTCCAATCCAGATTTTTATACCGGCTGACGGCTTTTGGAGATTCCTGATTCATTATTAGCCCTATTGTTATTTTGCAGGAACGTGAAGATTAACAAACTTAACGAGGAGGTAGTAGCGATGATTCATCAACAGCTATCATAATACGCTTTAAGTATTAGAGATTTTGGCTGACATGGCTATATTTTAAGCCAATCTAAATTGATCAATGCCAGTAAACTGAGTAGCATCTAAGCTTTAGCCTTATCGGTGATACAGAATTGAAAATGAGATCTCTTACTGCTCAATATCAACAAGATGATTTCATCTCGACAGTCGATATCGTCAGCGCGGAAACTGTCCTTAAGCACCGTCAAACATTAGAGTTAGAGCAGTCAAAGGTCGGGGCTCTGCATTATAATCCTAAAGCACACACCATTTTGAAATCACCCGTTGAGTTAGCAATCGATACAGAATGGATGCGCAGTGAAAACCTCTATCACTATTATCATAACGACATTCCAGCAGTCAGTGTTCTCGATTCTGTAGCAATCGGAAATCAGGCAATTCTCCAGCAACGCTTCAAAACCATAGCCACAGCGAAGTAATGCTCTTGCTATCACTCATGGCGCTATATTATTTATCTAATTGGAATTTAATCAATGAGTAAAATTCTCCATCGGCACACTCACGCATCACTACCTACCGCTGTTCGTGGCGAAGGAGTGTATCTGTACGATAGTGATGGAAAGCAATACCTTGATGCCTGTGGTGGTGCCGCCGTCTCATGCCTGGGCCATGGTAATCAGGAGGTCATCGACGCGATCAAAAGACAGGCAGATAAAATCGCCTACGCCCACACTTCTTTTTTTACCACTGACGCAGCTGAGGAACTAGCCGACTTTTTGATCCCACGCAGCCCTGGCCTATCGAGAGCCTATTTTGTTTCTGGGGGGTCAGAGGCGATGGAAGCAGCGCTAAAATTGGCAAGACAATATTTTTACGAACGAGGCGAATCCAAACGTATTCACTTTATTGCTCGAAAACAAAGTTACCACGGCAACACCCTGGGCGCTCTGGCAGTCGGTGGAAACGAATGGCGACGCACTCAATTCAAACCCATGCTGGTCGAGACCTATCACATATCACCCTGTTACGCCTATCGAGATCAAATGACGGATGAATCAGAATATGATTATGGTCAGCGAGTTGCCAATGAACTTCAGGATAAAATAAACGAACTAGGTTCAGACACGGTTATCGCCTTTATCGCCGAACCCATGGTGGGGGCAACTTCTGGTGCTGTTGCAGCCGTGCCAGGATATTTTAAGCGGGTTCGAGAGATTTGTGATGAGCATGGCATCTTGTTAATACTTGATGAAGTGATGTGTGGCATGGGGCGCACTGGTTCGTTATTTGCCTGCGAACAAGAAGCCGTCAAGCCCGATATAGTGGGCATCGCGAAGGGTCTCGGTGGCGGCTATCAACCGATTGGTGCGATGTTATTAAGCGAAGAAAT
>CAXMOZ010000019.1:0-112306 GCA_964195315.1 uncultured Acidimicrobiia bacterium | reverse complement strand
GTCTGCTAGAAGTCGTACGTAATAAAATTCGGGTTAAGCATTATAGTATCCGAACAGAAAAAACGTACATCCATTGGATTAAATCATATCTACATTTCCACTCAATGCAACACCCGAGGAATTTGGGTGCCGAGCATATCGAAACATACCTGACTCATCTTGCGGTAAATCGCAATGTTAGCGCTTCTACGCAGAATCTTGCTTTTAGCGCCTTATTATTTCTCTACAAACAAGTTCTGGAAATCGAGCTACCTAAACTAGGCGGTGTCACCCGTGCTAAACCGTCAACTCGTGTTCCCGTAGTTTTCACTGTTAACGAAGCATCACAGGTCATCCAGAATCTCCAACCGCCTTTTTCTCTTATGGCTAAATTACAATACGGTTCGGGCTTGCGGTTAATGGAATGCATTCGGCTGCGGGTTAAGGATATCGATTTCGAATACAAGACCATAACATTGAGGGATGGTAAGGGGAGAAAAGATCGAGTGACACTTTTGCCTGATTCAGCAGTTGACGATCTTAAGTTTCAATTGGGCAAGTCTAAGGAGCTTAATGCCTTTGATCAACAAGCGGGATTTGGCGCTGTCTATTTGCCTTTTGCACTAGAACGAAAGTATCCCAGCGCTAACCAAGAGTGGGCGTGGCAATACGTGTTCCCTGCGAGTAGTCGCTCTATTGACCCGAGATCAGGCATCGAGCGACGCCATCATTTGGGCGAACAGTTGTTGCAACGCGCCGTTAAACAGGCGATAAAAAAAGCAGAAATTGCAAAACAAGCCAGTACGCATACATTTCGTCATTCTTTCGCCACGCATCTTCTTCAAGCGGGTTACGACATTAGAACCGTACAGGAATTACTAGGACATAAAGATATTCGGACTACGCAAATCTATACCCATGTACTTGAGCGCGGTGGCAACGCAGTTAGAAGCCCACTCGATAATGTCGGTATTGATCCAAACAAAGGGAAGTGAGTTCTAAGGCCAAATACAGAAATGAACACCCCAGTTTCGAAAAGCCCCCAAAGCCTCAATTCCCCCTATTATCCGCACTTTGCAATTTTCACTACAGCTGCCTTAGTCAACACCACATAGTTACCTAACAACACCAAACAAAATCCGAACAGCGCCTCAATACTCCATTGATAACCTTCGAACAGTGTCGAGATACCCAGTGCTATCACGGGAAACAGGACGGCGCTATAGGCTGCTTTGTCCGCACCGATTCTGCCGATTAGAGTGAGATAGCAACCGAAAGCGAGGATTGATCCGAATACACTGAGATAGATCAGGGATAGGCCGTAGCTGATTGATGTGTCGTAGCTGAAGTCGGCTCCATTGAACAGTGCGTATAGGGTCATGATAATTGCGCCATAGGCCATGCCCCAGGCGTTGGTTTGCATGACTGGCAGATTGTTTTTTTGATTTCGAGCGGACAGGATATTGCCGATGGATGCGAAGAATGTGGCGATTAGGCAAAGCCATAACCCATGCCAGCTATCGGCATTGCGTTCGACGATGGATAGCTCGGACCAGAATATGGCGGCGATACCTGCGATACCCAACATTGCCCCGACTATGACTCGGCCATTGACGCGCTTTCCGAGAAAAATAGCGCTGTTGACGATGTTCATCAATATGACGGTTGAGAACAGGAGTGCGACGATACCGGATGTAAGTAATTCGGTTGCCCAGTAAAAAACCAGGTAGTTGCTCGAAAATAGAAACAAGCCTTGTAACGCCATAAAGCGATGTTCGGACAAGCTAAATTTTAGGTTCTTGTTACGCCATAGGCAAAAGGCTAACAAGATAATGGCGGCTAGAGCAAAGCGATAAACAAGCGACACTTCTGGCTCGACAATGCCGAGCTGGAATTTGATGGCGTACCAGGTAGAGCCCCAGATCAATACTGCGGATAGGTAAAGATTAGTCGAACTCATAAAGGGCGCCTCAAAAAATGCACTTTTTCCGCGATTGCCGCGTCAGCTCCGTGCTCGAATCCTCATGTACTAACGTACACTCCGGTTCTCCGCGCGGTGCTTCCTTGCACTCACGAAAAAATTACTATTTTTAGAAACACCCTTAGAGTCTTTTTCTATGTAGATATTTTCTCATCAGCAAGGGCCGTCATCCAAAAAGTGGATAGCGCGTTCAATATGTCACGGTAATCACTCAAGACATTTGAATCAAGAACCTGAGCTTTATTCTGATAAAGGCTTAGCAGGTCTTCTGCCTGACTCGACGTAAATTGGCCCTGGTTACACAATGTTGCCAGGTCCCAGTAGGGCGATGCCATGGTGGCGTATTCCCAGTCGATTATCCATACCCTATGAGTCTTACTACCACTGTCTAACAATATATTTTCGAGCACTAGATCATTGTGTGATGACACGAGCTTATGCGTTTGCCGCAATACTTTTTTTACTTTTATGCTTGCAACGTAATAGAGATCAGCTAGAAGCTGCCTTTTAGACTTTGGCATTAATTGATAATAACGAGTGAGCAGTTTGTCTATGTCGACCGTTCCTTGAAAAGCCTGGTTGCTTTGGTGCAACTTTAACAAGGCTGTGACTAACTGTTTTAGTTGCTCCGGATATTGAAGATCAGCCACTTCTAATGAACGAGATTGCCTGATGGTATTGCTTAGGCTGTATCCACTGTTGTCGCGCCATAAACACTTCGGCGCCAGGTCGAGGTTATATGCGATATCTGTATTGTGGGCTTCGGCTGTTCGATCGATGTAGCCATTTGTTTTGTCTTTTGGAATGCGTAACACCCAGTCATGTTGCTCGTTTTTTAAGTGAAAGTTTAGATTGGTATAACCGGCCAGAGGATTGATGTCGAAATCATCAATTGTATATGTCGAGAGTTCTGGAATTCTATCGAAACAGTTTTTCAGTCGTTTTAGGGTGTCTTTTTTCATGAATTGATCAAAGACACCTAGGTTCCTAGATATTGATTGATTTCGGTGAGACCTGACTGATTGAGTAGCTTTTCGGTTGCATCAATTTTCATGATCTGACCCTCATTAATAAATGCGGTTCGACTTGAAGCTAGTAGTGCATCGGTTGGTTGATGACTGACTAGCAGTGCACACATATTTTGATCTTCGACCATTGCTTTAACCAGCCCGATCATTTCTTCTCGTTGGGCTGGGCCAAGTGCAGCAAAGGGTTCATCGAGTAATAGAATCGCGTGTTTACGCACTAGTGCGCGTGCCAGTGCAACTCGTTGCCTTTGGCCACCAGACAAACTGCCGGGACTGCGTTTTTGCTTGCCTGCTAAACCCAGACTTTCAAGCGCATCATCAATTGACTCTTTTTGTTGGGTGGTCAACTTAAGCGATGGATTGATACCCAGTGCGATATTGGTATAGACATCTAAGTGCGGAAACAAGTTATGTTCCTGAAACACCATGGTGACTGGCCTTTTTGCAGGTGGTAATAGCTGAATTTGCTGGCCATTGATTTCGATACTGCCATTGCTTGTTGAGTTAAACCCTGCAATTAGTTTGAGCAGAGTACTTTTTCCAGAGCCACTGGGGCCGATCAGGCTTAATACCTCTCCGGCATTGACGGTTAGATCAAAACACATAGGCTGCGCTTTATTGGTGTTGGTGGCTGCGTAACAAAATTCTAGTTGTTCAATGCTCAACATTTTTTTTGCCTCCAATTAACTTTTCTAATAACCAGAATACCAATAGGCAAAAACCCAATAGAAAAACAGCGGTTACCGCTGCATTTGGTATGAGATAAGCCGATAACTGATGATATAACATCAATGGCAGGGTTGTGATTTCGGGTGTGCCAAATAATGCGATGACACCCAGGTCTCCCATCGCCATCGCTGCAACCAATGCGGTAGACAAAGCTACCGGTTTACGTAACAAAGGCCAGTCGACAGTTTTAAATCGCTGCCACTTTGTCAGTGCCAGACTTTCACATAATTGTTGATAACGCATTTTACTTTGGCGCATGGCAGGACCGAGTGTACGAATAACAAACGGCAAGCCCATCATCGCATTAATTAAAATGACAACTGGGATGGCCCACTCAAATACGTTTAGATGGGGCGCCATTAATATAAATAGACCCGTGCCGATGACTAAGGGTGGCACGACATAAACGATAGAGCCGAGCATTTCGATCATACTCGCTTTTCGTCGTTGTCCGAGCATTGCATAGTCGGTGCTGGTACTGAGTAATAACCACCCAGCCAAAACTGACAGTGCAGATGCACTGACTCCAATTAAAAGGGTTAGACTGGCTGATAACCATAATTCTGGCTTACTCAAAACGGTTAATATTGGGCCATTAAGTGCATCGATTATCATTGCCACTAAAGGCATGCCGACAAATATCGCGGCAACGCTAATGATCACCGTGTTGATATGACGACCCGCTGCTACTGTGGTCATTTGTACATTAGGTAAAGAGATTTCGACATCAGGTAGTTTATGAAAAAGAGAGCTTGCCCTGGCAACTAATAAACACAGACCTAGCTGTAATAGTGCGAGTGCTACCGCTTGAGGTGGATCGAAATCGAATCTTAGTGATTGGTAGATTGCCACTTCCAGAGTCGTGCTTTTCGGACCACCACCGAGTGTTAGTACCACCGCAAAACTAGTTAGGCATAACATGAATATAAGCAGAGTTATTCCAGGCAAGCTTTCTCGTAATGCCTGCCATTCAAGATGTCGCCATTGCTGCCAACGATTCAACCCCAGTTGCTCACTCATTTGCCAGTGATGGGTTGGAATCGATTGCCAAACGGGTAGTAATAATCGCACCGCTAATGGCATGTTGAAAAAAACATGCGCTAGCAAAATTCCATTCAAGCCATAAAGAGACCTGCCCAGTGGAATCCAACCATTGCTACCGTAGATTGAAACAACACCCATCACTGCCACTATCGAGGGCACAACTAATGGCAGACCAAATAACTTGAGTAATATACCCCTGAAAGGGAACACACCATGATGAGCCAATGCTCTTGCGACCAGCAATGCCAGGGCAATACTTATACCAGCTGATAAAAGTGCCTGCCATAAACTGAAGAATAAGATTCGGCGAAGATAATTACTCTGCCAGAACTCCAGGCCCGCTGAGTCACCAGTCGATAAGCCACTTTGTGTTAACAGGCTTAACAATGGCGCCAGCACAGCCAGCGCCATAATAGCCAGAACCCAATAGCCAGAGCGATTCGGAAGTGACATCGACGGCTATTGGCTTAAAGTAAAAAACATAAGCGTAAACATAACTGAGGTTTAGTGATAGAAATAGAAATAGAAATTTTCTGCCCTCTATTTTGACATTACCTCTAACCATTCACCGACCCACTTTTTTCGATTATTAGCGATATCACTATCGCTAAATATGAGTGCTGTTGAAGGTTCAACCAGGTCGTTGAACCCGTCAGGAAGACTTGTCCTGGCTAAGGCAGCCGGGTACATCCAGTTGGTAGTTGGAATTATATTTTGGAAATTCTCACCTTGCATGAATGCAAGAAACATTTTACCCAGGTCTTGTTGTTGGCTAGCGGCGACTAATCCGGCCACTTCGATTTGCTGGTAGTGACCTTCAGAAAATTCGGCGGCCGCAAAGCGTTTATCATCTTCGGCAATAATGTGATAAGCCGGTGATGTGGTGTAGCTTAATACCATTGCTGCTTCACCTTTGAGGAATAAACCATAAGCTTCACTCCAACCTTTGCTGACAGTAACGATTCGCTTCGATAGTTTCTCCCAGGCTTCATCAGCTTTGTCGCCATATACTTTCTTGACCCACAACAATAGACCTAGACCTGGCGTACTAGTGCGAGGGTCTTGAATCAGGATAGTGGGCCCATTGGCATCTTCAACCAATTCTTTAAGACTGGTCGGTGGGTTCTTCAATAACTCGGTATTGTAGACGAAAGCAAAGTAGCCGTAGTCGTAAGGCAAAAAGGTATCGTCATTCCAGGCCTGTGGTAGGGCACTATTTTGAAGCGTTTGACCATGCATGGAGAATAAGCCGCTTGCTCGAGCATCGGCTGTCAGGTTGGTATCGATACCTAGCACGACATCTGCCTTTGTATTTTTTCCTTCCAGTTTAAGTCGATTGAGCAGAGATACGCCATCTTCCAAACCGACTAACGACAGGTTGCAGTCGCAGGTTTTTTCAAATGCTTGTTTAACTTTTGGGCCAGGGCCCCAGTCACTGGTAAACGAGTCGTAGGTATAAACCGTTAATGTTGGCTTAGCCGCAATACTAGTGGTTGAAACCAGGGCACTGAGCAGAACCGCCGCAAACAATTTATAAGCCTTCTTGTAATTTTGCTTGTGAATTATGGACATTAGTGTCTCCATTAGATAATTCTATAAATAGAGAGATGGGGGAAATCGATAGTGGATTCGCTCACATCCCTACACCAGTACTAACTGGATCAGGTTCATCGGGTTGGTGTAAACACCTCTCAGCTTTTTAGGGCACCCCGTTGAGGAAATGCGACTATAGAGCTTGTGGTGTGGTGGTGCAAGAGGGCCGTACTTATTTTGGTAGTCTATTGGATGATGTCAGTCTCTCAGATTTTATAATGTGTAAAAAATGTAGAATTAGACCTAAACCACTAGTTACTACGGTATTTCAAACCTGATTTCATTTCTTCAAACATTTGATAATCAGTTTGTTCCATACCAAGTGAGCGATATGTTTTTTGGGCGTTTATATTCTCGTGTTCTACATAGAGCCTGAACCCACAGACATTGCTTTCATCCGCAGCTAACGATTTTACTTTTTCATACAGTTTTCGATACAGACCCGTGCGCCGAAACTCCGGTAAAACATAAACACTTTGAATCCACCAGAACAGGCCATTGCGCCAATCGCTCCATTCCGTGGTGACCATCAGCGACGCCTGGATAATATTGTCTTCTTCAGCTACTAGATAAAAACCCATTTGCGGGTTGTCGATCATGCTGCGCACACCAGCATTGATGACCTCAGGAATTAAAACCATGTCTTCGGTTTCTTTCGCCATTTTAATGTTGAAGTCGGCGATGGCGGCTGCATCGTTTAGTGTTGCCTGACGAATTTTCATACTTACTGTCTCTTATTTATCTGTTAGTACTTTCTGGCCTTACTTTATGGCCAATCTGTTTAGCTTTTTTATATGCTTTATTATCTGCCTTTTCTTTTAGATTTTTTTGCCTGTGCTTTTTCTAACTTGAGTGCTCGTAAACCTTCAAGCTGAGCGAGTTCTTTTATTATCTGATCGGGGGTTTCCATACAAACGCCATCAAACCCACCGCTGCGTAAGTCGGATACCACAATGCGTGATACTTTTTCAAAATCGACTATTCCACCTGAAACGATACAGCCGCGTTTTCGCGCAATGGCTTCGAGTAATTCTATTTCAGTTTTTGGTAATTTATCTAAGGCATATCGAGACTGAATGTTTGACGGGTAGTTTTCAAGCATGAATTCAGCAACAAAACAGGCGATATCCTGTAAATCTATTGCAGTGTCTTTTATAGCACCAGTCGCTGCTAATCGATAACCACTATTTTTGTTTTCAATATTGGGCCAAAGTACGCCCGGTGTATCAATGAGGGTGAGATGAGGTGAAATTTCGATCCGCTGCTGCATTTTGGTGACGGCTGCTTCGTTACCTGTTTTGGCAATTGCGCGTCCAGCCAGTGAATTGATAATGGTCGATTTTCCAACATTTGGAATGCCCGCTATCATGGCGTAAACCATCGAAGATCGATTGTTGCGCTCGGGTATCAGTGATCGGCAAAGGCCGCGAATTTTTTCGTAAGCTGAACCCAAATTATTACAGGTGAGCGTTTTTACCGTGCTGTCTTTCTCAAGCTCGGCTTGCCAGAGGGTTAAAAGCTTTTCGTCACTTAAGTCGCTTTTATTGAGAATTTTTATGGTTGGCTTGTGTTTACGAATGCTAGCCAACAGCGGATTTTGACTTGAGAAGGGTATACGTGCATCGAGCACTTCGATCACGATATCAACCTGCGGCAGAATTTTTTTAAATTCTTTGTTCGCCTTATGCATGTGACCGGGGTACCACTGGATCATAATTTTTCTACTAATGTCGCTATAAGCTGATTCCCAGCATTCTCCCATATTTTTATCGCTATTACTCTATACCTGGATTCCATATTTGATTCCGGGTCAAAGGCTGCTCATCTAATACCTAGCTGTTTATGAGAAAGGTTCTAGACTAAATTAGCCGGCAATCTGCTGTTGATAGAATTTTGCAGCTTCTTCTACGGCCTTAGAGTCAATTTCAAATCCAAGCCCTGGACCTTTGATTACAGGCAATTTACCTTCAACCAGAGTCAGGTTCGGTGATTTTATAATATCCCATGACAGAAAGTGATTCATATACTGGTTGCCATCATCCAGATTACTGATTGTCGAACCAACCTGGTTGGCTGCGCAGGTAGTGATACCCGTTTCATAAAGGCCATGTAGGCATATATCGATGCCGGCAGCTTGAGCAATATGCGCTATTTTACTAAAACTAGCCAATCCCCCGGTTTCATGAAGACCCAAAACGATCAGGTCGGCTGCTTTCTCACGACAAATGTTAAACGCATCATAAGCTGTAAAAACAGACTGATCAGCAGAAATGGCTATCGGACTATTGGCACGAACTTGCGCTAGAGCCGATATACTTTCTGCGTTAGTTGGTTGTTCGATAAACTCGATGTCATATTCAGCCAGCTTTCTGATCATTCGCGACGCTTTAACCGGACTCCAGTGTTCGTTGGGATCTAGCCGTAGTCTTTTTTGCGAACCAATCGCAAGCCGTACTTTTTCGACTATTTCCAAATCGAGATGGTCACCTCGTCCAACCTTCACGTAAATGACCTCACATCCTGATTTTGCTAACTGATCAGCATCAGCTGCTATTTCGTCCGCTGTTTCTCCTTGGGCAAAACCGAAGTATTCGATAATGTCTCTGACAGCGCCACCCATCAGTTCATGCACTGGTCGGTTGGTCGCCTTGCCCATCAAGTCCCACAGCGCCATTTCTAAACCGGCGAATACTTGCCCAGAATAACGCGGCGAGCTACAGGTTCCAAGCGCTTGAAATAAGGCATGATATGCCTCTGCCATCAGCCGCGAGTTTTCGAAAGGACTTCGTCCGATACAGATATCACCGGCAATTTTTAAGTAACATTGGATCGCCTCTGCAGAAGGTGTTGCAATTGATTCACCGTAACCAATTAAGCCTTCATCGGTATGTACTTCAATCAGAATGACAGCCGCACCATGAATAATACCTTGAGCCCAATAGTAGGGTTTTTCGTAAGGCACTAGCAGTGGGGTGGTGATTATTTTTGATATTTTCAAACGCCTACTCCGATAGTTTTGAGATTTAACTGAATTAGCTACCTTAAAACGTTAAGAACAAGATACCGCTTCATTCAACCGAGATCAATCAGGCAATAATTAGGTGATTAATTCTATATTGACGTAGGAAAATACCAACCTTTCAGTTTATTATCGTGTAATATATATCACCCTGATTTTTCATCTTAATTATTAGTTTCTAATTATTCGACACTTAAAGATATAAGGTGCTTCTGGGAATAATGATCCTCGACATTGGAACCTATTTTGAATTTATCTCAGTTTCTTAATCTACTGAATGACTCATCTAGCCGGGTTGAATTTAGCGACTCGATTGCATTAATTGATTCACTTTATGAATTTACACCCACTGCTTTTCGAAATGGCAACGCCACAAATTCTGCAGAACAAAATCTAGGCTCCTGTAAGATACTCAGCTTTAGTAAAATACAGCAATTTGATGAGCAGCAAACATTGCATTGTTTCGGTGATTTTTATCAAGGTGTTGTAGATACGCCAGAGGGTAACGATCATCAAAATATCCGACAGTTTATGTTACATGGTTGGTGTGGAGTCGTGTTTGAAGGGTGTGTTTTAACACCTGTTAATCCTTAATCAGCATCAACAGGGGCCTACTAATGACCAACTCTGCTACTATTATTACCGAGCTAGATGCTGAATTTGTCGAACTTTATAAGATCCTTAAATTTGAAGGCCTCGCTCACAGCGGTGGATTTGCTAAGCAAGTTATAGCAGATGGCCTCGTACGCGTTAATGGTGAAATAGAAACACAAAAACGGAAGAAAATAATTCCTGGAGATAGGGTTATTTTTGACGGTCAATCTATTAATGTTACTTTAAAATCTAGCTAATACTAATTATCAACAATAACTAATTTTAGATACTCATCTTTTAGTCTTAATTATCAATTTAAGGCACTGGATTTACGTTCCAGCTAGCTAACAGGTTATTCCATGTCAAACCCATTCGTGGTTGCTGCGCTTTATCATTTTACTGCGCTCGATGATTATCAAGCTTTACAAAAACCACTTCTCAATACAATGCTGACATTGGATGTCAAAGGCACTTTATTGTTAGCTCATGAAGGGATTAACGGCACGGTTGCTGGCACTCAGGCCTCTATTGATGCGTTACTCAACTGGATTCGGTCTGACTCCCGTTTATCCAATGTCGATGCCAAATTTTCATTTGACGATAATATGCCTTTTTACCGGACTCGGGTGAAATTGAAAAAGGAAATCGTCACCATGGGTGTGGAAGATATCGACCCGATCAATTCCGCTGGTACTTATGTTATGGCAGAACATTGGAATGCTTTGATATCAGATCCTGACGTGGTTCTAGTCGATACTCGAAATGATTATGAGTCGGCCATTGGCACCTTCAAAAATTCGATTATTCCTAATACGACTTCGTTTCGTGAATTCCCTGATTACACGGCAGACAAACTATCTCATTTAAAAAAACGTAAGGTTGCAATGTTTTGTACTGGTGGTATTCGTTGTGAAAAATCGACTGCTTATCTAAAACAGCAAGGTTTTGAAGAGGTATACCACTTGCAGGGTGGCATCTTGAAATACCTCGAAGAAGTGCCTGAATCAGAATCACTGTGGGAAGGTGAGTGTTTTGTATTCGATAATCGAGTTAGTGTGAATCATGCACTTGAAAAAGGCAGTTATGACCAGTGCCACGCTTGCCGATTGCCCATTACCGATGTAGATAAAAAAAGTGCGCAATATCAACAAGGTGTAAGTTGCCCAAGTTGTTACGATAAAAAATCTGATGCAGAGCGCCTCCGCTTTATGGAACGTGAAAAACAGGTACAACTCGCTAAGCAACGAGGCGAAGAACATATTGGGTCGGCTGTTAAGCAGGTAGCGGCTAGACATAAAGCCGAAAAAGACTTGGTTAAACAAAACCAACAGCGTTAGCAAGGTCCGGTTTCAACTTTTAGCATTAGGCAACACTTTCTATTTTTTGTAATTTGTTTTCGTCGTCGGTGATCAATCGAAAACGACCACGAATTCCATTTGAATTCACAAAAGACCTAAAGTTATGAGCGGGTAGTTGTAACTTTAAACCCTGATCAGTTACGACAATTATATATTTTATCTGCCCCTGATAAATTGATTCAGTCTTGGCTGCCGACAGGTTGAGTGAAAAATTGAAACTTTTACTCAATTCGCTGGCTGGCTACGTTTACTCCCGAGCCACTTTATAATCGGTTCCCATTGATTTAGATCACGACCGACCAGGTAAGGTGGTAATTCAAATATGCCCTGCCCCTTCTCTGATGCTTTAATGTAATTTTGGCTCTCTCGTAATACGCTCAAGAAAGGTGCTTTACGCACTTTTTTTAGATAACTACCAAGCTGGTGATATACATTGGTGTTTTCTCTACATCGATTCGCGATTAAAGCTACTCGGCATTCTTTACGAATCACGCGCCCATTAGCCAATACGTTTTGAATAAACGGTGTCGCTGCACGCATATCTATTGGTGAGGGTAATACCGGAATAATCACACTCTGGGCACGCCTCAAATAATTATTTAGATCCTTTGAGAGGATTGCTGCTGGGGTGTCATAGATAATATAGTCAGCGTTGCGTGGTGATCTAAAATTACCTTTTGATGCGTCGATACCCGTTATTAAACTTCGGCCGCTAGCTCTATCGGATAACCATTCAAGACTTGAGGATTGAGGGTCAAAGTCTGCGAGAACAACCTTTTTCCCTTGCGAGGCAAAGTAACTGGCGAGGTTAGTTGAAACCGTGCTTTTGCCCGAGCCGCCTTTCGAGTTTAGTACCATGATTGATCGCATTACAGCCTCGGTTTATTTTTATTTTTATCCCTTCTAACACTCGGTAGTGTTTGGAGATGACTAATATTGTAAGTCCAAAGCCAGAGTGAGGGCAATGTTTGCGTTCATTTTGACTGAGGTGGCTCTAATGATAAAGCGTGTTTTTTAAATATACTTCCTATTCGAGTAGTTTAGTTGTCTATATTTAAGCTCAGTTGAGGAAGTTTCACGTTTTTATGATAACTTGGTTTTCGATTCAACTTCAGTGCGTTCTGTTTCAACTATTCTAGCTTAAGAGCTAACAGTTTCTTCTAATTGATACAGGCTGTTTTCTGATTAATCCTAGATAATGACATCATCTGGTGCTTTAGGGTGCGAGGTAATTTGTTCATATCCAGTCTCAGTAACAATGAAACTGTCTCCAACCTGCGCTCGGAACTTATTTGCCTGGCTCACTGAGCCATCAATTGCTAAAACCATGCCTGGTTGAATTACTGTGGTATCACCAAATACCAGTTGTGGGCTTTCGAGGAAGCTAAACCCAGTTGCCCGACCACAACGAAACGGATAGTCATAACCTGCGCCTTGAATCACCTCGGCATAGGCAGTATGAATTTCTTCAGCCGTCACACCTGGTCGTAAACACTCGAGTGCAGCGGCCTGACTGTCGACCGCTAGTTGATAGATTGCTTGTTGTGATTTATCTGCTATTTCATCTATCCAGAATGTTCTGTCAAAACCCAGTTTGAATCGATGAAAGTTGGTCATGCCACAAAAGCACATAAATACCGGTTCACCTCTTTTCATTACCCTGGTTGAAGCTCGGTGATGGGGCATTGTAATGTCTTTTCCTGACGCCATGATTTGTAAAAAGTGTGTATTGGGCGACATGCGAACATCTTTGTAATGCTTATCTAACAATTGTGCTGATTTACGTGTACCAGCGGCAGAAGTTGCCAGCGCGATTTCAAATTCTGGTACGCCATCAGCAATTGTATTACGTGCTGCTAGCATCATAGCGTTAGCCACTTCTCCTGCGTGTCGCGCTAGTTGTAATTCTTCCTCGCATTTAATCATGCGCATGTTCGATACAATAGGCGTTATGTCACTGAGGCGTGACTCTTCAACTAACGTACCAATATAACGACGAACCAGTGGTGGCATTTGATTAGGTTCAATAGCGATATTACCTTTACCTTTAACGACCGATGGCAGCGTTTCGCGCCATTCGATGCCCAAGCCATCATTCCATGCTGCTATTTTGTCTACTACTGCGGCTGCGCCAGCCATGTCGAGTTCCATTGAGGGTGTAATGAGCAAGCTCTCGCCATTTTGTGGTACTACCAATATGGTCGGTCTTCCAAACTCCATATGAAGGTAATCATAATAACCCGTGTAATAGTAGACACTGTCATCATCTGTGATTAGACCGACTTCGATATTGGCTTCGATAAGTGCTTCACGAAGCTGTTTCATTCTGCGGGCGAACAAGTTTTTAGCGCTCGATCGGTAGTTTTTGTTGCACCAGAGTGGACCAGTATCGAACACCTGTTTCTGAGATATCATCATTGAAGTCATAGTTTGGGTTATGCAGCATGCAACCACCTACGCTATCAATGCCGTTTCCAATGAATATATAACATCCCGGCTTCACCCTTAACATACTCGAAAAATCCTCTGATATAGTGAGTGGTTTACAATTGTATTCAACCTTATCTTTACCAACCGATTCAACTGCGGCGCGATAGGCAGCCTTGGTTTGTTCCTCGTCGTTGATCGTTGAATGAAAGAGACGAATGTAGTCAAAGTCATGTGTTGCGCCATGTGCGCTGGAAATACCTTTTACTAACTGGGCCATTTGACTTTCAATTAGGCCACGTACTTCATCACCAAAACAGCGACAATCGCCTTTTATGACAACATTGCTGGGTATAACGTTTACTGCGCCATCAGTGATGATTTCGGTAACTGATACGACTGCTTGTTGCTCGGGGTTGATTGTTCGAGAAACAATGGTTTGCAGTGCGAGTATAATTTCTGCAGCTATTACAAGTGGGTCTATATGATGATGGGGTTGAGAGGCGTGACCACCACGTCCCTTGATCGTAATAACAAAATTATCTTCACTCGCCATGACAGGGCCGCTGCGCATCGACAACCAACCTGCCTCCATACCCGGCATATTATGAATCCCGAATACTGACTGCATTGGGAATCGCTCAAACAGCCCATCATCTATCATTGCCTGCGCGCCTAGACCATGCTCTTCGTTTGGTTGAAAAATAAAATAAACTGTACCATCAAAATTACGATTTTCTGAAAGGTGTTTAGCTGCGCCCAATAACATAGTGGAATGTCCATCGTGGCCACAAGCATGCATTTTTCCATCATGCTTTGATCGGTAATCGAAGGTATTCATTTCCTGAATTTGTAAGGCATCCATATCAGCACGTAATCCAATAGCTAGATCTGAATTACCATTACGTAGTATCGCAACAATACCTGTTTGACCAATACCGGTATGGACTTCTAGTCCGAATGATTCAAGCAAGTTTGCTACTAAATCAGCTGTTTGATGAACATCGAAGCCAATTTCAGGCTGACTGTGCAATTTGCGACGCCACTGAGGCATCGATTCAATAAGGCTTTTATCTAGATTGGCCATGTTTAATACACCGTTATTACTATAAGTTGATTAGAACTAATTGACTAGTTTAGTCGATTCCTAAGTCGGACCAGATTAAATCAATTTTATCTTTAACCGCCTTGTCCATTTTGATGGGTGTGCCCCATTCCCTAGTGGTTTCGCCAGGTAACTTATTCGTCGCATCTAAACCCATTTTTGAACCAAGACCCGATACTGGCGATGCAAAGTCAAGATAGTCGATTGGGGTGTTTTCTACGATTGTTAAGTCTCTTGCCGGGTCTACACGAGTCGATATAGCCCAAATTACGTCTTCCCAATCACGTGGGTTGATATCATCGTCGACCACAATGACAAATTTGGTGTACATAAATTGTCTTAAAAAAGACCATATACCCATCATCACTCGCTTTGCATGCCCCGGGTATTGTTTCTTTATACTAACGATGGCGACTCGATAAGAACAACCTTCGGATGGTAGATAAAAGTCAACAATCTCTGGGTATTGCTTTTGTAGTATTGGGATGAAAACTTCATTTAATGCCAAACCTAATATCGCTGGTTCGTCTGGTGGACGACCAGTATAAGTACTGTGATAAATAGGGTCCTTGCGCATAGTCATGGTTTCGATCGTGAAAACCGGAAAGCGATCAATTTCGTTGTAATAACCAGTGTGATCACCAAAAGGACCTTCATCCGCTTCATCATCTGGATAGATAAAACCTTCTAACACTATTTCGGCCCTGGCCGGAACTTGCAGGTCAGAACTTATTGATTTGGCAACTTCAGTTTTGCTACCTCGTAAAAGACCGGCAAATGCATATTCTGATAACGTATCGGGAATTGGGGTAACAGCGGCAAGGATAGTTGCAGGATCACAACCTAAAGTGACTGATATTGGAAATGGCTGATTTCCTTTTTGCTGCCGCCATTCTTTATAATCTAGAGCGCCACCTCGGTGAGATAACCATCGCATAATTACTTTGTTTTTAGCAATGACTTGTTGGCGGTATATGCCCATGTTCTGACGTGGCTTGGCAGGCCCTTTGGTGATGACTAATCCCCAGGTAATCAGAGGTCCAGCATCACCGGGCCAACAAGTTTGGATCGGTAATATTGATAGATCAACATCTTCCCCTGTTATTGTGATTTCCTGACATTTAGGCTTTTTAATAACTTTAGGCGACATATCTAGTATCTTTCGATAAATCGGCAGTGTTTTGACAGCGTCGATAAATCCTTTTGGGGGCTCTGGTTCCTTCAGGAATGCGAGAAGCTTGCCAACATCACGTAAGGCTTCTACCTGGCTTTCACCCATCGCTTTGGCTACGCGTTGTTCGGTTCCGAATAAATTGGCTAAAAGAGGTATCGTACTATCACCTGCTTTTTCAAATAGTAGTGCAGGTCCTTTTTGACGCAGGGTTCGATCACTTATTTCTGTTATTTCAAGGTTTGGATCGATTTCCTGTTTGATTCTTTTTAGATCACCATCTTTTTCAAGCTGATCAATAAACTCTCTTAAATCTCTGTATTGCATATTTTTTTATTCAATGAACTTTATTAGTTGAATGTTGGTTGTTGATTTACCATACCTTGACACCCTGAAATTTCTTCTTCATTCGAGCTTCTAGTAGTTTTCGGGCAATGATAAAACCTATTAAAATAAATCCAAGACAGAAAGGTAAGATATAGCGCCAATAGCCAAGGAAAACTGAAACTAGGACTTCGACTGGTTTGATCTCATGTTGGCTTTGGCTAGCCGAATTGAGTAGATCCACTGTTTTTTGTTTTTCCATCGCTTGTTTTTTTAATTCATCTAATTCGTTTTGAAACGTTTTATTGGCTTCATTTTTTGCTTTTAACTTTTCGCTTAGGACGTCCATGTCTTTTTCGTACTGGGCGATAATCCGACTACTATTCGAAAGTTTATTGAGCTCTTCCGCTAAAGTTTTAGTTTTCTCCAGTTCTTGTTTGAGAAGTGTAATTGTTGGTAGTTTTGATACAAGAAAGCCTCTTTTTACCCAACCTTTTTTGCCACTTTCAGCAGTAACAAAAGCGTAAGCGCCTGAACTTTGGGTGACCTCTAGTTTTTCCCCAGAGACTAAATATTGCAAAACCTTACTTTTTTTGGCTGCAGTTTCGTATAGAGATAGTCTTAGTTGGTCAGTGATATATAAAATTTCACCTTCAACCGCTTCTTCAGCGCTAACTCTGAAAGAAAGAATCGATAAGAACATAAATATAAGTAAATATTTAATCATAGTTTTTTAGGATGTAATGCCAGAGTGACGCAGTAAAGCGTCGATATTGGGATCTCTACCTCGAAAGCAATGAAACGATTCGATCGCAGGGCGTGACCCACCTTTTTCTAAAATACAATTGAGAAATCTTTTACCAGTCTGTTTGTTAAAAATCCCTTCTTCCTCGAAGGCTGCGAAAGCATCTGCAGACAAAACTTCAGCCCATTTATAACTATAATATCCTGCTGCATAACCGCCTGCAAAAATATGAGAGAAGCCATTTTGAAATCTATTATTGGACGTCGTCTTAACTACTGAAACTTCGTGTCGGACCTGGTCGAGTATGGATTGTATTTCTGATGCGTGCTTCAAGTTATGACTTTGATGAAGCTTGATATCAAAAAGAGAAAACTCTATTTGACGAAGCATTTGTAACGCCGTTTGAAAGTTTTTGGCAGCTGTCATTTTGTAGAATAGATCGTCAGGTAGAGATTCCCCTGTCTTATAATGTTTAGCAAATAGTTGGAGTGCATCTTTTTGCCAACAGTAGTTTTCCATAAATTGACTAGGCAGTTCTACCGCATCCCATTCTACGCCATTTATTCCAGCTACATCTGGGACATCAATTTTCGTTAACATATGATGCAAACCATGACCAAACTCGTGGAAAAGAGTAATAACCTCATCATGCGTGAATAGAGCCGGTTCTGCGCTAATCGGTGGTGTTAAGTTACAGGTTAGATAGGCAACCGGAATTTGAGTTTTACCATCGATATGATGTCGATTAATGCACTCATCCATCCAGGCGCCGCCACGTTTATTTTCTCGCACATAAAGGTCTAGGTAAAATTGACCTATAACCTGATTTTCACTATCTTTAATTTGATAGAAACGAACGGATGAATGCCATAGATCTATACCCTCATGGATTTGCTCAATTTTAATGTTGTAAAGCTCTTTAACTATTTTGAACAAGCCAGTAATGACTACCTGGTCAGAAAAATAGGGCTTTAAGTCCTCTTCTGCTATTTTATAACGATGTTGTTTTAGCTTTTCGCTGTAATAGGTAAAATCCCATGGTTCCAGGTCACCTTCAAATCCGAGAGATTCTGCGTATTGCTGACGCTCTTTTACTTCGGTTATGGCTGCTGGTTTCGATCGTTGCGCGAGATCGTTTAAAAATTCTATGACTTGCTCGGTTGAGTTTGCCATTTTTGTTTCTAATGAATAGTCTGAATAGTTAGAAAAACCAAGTAGAATTGATTTCTCTTGTCTTTTAGCAATGATTTTTTCCATTATTATCGCGTTATCAAACTTTTTATCTGTTATTCCTATATCAGACGCCCGGCTGGTATAAGCTTCATATATTTGCTGACGTAATTCTCTATTATCTGCATAGGTAATAACAGAGATGTAGCAGGGCATGTCGAGAGTGACTCTATAGCCACTGTTCTTTTTTTGTTGTGCTAATTTCTCTAACATTTTTTTTGCGTAATCCGGAAGGCCTGCTAACTTATGCTCATCATCGATTAATTGCTCCCAGGATTGAGTGGCGTCGAGTAGGTTATTTTCATAACTGGACTGAAGTTCAGAGAGCTCGGTCTGCAGTATTTGGTAGCGTTTTCTGCTTTTCCCTTCAAGATCAACACCACCTAGTTTGAAGTGTTTTAAGGCATCTTTAATGGTCTTTTGTTGAGATATGTCTAAATGCGTGAAGTCCTCTGACCCGTGAATAGTAACAAAGCCCTGATACAAGGCTTTGTTCTGGCTCATTTCAGTTGCATATTCACTCAATAGCGGCAAGCAGTCATTGTAAGCTTTGCGCAGAAGCTCGCTACTCTTTACAGCGTTGAGGTGACTGACTGGTGACCATTGCTTATTTAAAGTATCCTCAAGAAGCGACAGCGGCTTAACAAAGCTATCCCAGGTCATTTCATCAGTGGTTACTAATTTATCAACTAATAACTTATTAGCCTTTAGAATAGTTTCAACATTAAGTTTAATATTACCTACTGTTAACTGGCTAAATTTTGGTAGTTGATCGATTTTTTTAATAGCGTTTTTCAATTCAGTTCTCTAAGTACTACTCTAATGAATATTCGTCACTGTTTGGTATTAGTTTGTGTAGTTAATAAGTTTACATGGTGTAAGTAGTTTTTATAAAGCAGTATTTGAGGTTCTTAATGTCAAGGTAGGCTATAAAAATTGCCTTGTTTGTTTTTTTTTACTCCTATAATTTGTCTCACCTAACTGAATCGATGGTAATCAAAGGAAAGATGCAAACACCCAGACAAAAAATGAAAAATATAAAAATCTTCTAATTCTTTAGTTCAGAAATTTAGAGCGTGGATGTGTAATTATTAACGTTAAGTTACTTTAATTAAGTTTAGATCCAAATCATGTGTTAAATAGTTGGTCCAAACTTACATCGGCTATTTCTGCTGTTTTGGATTCCACTAAATACCTGGTATCAAAATTTATTGCCAAGGCTACGATGATTCCAGGGAAAATTTCAATGCCAATATTATTGATGTTGGCCGATTTTCAATAAAATTCATTTCTGTTTACAGGTATTTTCAAAATAGCCTTTTCTAATTTTCAATTGTTGAAAATCATCGTTTTCTTTTAAATCAGTTAGGTCTTCTGCCTGTGCTAAACCTGCCATATGTTCCGTTTTTTCTGGCTTTAAATAGATTACAGCCTGCCAGAATAAATTTTTCTAATCTCTCCCGTTCAAATTTCATATATTGTTTACTGGTTTAGACAAGCTTAGAAATTTCAACATGTCGTAGCTTTAACAAGAAAATTTAAATTGGATCAAGATTTCAATGCGTTGCGCCTGAGATCTTAATCGGTGATTGTAATTATTCGCCCGATTGGATCCCATTAACATTTAAACTATCCAGAGAATGACTGTACTAATTTATATATCTGAGACTCTTTAACTCCAATAAACCTATATTAATCAATGGTTTATTAAATATAATCTAATTATACATCCAAATTATTTACATTCAGAGCATTCGATTCAATAAAGTTTCTGCGTGGCTCGACGTGATCGCCCATCAGGGTTGTGAATACTTCATCAGCAGCTACTGCATCTTCTATACGGACTTGTAATAAGCGACGATTTTCTGGATCCATGGTTGTCTCCCATAACTGATCGGGATTCATTTCTCCGAGACCTTTGTAACGTTGAATATTAAGCCCTTTGCGAGCTTCCTTCATTAACCAATTATAAACTTCGCTGAATTTGTTCACGTTTTGCTTTCGCTCTCCTCTACTAACAAACGATCTCTCTGTTAGTAAATCAACCGATTGCTCAACAAATTGAGCTATAACAGTATAGTCAACACCTTTAAAGAATTCTGGTGAGAGCTTATATTTTGTAAAAATCCCATGCATTTTCTTTGTAATAGTTAAACCAAATTGAACGCTATTCTCATCACTATTAACTGAAACTTCATAAGACAGAGAAGCACCCGATTTTTCATTTAAGCGAAGCGCTAATAACTTTGCCCATTCTGCCAATTTCGTTGAGTCGGATAATGTTTCTTCTTTTACTGCTGGAAGGTCGATTAATTCCTCTAGAAGATCTAACGGTACTGTTTTTCCTAAACGTTCGAAAATACCTTTAACCACAATATATTGCCTAGCCAAGTTCTCTAGTGCTAAATCTGTCAAAGCGGGTAAATTATCGTCTAAATGTAAGTGAGCTCCTTCTATTGCTAATTGCAATAAATAAGCATTAAGCTCTTTATCATCCTTTACATACCGTTCCTGCTTTCCTTTTTTAACTTTATAAAGCGGTGGCTGGGCTATATATATGTACCCTCTTTCCACCAATACCTTCATTTGACGGTAGAAAAAAGTCAATAAAAGTGTTCGTATATGAGAGCCGTCAACATCGGCGTCAGTCATAATAATAATATGGTGATAACGAAGTTTATCTATATCAAATTCTTCTCGGCCTATGCCACAACCCAATGCCGTAATTAAAGTGCCTACTTCGGCAGATTGAATCATTTTATCGAATCGAGCTTTTTCAACATTTAAAATTTTACCCTTCAATGGCAGAATTGCCTGAGTTTTTCGATTACGTCCTTGTTTAGCTGATCCACCGGCTGAATCACCCTCCACCAAATAGATTTCTGACAATGAAGGATCTTTTTCCTGACAGTCCGCCAACTTCCCTGGCAATCCTGCTATATCTAAAGCGCCTTTCCGACGAGTCATCTCTCTAGCTTTACGAGCGGCTTCTCTAGCTCTTGCAGCCTCCAATATTTTTGATGTAATTGCTTTAGCTTCTGCTGGGTTTTCTTGAAGATAGTCTTTTAAGCTGTCAGATACAGCTGACTCTACAATGCCTTTAATTTCTGAGGACACCAATTTATCTTTTGTTTGCGACGAAAACTTTGGGTCTGGTACTTTTACTGATAAAACAGCTGTTAAACCTTCTCGAGCATCGTCACCGGCTGTGACTACTTTATCTTTTTTTACCTGGGATTCCATGTACTGATTTAAAGTACGAGTTAATGCTGATCTATATCCTGATAGATGAGTACCACCATCGCGTTGAGGGATATTATTGGTGAAGCAAAATATATTTTCCTGGTATGAGTCATTCCACTGCATAGCAACTTCTACTACAACGTCCTGCATTTCAACTTGAATTTCGATAACCTTTTCGTTAATCGGTGTTTTATGTTTATTTAGATGTTCTACAAATGCTCTAATCCCACCTTCATATTCAAACAAGTCTTCCTTGTTCGTTCTCTCATCCATTATACGAATACGTACACCTGAATTAAGGAAAGACAGCTCGCGAAGACGCTTTGCTAATATCTCATAGTGAAATTCCACATTAGTGAAAGTTTCTTTGCTGGGCCAAAAACGAAGCTCTGTTCCTGTTTGGTCGGTATCCTTAATCGGTTTTAAATCACCTTGTGGTTCACCCATCGCATATTCTTGGGCATATAATTTACCACCACGTTTTATTCGAAGAGATAACCTTTCTGACAATGCGTTAACAACCGAAACTCCAACGCCGTGTAATCCCCCCGACACTTTATAGGAGTTATCATCAAACTTACCACCAGCATGAAGTACCGTCATAATTACTTCTGCAGCAGACCTGCCTTCTTCTTCATGGATATCAACAGGTATACCACGACCATTATCTTTTACTGACACTGAGCCATCGGCATAAATTATGACATTAATTTCTGAGCAATGCCCAGCAAGCGCTTCGTCGATAGAGTTATCTACCGCTTCGAAAACCATATGATGTAAGCCAGTACCATCATCCGTATCGCCTATGTACATACCTGGGCGCTTACGCACCGCATCGAGTCCTTTTAGTACCTGAATACTGGTTGAGTCGTAGTTTGACATCTAATTTTCTAACTGTTTTTTCGAGCGCTTATAATACCATGTTCCACGTGAAACATTTTGAATTCTTTGTTTAGCAAAGGCTTAGGTGTTGTTGTATCTATATTGGTAATGAACAACTGGACATCTAATTCAAATAGATATTTAAAAACTAATTTTTGAGAATTCTGATCAAGTTCTGACGCTATATCATCAACCAATAAAATTATTGGTCCAGTTCTACTTTTTTTAACTATATTCAATAGTGTTATTTGTAGTGCGATACATAATCGTTTTAGCTGCCCTCTGGAAAGAACTTGAGATACTGGTTTTCCATTGGTTGTAAGTACAAAATTATCTCTATGTATTCCACAATTAGTAAAACCAGATTTTATATCTCTTTTTTTACTCGCTTTCATACTATTCTTCAACAGCTCTCCTGCTGGCCATCCTTGCTCGTAATTAAATTCTAACTCCACCTCACCTAATAACTCTCTGAGCTCAGTGTTTAGAATACCCGCAATAATTTTTGAATATTTTTTCCGTAATCCTTGAATAACCAGTGACGGCTCTATTAGGTAACTATCCCAATATTCAATCATATTAATATCTTTTCTTGATTTTAGAATTGCATTTCTTTGTTTTAATGCATATTTGAACTGAGTGTAATAACTAGCATATTCATGTTCCACGTGGAACAAACCCCAGTCGATAAAACTTCTTCGTAGAGAGGGCGATCCAGTGATTAATTCGAAACTATCTGAGTTAATAATACTAGAGGGGGTTTTCTTTACTAGTATCGACCGTTTCTTGACGGCTTCTCCGTCTATTTTAATATCAAGTTTAGAGATAGATTTAGACAATCCAACTTTATAATCTTCAAACTTTGCAAAGAGTAATAACTGCTGTTCAGAATGAGATATACAGTTCTTTAGTCTATGGGTTTGGAAAGAGCAAGCTTGTGCAATGACATTAATAGATTCGAGTAGGCTAGTCTTACCCGAGCCATTGCCACCAGTTATCAGATTAATATGGGGGTGAAAGTCTAGGGTGGTACTTTTTAATCCTCTGAAGTTGGTCAGACTAAGCTGACGTATACCCATAATACAAACCTAGTATTTACTACAAACGCATTGGCATAACTACGTATAAACTGGAGGAGTCACTTATATCACTAACAATGCAGCTACTATTAGAATCTTTAAGCTTAAGCTGAACATCTTCTGATGTCAGTACATTCAAAACGTCTATAATATATGTAACATTAAAGCCTATTTCTATTTCTGATTCATCGTAATTAACAGCAAGCTCTTCCTCTGCTTCTTCCTGGTCTGGATTGTTAGCCTGAATAGCTAAGTTACCTTCGGTGAGGGTCAAACGTATACCTCTATATTTTTCATTAGAGAGAATGGATATTCTACTCATAGCTTGCTTTAAAGTATTTCTGCTAACCGTCATTAGCTTATTTCCGTCGATGGGTATTACCCTATTATAATCAGGAAACTTGCCATCTATAAGTTTAGACGTGAATGAAAGCTTATCCGTCTCTACCTTAATATGATTTTGACTAAGGGTGAGTTTTACTAATGAATCCGTCGTATTCAATAATCTTGCAAGTTCCATCACTCCTTTCCTAGGAATAATTATCTGTTTATCAATGTCTAACTCTATATCAACTTTATATTCACTAAGCGCTAGCCGATGACCATCAGTTGCTACTAATTTAATTAACCCTGTAGAAAGCTCGACAAGTATACCGTTTAAATAATACCTCACATCTTGTTGCGCCATAGCAAAAGATGTTTTGTCAATTAACGACTTTAACGCTTTTTGCGGTATTGAAAATTCATGTTGTGAATTAATATCATCAAGACTAGGAAAATCTTTGGCTGGTAATGTTGATAATGTAAACCTACTACGATTTGAAACCAAAGTTACCTTATTTTCTTCAATGTTTAATGTTATATCTGAACCATCTGGCAAAGCTTTACAAATATCTAATAATTTCCTTGCTGGAATTGTGGTTTGAAAATTTGGAATCTCGGCTGTAGGCACCAAACACACCATTTCAATTTCCAAATCTGTTGCTGTTATGAATAATGCCCCTTCATAAGCATGAAAAAGAATATTACCTAGAATAGGTAATGTTTGTCTTCTCTCTATAGCTCCAATTATGTTTTGTAAGGAGCTTAGAAGTTCGTTTCTTTTAATAATAGATTTCATTTATATAGTACTTACTGTTGTTATTGGTAACTCTACTATTTGTAGAAAAGTCGAATAAACGTTATATATTCAGTGACTTACATAAAAATTATGTTCAAATATACTGTCTGCAAATTATTAGCAAACTGTGCATAAAATGGTAAAAAAAAGGCTAAAAAAAGTTTTACAAAACTTATCCACAAAGAAGTCACAGCTTTATGATTAAAATAACATGTATTCGAGTATAGGAGTAGTTCTCGAAGGGCTTTAGCCTTGCCTACTAATTGGTTAATAGTCTAATTATGTTTTCGTAATCTTCGTCGAGCAGGCTATCTTCAATGCGTAGTTCAATTATTTTCCGGCAGGCATGAAGAACGGTTGTATGATCCCGGCCACCAAATGCACCACCAATTTCTGGTAGGCTATGTCGAGTTAACTCTTTTGTGATACTCATTGCTAATTGACGAGGCCTGGTAATCGAGCGTGTCCTTCTGCTAGAGAGTAAATCAGCAACTCTTATTTTATAATACGTCGCAACTTGCTTTTGAATTTTTTCAATCGTCACTGGTTTGTCCTGCACTGCCAGTAATTCTTTTAACGCTTGCCGAGCAAAATCCTGTGTTATAGGTTGCCCTGTAAAATGGGCATGTGCGATAACCCTTTTAAGGGCCCCTTCCAATTCTCTGATATTGGATTTAAAGCGTTCTGCAATAAAAAATGCAACGTCATCAGGAACAATAACATTGGCTTGATCGGCTTTGATATTAAGTATCGCCACTCTAGTTTCTAGATCTGGTGGTTTAATATCAACAGCTAGACCCCAGCCAAGACGAGACCGGATTCTATCTTCAAGACCTTCAATTTCTTTTGGGTAGCGATCGCAGGTAATTACCATTTGTGCCTTAGATTCATACAGCGAGTTAAAGGTATGGAAAAACTCTTCTTGCGAACGATTCTTATCTGCTAAAAACTGTATATCGTCTATTAACAGTGCATCCAAGCTTCGATAGTAATTTTTAAACTCATTCATTTTGCTATGTTGAAGGGCTTTAACCATATCAGAGACAAAACGTTCGCAATTAACATATAAAATATTGCTGTCGGCGTTTCTTTGCCTGATCTGGTTACCAATGGCGTGCATCAAATGTGTTTTGCCAAGCCCTACTCCGCCATAAATATACAATGGGTTGTAGTCTGAACCAGGGGTATTGCTGATTTGAATGGAAGCTGCTCTTGCCAACTGATTAGATTTACCCTCTACAAAATTACTGAAACGTTGAGAATCACTAAGCGCTGGAGTCTTTTTTATCTTATTGACCTGTTTATTGTCACCTTGACCTTTCACTGAACTAATTGTTCTAGTTTGAGAGCCAATTGATAAGTTAACTGAAATAGACTTACTGTCATCTAAACTAGAGACTAGTTCTTTAATGCGTTCGAGAAAGTGCTTGCGAACCCAATCCATAACAAAACGATTCGGTGCCAACAGTTTTAATACGTTTAATTCTTGTTCAGCCTGTAGAGGCAAAATCCAGGTATTCAACTGTTGTTCACTAATCTCAGTTTCGAGACTGGAAATACACTGTTGCCAAATAGGGGTCAAAATACTAATACCTGTGGTTAATTAGAGTTAAATGAAAAGTCGTAAAAGCAAGAATTTAAGGGAACCAACTAGAGGCTCTAATCAAGCTATTTAGCGCTGCTAATAATATACTTATCCACAGGCATAGCAAAGGCACATAAGTTAAATTATTTTGATAACCACAGACTTTATCGAAATCTGTAACAAATAGCGCTTAAATTGAGTGGCAATAAGGGTTGACGTGGCTTCTATGTCCAAGTACATTATCGCGCCTTGTTGAAACCGACAAGTAGAATTAGCTGAGACTTAAGACATGAAACGTACTTTTCAACCAAGTAATTTAAAGCGCGCTAGAACGCACGGATTTCGCGCGCGTATGCAAACTAGTGGCGGCCAAAATGTAATCAAGGCACGTAGAGCGAAAGGCAGAGCACGTCTAACACCTTAGTAGTGGAAGATAAGACCGAGGAATCATTTCCGAGGCTACTAAGACTGACAACAGCAGCTGACTTTCGTCAAGTTTTTAGTAAAAATACTCGCATGGGCGATTCCGGCATCACGATTTTGGTCAGTGCCCATAAAGGAGAAAATCCAAGGATAGGTTTTGCAATTGCGAAAAAGCAAATTAAAAAAGCCGTTCACAGGAATGGCTTGAAAAGAATTTTGAGAGAAAGTTTTCGGAAAAATCAACATCGCTTACCTGCTAGAGACTTGGTGGTGATGGTGCGTAAGCAAATTTTATTAAATGACAGCAGGCAGTTAAGGGTTAGCCTGGACAAACATTGGAATAGCATAATTAATCGATGTTCCTGAATGAAGTGGGAAATCGATACAGATGAAAGTTGTCAATAGACCATGCGAAAAAGCCTAATTATACTAATCCGAGCTTATCAATATCTACTGAGTCCATTCCTAGCTAGTAGTTGTCGTTATATTCCTAGCTGTTCTCAATATGCGATTGAAGCCATCACAGAGCATGGTGTGTTTAAGGGTCTTTATCTGACAACCAAACGTCTTTCATGTTGCCATCCCTGGCATGCCGGTGGTTACGATCCAGTGCCCCAATCTAAAACAACTAACTCCAAAATATGACCAGAGTAATTTGATGGACAATACAAGACTATTCCTGTTCGCAGCAACCGCCTTTGTTGGTATGCTACTTTGGCAACAATGGCAGGTTGACTATGGTCCAAAACCCGCTGTTGTGATACAGAATGACAATGGTGTGATCAGTCAGGATCAGTCTAATATCGCTGACCTGGACGATTTACCAGAAATTGATAGTCAATTGGGAACTAATAATACGCCCATACAAAACGATACACTACAGCCCAGTGCGTCTCTCGTAACAGTCGAAACTGATGCCATTAAGGTGCTCATTGATACTCGTGGTGGAGTAATTCGATCTATTAAATTAAAGAATTACCCTCTCACCCTCGAAGACCCAAATGAGTATCTCGAGCTAGTACATAGCGACGAGGACTCGGTACATATACTGCAAAGTGGTCTTCGAAATAAAGCCAATACCGCCCCAACTCATCACAGCATCTTTGAAGCTCAAAAACAGAATTATAAACTGGCAGATGGGGCTAGCGAATTATTAGTCCCTCTCACCTGGCGACAAGATGGCATAGAAGTAGTAAAAACTTTCCGGTTCAAGCCAGGTAACTACTTAGTTGATGTCCAACATACGGTTACAAACAATTCTGGATCTGATTGGCAAGGCAGCGAATACCGCCAGATACAAAGATCTCGGCCATTAACTGAGTCGAAATTACTGGTTACCTACACAGGTGCCGTGTATTACAACGAAGAAGATAAATACACTAAGTTTAGTTTTGATGACATGGAAGACGAGAAGCTAAAGGTTAACTCTACTGGCGGCTGGATAGCCATGCTTCAACATTATTTTTTGTCGGCCTGGATACCGACACAAGATGGATCTAATTTGGTTTATAGTATTTCAAGCACTAAACGTTTTCCGGCCACTTACACCATTGGTATGAGATCAGAAAACAAGCAAGTAGCTAATGGTAGCAGTACGGAATTTAACAGCCAATTTTTTGTTGGCCCTAAGTTAGTAGAACGTCTTGAAGAGATCTCCCCTGGTCTAGACCTTACGGTTGACTATGGCGTACTGACGTTCCTGTCTAAGCCCTTGTATTGGTTGTTGTCGTTCTATCATAGCTATGTTGGGAACTGGGGATTAGCTATCATTCTCCTGACCTTTACGATTAAAGCAGTATTTTATAAGTTATCAGAAGCAAGTTATCGCTCGATGGCCAGAATGCGCAAAGTAGCACCGCGTTTAAAGCAATTAAAAGAGCGTCATGGTGATGATCGTCAGAAAATGAATCAGGCGATGATGGAGCTTTATAAAACTGAGAAAATAAATCCCATGGGCGGTTGCTTGCCGATGCTGGTTCAAATACCGGTGTTTATAGCGTTGTACTGGGCATTACTGGAAACGGTTGCACTGCGACAAGCACCTTTTATTTTCTGGATTCAAGATTTATCGGTGATGGACCCCTACTACGTTATGCCTGTCATCATGGGCATTAGTATGTTCATTCAGCAGCGATTAAACCCAGCGCCGCCTGATCCAATTCAGGCCAAAGTGATGATGGCATTACCTTTTGTGTTTACCATTTTCTTTGCATTTTTTCCATCAGGGTTGGTGCTTTACTGGATCGTCAACAATACGCTTTCAATTGCTCAACAGTGGGTAATTACGAAACGCATTGAAGCGGGTGGTAGTTAAAAGTTCATCGCTGAAGTTTAGTTAACGCTACAGAAATATGATAATGCCAGTAGTCGATACCATAGCCGCAGTTGCTACACCACCAGGCATTGGTGGCATTGGTATTATCCGTATTTCAGGCCCAAGTGCGCTTGAAATTGCCCAAATCCTGACAGGCTCGACCTTACAAAAAGGTCGAGCTTTGTTTAGAAAGTTCTTTGATGACTCCGCCCAACCAATAGATCACGGTCTTTGTATCTATAGTCAGTCCCCACATTCGTTTACCGGTGAGCATGTTGTAGAGGTTCAGGGTCATGGTGGCCCAGTTTTATTAGACATGTTGTTAGAAAGGATTTGTTTTCTGGGTGCACGACTGGCTCGAGCCGGAGAGTTTTCGGAAAGAGCATTTCTAAATGGCAAACTGGATCTCGCTCAAGCTGAGGCCGTTGCTGATTTAATCGAATCAGGTAGTCGTGCAGCAGCCAAAGCGGCAATACGATCACTAGAGGGTGCGTTTTCATCCAAAGTAAAGTATCTCGTGTCCGAACTTATACACCTGCGGGCGTATGTTGAGGCAGCGTTAGATTTTGCGGAAGAAGAAATAGACTTTTTGGCTGATAGCTCGATACAAGTTAAGCTTGAGAACTGCCAATCTAGTCTTGGGAGTTTACTAAAACAAGCCGAGCATGGTCGAGTTTTAAATGATGGCCTTAATGTCGCTATTGTAGGCTTGCCAAATGCAGGTAAATCTAGTTTGTTGAATTATCTTGCTGGATATGAAGCTGCTATCGTGACCGAAATAGCAGGTACCACGCGCGATGTCTTACGAGAAAATATTTCACTGAAGGGTATTCCTGTTCGTATTAACGATACGGCTGGATTACGAAAATCCGATAACCCTGTCGAGCAGGAAGGCGTTAAAAGAGCCTGGTTGGAAATTGACAAAGCAGACACCATATTACTGTTGGTGGATGCCAGTATTGGTGTAACGGATGCCGACCAAAAGATAATAGAGGCATTAGCTGAATCTAATTACTACTTGATCTTTAGTAAATCAGATCTAGTGGAGGAACATGCATTAAAAGACTGTTCTATCTCAACCAAAAGTGGTGAAGGCGTTGATGCGCTAATTGAGTTAATCGTAGGTAAGGACGCGGATTATAATCTAGATAATCAAACATTTTTAGCCAGGCGAAGACACGTAGAGGCCTTGATGAGTGCCCAGGAAAGCCTCAATCAAGCCAGTTTAATTTTTACTGAAACACATTCAGGTGAGTTAATGGCTGAAGACTTACGTATTACGCAGCAGTTCCTTAACGAAATTACAGGCGAGTTTACCTCGGACGACTTACTCGGAACTATATTTTCCAGTTTTTGTATCGGTAAATAATCACAATTTAAGCTCAGTCTCCCCAACTTCAACCCGTCTTAGCAAGAGCATGTTTCGGCACTCATCTGGATCTTTAAGAAATGTAAGTACCCCTTCGAGTGGGAAAGTTTTATCGTAGAGTCTCGATAGCCAAAAACGTAAAGCAGCGACTTGAAGCATAATCGGCAATGCCTCATATTCACAGTCTTGTAATAAACGGACTTTATTGTAAGCACCTAGGAAAGAAGACATTTTTTCAGCTATTAACTCGCCCTTATTATCAATGCACCAATCATTAGCAGTAACGGCAATATCATAAATCAGGTAATCGTGGCAGGCGTAATCAAAGTCGATAATGCCACTAAAACAATCAACCTCAAATAAGGCATTGTCGTGAAATAAGTCACCGTGTAATGATCCTTGAGGCAGGCCGCTCATTTCAAAAGATTCAAAATCTTCAATAACAGAGTTGATGAGGATTTGGTCAGCATTATCTAGTACATGCCCTAATTGGTCGGACATCGACTTCCACCACTTAAGACCACGGCTATTGGGCTTCTTCTTTTCATAACTAAGTCCGGCCAAATGAAACCTTGCTAGCTCTACTCCGATTTGAACACACTGACGAACAGTCGGATTTTGACAAACAGACCCTGGTATTCGATTAACAATGGCTGCTGGCCGATGGTTTAAAGTTGAGAATAATAAACCTTCGTTGTCGACTATCGGTGCTGTGCAATTAACACCGCTGTCTGCCAGGTGATGCTGTAAGCCAAGTACATAGTTGAGGCCTGCATTGTCAATATGCTCAAATAGCGTTAGCACATAATGCCCAGCTTCAGTCTCTAGCCAATAATTGGTATTTGTGACCCCGGCTGTAATGCCAGCATAGCGAATAAGTTTGCCAATGGAGTAGCGTTGCAGGAAGGTATTTAGTTCTCCTGTTTCCACCTTTGTATAGACAGACATCAAAGGCACCTGCTGCTTAGCTCAGCATAAATACTAACAGCTGTGATATTATTAACGATCAAATTCAAAAATAGGCTCTCGAAAATTCTTAACGATACTCTTCAGGGGGCGGCATTGTAGCGCAACAATATGAATCAAGAAAATCGAAAAAAACTAGTGTTAGTCGACGGTAGTTCATATCTATTCCGTGCTTTCCACGGTTTGCCACCATTAACCTTTGATGGACATCCTACCGGGGCTATATATGGCGTATTAAATATGCTGCGCAAACTAATAATTGATGAGCAGCCTGACAATATCGGTGTTGTATTTGATGCCAAAGGCAAAACCTTTCGCAATGATATATATGACTTATACAAAGCTAATCGTCCGCCAATGCCTGATGACCTGAGAATTCAAATCGAACCGCTCCATCAAATCATTAAAGCCCAGGGATTGCCGCTAATCTGCATTGGAGGTGTCGAAGCGGATGACGTGATAGGTACCCTCGCAGTAGTTGCAGCAGATGCCGGATATGACGTTTTAATATCGACAGGCGACAAAGACATGGCTCAACTGGTCAATGACAATGTTCGGCTCATTAATACTATGAATAATCAACTAATGACTGTCGACACGGTGCCACAAAAATTTCTGGTAAGACCCGATCAAATAATCGACTATCTGGCGCTTATGGGCGATACCTCAGACAATATTCCAGGTGTTCCCAAGGTGGGTCCTAAAACGGCGGCGAAGTGGTTGGCACAATATGAAAGCTTACAAGGAGTAATAGATCACGCCGACGAAATTAAGGGGAAGGTTGGAGAGAACTTACGGGACTCTTTAGAATTCCTGCCGATGTCTTATCAACTGGCAACCATCAAGCTCGACTGCGACACGAATGTTGAAATAGATGAGTTGGTACAGTCTGCGGGAGATAGCGGCACCCTCGCCGCCTTTTATCAGCAATTTGGTTTTAATCGTTGGTACGATGAGCTTGCTTCACAACCTGGTGGCTCGATTGCTCAAGTACAATCAACAACAGCAGTCGAGTACGACTGTATTTTAACCACCGAAGCATTTGAAAAATGGTTGGCATTAATAAAAGCCAGTGAGCAGTTTGCGATCGATACCGAAACCACCAGTGTTGAATATATGGTGGCAGAACTAGTTGGTATTTCGATTTGTATCGAAGCTGGAAAAGCATGTTATATACCACTTTGTCATAGCTATGAAGGTGTTCCATCACAGCTTAAAAAGGTAGATGTTCTAGCCGCACTAAAACCAATATTGGAGAATCCTGAAATAGGGAAAATTGGCCAAAACATAAAATACGACTGTCATATTTTTATCGGTGAAGACATTCACATCAAAGGGATTGCGCAGGATACGATGTTGCAATCTTATATTCTGAACTCGACTGCTAGTCGACATAACATGGATGCGTTGGCCAAGTTCTATCTTAACCACGATACTATTCACTTTGAAGATATCGCCGGTAAAGGTGTAAAGCAGGTTACCTTTGATAAAGTTGACATAGTCGAAGCTACCCAATATGCGGCCGAAGACGCTGATATCACATTACAGCTTTACGACCATCTCAATGAACGACTGCAAGCCGAGCCAGGTTTAGAAAGTGTGTATAAAAACATAGAACTACCGTTAGTCGATGTATTACTTAAAATTGAGCAAAATGGTGTCTTAATCGACCGCATAAAGTTACAGGAACAAGGGGTCGAAGTTGATGCTCAATTGGCCATAATCGAAGCTTCGGTTTATGACAAAGCTGGAGAAACATTCAATTTAAGCTCCCCAAAACAGATACAGGCCATTCTTTACGACAAATTGGGTTTGCCTATTTTACGCAAAACACCTAAAGGACAGCCTTCGACCGCTGAGTCTGTATTAGAGGAACTAGCACGAGACTATGAAATACCTGCTCTCATTATCGAGCATCGTGGTCTAAATAAACTAAAAACTACCTATATCGATAAACTGCCTAAAGAGATAAACCTGTCAACTGGTCGAATTCATACTTCCTACCAACAAGCCGTTGCATCAACAGGTAGGCTATCTTCTACCAATCCTAATTTACAAAACATTCCGGTTCGATCACCACAAGGTCGTCGAATAAGAGAAGCGTTTGTTGCTGAAGAAGGTAACAGCATATTGGCACTCGATTATTCGCAGATAGAACTTCGTATTATGGCGCATTTGTCGGTTGATGAAAGCCTGCTTGAAGCGTTTGATAAAGGCCTAGACGTTCATAAAGCAACGGCAGCTGAAGTATTTGGTACGTCGCTTGAGGCGGTCGATGCTGATCAACGCCGAGCGGCCAAAGCGATTAATTTTGGATTGATCTACGGTATGTCTGCGTTTGGGCTGGGTAATCAGCTTAATATAGGTAGAAACGAAGCTCAGGCCTATGTTGATACCTATTTTGAGCGTTATCCTGGTGTTCGTCGGTATATGGATGAAACCAAGCTACGTGCCCATGATGAAGGTTTTGTTGAGACTGTTTTTGGTCGCCGTTTGTACTTACCTGATATTAATGCGAGTAAAGCAATGCTGCGCCAATATGCTGAGCGAACCGCTATCAATGCGCCAATGCAAGGCACAGCTGCCGATATAATAAAGCGAGCGATGATCTCGGTTCATCGGTGGCTAGAAGCAGATGGTAATAGAACTAAAATGATAATGCAGGTACACGACGAATTAGTGTTTGAAGTGGTTAGTACCGATATTGAGCGTACACAAACCGAAATTTCGAAACTAATGACAGCTGCCGCCGACCTCGCGGTAAGGCTAGAAGTCGATGCTGGTGTTGGCGATAATTGGCATGAGGCCCACTAAATATTAGTTTCTACAACAAAGAGTAGAAAAAAATTTAATAGAGAAAAACATCAGAAATAAGCTATAAATAAGGAGTGGCAGTAGGAACTTAGAGAAAAGCATAGAGTCTACTGTTCAGCGCTATATGCCCAGCGCTGCTGTTCGTTCTCCCTCTTATGAACGAACAATGTTCCGGAACCCCATCCGGTACAACCAATTTCCCTGATAGTTTACTATCAGGGTTTTTTTATGTTCAAACAAGTCACCTAACAAAGGATATTTTGGCTTATCCGTACTGCGTTCTATGATCAGTTTATACAGAGTGGGTCAAATTAAAGCAAGCCATTCGGCGCACTTTGTTTCTAGTTGATCAAGTCCTTGACGATTTAAGATAGACAAGCTGGAAACTGAATGGCGATCATCACCAAGGCTTCTTTTAACAGAAGAAACGGTTTTACTAATAGCTGCCTTCGACAATTTATCGGATTTAGTTAAAAGGATGTGTAAATCAATTTGATGTCCCGCCAAATCGATCAAGGCCTGATCTATATCACTAATACCTCGACGAATATCGACTACTATCACAAGACCAGCCAGAGCCTTACGCTCAAGCAAAAAAGTTGAAAGCACATTACCCCAATGATCTCTTAATTTTGTGGGTACTTTAGCGAAGCCATAGCCAGGTAGGTCAACCAGTCGCCGGTCTTCTTCTATACCAAAAAAATTAATAAGTTGTGTCCGCCCTGGTGTTTTACTAGTTTTACACAATTTTTTCTGGTGGGTAAGGCAATTAATAGCGCTGGACTTACCTGAGTTAGAGCGACCTGCAAAAGCAACTTCTCTACCCTCATCTGGCAAGATCTGGGATAATTCAAAAGCGCTGGTTAAATACTGCGCCTGTTGGAACAAATTACTCATAAGACGGTCTTTATACTCAAGTTGAACGGGGAGCTGGTGTATGATATACATTCTCGCCCAAAAATTCAGAACCCGTATCAATAAAATTTAGGAGAAGTCATGAAACCGAGCTATATCGGAGCTATTGTAATTGTATTATCCAGTTTAATGTCAATTACCTCATATGCAGCAGATATTCAGGCTGGAAAATCAAAAAGTGCTGCTTGTGCGGGTTGTCATGGCGCCGATGGAAATAGCATTAGTGGCACATGGCCGAGTTTGGCGGGTCAACATGCTTCTTACCTGGTTAAACAATTGAAAGATTATAAATCTGGAGCACGAGTGAATGCCACCATGCAGGGAATGGCTGGTATTCTTGCCACCGACGCAGACTTGCAAGATGTTGCTGCCTATTACCAAAGCCAAAAGCTTAAACCAGTCAAATTTGACGATACATTAATCGAAAAAGGTGAAAGCATCTACCGTGGTGGCATCACAGAAATATCGGTACCAGCCTGCATGGCGTGCCATGCACCGGATGGCTCAGGCAATGAACCAGCTCTCTGGCCTTCTCTGAAAGGTCAACAACCTGACTATATTGTGTCTCAATTAAAGATGTTCCGTGATGGTTCACGAGCGAATGATGCGGGTAAAATGATGCGTAATGTTGCGGCTCGCATGTCAGATACCGAAATGACGGCAGTAGCAGCATATATTGCTGGTATTAAATAGGGTTGGCATTAAATAAGCGCCGGCATTAAGTAAAGGTTAATGTTCTAGGGAATAAACTCCTGAGAACTTCGTTATATTAAGAATTGCCCAAGTATAGATTTAGAGCAGACTAACTATTTAACTTCGATCTTGAAATGTAGAGAATAATCAATGATAAAAAAATGGACGCTAGGCTTAATTACAGCTTTATTAATTTCCACACAAGTTGGCGCACAACAGGCCTATGTTGAGGGCGTCGACTACAAAGTCATTTCGCCAGTAGTAAAAACATCACACCCCGACAAAGTAGTTGTCACCGAAATGTTTTGGTATGGCTGCCCACATTGCTTTCGATTTGAACCTTATATTGAGCATTGGGAGAAAAGCATTCCTGACGGCGTTGTTTTCGAGCCGGTCCCGTCAGTGCTTAATCCTAGTTGGATGAATCATGCCAGAGCCTTTCATACATTTAAGTTAATGGGGGTACAGAAACAGGTCCATAAAGAGCTATTTGATGCCATTCATATCAAACGGCAACGCCTAGATACCCTTGACCAGTTGGCTGAGTTTGCCGTTGATCAGGGTCTGGACGAAAAGCTTTTTCGTGATAGCTTTGCATCATTCCCTGTTGATAGTCAGCTTCGAAAGAGTACTCAATTAGAGAAACGCTATGGCCACAATGGTGTTCCAGCCATTATCATCAACGGAAAGTATTTGGCATCTGGATCAATGGCTGGCACCAATGATAGGCTGATTAAAATAATTGATTATCTTGTCGCAAGTGAGCTAGCGAACTAAATCGGATAACTCTTTTTGGCTTACTATAAAGGGGTACCGTTCAGAAAAAAGTTGCAGCAAAAACCATTAAAGTTGGTGTTGCTGCAACTCCTTTTCCATTAGCACAAACGTTTCTTTTAGTGGTTTTATAAATTCTTCCGATTCAGGCAATTGCCCCTGATGACCTGCTTTTTCTAGCTTTGCTGCCATTTCTGACAGAATAAGGCCTCCAAGATTAGCACTGCTTGATTTCAGGCTGTGCGCTTCACGAGTAAAAGACTCTATGTCTTGTTGATTAAAGGCATTTAAAAGGTTGGTTAAAATATCCCCAGTGGACTCTATAAATATGGGCACTAATCCTGAGAAGTCTTCCCCCATTGCCTCTTGCAAAGCGGACAATGAGCTACTATCGATTACCGAACCATCATTCATGATGTGATTTTCATATAAAAGTTTCATTAGTTGTCTAAATTAAGCTGTTTTTGACCTGAACACAACTGAAGCAATATTCCCGTTGCCCTCGTATGTTAAAGATTCACTAAAGCCTCTAATTAATAAAATACCTCGACCACAAAGAGCCATCTCGTCACTGGCTGGTGGTTTGTGATTTTTATAGTCAAAGCCGTCACCACTATCTTCTATTCGGAGCGTAATGTCTCGAAAACCATGACCTTGGCAACAGCTTAGATCAAATTGGATAAAGCCGGATTTTAAACTAGCTAGTCTCGATTCGCGATCAGAAAAATACTGTGAAAATCCACTAGGATCAGACTTTAAACTAGAGCTGAGTCCTAATACACCGTGTTCAAGAGCATTGAGGTAAAGTTCTGTCAAAACGGTATATATTGACTGGCGTTCTGATTGGACACCTTCCAGTTCCATAATATGGCCAACCAGAATAGGAATAGGATTAGTCTCACGTAATCGTTCACCTCGAAATTTGAACGATAAATCCCATTCACCTTTTGCTTTTGAAAGTATCTTGGGCGAAGTAGCATCAAATATCGGCAGTATGCCCTCTACACACGAAACCTCGACCAGTGTTACATCATCAGCCTGTGTTGTGTCACCACAGAATGTATCCAATAGGTCAAAGATATGCTCGAACAGATTATTCTCGGTCGCTTGAGAAATGCCATCAACTAATCGATCCTCACCAAAGGGTTCATCATTAAGACTACAGGCTTCTGTAAGGCCGTCGCTAAACATCAAGATTTTATCGTTTCTAGATATTGCGACATGTTCAACAATCTTTTTAGGATCAATATCCGCTATTACGCCAAGCGGCAATCCGCGTGATTTAAGCCGGTGTTTTATTTTATTAGTTTTGCCTTCAACAACGAGTAAGTCAGGCATGCCAGCGTTGTATATGGTTGCACGTTCCAGGTCGTGGCTAACCACAACGAGTTGAATACCAAAAAAAATACCGGTCGGGAGTAGTTCTTTCAACTTTTTATTTAGTGCAGATAATACATCTCCAGGATCAAACCCCTTGTTGATCATTGCTCGAAATACCTCTGATACAGGCATTGCGCCAAGTGCAGCTGATAAACCATGACCCGTAAAGTCTCCAATCATTACGAATAAATCTCGTGAAGGCGAGTAAGCCGATAAAACCATATCACCACTAAACGTATCAGCAGGTCGAATTGAGGTTTTGAGAAAGGGACTTTTAATGTTGTGACCTTGTATCGCGTTAACAAAAACTTTTTCCGCAATTTCTTGTTCACGATGAATGACGCTGTACATTCGCTGCACTTTTCGATTCAAAGTGGTGATTCGTTGCATGGCCCGAATCTTGGTCTTTAGCCAAAGTGGGTCATAGGGCTTGACCATAAAGTCATCGCCACCTACATCTATACACTTGGTAATAGATTTTTCATCACTCATCGCAGTCAGAAAAATGATGGGTACAAAATTACTACCGGCTGCCGCCTTAATTCGAGTGGTGGCTTCATAACCATCCATGACGGGCATTAAGACGTCCATAAATATAATATCGGGCTTTTCTTTTTGAAACTGGTCAATAGCTTCCTGGCCATTGGTAGCTTCTACAATCCGATAATCATATTTTTTCAATAACGACTTTAGAACGAAACGATTGGTTAGATCATCATCGACAATGAGCGCTGTGTCCAATAATGAATTATTCATAATAAAGAAATCAGAAACATGGCCTTAATAATCGGTAGAAAATTCATAACTAGAAAGTTAGTACATATTAACGGTAATACAACCTTTTAACTTAAATCTCGTGAATTAGCTATCCATCCAACCCAGTTTTTGAGCCAGGCCAGAATGTCGTTGAGTCATAGTTTGGCAGCTAGAAAGGATAGCAGCAGAAGAAGAGTGGATATATAAATGCTGACGTGTTCTGGTGGCGCCGGTATATAACAGTTCTCGGCTCAGCGAATGACTGGTTTCGACATTGGGTAAAACGAGCAAAACGGTATTGAACTCCGAACCTTGCGATTTGTGCACTGTCATTGCCCAGGCAGTGATATGTTCGGCTAAGCTTTGTAAGTGTAATTCGCGTAGGCTGTTGTCGGCGTTGCGAAAATAAGCGCGCAAATGGCCTAAAGCGTTTGGCCATATCATGCCGACATCACCATTGAATAGATTCAACTCATAATCATTTTGAGTGATCAGGATGGGTTGACCCTGGAAGTGGTTGCTTTGATTAGCATCATAAGTGCCTTTCATTATCCATCCTTGCACTAACATCCTTGAAGTAATCAGACGGTTTATTTCGGTCACACCAAACGGTCCGGAGCGAATAGCACACAAAATACGAATGGTTTCAAACTCGAGTAGAGCCTTGTCTACAGATTCGGCATGAATGACCGTTTTATATTGGTTGATGATCCATTCGAGGGTGTCAGTAGCTAGCGTTATTCCGATGTTTTGATGCCAGTAAAGATGCTCGCCACCGGCACTCAATAACTCGATAGCCTGTTGCCCTAAGCCCTGATTAATTAACAGGGCTAATCGACCTATGCCACTATCAGATTTGAACCGATAGCTGTGTTTAAGTAACGCAATGGCGTTTGCAATGGGCTGTTTGAGTGAATTTTGTATTGGTTCCACAATCGGTTTTGCAATTGGTTTTAAATTCATCATGATTGAATCAACAAATTCAACTTGTGATGCAGTATACCCAATCGCAAGTCCATGACCGGTGATGTCACCTAGTACATTTCCTGCTGCCACCGACGCTAGTTGATCTCGATCACCTAGCAATATTACTCGAGTATGAGCTGGTAATGCGTCGAGCAAATGGTGCATCAGGGTAAGGTCAATCATAGAGGCTTCATCGACTACAATGCAGTCGATCAGCAGTGGCTGATGACGTGAATATTGAAACTTTTGATTGCCATATCCTAGTAAACGATGAATCGTGCTCGCCTCTGTAGGCATTAAGTTTTTTATAGTATTGCCTTCGACCTGGGTTCCTTCGGCTAAATCACTTTCAGAAACATTAGTAGTCTGGGCCTGGATAGAGTCAACCAGGCGCATAGCGGCTTTACCCGTCGGTGCGGTTAGCTGGATGCGCATTTCTGGGTGCTGCGACAGTAGCAATGACAACAGTTTCACGACCGTGGTTGTTTTACCGGTACCAGGCCCTCCTGAAATAACACAAAAGCGATGACTAGCGGCAATGGCAACCGCTATCATTTGGCCTGCTGAATCGCTAGTTTTGTCTACACGAGGGAATAGTTTTCTTAAATAGGGCAGAAAACGTTGATGATCGATTAGTACCGGGTTATTCAATCGAGCTAAAATTGAATCGGCAACCTGGGTTTCATAATACCAGAACCGGCTTAGGTACAGTCGGTTGCCTTCCAGAATTAAAGGTGCAACATCACCCGGGTTGCCGACACAGGGCGAAGCAAGTAATAGCTGTTTCCACGCCAAAACAGAAAGGCCTAAAGGCATGTCTTGTAGGGTGCCTGATTTGGAAATAAATAGGGGTTGGTTGACGTATTGATCCAATAGGATACAAACATCTCCTTGCTGATTCTTCTCACTCACTAAAGCTGCGCTCAGTGCGACCATGCAATCCATATCGCTGTGAGACTGTAGCGTGGACTGTTGAACAATGAACTCGGCAAAATAATAGCTCAGGTGCGATATATCGCCTGATTGCGCGAGTTGTTTTAAAGTAGATTTCATATCAAAGCTCCAGCATCATCTGGCGGCGTTAACAGTTTTTCTAGAACACAAATATGCTGATAATCAGGCAGATTAAAAAAAATACCGTAAGTTGAGCCAAATTCGGGTCGCATTGCTCGTATAAACAAATAATAAACACCTCCAAAATGGGTTTCGTATTTATAATCGGGCACTCGCTTCGATAGATATCGATGCAGAGCAATAGAATAAATCAAATATTGTAAGTCATACCGACGGTCAATAATGGCCTGGCTTAAGGCATCAGCGGTGTAATCCTCGAAACTATATCCTAAGTGGTTGCTCTTATAATCAGCCAGATAAAACTTACCCTCAAATTCGAAAATAAGATCGATGACACCAGTAATTAATCCACGAAAGCTTGCAGCTGTGATTGGTTCGATATCCGAATCAAACCCAGATACTTTAAAAATTTCTACAAGTTGGGCATTTAATTGATCAATTTCGAGATGGTCTAAAGCAAAATCGAAGGAAAGTTCATTTAAGCGTTGTTTATGACTTAATTTCGATAGCAACAATTCTTTACCATCGAGCGTAGTTAACAAAATTTGCTGAACCCAATGAACCAGAGTCTTGTGATGCTCTGGTGCACCAAGTCCAAATCGGGGTGCAAATTTCGGAATAAGCCAGCTACATTGTTCAGAGATGTCTGCGCAAAAATCAAGTTCTTCAAGTAAGTGGTGCAGTAGTAAACCGGCATGGCTACCTGCAGGGAAATTTAAAATCGGGTCATTGCTAATGGCGCTCGAGCCTCGGCGCGAAACTTGATGTACATCCCGAGTTAAACTGGAGAAGCTAGCAATGCGCCAGGGCGTTACTTTTTGAACTTCATAAGGCGTGGGTTCGATCAATATGACCTTTTTGTTATCAAAATCTTTATGTGCTGCGACCGTCAGTTCCGGCAAAGGTGTCACTTCTATTCGGCCTTCACTCTTTAATGCTAGCTTATCAAGGTCGCCCGGTATAATCGTGGAGTCAGAAAATCCACTGGGCAGTTGCATAGTTAAGTCTTCGGGGGTTTGCTCAGAATGGAGCAAATATGCCAGAGCAGATTGAAAAGGTTGTCCTTTGCTGGCGGCATTGCCAACATCACCCCAGGCAAGATAAATTTTGCTACGTGCACGAGTCAGTGCAACATAGAGCAGGCGCAAGTCTTCAGCCAACCGTTCTTTTTCGGCTATACATTCGTGTTGTTTGCGACGGTCGCTACCAATGTCGATAACCGGATTGAATTGATCATCGTGAAATCGTATTAAATCATTTGGTTTATAATTACCCGCGCGACAACTCCAAAGAAAAGGCAAAAATACAACGGGATACTCGAGGCCCTTGCTTTTGTGGATGGTGACAATTTTAACCAGTGCTTCATCACTTTCGAGGCGCAGTTCCGCTTCGTCAGTATCTATTTCCATCATCTGTTTTTGATACCAAGCAAGCAGGCTATCAATCCCGGCACAAAGTCTTGATTGTTGCTGAAGTACTTCTCCAAGATGCAGCAAGTTAGTCAGTCGGCGTTCGGCATTTTCAGACAGTGCGAGTGTTTGAGCGACTTTTAACCGATGAAGTAACGGCTGAAACATGGCTATAAAACCCCGGTCGATCCAAAGCTGATGTAAATCACGAAAATGTCCGATCCATTGTTGCCAGCTGTCGGCATCATCAACGATTTTAGCGATATTCTGATAATCGTTATCGAGCAGTGGGCTGGCTATAGCCTGGCGTAAAATTCTGCGGTCAGCATAGTGACCAACGGCTAGCAGTAAATCATATAAAGAGTGAGCCTCTTCGCTGTCGAAAATCTTATCCTTGCCAATCGTGACCGACTTGATGCCTTTGCTAGAGAGCACCTGACGAAGTTCATCACCCTCTCGTGAGGTACGTACTAATACCGCAATATCACCACTGCGTAAGTGTTGATCACCAAAACCAGCATTGCCATTTTGTCCTGCAGAAATGAGCATCACTATCTCGTTAGCGGTTGCTTCATTGAGTTGTTGACTGACTAAATCTTTGGAAAAGGTTTTATTTTTTTCATTGAGTGGTATGTGCCAAAGCGTGATCGGTGATTCGAGCGAACCGTTAAGACTAAGGCCGGCGGCTGTTGATTGCGGTGCCGCTTCTGCTTCGGTAAAGCTAATCGCGTTATCATAAATAAAAGGTGCTTTTCGACTAGTAAAAAAGCAGTTCACTGCCTTGATCAAATCTTGTTGTGAGCGCCAATTTGTTTTTAGGGACCAAAGATCCACTTCTGGTGCATTACGAGCCTTCATATAAGTAAAGATATCGCCACCGCGAAAACTATAAATAGCCTGTTTGGGGTCACCAATCATGGTGAGGCTAAGGTCACTTTGTGAAAAATAAAGTCGTTCAAAAATTTCATATTGAGTCGCATCAGTATCCTGGAACTCATCAATCATCGCGACCGGGAAATGGGCTCGAAGATCGGTTACTAGCTTATCTGACTGTGGTTTTCTAAGTGCATCGAGTAGCAGGCTTAACTGATCGTCATAGGCGAGTGATCGACTTTCAATTTTCTGTTGGCTAACGTTTTCTGTCGAATATTCGAAGGCTTTTAATACTGCGGCTGATCGAAAGCTAGATTGAATCTGCTCCACCTGGAGTAAAAAATCTTCAATCGATAAAAAGAACGAATGATCCAGTCGAGCATCTTTACCTCTTTGGCTTGGCTTAGAGTTTTCATACAGTTCGGCGGCGCTCAAATATTTAGTATCAACGGGTATCGCGAGTGGCTGATCTGACGGTGGTTGATCCAAGTGAAGCCAATGATCGATTTGTGCAATGAAGCCTGCGAGGTTGTCTTTGTGATACGGTAGTTTAGCGCCACGTGACAAGACCTTTGAATTAAGTAAAATATCAGATATTAAAACTCTTTCGGTTTGCCATGCTTGAGCTAGTTGTTCAACAATAACGCCTAGATAGCTCCAGTCTAAATACAAATCGGTTAGTGTTTTAGTTATAACAGGAAACCACTTAACGGCATGGCTTTTACGAATTTGTGTTTGAAGCCTGATGAAGGTTTCGATATTACCAAGCGATGATTGAAATAACCCCCAATCAGCTTGGTTCAATGAATAACTCTGTGTGCGCCACCAATCTTTCAACGCTTGTTCCCAAAACAACCCATCATCCGCCATTAAATCAGTTTCAAAAAACTGACTACTTTGCAATGCGTGATCCTGCATTGCTCGTTGACAAAAGCTATGAATTGTAGAAATCGATGCTTCGTCCATACAGCGAAGCGCCAGTTGTAATCGATCGAACCACATAGACTGTTTGTCTTTGTCAAAATTTTGCCATTGCTTGACCAGTTTAGATAAAAATTGATCAGGTGAAGCTATGGGTGTCGCGAATAACTGTAAAGTCTGGAATAATCGCTCACGAATGCGTCCTCGTAATTCCTCCGTGGCGGCATTGGTAAAGGTCACGACTAAAATTTCAGAGGGTGTGCGACCTTCCAAAATATAACGTAAATAAAGATTGGCAATGGTATAAGTTTTACCAGTGCCGGCACTCGCTTCAATCAGCTTAATGCCGTTGAGATTAATGCTTAGCATTTTTTCAGCATTAAGCATTTGTGGCTGTTTAAGAGTCACGAAAAGTCACCGTTGCTTAATGCCAGCTCGTAGAGTATCTGTGCCAGCTCGCAAAATGGCTCGGTTGTGAGCGGGTCTTGCAGATTGTTGCGCAACGCCAATTGCACATAAGCATCATCAATATCACCAGCAGAGAAGTTCCCCCAGGCACTACTTTGCCAGACTTTATAGGCAGCACTAATGGCTTTTTCAGTATCAGTTTGTTTGGCGAAACTTTTAGCAAAGGCATAACTAGCAGCAGGGAAAATAGCAAGAGGCAGTTGTAAACCCCTTTGAAATAAATCGATATAATCGGCCAACTGGCGTTCTGCTTGTGCAGCATCAAGCTGTGAAAAAGCTAGGGTCTGATCACTACTAATTAAAATGCTTGCCTCGTCCTTATTGAATTGATTTGTAGCGCACATCGCAAGGTGTTTAACCCAAAGTGATAGAAAGTGCTTACCTTGCATTTTGCTACTGGTGAATTCCATTAATCCTAGTTTTGGATAGTAACCTCCAACCGAGCCTTTTAACTGAATATCAGCATCAAACAACAAGGTGATATTTCTAGATTCAGGCTTTACTCCATAATAAGGCTGCAGTTGCTGCAACAAACTTGCCTGAGTATTGACCATGCCAGTAACACTGCTATTGGCCGCTGGGCCATGCGGCAGCAGGCCTTCAGCTGATAGCTGCTGGGTACAGGTTTCGACCTGGTTTAGATAGTCGTCGGCGATACGTTGCTTGAGATGCCATTTTTCCAAACCAGCCAGATCAAAAACCTCTTCATCGATAGCTGACTCTTCGGCGTAAAGATAAATTTTAAGGCGCTGTCGGAAAAAATATTCAATTGGGTGCTTTAAAAAACGACAGAGTTGAATTAAATCAATGCTGCTATGAAGCAGATTTTCAGAAACAGGGGTCAGTACTTGATGTGACCAGTCATGCTTTAGCCTGGTTGGTGTTGGTTGAGCCAACTGATTGGCAATATCACACCAGTACTGACTATAACCCTGCAATGGAGACTGAAAATTTAATTCTGAGAATGCCTGCATCGGGTGAGTCGTAGTGATTTGTTTACTCATGCTCCTTTTATTAATAGGATCGGATTCAAAATGAAGATCGACGAAATCCAATAATTCTCGGACTAATACTGAAGGCATACATTCAGCGTTATCTTTCAGGCTGCGACCACAGTAGCTCATATAAAGGGTTTTTCGGGTACACAATAATGTTTCCAGCATTAGGTAACGATCTTCGTCACCTTTTAGCGGGTCACCGGGTTTCCAGTTCTGATTCATCAAGTCAAAATCAACACGGCTTTCGCGTCGAGGAAAATCACCGTCATTCATACCTAACAGGCAGGTAACTTCAAATGGTAAGCAGCGCATGGGACGCATACCACAAAAGGTTATGCCACCCGAGAATAAACGCCCTGGTTTTTCCTGTGAGGCTAGCTGTTGCTCCATCCAGAAACTAATCAGTTCAGATGACATGTCGATCTCGCTGTCATTGCTGATCGAGTTAGTACTAGCAAGATCCGAGATAACGTCGCGAATGTGTTGCAGTCGGCCATCACCGCCATTGAGTTCAAGGAAAAACTCATCGACTAGAGAGAGTAGTGAAATTTGCCAAGCTTGAGCGCTTTGTGATTGGCTTAATCGTTTTCGCCAATGTTGTAAACGTTCAAATAAATGCCAAAACTTACCTATATGTAGTGCACGTTCACCCTGCACGTGCGACATTGCGGCAATACCATTCCAGTAGTCGTCCCCCGCCATTGCGTATCCAGCGAATAAACGTTGCTTTGCCTGTTGCCATGTATTTTCGATAGTGGGTGGTAAACCCAATTGTTGTTTGTGTTGAGCGTCGATAGCCCAACGTATTTGAGCATCATCAAGTAAGTTGCGAATGTTGTTTAACGACTGTTCGTCTAGATCAAATCGGTTCTTTACCTCGTCTATGTCCAATAGAGAGAAAACTTCGGACAACGAAAAACGGCTTTGTGGTAATTTCAACAATTGCAAGAAAGTGAGGATTAATGGATGTTCATCAGCTAGCGTGATGTCAGATAAGTTCCAAGCTAGAGTCGGTTGAGTTTTGATCTCGTTGGTTTGGAATACGGCTTCGATATAAGGCGCATAGCGACTAATGTCGGGCACCATCACCAATATGTTTTCGAGTTTTAAGGTCGGATTTTTTTGCAGTAGTTTGAGTAGCTCATCGTGTAAAACTTGGCACTCGCGCATCGGGCTATGGCAGATATGCACCGAGAGTGAATCATCCGCAACCATAGCCGCAGTGGTATTATCGAGGTCGAAAATGCTTTGCTGAACTGATAGCAACAGGGTGGAGCAATCAGGATATTGATAGGCGTCTGAATCGTTTGTGACCATTCCATTATTATTGAGTAACAAATCTTGCATAGTTTGGCCCTGTCGGCCCCAGGAGGTGAGTAACTCGTTACCTGCCTCATAGTATTGAGCCTGTTGAGGCTGTAAAAGGCGCAACTGCAACTGCGATTTTTGATTTTTTAGGTCAGCCCAATATTGGTCAGTCGGGCTATGGAGGTAAAGTGTCACTGTGGTGTGTTCCGCAAGCGCATGGATTATGTCGATAAACCTGGGAGGCAGGCTTGATAATACGAACAGGCTAACCCGTTCGGGTAGACAGGTTTTGTCACTATTGCGCTGCAATGCAAGCAGCAGTTGATCGAGTATTACACTGCGGTAGTGCTCGTCTTGATTTTCGATCAAGACTCGCCATAGAGAGGCTTGCCAATGATTTTCCGAGCCATTGGACCAGAGCCGAATCATTTCTGGGCGGTAATGTTGGTAACGGTCAAAAACGTCAGCAATACGAGTCGATAGCTGCCAGCACTTTATGCCAGTAGCGTCTTGTTTCAGATAATGACTGATCGACTCAAATTCGGGATTATGGACTAACTCAGGTAAACTCAGAAAAATTTTCCAACTCATCTCGTCACGAGATAAGGGGTCAAGCTTTGGTATATCTTCGAGAACCGAGGTAGCAAGTTGCCAAATCCAAGCCGCAGGCAAAGGATATTCAATATTGGCTGCAATACCCTGCTGCTGCGCAATTTTTAAATTAAGCCAGCGTGCCATGGCAAATGTGGGTACAACAATGACGTCAGGATCAAAAGCATTGCTCAACATTTGCGCGCTAATACGATGACACAGGCTTTGTTGCAGTGTTTCTACACGGTTTGAGCTAACAATGGATAAAGCCATACCTGATAATGTTCCTGATCGGTGGTCGTTGGTTTAGGGATGTATGAAGATTATAAGCTCATTTGGGCTCATAACATGAGCTAGTTAAAATTAAATCGACAGCTTCTGCTATGGAACAAATAAGTATCTGATTGGGTCATTTTATGGATGATTGCAATGGTTTGATTTATGATGTGGTTGTAAATCTTGCAAACCCTGTATTCATTCAATGTTTGGTTTTTAGCGCTGACTTCATGAAAAAAACTCCCACAAATGGCACTCGATTAATCATCGATGAAACTGATTATATTTATTACTACGGTTATTGGATACGTTACTACAAGCCTTTGTCCGATACCTTGAGTAATAGAAAACGACTCATTGATAGTTTAACACGACGTGCATTCCACCACACCGAGGCTGGTATCAGCACGCCGGGTAAAAACCTCGATCAGGCCCGAGCTGCTTATGAATCTGAAACTGACCCTGCTCGTAAGCGAGTGAATGCGGCAATGCTCGCGGGCGCGTTGTTTCGTCGAGCGACAGATTTGTTTACCTCTATAGTAGATTTAGGTGAGCTTGGTGTGCAAGTGAGTCGAGATAATGAATTGATGCGCCAATGTAGCGGGCGCTTTCAAGAAGCGCTCACTTTAGGTAAACAGGTTAAACATTATTCCGGCTGTGAAGGAATTGATGAAATCTGGGGTGAGCCTTTTAAGGCCTTCACGATGCCGCCGAAAGATTTTTATGAATCTCGATTTATTAAAATAGCGCAGAGCAAGCGTGATATCGATATGATTTGTGATCGAATGATTGCCACGTTTGGTACAAATAAGTTATTCGCCGCTTGTGAGCCCATTATTCGAGATTATGCAGAAGCATCGAAACAGGTGGCAGAAACTATGAAAAAGGATGTCATCATTTTTCAGATCTGGCCGAATTTTGTTGCGCTTGCAGAAGCACTGGATAGTTTCGAGCCCAAACTGCCAGACGATGCGGACCAATTATTGGCGATGCATACAGGTAAGGGTCGAGCGTTGTTATCCGAAGGCAAACGGTTACTCAACTATATCGCCAATGCTCGTGTTCCGATGCCGCTTGGCACTAAAAATTACATCGAAAAATGCGAGCAGTATCAACCACTCTAGTGCATATGATTGAGGAAAAAAGTGATGGCAAAAAACAAGAGCAAGGATAAACCTAACCCCAATATCGTAAAACTTTGGCCAACCACCATACTAGTCAAACGATTTGCCCACTATCAAAAAGTAAACCCTGTATTAATCGAGTTATTTTATAAACACCGAGATAAACAAAGTCGAGCACCTTCCCAGGCATATGCGAGCCGAGATGACTTACTCAACCAGTACCCACTGCACAAAGAGTTGGGTGAGCTGGCTGAGTTTATTCGTGAAGGTATTTTTGAAGTGGCGAAAGAGGCCAATCAACAAGAATGGGGCGAGAACGGAAAAATATCAGTCAATATTACGGGCTTGTGGTTTCAAATTGCCAATGGGCATGCATTTCACGAAACTCATGTGCATGGCAATTGTTCATGGTCGGGCGTTTATTATGTCCAGGCGGGCGATGCGAGTCCTTCGAGGGAGTCGCATGAAGGGCAACAGCCAAACGGCAATACTCGATTTTATGGTCCAAATATGGAATACATGGCTGGTGGTCATGGTGACTATGGAAACATGTATCTGCATAATAGCTCCTGGGATTCTTATGCACAGGATGGCAAGATTGCTATCTTTCCCGCACACATCAAACACATGGCCTTTCCTTACAACGGCGAGCAGGATCGCGTCATCGTATCCTTCCACGCTCAGGTGTTTAACAGTAATAGTACAGGGCAGAGTTACGATTACAGCATGACTAATTAGCTAGCCTATACAAACAAGTAATAGCGCGCTTTGCTGAACTTGAACATAGGGTGTAACTTGGAGGGTGTGTCGAAACGACTGCCACCGAATGCCAATAAAGCGATCGATGGCAGTATCTAGCTTATATCAATAGGTTTACTTTAAAACGGGCATTGCGAATTCAGCGTCAAGGCCCTTTTCCTGCCAGCGAGAAGTAACAGTCTTAACCTTGGTGTAAAAACGTAAGCCTTCCATACCATATTGATTATGGTCACCAAAAGAAGAGGCCTTCCAACCACCAAAACTATGGAATGCTAATGGCACAGGGATTGGCACATTAATACCAACCATACCAACTTCAACCTTGTCAGCATAAGTTCTAGCAGCCGCACCATTTTTGGTGAAGATAGAAGTACCGTTACCATAAGCATGGTCACTCGCTAGCGCCATGCCTTCATCGAATGATCCGACGCGCATGATTTGCAATACAGGGCCAAAAATTTCTTCTTTGTAAGAAGTCATATCAGACTTAACATGATCAATCAGTGAGCCACCAAGAAAGTAGCCACTCTCGTAACCTTCACAAACAAAACCACGACCATCGACAACCAGGGTTGATCCTTCGTCTTCCGCCATTTGAATGTAATTCATTACTTTCGCACGATGTTCTTTGGTAATTAGCGCGCCCATTTCAAGGCCTGTTTGATGGGCTGGCCCGATGCGGAGTGCTTCTACTCGTGGCTTTAGAACTTCAATCAACTTGTCTGCGACTTCATCTCCGACACAAACACCAACCGAAATAGCCATGCAACGCTCGCCAGCCGAACCATATGCAGCACCCATTAGTGCATTCGCTACATCTTCAAGATCAGCATCCGGCATGATTAGCATGTGGTTCTTTGCACCACCCATCGCCTGGCAGCGTTTGCCATTGGCAGTGGCAGTTGCGTAAACATATTGAGCAATTGGCGTAGAACCAACAAAACTAACTGCTTTAATGCGCTCATCATTCAACAGCGTATCGACGGCTTCCTTATCGCCATTCACAATATTGAATACGCCAGCGGGGCCGCCTGCTTCATGGAACAACTCGGCAATACGCAATGGGCAAGAAGGATCTTTCTCAGAAGGCTTCATGACGACGGTGTTACCTGTTACCAGAGCCATGCCAGCCATCCACAAAGGAATCATCGCTGGGAAGTTAAACGGCGTAATACCAGCAACGACACCTAATGGTTTACGCATTGAGTAAATATCAATGCCGGTAGCTACATTGTCTGAAAATTCACCTTTTTGAGCATGTGGCGCACCACAGGCGAATTCAGCCACTTCGATACCGCGTAATACAGAACCCATTGCATCTTCGATTACTTTGCCGTGTTCTTTGCCAACCAATTCACCTAGCTCGTGCTGGTGTTTATATAGCAACTGTACAAATTTCGTCATAATGCGCGAGCGAGCCATAATAGACATACCAGACCAGGCAGGAAAAGCCGCCTGAGCAACAGCAATGGCTGACTCAACTTCAGATTTAGATGCCAATGGCACCTCGGCAGATTTAACACCCAGGGCTGGGTTGAAAATATCACCCACCCGTCCGCTAGTACCGGCGACTTTTTCGCCATTGATAAAGTGATAAAGCTCGTAAAGTTCAGGTGTCGCTTGGCTCATGGTGGAACTCCAATAAAATTAAAGTAAGAAGATGATACAGGCAGGCAGTATAGACCTGATATTTCTGCATATCTATAATGTATAATCCAGATTCATTCTGCAAAAAAACACAGAGACGACCATGTACGACTGGAATGATTTGCGCTACTTCCTCGAATTGTCACGTCAGGGCAAGTTAGTAAAAGCAGCGCTGCGCTTACAGGTAGACCACACAACAGTCAGTCGTCGAATTGCTTCGTTAGAAAAACAACTACAGGCCCGTCTATTTGATAAGTCACCAATCGGTTACCAGTTAACAGACGCGGGTATGCGCCTGTTACCGATGGCGGAAAAAATAGAATCTCAGTCAAATAGCTTGTATCAGGCATTATCAGGTAAGGATGCGAGACTGAGTGGGACGGTCCGAATATCAACCTCTGAAGGCATTGGCGCCCAAGTCATTGCACGCCATATCGGCGAATTTAGAACTGAGCACCCCGATATTGAAATAGAACTGATGGCAGATACACGCCGTACAAGTTTGTCAAAACGCGAGGCTGATATTGCGATTACGTTTTCTCGACCCGAGAGTGGCAGGTTAAAGGGCTGGAAGCTATGTGACTATCGACTCAAGTTGTATGGATCGAGTGAATACCTCGCAAGCCATCCCAAAATTATGAACATAGACGATCTAACGCAACATGAATTTGTTAGCTATATCGACGATTTGATAGAAATGCCCGAACTACGTTATTTCGAAAGTACCTTCAAGAACGCACATGTGGTATTTCGTAGTACCAATTTGAATGCACAATACAATGCCATACGCAGTGGTGTCGGTCTCGGACTAGTGCATTGTTTTATGGCCGCTGATGACCCGCAGATGGTGGCGGTGTTGCCCGATCAAATATTAGTGCAGCGCAGTTTTTGGTTAATGGTGCATGAGGATTTGCGGGATGTGGCGCGGGTGGATGCTGTTTGTCAGTTTCTTACGAGGTTGTTGCGAGATAATGAGAACTTGATGATGGGATGAGGTTTTTCGTCACTACTGCAGAATAACGGCCTTTGATAATGGAATCTTAAAATAGTAGTTTAATCGAATTCGATCGAGTGTCTATTACCAGTTGATTGATAATCTTTCTTTCCGACGCCGCTTCAAAGGTTATTTAAACCGACCTCAGGATCATATTCAATTCTCTCGCTATATCCACCTAAAATCATAATATTCATGGCTTCACTCCATGCATTTCTAGCCATTTTTGGGGTGCTTGCAATCATGATCTTATTAAGCCTTATTTTTAGTTAACCACGAATACGAACCTAGCTGAACCATTCAGGTCAGGAATTTCGATAACTAGTCAGTTGCTCTAAAAGTTCCAAATCTAAATAGGCTACAGCTCAATCATTGCCTGTTAGTTTTTTGAGGGTAAGATAATAGTAGTTAAATATTCGCCTCATAATGGTGGTTTGTGCGTCGGTCGATGAGTAATTCTGCGGCTTGAACAAACGCATAAAGCATCTACTGGAGAACCCATGAGCAATGCATTGATTACTACCCTGCTTCTTGTTTGCATGCTGGCACTTGGGCTGTTTATCCGTCGTTCAAATACGGTCTCTGAATTTCTCTATAACGCATTTAACACGCGGTTTCATTCTGTGGTGATGAGCACTGTCGCCGCACAAGTTGGCGCAGGTTCGGTAGTTACTGTTTATGCGCTGTCGGTGCACTCGCCGTTCACCGGTGTACTGATCGCGCTTAGCATCGGTCTCGGATTGTTCACACTGGCATTCGCTGTGCCACGAATGATGATGATTAGTCGTCAGTACAATGCTTTCGGTTTGCTTGAAATTATTAGGGCAGGCCACGCCAGTAGCGACCGCAGCTGGCGACTTTTTATGGTGCCTGTTTATGTACTTGTGCTGTTAAAACTAACCACCCAATTGATGGCGTTATCGCTGGTGGTCAATACAATTTTTGAGACTAATCTGTACTTGTCTACAATCATCTCGATTGTTGTATTGATGGTTTATATGCTGGCCGCAGGTTATCGCGCGGTGACCATAACAGACAATCTGCAATTTGCGTTGATAGCGGGGTTTGCAGTGTTGGTGTTCTATTTTCTGCAATGGCCTGCCGACTCATCGTCACTATTGATCAATACTAAATATCCTGACTACTTCCCGTGGATTATATTTGCAATGCTTTATCTCACAACACTTAGCTCGATGACCCACTGGCGGCGCATCGTCACTACAAAAAATCCGCAGAGCACGCGCTGAGCGTTTGTCATAGCAGCACCTATTGTTGCCTTTATTATTCTGGTATTTGCGGTCAGTGGTCATGTATTGGGGTTAGATAGCCCAAACAGTGCAGTCGGCCTAAAATTGCTACTACCGTCACAACTGGGTTGGTTGATTCATATCGGCATGTTGATGGCGATTCTATCCAGTATGGACTCGGGAATGATTAGTCTGTTGACTGAAAACACACGCACCAGCCTGTGTTCGATTCGGTTGCAAGTATTGGGAATCGGTGTTGTTATTCTTATCGCTGCTATTTTATTTGGTGACATTATCGAAACTATGGTATCGACCTACAGCGCGTTGTTAGCTTTGTTTCCCTCGGCATTGATGGTTTTTCTCGGTAAGGCCAGTAGCGCGCGAGTGATGATTATTTCGGTGTTCTGCGGGGTGCTAGCTAGCATCGCAACCTGGAACCTTCACTTTACTGTGGTTCCGGCGGCAGCTTTAGGGTCCAGCGCGTTGGGCTATTGGATTAGTCACTACTTAGTACGGGCGAAAATGCCCGAATAACCATATTTCGTAGCCACTTGTGGCCGTTTTCGTTTTCGTTTTTTTTTGCCCATATTAGGCTGAGAGGAATGGTAGCGCGAAACGGCAAAGGGTATTGCTGGACCTGAAAAAAGGACCAGCTCTCGACTAAATTTTTCGGTACCAGTGCAACATAATCGGTGTTCATGGTGATATACAGTAAGTCTGTAAACGATACTGTTCTCAGGTATACCTTTATTTGATGGTCTTTCAACACATGGTAAGCCGGCATAGCATGTTCGTGAATTTCAATCAAACTGGCAAAGCGCAATTGGCGCATAAGCGACACACTCAATGACTTGCGTTTTTCTAGAATAGGATGCCCTATTCTCGATATCAGAATTAATTCATCAGTGATAAGTGGGTGGTAACAAAAATCAGTGTCTTCGTGCTCGAAAGCTAAAAGCATTAAATCGGTTGTGCCTTCACGGATAGCAGAAAAATTGCTTTTCAAATTATATTGGACACGCTCAAAGGTAATATTTGGTCCGTTAGTTTCAATATAGTGTCCGAGTAGCGGCATCATTGAGTCGAAATAGTCACTTAGTGATGTTCGGAAGTGCCGATCAGATTCCAGCGGATTAAAATCACTGAATTCCAGAAATGCGCCCTGCAGTTTGTCGTATGAACCATTGACTTTTTTATACAGATTGTGTGCTTCTTCGCTGGCTCGAATACCTCGTCCTGCCCGCACAAAGAACTGGCAATTAAGCGCCGAGTTCAACCGAGTCAAGGCATTGCTAACGGCCGGTTGAGTCAGGTTAAGCTGACTCGCTGCTGCACTAATACCGCCCGCACGATAAACCGCCAAAAACACTCGAATAAGGTTTAAATCGACGTTCGGAACCTTCGAATACATTGATTTCATGAATTTATTATATTCATCATATAAATTATTTGTATATTAAATATTTTGCTAGTCTGGTGAAAAAATAAAATACGTAGTGAAAGGTGGCCGCATGTTGAAGGTTGCAGGCCCTTAGCTTCTTATAAAAAACAGGGAGAGTTACTATGGGCAACCGACATATAGACAAATATTCGAATAGTATTCGTATACTTTTAGTTTTCTGTACGCTGTTTCTCGTTGCTTGTGGTGGAGGTAGCGGAGGTGGTAGTAATGCCGGTAGTGGAACAAACTATAGGGTAATTGCTAGTGCAGGTGCTAGTGGCACTATTACGCCGGACAGCGTCACAGTCAGTAGTGGTGCGAGCACTAGCTTTACGCTCACTCCAAATAGTGGTTTTGTCATAGACACGGTAACCGGCTGTGCTGGTAGCCTGGTGAGCAATGCTTATACGACAGCGGCTGTCAGTGCCGACTGCACGGTTAGCGCAACGTTTAAACTCGCTGTTATTACCAGCACTGATCCAACCGACGCAAGACTATCTGGTTTGTCTATTTCTCTTGGTGCGATCAATGAAGCCTTCGATCCTGATACCACGGCTTATACCGCGACGGTAGGTAATTTGGCCAGTTCGGTAAAGGTCAAGTTGAACACAGCGAATATAATAGCAACGATCGAAGTCAATGGTGCCACTGTCAGTCAAGGCTCGTTCAGCCCACCAATTGCTTTGTCTGTGGGTGCTAACGCCATTAATATTGTTGTTAACTCAGAAAGTACGTTGGTGAGTAAAATCTATACGCTGGAAGTGGTTCGATTGGCAGTATTGTCGCAGAGGCATTATCTTAAGGCCCAAGTTGGCGATACTTCTAATGGTCAAGCAAAACGTACAACCTTCGGTTCAAATGTAGCGCTTTCTGGTAACAGATTGGCAGTTAGCAATAATAGCGCCAAGGAAGGTATAGAGATATTCTCTCGAGTGGACGATATATGGCAGCGCGAAACCACGATTTCGTTATTCGACCATCATCAAATTGCTGGCAGCCTTGTGCTGGATAGCGATACATTAGCGATTGGAGGTAGCGCGATTAACTCCTGTTCTATCATCCCATTCGTGATTTGTGATCGAGTCATAATCTTCGTTCGCCAGGGCGGTCAATGGGTGCATCAGCAATCAATTGTTGGCGAAAATGATGGGGGACATACCGGCTTTAGTAAACAAAATGACGGGTGGTGGGGAAACCAAACCCCCTTTGGCTCGAAATCGATGGCACTGGATGGTAACACCCTGGTCATTGGCGCACCTGCTGAAGACAGTGCGGCAACGGGCGTTGACGGTGACCAGCGCGATAATAGTTTGCCGGATTCGGGTGCCGTATTTGTTTATCACAGAAGTGGTGGCATATGGACTTTGCAAGCCTATCTCAAGGCATCTAACCCGGGGTCGGATGGTACTAGTCCTCTAATGGGAGATGGGTTTGGTACGTCTGTGTCAATATCGGGCGATACTATTGTTGTCGGTGCCCCCTTTGAAGATACCGTCCACGGTGGCGGTGACAATGGCAGCGGCGACCAGACGGGTGCGGTTTATGTCTTTACCCGGATCAATGGTCAATGGTCTGAACAGGCCTATATCAAAGAACCACCACCATCAGTACCGCTCTTCTTCGGGAGTGTAGTTGTGGTTTCGGGTGATACGATTGCTGCATACAGCAGTCACGATGGCCCCTTTGCCGCTTCCTTTCACAGTGTGCGTATTTATACTCGATCCAACGGAAACTGGAGCTTATCTCAGACGCTCAATAGAACAGGTGGTGAGACGCTCTTCTTTTCTAGGGACATTTTAGCGCTAGATGAAGACATTTTAGCTGTTAGCTCTCCTGCTAGTATCGGGAGAGGGGGAGACGATAGCGGTAAAGTTGCTATCTATACACGAGCCAACGGCAGTTGGTCTTTCAATAAGGTGATTGCACCAGCGGACTTTAAAATAACGCCAACAAGGCCCAGAGATCAGAATGACTTTTTCGGTACGGATGTCGATATTTCTGGCGATACAATTGTGGTCGGATCGTATAATGAAGATAGTTCAGCAATCGGTGTTGACGGTGACCAAACAGATAACAGCGATAGGGATAGTGGTGCTGCCTACCTATTTTGGTAAGTAATCTTTTTCTCAGATTCCTACCCCCTTGAGTAAGGGATCAGGAATCCGTTGAGTAAAAATAATACTGAATAGAAACCACAACGTAGATTATGCTTTATCAATAGGTAAATGTTATGACATATTCAACCCTACAGGGCATTGCATTGAAACTGTCTCAAGAAGCGGAAATTACCGGAGCCAGCACTGGTGGTGGGGAATATAGTTCAAATATTGCTGTACATAGTGACAATGAGATAAATTTCGAATACCCCTGCTAGTAACTAATAGTGACAAAGCCGATAAAAGTAAGCACGGGCAAAGAGAGCCAGCTGTTCTCGAAGATTGCCCGGTGCGTTAAAGTAATTTCGTTAATCCCGATACTCAACCCCCGGAATAACACAAAGCATTTCAAACAATAAATTAGCGGCTGTCAGTGCAGTGTTCCCCGTCGTATCATAAGCTGGCGCAACTTCAACCAAGTCCCCTCCAATAACATCTAGTCCACGGCAACCACGGATAATCTCTAGCCCCTGGTGAATCGATAGGCCACCAATTTCTGGCGTACCAGTGCCAGCGGCATAAGCTGGGTCAAGCCCGTCGATATCAAAGGTGATATAAACCGGCCCTTCGCCGAGTTGTTCGCGCACTTCGGCCATCAAAGGTTTGAGTGATTGATACCAACAGTCTTCGGCTGTAACGACACGAACACCTTGCCTGCGTGGCCAGTCGAAGTCGTCGGCTTCGTAGCCTGTGGCGCGCAGGCCAATTTGTACCATGCGTTTTGGGTCAACCAGGTTTTCTTCGATGGCACGTCTAAACGGCGTGCCGTGTGCGATGCGTTCGCCGAACATGGTGTCGTTGATGTCTGCGTGGGCGTCAACATGGACTATTCCAACAGGGCCGTACTTCTTGGCAATTGAGCGCAGAATGGGCAATGCAATGGTGTGATCACCACCCATGGTGAGCGGTTTACAGTTGTGGGCTAAGATGTTGTCGTAGGCTGTTTCGATAATGCCCATCGACTTTTCCAGATTAAAAGTATTAATCGCAACATCACCAATATCGGCCACTTGTAAAGAATCAAATGGCGCAGCCCTTGTCGCCATGTTGTAGGGGCGAATTAAACAGGATTCGCTGCGAATTTGGCGAGGGCCGAATCGAGCGCCAGATCGGTTTGATGTGCCAATGTCGAATGGTACGCCGATAAAAGCAACATCAAGATCCTTGGCATCAGGCACATGAGGTAGGCGCATCATAGTGGCAATACCACCAAAACGAGGCATGTCGTTTCCACCGAGTGGTTGATTAAATTTTGTGGTCATGTTGTTGTTCTCTCCCGTATTGATGGCCTTATATTGATAATTGTCGATATTCTCCAGGAAGAAGACCGTCTAACGACCAATCAGCTACCTGTGTGCGAATTAAGCGTAAAGTCGGATGACCCACCGCAGCGGTCATTCGTCTCACCTGACGGTTTTTGCCTTCTTTAATTTCAAGTTGGAGCCATTGTGTCGGAATCTCCTTTCGCTGTCGAATGGCGGGATCACGCGGCCATAGCCAGTTGGGCTGTTCGATTAACCGGGCACTTGCTGGGCGAGTCATACCGTCTTTTAGTTTTAAACCTCGACATAGGCTGAGCAGTGCTTTTCGGTTGGGAATATTTTCAACTTGAGCGAGATAACATTTCGATTGCTTGTGATCGGGATTGGCAATGCGGGCTTGTAACTTTCCATCGTCGGTCAATATCATCAACCCTTCGCTATCATAGTCGAGCCTGCCAGCCGGATAGACTTTGGGAATATCAATGTAGTCAGCCAGAGTCTTTTTGTCGCCAGATTCAGAAAACTGACTAAGCACCTGGAAAGGTTTGTTGAATAAGATAACTGAGGTCATAGTTTATTCAGTCGTTATGGAGCTTTTTTTAGTTGTTTGTAGATAAGTTCTCCACTTGTCACAACGAGCAGAGTCCATTTGATGAAAATTCATCATTTGTTGAAGCTGTTCAATATTGGCTGGCCTGCGTGATATCGATACCGAACGCATCGACTCAATATCACAATTGATGAGTGTTAACGCACTAGAGATGTCAAGTATTGCATCGTTATCGATGAGCGAACGCTGAACTTGGGCAGCATATCGGAATTTCATTCTGCCTACTTCATGCAGATTGGACCTAAGTGTTTTCAAATCGCCATATTTCCTCAATAAATTGGCGGCCGTCTTTAGGCCGACGAGAGGAATGCCAGGAATGTTATCAACCTTGTCACCGGTGAGCGCTAATTGATCAGCGATTTGCTCTGGTTTGACCTTAAATTTTTTCTTGATGGCATTGTAATCAAGCTTTTTGTCATCAAAAAATGTCCACCAAATATCACCTTCGCGTATAAGTTGAGTTAGATCTTTATCGGCGCTGAGGATGACTATCGGCAGCTCTGGAGAACGGTGCAGTTGTGCTAGCGTGCCAATTAAGTCGTCGGCTTCCCATTCGGGATTACTGACTTTGGAGATTCCCAGTTGCTCAACCCATTGTTGGCACCAGTCAAACTGTGGTTTTAAATTAACCGGAGTTGGATTTCGGTTTGCTTTGTATTTACTATAGAGTATTTTGCGCTCAGATTTTTTGCCACCCTGATCAAAGGCAAATACGAGCTTTTGTGGTGCTAATTCGGTCAATAGACGATAAACGAAATCGGTGAACCCAATGAAGGCCTGATTCTGCTGTTGATCGGTATTTAGCGTTTTGTGCTTTGCACCAAACCAGGCCTTATAGATAAAGATATTGGAGTCGACTAGAAACAATCGCATGAATTCATTCCGAAAATGGAGGGTTGGGATAAAAATAACGATATAGTCTACACCTGACTGCCAATACAGACGCGTTTTTGAAAATATTTGTTATACTTCTCGCGGTTAAAACTATCTTCCCAATTGATTTTAAAATATGCATCGAATTACTGTTTTACTCTTATGTAGCCTGTGTATTCAGCCGGCATTTTCGGCGACGTTACAGGAATTACAACGCCTGATTGGTCAAAATTCTTTTTCATCAGCCACAATCATGGGCGATCAGCTTTTGATTGAGCAACCGGGCAATGCCAGAATTCAATTTTTAACCGCCTATGCTTATCAGATGGATAAGCAGACAAACCGAGCAAAAGACCTTTACGAAAATTTGATACGAGAGTATCCCGAACTCCCTGAACCAAGAAATAATCTGGCGATGATTTACCTTAATCAGGGAAACTCTGATAAAGCCAGTGAACTACTAATCGATGCACTTAATACCAATTCAAGCTACTCGACGGCATACAATAACCTGGGCCGAATTTATCGTGGTATTGCCAGTGCAACCTATCGGCAGGCTGTTAGTGAATCTAACCAACCAGTAAAAATACCCAAAATTAAACTCGCAGCGCTCAGTAACTTGAGCTCAGTCGACCAATTAACGATAGTAACCAAACCAGCTTCTAGTTCGGTGGTGAATATTGCCAATGTTCAGACGTTACTAATAGAGCAAGTTAAAAATTGGGCTAGGTCCTGGAATGATAAAGATGTCCCTAGTTATACCAGTTTTTATTCGGTCGACCATCGCCCTAATTTTGAAACTCATAAAGCTTGGGTCGAGCATCGTCGTAAACGTATCATGCGCCCTGGGCCAATTAAAGTGATTGTGAGTGATATCGAGATCCGTGCACAGGGTGAAAACCGAGCTATTATAGACTTCAAACAAACCTATGACTCTCCCAACTACAGCGATAAGGTGTTAAAGCGGCTAGGCTTTCGTCGGATTGGTTCAAAATGGAAGATATCTGACGAACTAGTAATTTCGATATTATGAAAGCAATATTAAGCATCCTGTTATTGGTGTTATTTCAACCTCTATCTCAAGCGGCTGAAACAGCCCATGTCCAATCTGGATCAGATCTGTCAGAACCAAACCTATATGAGCAAGACATCCTCAAAACGATTAAAAAAATTCAGAGTCAGGAATTCGAACAGGCGCTGAATAGCACCCGCGACCTGTTAACGCAATACCCTAAAAGCCGACTCGGCCAAATGATTTATGCCGATTTGCTGCTCGCCAAAGCAGGGCCACTAAATGAAATCGGCTCAGGTATATTGACTGATAAAGCACAATACGACTTTAAACATGAAATTCAGCAGCGCTGGCAGCATGAAGGTAATACCGAGCATCAAGGACTTATTCCTGAAAATATTCTATTCCTGGCCAACGACCAACCTTACGTTATCGTGGTAGATCAGGAAAAATCGCGTATTTATGTGTACCGCAATGAGCAAGGTACACCCGTGCTAGAAGAAGACTATTTCATCACGATTGGATTAAAAGGTTACGGTAAGCAAAAGCGTGGTGATCAAAAAACACCCGTCGGTATTTATCATGTCACCAAAACCATTGATGGTGCCGAGTTACCCGATCTCTATGGGTTGGGCGCATTCCCGATTAGTTATCCGAATGTCTGGGATGTTCGAAAACAACGTACCGGTGGTGGTATCTGGATTCATGGCACGCCATCTAACACCTACAACCGTTCACCCTGGGCAAGTAATGGTTGCATCGTTGTTAGTAATCCAGATTTCGCGCACATGGATCAATACGTCAACTCCGACATTCATACTCCTGTCATTGTTGCGCAAGAGGTCAAGTGGTTGACGGTAAGTGAATGGCAACAACAGCGTAAAGACATGCTACAAGTATTAAGTCGCTGGATTACTGACTGGGAAAATAATAATCACAGTGTTTATCGCGAGCATTATTCAAAAGAAGATTATTTAGCCTATAGCCGAAATTTCAAAAGTTGGGACGGCTACAAAAAGTGGGTGAACCGTGAAAAAACTGATGTCAAAGTTGAATATAACAATTTGAATATATTTAATTATCCTGGTGAAGAAAACCTGGTCCTAATGCAATTCGCACAATCCTACTCCAGTAATAATTTGGATTTAGAGTCAGCCAAAGAAGTGTATTGGCTTAAGGCAGATGATCGTTGGCAAATTGTTTATGAAGGTACTCGTAGTTTCCCTAAGCCAGACACTCAAATCGTTCAGAATTAATTCGTTAAGGTGACATAAGCTATGGCTGAATTTACTTTTGTAATTGGAAACAAAAACTATTCATCCTGGTCACTTCGGCTATAGATATATATTTAGCACCAGGGCATCGAGTTCGACTAGGTTCATTTCTCGCTCTATAGCGACTCCATGATGGAGCAGATTAGTCCCTACTTATCGAATCACAAGGTACCAGTTCTCAAGTCTGACGAACTTGAAATCTTGGACTCGCTAGTCATCATTGAATATGTATCAGCCTATTGCCGACAGGATTCGACCAATACGTACCCAAAAATGCTAGCTGTGATTCGATCGCTTTGTGCCGAAATGCATTCGAGTTTTATCGCAATCCGTAACGAACTCCCAATGATTTTTAGACGCAAGCCCGTCGAACTAGCGATATCAAAAGATGGTTTAAACAATATTAAAGGAATACAAGCGCATTGGCAGTTCGCCGGTCAATATTCTGACGGAGATTGGCTATTGGGTCGTTTTAGTATGGCAGTCGCAATGTTTACGCCAATGGTACTTCGATTTTCACGCTACAAGGTAGCATTGCAATCAATAGCTGCGGAATATGTCGATTACGTGCTCAATGATCCATTAATGATGAAATGGGTTGAGGCAGGTAGTACCGAAACGCAGGTAATCGAACAAGAAGAGCGCTAGAGATAGTTAGGCAATATTCAGATTTTCGCTAAAAATTAAATTTTAGTTTAAAGAAATAGCTCCTTTGAACTACTAAGTAAAAGTGAGCAATTACCTACCCAAACCAATACCGGGATACAGCAGGCGAGACCTGCTGTTTGTGGTATTTGTCATTTCTCTGATATTTTCACTCTATCCGATTGCGAGCACCATCCAATTTGATAGGCTGGGAAGTTCTAAAAATAGACGTGCACCCCAATTTGAGCTTTATGATGCCCAGGGTAAAGTCGTTTCCATATCAGACTATCTCGGTAGTTATGTGTATCTAATGTTTGTCATACTCAGGTTTACCACCTTGAATCGATATCAAAGGCATTGAATCGACTGGATGTTCATTTTCTCTATCTAGCAATGGATAGCGAGCAGGATAAACCAGTTGCATTACGTGCTTACTTTGACGAGCGTGGTAAAAACTTCGTTAGTCTTCATGCAGATAATATTGTAAAAATGAGAATAATTGCAAAATAATATGAAGCCAGTTTTCTGATCAGCGGAAACCTCAAAAGTGATTTATATACTATTGAATACCCCGCTAGAATCTTCGTCATTGATCCAGAAGGTAAAATTCAGTTTTTTACTCAGGAAAGTCAATTGTTGAAGACAAAATATTAAAGGAATTTAATCTTATGGATACGACTATTTTAAAACCTTAATTACTGAGTACTACCGAAATACGGAGTTTTATTATGAATGTATCGCTAGAGCAAAGTCCCGACAGAAATGAATCATTACTAAAATATGAGCATTTGGTGATTTAATTTTAATGGTGTATTTACCCGTCGTTATGTTTCTGATCCCGATAGGATATGTCACATCTGTATTCGCAATTACGACTGCCTTGTTAATCGGGGCAATGGCTGGCATTGGCTATTATTTGATGAGAGGGAGATCTACCTTTGGTTTTTTTGCCGGTGTACTTTTGATGGGTTTTTCAGCGGTCATGATTCAAGCTCAACTAGGTCGCTACGAAATGCATTTTACATTTTCAGTGCATAGGCCATCACCCTTATTTTCAGAAATTGGTTAGCGGTCGCGATTCCTGTCCACCATATGTTGTTTACTTATCTACAATTAAATGATGTCACGTTAGCCGGAGTAACTATCTAAAGCATTTGCTAACGATTGTGGTTGGGGAATAACCACTGTACATGCCGCTTTTGTTATTTTTGAAAGTGCAATTCTGATTTATTTTTGGTTATAATGCGTCGTGAAGAGCGCTTGACTAACGAATTGGTGCAGGCAGTGCAATTGGTGCAGCAACAAAAGGATTTATCTATAAGAATAGACACTCAGAATGAAGATGAGGGAGTCGCTTTTGAGTTCAATCTTTTACTGTAAAACTTTGATTCCCTAACGACCAATATTCAAAATTCCAGTAAAGCGAATGATCGAACCACTCAAGATTTCGATCAATCACTGAATGAATGAATCGTAATCTGTAATCATGAATCAAAATGACAAAACAGAAGCAGTTGTCGGTGCCATGTTGCAAATGTCGAGCTCGACTCAGCAATTGGTCGGCCATATCGAACGTGTTTCTAATGAAACCATTAGTGCTAATATACAGGCTGATGCTGCTTCGAAAGACATTACTTCAGCTGTAAACTTTGTGCAAAAGTTGGATTTATCAATTTCACAGACCACGGGTTCTCTTAACCAGCTGTCTAAAAGTGCCGAGAGTATTGGTAGCCTAGTCGATGTTATTAGTGGTATATCTGAACAAACCAACCTATTGGCTTTAAATGCTGCATTTGAAGGGCCAGAGCAGGAGAATTGGGTCGTGGTTTTGCGGTTGTTGCTGACGAGGTAAGAGTCCTCGCCCAGCGCACTCAGAAACCAACGGGTGAAATTCAAACCGTTATCGAAGCTCTGCAGGGGCAACCCATGAAGCGGATACCAATAAAGGTAAAGATCAGGTGCTGACCGATGATTCTGTTCAGGGAATTATGAATACGAATGATGCGTAACAACAAATATTCCAGGCTATTAAACGGGTTAACGAAATGAGTGATCATTTGAATCAAACGGCCAGACAACAAGAGGTAACTATCTCTTCAGTGAATGAAAACATGTCCTTAATCTCTGATTTGAGTACTCAGTCAATGGATAAAGTGACAGATAATCTGAAAAACGTTTCAACATTAAATAGTATTAATCAAACTTTAACGGAATGCATTTCGGGTTATAAGCATTCTTAAAGCTATTATGTGATTGGCTGCTCGGTTCTGAGGCCGAGCAGTTTTCATCAGTTGATTGAGCATGGGACTTATTAACGATGCTCCTAAGTAACTTTTATAGCGTTACTGTTTTACGGCCTTTAAAACCACAAATTTCTTGTTACTGGTTACCATCTCACAATTGCCAAATACTTTTTTGACCTTGGTGTGATAGCCCAAATGACGATTACCTACCACGTAGAGCGCAGCACCCTTTCTTAATACTCGGCGTGAATCAATAAACATTTGCCATGCAATGGCGTCACCGATAACGTTCAATTGATGGAATGGCGGATTGTTTAATACCAGGTCGATACTTTCATCCTCTACACCTTGCAGGCAATCGGTAACTTTAAAATACGCTTTGATGGATTTACCAAGCGCCTCACCAAAATTTTGTTTGGCAGAGCTAATCGCCATGTAAGACTCATCAGCAAATACAATACTCGAAGGCTTATTTAGCGAGGTAGCGATGATTCCCAATACACCGTTACCACAACCCAGGTCGGCAATATCACGATATTGTTCATCAACAGGCATATGCTCTATTAATAGCTGACTGCCTTCGTCTAGTCTGCCGCGACTGAACACATTAGCATGGCTACTAATGTTAAATGTGCGGTTAGTTTCGAGCACAAAACGATCGGTAGAATTGGCGAGCGCAACCTCTAGCGATAAATCAGGCGTAGCAAATATAAGACGCGATTTTTTCCACGCCAGTGACGTCGTAGTAGGGCCGATTATATTTTCAAACAGCTGCAACGTTTTATTATGAATCGAACGAGACATACCAGCTGCAATGATCTTAGTACTGGCGTCAATAGAGGGTTTTAATAAGCGTAATTGAAACTCCAGTAAAGCATGCGACTTGGGCGTTTTGATCAATACCAGATCAAACACTTTGCCTGGCAGGCTTAGGCCATTATTGAATTTAATAGCTGAGTCGTCGATCTCATTAGCGGCTAGATTTTCCATCATCGCCATTTGGGCCAGATATGAATCCGACATCGTAGTGGGCTGATGTTGGGCCAAAACAACGCTTAAAGCTCCAAAAGCATCATTGATAATTAATAGATTTACCGGCTCATTTAACAAATTTTGTTCATCAATATGCTTGAGTAGATACTCGTCTGCAGATTCCCAGGCCTGCAACTTTTCATCTAGCGGCTTTCGATTGAGCTCAAATTCACCCTGCGAAACAGAAAGCCCAGTTAACGACTTTGATGATGGTTGTTTGTTATCTGTGGGTTTTTTCATAGAGCTGCTTACAAGATTTGGGTTTGCGCGAAGGCTACCACAATATACCCCGATATAATTGGATCAAAAAAAACAAATAGTAGAGTGGGCTGTCTTCTAATCGATTGTTTTTGTCGAAGTCTTTATAAACTAGGCATTTTGTTTAGAACGGGTGCAGTGATTTTGATTGTAATGCTGTCTATTTTCTTGGGCTTACTTTCAGACAAGAGACACTTAAAGCTATCTAACTCTATTGGTATAGTTTCTGTACATTGATCTGATGTATCATAATTGGCCATCAACTAGATAGAGAAACGCAAATCCAATGGCGTTCTTACATGAAGAAATAATAACCTGCCCTTATTGCAATGAGTCGATCACTATCCTCATTGATCCAGAAGATATTGACCAAGAATATATCGAGGATTGTCAGGTCTGTTGCAAGCCAATTAACTTTGCAGTTTCTTTAGGGGCAGACGATGAGGCAACTGTTTTGGTACGTGATGAAAATGAAATCGTCTACTAAAGCATATGGGCTGCCAAGCATTGTCAATAATAATTTTGGCAGCTTTAAGCCCTAAAAGATAAGCACCGTGGGTAATTGCCAGGTAATTGAAGTTAGTGTGTTCTACGAAAACAATAGGCGTTCTTGAATCGGTTTACTGAAACCATCAAACTGGCTGATACTTAAACGAGGTGTTAGAAAACTATAAGCACCCAATGTAAAGGGGGCAGTGCGCTAGTTGGTACGTAACATTTGTATCGGTTTAGTTACCTCATCTTGCCAAACGTTGCAAAGTACATCGAGTGCATTATTGGTAATTTCAGAATCAGACATTTCATCTGCGGTTAATGCATAGTCCCCACGCTGAGGCCTAGTAGAATATTTTCGTCGCTGAATGTACTGTAATTCTTCTGGTAATTTCAACGGCCTTTTGGTTTGGTAGCCATTCCGAAGTATTGACTATCAACGTCCCAGAATGCCTTAACGAACTTCAAGGCGAGTTTCGTTACTAAACCAAATCCGATTTTATTAATGCTGTTTTGAAAGCGTGTTTTTTTGTGAGCCGTGAATAAATTCTGCGGATGGATTGACATTTGTCCTGGCTTTAAAATCTGGTCCGCCGCGCTTGCCTCATCGATTTCTTTTATGTCCTGTCCAGGCGTTAGTGTGATGCCTAAGATTCTGATAGACGCCAATAAAGTTCGAAATCATCATCTCAGTAAATACCTGCCAAGCCTGTGACCAAGGCCCATTAAACTAAAGCTCGGTGCGATTCCCCAAGGTTCAGGAATAACAGAAGCATCACAAACGTAAAGCCCATTCACCACAGTTTCTAGATTGCTATCCACAAGATCACCAATTTTGGCCCCCCCTCCTGGGTGTGCGGCAAAGTGATGAGAATTAAATACAGTCTGCGCCCCTGCCGCCAACAGAATGTCTCGAGCTAGGTTTGTGCCTGTGGCGAGGCGCTGACGGTCGTCATCGGTTAATGTCTTATTGACCCATTTAGATCCAATTTGTCCACCTAAGTCATCCTTTATCTTAACCATTACCGTGAGCGTCTTTCTGTGTGCCAATAACCGATTGATACGCCCAACCTGTGTACAAAAGGCTTGGTACAAAGGTTGAGGAAGTGTCAAGTCTGACAATGTAATACCCTGTTCAGGTAGTTGTAAGCCGGCCGCCATTGGCACTTCCCTTCCAGCATCTTCTGTCTTACCGGCAAGGTCATTTACCGGTCCCATCACAGCTACTACCGGATCAACAAAATAATTTCGGCCAGCATTTTTAAACCCTGAGTTTTGCAAAATGCGCGGTGAGCCAATACCACCAGCAGCGAGAACCACATTTGCGGTGTTAAGCTTGTGTCGCACACCATCCTTGGTATATTCGACTCCATTTACCTGGCCATTGTTATAGGACACCTGCGAGACTTTAGCACCGGTGAGCAATTTGGCAGACGATGTCGTTGCTGCATCAATAAAATCGCGGGCTGTAAATTTGGCATCGTAAGGGCAGCCGTAAGTACAACGTGGGCAGGCTGCTCGGCATTGATCAATATGGATAAATTTTTCGAGCTTTTGCCAGTTTAAATCAAGGGCGTGAGCGCCAGACTGAATCCGTTTGGCCATCGGACCTACGAGGTGATCAGGCAATATATTAATCGGCAATTGCTCGCGCAAGGTTTTGATATTATCACTCAGATCAATGCCATATTTTTGGAATAAAGCCTGAGGTGGTGTCATCGCGGTGGCAAAGTTAATCGCCGAACTACCGCCTGCTGTAATGCCCCGCATCAGTAACGACATATCTGAATGAACAAAAGCCCCTTTGCCTGGTACTGCTGCAATAGCAAGCATCTGGCCAAACTCACCTCGTAAAGGTGCTGCATCACCCCATTCAAGCATCACTACCGATTGCCCGCCCTCAGCAAGTGTCTTAGCTACCGTTGCTCCACCAGGGCCAGTGCCAACAACGATGGTATCCACTGACAAATGTGGGTCCAATGCTTCAGCACTGACAGATAACATTTTTGAACTGACAGGCATCAAATTTTCCAGATTTTATTTTAGATTAAGGGGCGCTTGCAATGACACTAAGTTACTCGTCTCCTTATGTTGGCTAACAGCGGTATGACGCTTTTTGCCTAATTTAACGCTATTGGGAAGTGTCTCCTATTTCTTATAACAGGCCAAGGACATTATTTCTGTTCTGCTTTAACGCCGTCGCTACCCGTTTTTTTTTCAACCAATACGGCATGACTACGCTGTACAAACTCGCGAACACCTGCTGGAAATAAACCGATACGATATTCATGATTCTTAATTTCTTTTGGGACGCCGTCAAACATGATATTACTCCAATGAATGAAATAAATGATTATCTCGTTAGTTTTGATTAATAGGCAGCTGCTAGGAGAAGCCTTGCCGACACTGCCTGTCGCGCAGGAGTCAACCAATTACGTGGTAATGGAACAAGCTAAGGAAATGCTTAATAACACTACCCCTCATTAAGCATTAACTTGGAATACTAGAATGATATGTGAAGGGTATTTGAAAAATATGAGGTGGTATTGCTAGGTAAATTTATGCTTAACCCCGGCTGTATTGATAGCCAACTTCGGAGTGGCTATTGATGATATACAAATTTTCGTGAATCAACTGAAGAGTCTAGTTAGAAGGTTCAAGCGTCCTAACAGTTTTGCGACAAGCTGATCAGCCCATTTTTTATCAATCCAGCCCGTTTAATGGCTTATTAGAAGTGGATTAAACTTCATCAGAACCTAAAACTAAAACTTTTCCAGTCCTGATTTTATCGACCATTACCTGCGTATCATTCTGCAGCTGATCGACAACGTCATGGTTAAGCAGGGTGTTTTCGTCATATTTATATGACCATTCAAATAGCTTAAGCAATGCAGGCATAAGGTCCTTGCCCTTGTCGGTAAGCTGGTAGATGGAATTTCTCCGGTTGTCTTCATCACGACGTTTAAATAAAAGTCCATCTTGTTCCATCTTGACTAGCTTGTTTGCAAGAATATTGGTGGAAATTTTCTCTGAAGATTTCAATAAATCACTATAGCGACTCTTTCCACGAAACATGAGGTCGCGCAAGATTATAAAAGTCCATTTGTCGCCAATTATCTTTGCGGAATAACGTACTGGGCAGCCGTTCCACTTTGATTTATCAAGTTTCATTTATACTGCAAGTCGTTGACATAGGTTCTGCTTCCACTTTGCCTTCCTTTACTAATGTTAAATTGACCCTACTAAAACAGCTTTTCTATCTAAAGTAAACTCTAATAATACAGCTTAGATGTTCGTTATTTACGATCTGTGGTTTTTTTGTGAACTAGCAAATTGAGGTGGTGCAGCAACAGGACACCTTACAGGCGCTATCGACGCTCCAGTAATTTAAAGGGCTTCGACCCACGCAGTTAAATGATGCAAAAAAGTATAGCTCGGTTTAGCGGGCCTATCACTTATCCATTAATCTGACGCATGTGCCTTGAATTGATTTCAAAAAGGTGGGTTAGGTTGTCTTCATATTTGTCTCTTCGATAACGGCTCTTCCTGCATCCGAGCGGGGAACCGTCATATTTAGCTAGGCCTAACACACTTAGGCTCCTTGTTCTAAAACCGATAATTATTTACAAGGTATACTGTATTCGGAATTCTAGAGGTCACAAGTTGTGTTTCAAAATCTAAGACCTGATTCTATGGAGTAATGAAATTGTTAAAAGATTCTGAATTAGTTCATCGGGCCCTCAATAACACGCGCTTTACAACCTATTGGTTAGACAGCCTTAGGCCCGATAAAGTAGAACCTTCACTTGAGGCTGACCTTAGTTGTGATCTATTAGTGGTCGGTGGTGGCTTTTGCGGGTTGTGGGGCGCTATACAAGCAAAGGAGCAGCAACCGGATAGGGATGTGGTTTTGATTGAAGCTAAATCGATCGCCAATGGAGCAAGCGGTCGACCTGCGGCCATTATGTCCACGTCTGTTATGCATGGCATTGGTAATACTGAACGAATGTTTCCAGGCGAGGTAGCCAAACTGGAGGTGCTTGGCCAGGAAAACATGGATGGTTTTCGTGCGTCAATTGAGCAATACAACATAGACTGCGATATCGAATGGGGCGGCGAAATGACCGTCTCTGTTGGTGATGAAGGATTAGACGCTATCGAAGAGGAATATCAGCTTTACCAGAAGTATGGTCACGAAGTCCAAAAGTTAAGTAAGGCCGAAGTACAGTCGGAGGTTAATTCACCCATCTTCCATGCTGCTGTCTGGTCGAAAAACAGAAGTGGTACCGTGCACCCTGGGAAACTGGTGCGAGAATTGAAAAGGGTAGCATTAGAACTTGGTGTGAAAATATTTGAATACACCCCGCATGTCAGCAATTGCTACCATAAAGGGCTTATCACAGTACTAACACCTCGAGCTAGCATCAAGGCCAATAAAGTGTTGCTCGCGACAAATGCATGGGCCGCTGGTCACAAAAGAATTAGTACCCGAGTCAGTGCCATCCGTGATCGTATTTTGGTGACTGAGCCTCTGACCTTAGAGCAAATGGAAAAAATAGGGTGGAAGAGCAGGCAGGGTATCTATGATACGAGGACGCAGCTTAACTATATGCGGCTGACTAAAGATAATCGTATTCTATTTGGTGGAAGATTGGGTTATTTTTTTGGAAACAACACTGATCCATTATATGACAAATGTCCCAAGCCCTTCATTCGTCTGGTTGAATCGTTCTACCGAACCTTCCCTCAGCTCAAGGGTGAGGTAAATTTTTCACATGCATGGAGTGGTCCTATCGGTCTTACGACTCGGATGGCTGTGCATTACCAGCGCTATCACGAAGGCAATATGATATTTGCGGGTGGGTACTCCGGATTTGGGGTCACTGCGACACGTTTTGGTGCGCGGGTTGGCTTGGCTATTTTGGACCAAACAGATATACCTGAAACCCGAATGACATTTGCGATAACAGAACCAAACTATATCCCACCTGAGCCATTTCGATGGATTGGAGCAAAAATAACGATGTATGCTTTGGATACATTGGATGAAAAAAGAGGGTGGAGATTGTTATGGGTAAAAATGGTTCAGAAGATGGGATTTCCCATTACGTTATAAGTTGAAAATTCGTATACAAATTGGAATGGTTTCTAACCGATATTTTTATATTGGTTTGGCTAGTTTACGCGTAAATTTCTCACAGCCATTTTGCAAAGCTAAGGTTTATACCTGGTAACTATGATTTTTCAAAATTACCGGTCCAAAGCTCATGCGCTAATTTGTTATTACGAAAAAAATAGCCAAATTCAATTTTGACTAACATCGATATTTCCTGACGAGCATAGGTTATAAAATTGAATTTACCATCCCGTACTAGCAATGTGGGAACCTCGACCAAAGTGACAACAGGTACACCTCGATATTCGACTAGGGGTGCTGGGTCTCAATCCTCGGATGGATTGATCTAGCGTGAACACGTAAAATTCAAAGTTTTCGGTTCTTTTCTAAACTATCTTTGAAGCTTGTGCCTAATATTAAATCATGGGTTTGGTTTGCCTTGACGCCTTTTGATTCACGAACTGGAATATCAAAACTAATGCCACCGCTTAATAGTTTCGTCAGTAACCCTTTAATAGTGATAGTTTTAGGGCACTCCACATGCTATCAATTTTATAGTTGCGAGAGCATTTGAGCCAAAGGCTGAAGAAACCGATTTGCCAGATTGGGAAAAATTTACATTTGCCCCTGCAATTTCTGCCCCTGTAACGGTTATTTCACGACTACCCATGGTGTCATCAACATCAATAGTGAAGGATATACTCTGGCCTGATTTAAGCTGATCGATCTCCAAATTAACGTAATTGTCGCCATCGTTGGCATTTGGGATTTTTAATAGTGCCTTTTTTCCCGACGTAATCTCCAAAGGCTGAAAGACATTTACACCTTTACCCTTTTCAGTGACATCAAATATCAACCCAGATTGTGAGCCAGATAAATCAAGTTTTACGGTTGCAGCTTTAATTGTACAATTTCCAGTATTCAAAAACGTGAAGCGATCTTTCGGCGCACCTTCGTCAAAGGAAATGAACATATCAGCAAAGACTGGTGTAAACAAAAAAAAGTAAAGGCTTGTTACTGATGCAAAAGTTTTCAGAAAAAATTTCATTATCGTTATTCAGCTCATCTTAAAAAGTATGCTCACTGACCTAATCTAATGTAACAAGGAGCAAAGAGACTTATCTTGCAGCAAAGCACGTGAGAAGACTAGCGCTATAGTATCCTTCAGAACTTGCCCAATTGCTTAAAGACGGCCCTCTGTGACACTACGAAAATAAACAGTGCCATTCATCATGGTGAGGTAAATAAGTCGTCACGATTAAATTTTTCCCATATCCCTATGGCTATTCTTATTTATAGTTTAATTTGCCTTGAAAAAAATGTTAAGTGGTCGCGATTGATTGAAGCAGCATTATCCTGTTTGGCAGATCAGGGTAGTGAGGCACTATGCCAGCCTAAAGAGCAGATATTGCAAATGCCGAAACTCTGTCGGATGATGTTAAAAATAACTAGAGTACTTGCAGAGCTATGAGAGAAATATGAATATCGAACGTATTGGTAAGGAAAGTTACGAACTTGGCGAGAGCCCGATCTGGGATTCGACGGATGGAGTACTCTACTTCGTCGATAGTATGGCTGGCGCAGTTTTATGCTATGACCCGAAGAACGATAATATCAAACGCTGGGATGTGGCTTGTGATTACCTTGGCTCGTTGGCTTTGCGCGCTGACGGTGGCGCCATACTCGTTATGGATGACGGATTCCACAGTTTGGATTTCGAAACCGGAAAGACCACCATCATCACTGAACCCGAAGCAGGCCAGAATGAACTCTGCTTCAACGACTGCAAGGTCGACCGTCAGGGTCGGCTGATCGCCGCCAGCATGCATACTGGCTTTAGTGACCCCATCGGCAGTTTATATCGGCTCGACAGTAACCTTGACTGCATCATGCTTGACGGTGGGTTTATCTGTGCTAACGGTCCGTGCTGGAGTCCGGACGGTGGCACACTCTACCTATCGGATTCATACGGTGACGCAATTTTCGCCTATGACTATGACATTTTAACCGGCAATGCCAGTAAGCGCCGAACCTTGCTTTCGACTTCCGGGTCGGGCGGCTATCCTGATGGCGCTACGGTAGACGCCGAGGGTTACCTCTGGAGCGCACATTTCGATAGTGGAAGCATTCGCCGCATCAGCCCGGATGGCATCGTTGACCGAATTATCCAACTGCCGATTCAGTGGGTTGCCAGCCTGACCTTCGGTGGTGATGATAGCGACATACTCTATATCACCACTATCGGTAGTGAATACGATGGCGAGCGTGATGGATCACCCCAGGCGGGAGGATTATTTGCGATCTACGATCTTGGTATTCAGGGCCTGGCTGAAAGGCGCTTTGCGGGTTGACTTGAATCCGCTCATCATGCGCTTTAATTTTCTAAACTCAATGATGTTAGATCACGTGAAGTCCACATAAGCAGAGCGAGAGTTTTTTCGAGGAAAGCATATACAATATGAACGCTATAAGCTCAGCGCTTCTTTGCCTCGAATAACAAGCTGAGCCAGCATCCACGATCCCAGGAAAATTTATATATGAATTATTTCTTGAGAAATAAGTGGATTTTAAAATTGGATGTTTTTATGTCATGAGGTCCATGGATAGAGGGAAATGACGATATGCGATAGAAGTTTATCTAAAAATTATTGTTTTGTTCGAGGTATTTTTTCTTAATGAAACAGGCGGTTTAAAAGCCTAATAATTGAGTTATGTAAATTACAAATATATAGAATTAATTTGATAGGTTGGACCGACTCGATTTCAAAAAAATTTTTACTTTGCAAATAGTTCAGATTCAATATCACTGAATCCTTTAAATTCCAGGGCATTGCCAGAAGGGTCTGCAAAAAATAAAGTCCCCTGCTCTCCAGGTTCGCCTTTAAATCGTACATAGGGTTCGATGATAAAATCATCAATAAACCGGCTGACTTTATGAGAAAACAATTCCCATTCGGCGAAGTTCATAATAACGCCAAAATGTGGTATCGGAACCCCATGCCCATCCACTGCATTCGAGATACTTGCTATTTTCCCAGATTTCCCAATTTGTGGATTTAGATGAGTAACTAGCTGGTGGCCAAACATATTAAAATCTATCCAGTCTTCCGCACTTCTGCCCTCGGGAAAGCCCATTTTGGAGCCATAGAATTCTCTGGCCTCATCAATATCTCGGACTTGGACAGCTAAATGAAATGGTGTTAATTGCATAATTTGGCCTGTATCGCAGTTAAATATATAGGGATTTCAGCATTTAGATACTGCAACTTGCCATCTATCCCTTTCTGGTACTCATTTGTGTTGTCTATTTTAGGCGATTCTATTTTGCTATGTTTCAATTCAATTAAGCAAGTTAGCACTAAGTCAAAAAGACTTCTAGCCCCGATTGTTGATTTACCAATCATAGATACTTACCACAAATTTCCTGAGTTCGAACTCATGAGGTCAAGTCATATACTCTTACTCGGATTCGAATATCATCTTTAAAACGTTGGAATCCTTGGCCAAACATTGATTAAGAGGGCTTGCTGGAAGGCGCTTCGATTTGCCTACAGGGATAATAGGTAAGGAGCGAGAGCATATGTCCATGGATAGACGGTATTAGAATAACACAGGAGCTATTATCGAGGACGCGGTGAGCTTTTCCGGCCTACGCAACTAACGCTAAAATTCAAGCCGGCCTTTTAATTCAGTAAATGGCACCATTATATTGTCACGGTAGGCAGACCTGTTAACCATTCTGTCGTACCATTGCATCAGGTTTTTTGGTTGATCTACATCGATGCCCATTTCAAAGTATCGGTAAAGGCTTGTGGCGCAACAAATATCAGCCATTGAAAAAGTCTCGCCAGCTAAATACGCCTGAGTCTTTAGCTGTTGATCGAGCTGTCGAAAATGACTAGCACACCGCTGCGTGTGATATTTAATTTTGGTGCTGTCACGATTGGCTTCTGGGGTTCGATAAAAGCCCCAGAATAAACCAATAACGTCGGGTTGAAGTGTGGCTAGTTCCCAATCCATCCAGCGTTCGAGGAGGGTTAGTTCGATACGATTAGTTGGCTTGAATATTTTGGTGCCATATTCCGAAAACAGATAGCGAATGATGGTGTTTGATTCCCAGATAGGTACATCGCCATCGACCAGAACTGGGATTCGCGAATGTGGGTTGAGTTTTTTGAATTCGATGGACTCGAGATCACCTGAGTTACTTCCGATATCTTTCTGACTAAAACTAATGTGGAGCTCACCAAACGTCCACATTACTTTCTGGACATTGTAGGCACTCGGCCGACCCCATAACTCTATCATTACTAAATACCTAATTGCTTCTTTACGGTGGCGAAAGCCTTTAAAGCTAATTCAATTTGTGTTTGTGTCAATGCAGCTGACACCTGGGTGCGTATTCTGGCTTTTCCTTTGGGTACGACAGGAAATGAAAAAGCCACAACATAGACGCCCTGTTCTAACATAGCATTGGCGAATTGACTGGCTAGCTCCGCATCGTAGAGCATGACGGGGATAATAGGATGTTCACCGGGTTGAAGATCGAAACCGAGTTGTTCGAGCCCGTCGCGAAACATTTTTGTATTCTCTTTTAGTCGGTTTCGAAGACCATTAGATTCGTCGACCAACTCCATTGCCTTTAATGCACCGGCAACTACTGGTGGTGCGACCGTATTAGAAAAAAGGTAAGGGCGTGAACGTTGTCGTAATAACGCGACAATTTCTTTTTTGGCGCTGGTGTAACCGCCGCTGGCACCACCGAGTGCTTTGCCTAAGGTGCCGGTTGTGATGTCGACACGATCTATGCAGTTTCGATATTCATGTGTTCCCCGTCCATTATCACCAATAAAGCCCGTTGCATGGCAATCGTCAAAGTGGACTATGGCTTGATACTTGTCTGCTAGATCGCAGATTTGATCGAGCTTTGCGATGAAACCATCCATCGAAAAAACACCATCGGTAGTTATCAGTTTAAATCTAGCCCCATTTTTATCTGCCTGTTGCAGTTGGGTTTCGAGATCCGTCATGTTGGAGTTTTTGTAACGGTAACGCTTGGCTTTGCACAAACGAATACCATCGATAATACTGGCATGGTTAAGCTCGTCGGATATCACTGCGTCCTGTTCATTAAGTAAGGTTTCGAACAATCCACCATTGGCATCGAAACAGGAGGGATAGAGGATGGTATCTTCCATACCGAGAAAAGCACTGAGCTTGTCTTCGAGTTGTTTATGAATGACTTGAGTGCCACAGATAAAACGCACAGAGGCCATGCCGTAACCCCATTGGTCGAGGCCAGCTTTGGCAGCTGCATTCACATCGGGGTGCTGTGCTAATCCTAGATAATTATTGGCGCACAGGTTTAATACTTCTCGACCATCGACTACGCCAATATTAGATCCCTGAGCTGTGGTGATTTGGCGTTCTTGTTTCATTAATCCGGCTGATTCTATGCCGTTCAATTCTTCTTTGAGATGTTGTTGTAATTTTCCGTACATGATTTTTCCTGTTTTAGGTTAATCGCTTTTTCGAACTTGCTTTGGGGTATGTGCGTCGGGTTACGCCGTGGGGATGCTAACCCGGCCTACGTTACTTTTTGCATAGCTTAGTGACTTTTGGCTGTTCTTTTTAATTCGGCCGAGTTAAGTCGCCCAGGTGAGAATAACTTTGCTGGCTTCGCCTGAGTTCATGGCGTCGAAGCCTTGCTGGAAATCGCTGTAGTCAAAACGGTGTGTTATTACGGGTGAAATATCGAGACCCGATTCGATCAATACTGACATTTTGTACCAGGTTTCATACATTTCCCGACCATAAATACCTTTTAAGGTGAGCATGTTGAATATCACTGTGTTCCAGTCGATAGCAGTGTCTTCACTGGGAATACCTAAAAGGGCGACCTTGCCGCCATGACACATACTGTTGAGTAAATCTCGCAAAGCCTGTGAATTACCTGACATTTCTAGTCCAACATCGAATCCTTCGGACATACCCAGATCTTGCTGCACGGTTGCCAGGTTTTCGGTGCGTACATCGACTGTTCGAGTCGCACCCAATGTCGACGCTAGTTCGAGTCGCTTTGGGTTGACGTCGGTAATGACAACATGCCGTGCACCTGCATGACGACAAACTGCGGCTGCCATGGCACCAATGGGTCCGGCTCCGGTTATCAATACATCTTCGCCTAACAAATCAAACTGAAGAGCGGTGTGAACAGCGTTACCAAAGGGGTCGAAAAGCGAAGCTATGTCCAAGTCAATTCCAGGTCTGTGCTCCCACACATTCGACATAGGCAGCGCCAGATACTCGGCAAATGCGCCGGGTCGATTGACGCCTATGCCGCTGGTATGCGCGCATAAATGACGTCGGCCGGCATGACAGTTACGACAACGACCACACACTACATGGCCTTCCCCCGACACTATTTGTCCTGGTCGAAAATCGAGTACGTTTGAACCCACTTCTGCTATTTCTCCAACAAATTCATGACCAACCACCATAGGCACCGGAATGGTCTTCTGTGCCCACGCATCCCAGTTGTAAATATGCAAATCAGTTCCGCAAATTGCGGTGCGTAAAATACGGATAAGTACGTCATTAATACCGCACTCGGGTAAGGGTACGTCCCCTAGCCATAGGCCAGTTTGTGCGTTTCGTTTAACAAGGGCTTTCATGGTTTTCTCCGTGAAATCCGGGTTTCGTTAAGGTAATATACCGGAAATATTCCGCTATATTAGAAAATTATTGTTCGGGATACAAGAATTTATTCCGATATAAGAGAATTAAGTGAGCATGAAAACAACGCAAACAGTCGAAGAAAGTGATTCTACCAACCAGATTTTGCAGGACAGGGTGACCTTGCTGCGTAAAAAAAATAAGCTAACGCTTGATCAGCTGGCAAGTCAATCAGGTGTCAGTCGGTCGATGTTAAGCCAGATTGAACGAGGCCAGGCCAACCCGACACTCGCTGTTACGTTTCGAATCGCACAGGCATTTGGCATTAGTATCGGCGAACTGGTCGAGCAGGCAGGCAGTAGTGCAAATATTGATATCGTCCATGCCGACGATCCCAACAACTTGTTCCGCACTGATAAGGAATGCAAAATTCGTACATTGTCGCCATTGCATATGGAAAAGAATGTTGAATTCTATGAGTTGAAAATAGCGCCCAAAGCGAGTTTAAAAAGCGCAGCACATTTTGAAGGTGCCCGTGAATTACTCACTGTCACCCAGGGTAACGCCAAAGTTGATTCGGGCAGTACACAGTGTTCGCTCGGGATTGGAGACTCCGCCCATTATCGAGCTGACCTGGAACATAGTATTGAAAACACTGGGAAGAATGAATTGATTTGCTTTTTAGTGGTGACTTATCAGTAAACTGGAATGTCATAACTGTTTATTGATGGGAAGATTTATATATTGTTAATTTTGTAAGATTAATCTAGTGAGATTGCCCAGCCCAATTGTCGAGCTTATGACACAGTACATTGGTGACGGCTCTCAATAGCAGTGTAAAAATACACAAGGTAACGAGCGCTGCGAACATCAAATCTATCTTGACCCGACCATTAGCGAGCAGCATTAAATAACCTAGCCCCTGTGACGCACCAACCCACTCACCAATGATCGCGCCGATCGGTGCATACACAGTCGCAAGACGGATACCCGACGAGAGTGATGGTAACGCAGCGGGTAACCTAACTTGAATTAGGGTATTAAGTTTGGTTGCCCGCATACTCTGGGCCAGGTCGAGAAACCCTTTTGGCGTAGCGCGCAAACCATCCAGAAAACTGGAGGTGATTGGGAAATAAATAATGAGTACAGCCATCGCAATTTTGGAACCAAGACCATAACCAAACCAGAGTGTTAATATTGGGGCCAGTGCGAATACCGGCACTGTTTGACTGATGACAAGAATCGGCATTACATAACGAGTTGCCCTGGCTGATATGGTCAGATACATTGCTGTCGTCATGCCTAGCAAGATACCGATTATTAGTCCGACAACAATTTCAATGGCGGTCACCCATGCGTGCATCGCTAGTAAATCAACATATTTGACGAGTGCTTCAGCCACCGCTAATGGGCCAGGTAGTATGTAACGTGGCACTTCTGTAATCCAGACAACCATCTGCCAACCAATCAAAATGATTAATACTGAAACTGCAAGGTCTTTGATGTTGATTTTTTGCTTGCTGACAGACGTGTTTGAATTCATGGCAGAGTGGTAATCACGATTTTAAAACTTTAAGTAAACTAGCTTGCGCAGATAAGGTTACCGTATTATCTACTTCTCGTGCGGGCTCACTCGATGGTGTTGGATGGCTATGAATACCGTCCTCTGTCATAACGTAGAGGTGATGTGCTAAGCGGACTGCTTCGGCTGGATCGTGAGTCACCAGTAGTACGGTTTTGTGTTTTAGCATATCAAATGCAAGAGACTGCATATCATCTCGAGTACGTGCATCTAATGCGGAAAAAGGCTCATCCAGCAGGACTATTGGTTGATCCTCCATCAATGTACGCGCGAGTGCGACACGTTGACGCATGCCTCCTGATAGTTGGTGTGGTCGTTTATGTTCGTGAGCACTGAGGCCTACCTGCTCAATGAGATGTGCTACTTTCTGTGGATCATGATTGTCGGGCTCTTTTTTATTACGAAGGCGTCGACCAAGCATGATATTTTGACGAACATCTAACCATGGAAAAAGCAGGTCGGTTTGCGCCATATAGGAAATCACATTGGCAACGTTATTAGCATTGCTATTCTGATTCGTACCTTGATCGGCTGTTATGCTTTCATGGCTGGTGCGTATTTGGCCAATAAATTGACCACCGGTTGATAATCCTGCTAGTAATCTTAGTAAAGTCGATTTTCCGACACCCGACGAGCCCAGAAGGCAGGTCCAACAGCTTTGTTTTAGTTCGAATGAAATGTCTGAAAACAACACGACGGAGTCGCGCTGAAAGCTACCCGTAATATTTAATTCGAAGGATGCTGAATCCACGCCATTCATCTGTAGTTTTGCATCAACCAGAGTTACCTAGCCGAAGGCCCATTGACCAGAAGTTTGCCTCCAGTTGAGTCGCTGTCTTAAAGCGATGACACAGTACTGGCCAACGTGGATTTTGCTCTGGATGATCGCCTAGCTTTGCATAAGCAACTTGCTCAATGAGTGATGCTACTGAAACACAGACTGGTTTGTAGTCATCCGAATGATAGGTATCGATCCATTCACGATAAAGGTCCGTGGTGTCGTGACATTCCGATAGGCGGTAGCCAATGTCGGCATAACCAAAAACACAGGGTGCTAGTGTTGCTAGTAGGTCGAGTAGATCTCCTGACAACCCGGCATCCATCACATATCGAGTGTAGGCCAGGTTTTCTGGTTCTTCCGTGGCCTGTATCAATTGTTTTTCCGTGATCCCTTCTCGAGCGCAAATTCCGACATGTAGTTGAATCTCGTCGTTTATCAATGCGTTGACAGTTGCTGCTGCCGCGCGCATTTGCTCGGGTGTCTCGGACTTAACAATGGCAAGCGCCCAGGCACGTGAGAAGTGGACTAGAAAAATATAATCCTGAACCAGGTAAGCTATAAAAGCCGAACGCGGTAGGCTGCCATCACCCAGTCCTCTTACGAACTCATGGTCGACATAATCCGGCCATGCCGTGCCGGCGGCGTGACGCCAGCCGGCAAATACCTTAGACCCGAAATTTTCGATGCTTTTATCGATGACTGTCATTTTGTGACATCAATCGCTAAACGACTAACCGGTAATGCTTCACCTTCTAGCAAACCGGCTTCGGCAAAAAACTTTTCCATCGTACGATATCGACCGACATCAAAAGCAGCAGGACGCAGTGCAAAACGTGGCAGCGTATCAACCCAGGCACGCTTGTTTAATTCGTCCTGAAGTTCTATAGCGGTACCCGAGAAAATTTCCCAGCTTTTCTTTGGATGATTGACAATATATTGAGTCGCTTTCTCTGTTGCAGCTAAGAAGCGGGCAATTTTTTCTTTATCCATGTTGTCTTTATGGGCAACGTAGATAAGTTCATCATAAGCAGGCAGGCCCTCTTCTTCGACATAGAAACAATGACCTGGAACACCTTCGATATCCATTTGGTTAAGCTCAAAATTACGATACGCTCCAATCACAGCATCGACTTGCTTCGACATCAGAGAAGGTGAAAGCGACCAGTTCACATTGACTAGTTCGATGTCACTGAAAAGCAGCCCATGCTTTTTAAGAATGGTAGTTAAAAGAGCTTCCTCAACACCAGCAACAGAAAATCCAACTTTCTTACCTTTTAAGTCAGCAATAGTTTTAATTGGACCATCTTTCAGAACCAATAGGCAGTTTAATGGTGTTGCAATCAAGGTGCCTACACGAATCAGTGGTAGTCCTTGATGAACTTGCATGTGCAGTTGAGGTTGATACGAAACCGCCAGATCAGCCTTTCCGCCAGCTACTAACTTTGGTGGATCCGAAGGATCGGCTGGTGGAATAATTTCTATTTCTAAGCCTTGTTCTGCAAAGAACCCTTTTTTCTGAGCAATGATAATAGGGCCATGGTCAGGATTGATAAACCAATCCAGAATCAGTGTCATTTTATCAGCCGAAAATGACTGCGAGGAAAACGCAAGGAGTACTGTAAAGCATATTTTTTTCATAATGTTACCTAATGTTAAAAGATGATGGTTAAGTTCGTTGATAAAATTTAGCGGTATGGTTGTGTTAGTTTAATCCATTCCCTAACATGCTGTTCAGGGTCGGAATTGAGTGTGATGTCGGTGACGAGCGCAACAATATCAGCGCCGGCATCGAACACAGATTCAGCACGTTTCAGATTCAGCCCACCAATACCAACGAGTGGAATATCGCTTACACGGTTCTTCCAATGAGCCAGTCTCTCCAAACCCTGAGGTGCCCAGGGCATTTTTTTCAGGATGGTCGGATACACTGGACCAAGCGCTATGTAATCTGGCTCGAGTTTTAACGCTCGTTCTAATTCGAGTTTGCTATGCGTGCTTATGCCAAATTTGATACCGGCCTTTCGAATGGAATCAATATCAGCATCATCCAAATCTTCTTGACCCAGATGAATAAAATCGCAAGCAAGCTCAATCGCCAGTTGCCAATGGTCATTCAGCACCAGCTGACAGTTGGCTTGTTTGGTTAGTGCCTTTGCGGTGATAATCTGCTTTCGCAATTCTTCTTCGGGCATTGCCTTAATGCGTAACTGGACCAGCTTTATACCGAAAGGTAATAAGCGATATAGCCACTCAACGCTGTCGAAGACTGGATAAAAAGGGTCGAGTTGTGTGCCTGTCATGTGAGGTTTCATGAAAGAAAAGCCTTGCCGATAACGGGCGTAGAAGGATGAGCCATGTCACTCATCTCGATCGGCGTTGACAGGTAAGCGGCTCGCCCTGCCCCGACAGCATCTGAGAAGGCTTTAGCCATGGTCACTGGGTCACCGGCTTTGGCAACGGCGGTATTAAGTAGTACCGCATCACAGCCTAGCTCCATGGCTTGCGCTGCCTGTGAAGGTAAGCCAATGCCTGCATCGATGATAATAGGTACATCAGGAAAGTGCGCTCGCAGTGTACGGATGCCATAAGGGTTGTTTAGGCCTCGTCCCGAGCCAATGGGTGACCCCCAGGGCATTAATACTTCACAACCAACCTGTAGCAGTTTGTCGGCCAAAACTAAATCTTCGGTGGTATAGGGAAACACTTCGAAACCGTCTTCACAGAGAATTCTGGCGGCTTCGACTAGCCCAAAAATATCGGGTTGTAAGGTGTCTGAATTACCGATCACTTCAAGCTTAATCCACTGAGTATCAAAAACTTCGCGGGCCATATGAGCAGTTGTTACTGCCTCCTTCACTGAATAGCAGGAGGCAGTGTTGGGTAACACCCGAATTCCCAGGTCCTTGATTATATCCCAGAAAATTTGTCCCGCAGCAGATCCGCCGGCTTCACGTCTCAAAGAAGCGGTGACTATTTGCACCTTAGAATGACTAATCGCTTCAGCTAGAATGGCAGGTGATGGGTACTGTGCAGTGCCTAATAATAAAGCATTATCGATTTCGACGTTATAGAGTTTGGGCATCGGTTTAACCACCTCCAATGGGCGCAACCACTTCAAGTCGATCGCCGTCGCTTAACGTGGTTCCGACACGGGCATGCTTGTGCACGATGGCGTCATTGAGTGCAGTCGCAATCGATCGGCCGTTGTACTCTAACTCGATCAAAATCTGGTCTAGCATTATATTTTTGACATCACAAGTTTCGCCGTTTAAGACTATACGCATGGTTTAACCTCTAAAAATTGTGATTCATTCGAAACGGCCTGGACCGCCAGTTTGGCAATCGCAGGACCCAGTAAAAATCCATGCCGGTAGAGGCCATTGATATAGAGTGTATTTTTGCTACGGCGCAGCTGTGGTAAATTATTGGTGAATGCGGGTCTAACATCGACCCCAATTTCTACAATTTCAGCTTCGCCAAAAGCAGGATGAAGCGCGTAAGCTGCACTGAGTAATTCGAGCATCGACCGAGCACTAATTCGATGACGTTCGTCATTTTCTATCATGGTGGCACCGAGCATGAATAAGCCATCTGCACGCGGCACGATATAAACTGGAGTTCTCGGGTGAACTAGCCGTATTGCTCGCGATAGTGTTATGTCATTGCTTTTTAGTAATAACATTTCGCCTTTTACGCCGCGTAGTCCCGGTAGCTCGCTCCGAGCACCATAACCACGGCAATCGATAACGTAGTCACTATCGCAGTCATTCGCGTTGATGGCTTGCTCGAACTGTATATCAACATCTTTGGAAGCCAGGTAATCAACTAATTGTTGCAATGCCAGTCGCGCATCTAGATGTGCTTCATCAGGATAAAATAGTCCTCGCTCGAATCGGCCACTTAAATCAGATTCCATTTGATCGATTTCAGTTGCATTTAACCATCGATGGTTTTGTGTCAGTCGCGCATAGCGTTGGATATCCCGTTTATCCCGTTGCATCGATAAAACCAGGCTGCCGTTTCGCTTCAGGATGCTGGTATGTTTATTCCACCAGTCAATCGATGCCATACCATGATCGAGCACCCATTTTTCTGCACTTTCAGATTCGCACCAGGGCGCCAGCATTCCTCCGGCATACCAGGAGCAAGCACTATTGCCGATTGCATCTGCTTGTTCGTATAGTGTGACTGAAACACCTTGATCGACCATTTCGCAAGCGCAGGTTAAACCAGCGACTCCTGCCCCAATTATTGAAACATTCATTTCCAAAGCCGATGAAAATGATGAACTGGGCCATGACCGTTTCCAATTTGTAATTGATCGGCGCAAATAATGGCTTGCTTAAGGTAACTATGGGATAAGCGAACTGCCTCTAGTATTGAGGTGCCTTTTGCAAGATTTGCGGCAATAGCGGATGACAAGGTACAGCCAGTGCCATGTGTGTTTTTAGTATTAACTCTGGTTGATGTGAAGCGTGCGATAGGATCACCAGGCACAATCAGTAGATCGACACACACATCGCCACTGGCATGACCCCCCTTCATCAATACTGCCGTTGCGCCGAGTTTAATTAACGCTTCTCCCTGCGCTCGCATGGTCGCTTCATCGGTGGCTACATCACATTGTAGAAGAGTCGCTGCTTCGGGTAGGTTTGGCGTTAATAGGGTGGCAATTGGGAGTAGTTTGGTTTTTAGTGATTCGATGGCACTTTGTTGCAGCAGCGCATCTCCTGATTTTGCTACCATGACGGGGTCGAGCACCACGGGAATGTTCGACTGGTTTAGTTTATCGCTCACAGCGATGATGATTTCAGATGATGACAGCATGCCGACTTTAATAGCGGCAACATTAATATCATCAAGAACGGCTTGAATTTGCTGAGTAACAATATCGACTGGAATATCATGGACTGCTGTGACAGCTTGGGTATTTTGTGCGGTGACAGCGGTAATAACACTAGCGCCATAAACACCTAATGCTGAAAAAGTTTTCAGGTCGGCTTGAATACCTGCGCCACCGCCACTATCAGACCCTGCAATAGTTAGCGCAATGGCAGTGCACTTCTGAAGCGCTTTGGTTTGTTGAGAGTTGGATTGATGCGAGTTGTTTGGGCTTACCAATTTTCATTCCTCAAAAACCGAAACGGCGAGGAATTTGGTATTGCCAGTTGTAGCGTTAGACTAGCGAGACCCCTTCCCTTCGCCAGAATTACCTGGTGCAGGTTCAATGGGTCGACAGTTGTCTCTCAGCCTTTCGGCTCCCCAAGGTGGGCGGCAGACTAACAACAATATTCCTTGGTATCAACCGCTAAAGCTTTGACTGATAGATTAAACCTGGCCAGTTAGAGTCTCTAAGATAGACGGAATTGTTTACTTATTTTTCTTCAAAAGGTCAGATAATCCAGCAAATGGGTTATGGGTTTCTTCTTCTGGTTTTTCATCGGTGACTAAATTTCCATAACTCGAATCAACATATCGTGAATGCTCGTTATCGTGGCAATAGACACATAGTAGCTCCCAGTTGCTTCCATCCGCAGGATTGTTGTCATGGTTGTGATCGCGATGATGCACGGTTAGCTCTTGCAAATTGGCCCGCGTAAATTCACGCGCACATCGACCACAAACATGGGGATACATTCTGAGTGATATGGCGCGGTAGCCCTTCTCGCGTTGATCTGAATCTTTGCGTGCCTGTGCGATGACTTTATCGAGCTTACTGGATGATTGATCAGTCGGTTGATTTGATGCCATTTTGCCATTTCCTAAAGATTATTTTTATCCGCTCGAACAGCCAAGAATTGAGAAAGGCAATTCAGTCAGATACGTGCCTTGCGCAACAATTGTCAGTTTGGTGAGTAAACAGCCCACTGATCGATCACAATATGATACAACACATAATCGACGAGTAGTGGGATAAGGTCGAATCACAATGGTGTTATGTTAAGTCATAAGCTGGGTAGACGAAGAAAGCCCAGCAGCAGTCTAAACAAGAGCGTTGGGTTTCTCGGCTTAACCTGGTTTACAACGAAATTTCTGGTTGGGTCATGATATTGCGACAGAATTAAATCGATCTAACCTTAATTCAAAAGAGCTTTGCTGAAATGCTCTTAATCAATATTTCCCAGTGACATAAACACCACTTTGCAATAGGCGAAAAATGTTAAACGAAGTCCTCATACTATTGTTTTTTTCCGTGCTTGGCGTTGCTATATTCCAACGTCTGAATTTCCCGTCTGTATTAGGTTATCTAGTAGTCGGCATGTTGGCGGGTGAGCATGCGCTTGGATTAATTCAGAACTCACATGCCATAGAGCAAATTGCTGAAATCGGCGTCGTGTTTTTGCTCTTTACAATCGGCTTAGAGGTTTCAATTCCGCGTTTAATCTCAATGCGGCGAATGGTTTTTGGTATAGGTAGTGCGCAGGTTATGGTGTCGACGCTGAGTACAATCGCCATTGGTATGTGGTTAGGTCTATCCTGGCAAGCAGCCTTCGCAGTGGGTGGTGTGTTGACCATGTCCTCTACCGCGATTGCAGTAAAGCAGCTCACCGAGCAACATGAACTGAATTCACGTTATGGCAATGTCGCGTTGGGTGTATTGTTGTTTCAGGATTTGGCTGTTGTGCCTTTTCTGGTTTTGATACCTATCTTTGCCGCACCGGAAGCTGGTTCAATATTGCTCCCCATCCTTTATGCACTGGGTAAAGGCGCTTTAGCGTTTGCAGTTATCTATTTTACTGGGCAGTATTTATTACGGCCAGCCATTCGAGCTGTGGCATCGACTCATTCAAGCGAGTTGTTTACGCTGTTTATTTTGCTCGTATCTTTGCTGGCAGCCTGGTTGACTTGGGAGTTGGGCTTGTCTCTTGCAATGGGGGCTTTCCTGGCTGGCATCATGCTCGCAGAAACTGAATTCCAACATCATGTTGAGATGGAAATTAGACCTTTTCGCGACGTGTTGATGGGCTTGTTCTTTATCTCAGTAGGATCACAGTTTGATTGGACTGTTATTCTCAATGAACCGATCGCAGTGTTGGTTCTGACCCTAGGGCTGATGGTGGGTAAAGGTATGGCCATTATGCTCATCACACGTTGGGCAGGTTTTGAAAAAGGGGTCGCGATTCGGGCTGGGCTTATTCTAGGTCAGGGTAGCGAGTTTGGTTTTGCTTTATTGGCGCTGGCACTGTCGACTGGCTTACTGGAAATAGAATTAAGCCAGCCAATTATTGCCGCTATTGTCATCAGCATGGCATTGTCGCCGATGCTGATCCGCAACAATGAAGCGATAGCCAATCGATTCGCGCCTGATTACGTCTCTCGGCGAAAGCAAGCTGGACAGGACATCGAACAGGCTTGTGAGAGCCTGAAAGAACATGTCATTCTATGTGGATTCGGGCGTACAGGACAGAATCTGGCAGTATTTTTGAAGCGAGTTAATATACCATTTATTGCGCTAGAGCTTGATAGCGACTTGATAACCGAGGCATGGGAAGCAGGAGATCCTGTGTATTACGGCGATAGTAGTCGCACCGAAACGTTAGTTCACGCAGGTATTCACACCGCCAAAGCCCTTGTGATATCGTTTCCAGATGTAAAGATGAGTGAGCATATCTCGCGTGAAGTAAAACGTTTACGTACCGATCTGCCGCTGATTGTACGTACCCGAGATGACCGTCACCTGGAACAGCTACTCGAAAGTGGTGCTGACGAAGTAATACCCGATACACTAGAGTCGAGCATGATGCTGGCGCAGCATACGCTCAGCACACTAGGCCTAGCCCAAACGACAATTGACGAAATGTTAGCGGATGCTCGCGAAGGTCAATATGCCCGGATTCGTGCTTTTTTCCACGGTGCCGAAGATGATGTTGACGTCGATAACCCCGACCGTCAGCACATGCATAGTATCGAAGTGCTAGATGGCTCCTATGCCAATGGAAAGACCATTGAGTCTTTTAAATGGTTATCAAAAATCAACATTGTTGGTCTCCGACGTAACGGTATTCGAAGCGAAGCCCCGTTGCTGGATATGCCATTAAAATCAGGTGACGTGCTCGTGGTCAGAGGTCGGCCGGACGATATCCAGTGTGCTGAAATTGAGGTGATGAGTGGGTTATAGGTCGCTTTGCAAGGCTGATTAAGTTAAGCCGTAGGGCAGCTAAACTTCTCATGATATTAAACTGACGATAGTTTTTCCGATCCATCGAAGTCGGTTTAGGTATGTATGTCGGGTTACGCGATATAGCTGCTAACCAGACCTACGTTTTTTATTTTGATTCCTATTGAGAGATAAATATAGCTTCGCCAAGTGCGTCCATGTTGGCCTCTACACCCAAACCAGGACTGTCAGTGACTGACATGTAACCGTCTTTAATAACCGGGCCGCCCGAGGCAATTTTGAGATTAGTGTACTCATGAAACGCGGAAGATTGAAAATGAAACTCGCTGGGTGTTGAGTGCGCCAGATGGGCAATTGCAGCTGTTGCAATGTCGCCACCCCAACTGTCTTCGATGGTCATAGTGATTCCCATTTTGATGCACAAGTCACGGAACAGGCGTGAAGCCGTCAAACCACCGATTCGATTTATTTTCAAATTAACCACGTCCATCGCGCTATCGTTGAATCCTCGCATCAGGGTGTGAATGCTATCCATGCATTCATCTAGAATCATTGGATGATCCGTGTGACGGCGAACAGCCAAACATTCTTCATAACTAAGGCAGGGCTGTTCAATGTAAATATCAACATCACGAATGGCCTTTACGACACGAATCGCTTCATGTTGACGCCAGCCGGTATTAGCATCGGCGGCGAGTACATTGCCTGGCTTTAACTCGGCCGATACTTTCATAATACGTTCGATATCCGCGTTGGCGCCTGCACCAACCTTCATTTGAAACTGTTTAAATCCTTGCTCTTGATATTGACGTATTTTTGTCGCCATGGCATCAGCATCTTGACGCGATACGACTTTGAACAACTTGACTTTTTCCTGCTGCAAACCACCCAGCAGGTTATAAACAGGCTCACCGACTGCCTTACCAAACAAATCCCAGCAAGCCATGTCTATTGCTGACTTCACATAGGGGTGTCCCATTAATAGTTCATCCATACGCCGATTAATCTTATCGATTTCAATCGGATTTTCACCAATTAGTCCGGGGGCAATTTGTGCCACTCCCTTGCGCACACCTTCGGCATAGGCGGGTAAATAAGCAGGTCCTAGTGGACAAGCTTCTCCAACACCGCTCAATCCACTGTCTGTTTCAACAATAACAATGGTGCTATCGAAGGCAACGAACGACTGGTTCGACCAACTGTATGACCCTTCTTTCATTGGCAGATCGACTTGGTATACCGAAATTTTGGATATCTTCAACTTAGGATTGTTCATGTTTGATAGGTTCCTTTATAGGTTCTCTTTCAATTTTATGTTGTCAGTTAGACAGGATTGTTTATATGGGGTGACGTGAAATAAAACGAGCGATTTCTTTCTCGGTTGGTAATTGCCCAGTAAAGCTCTCCACATAAACAGGAGTGCGCTTTAAACGCTGAACTAAACTTTCTTCTACCATCATCGAAATATAACCGATTTGTGTGTAGTAAATAGTGTGAGCTCTTACATCGGCTTGCGTCTGGCTAAATCCAAAACGTAAGAACATGTCGTGTATTGCGTTGATTCTCTCCTTGTCATCTTTTTCGAGTATTGCTTTTAGTTTGGTCGATTGATGTGCCCAGTTACGTATTGCAAAGTCCATACGTGCATCGAAAAGCTGAGCATCGACCCAGCAATCGTTCAAATTGAGTACGGCTTCAGTAATCGACTCTGCATAAAGTTGTGTACGAGCGATGAGGTTGCCGGTGTTTTTCTTTTCCCAGCGGTTAATGAGCGCATCGAGTAAAGCTTCACGATCATTGAAATGCCAGTAAAAGCTGGTGCGTGATAGTTTCAGCCGATTAGCTAACGACATGATTTTCACTGACTCGACACCTGATTCAATGAGCAAATGGTGCGCTGCATCAAGCCACGCTGTTTCAGATCCGCGAGAGCTATTCTTTTTGGTTGTTTGTCCGGATGCCATAGGTCTATCAACTTTTCAGTAATAGACACTAATGTCCTTTATATTGACATTGGTGTCAAGTTTGATAACGTGCGAAACACATCCACCTTTGCTTAAGGAAATTCAAATGTCGCAAGATCCATTACTGCAGCCCTATCAACTTAAACATTTGACCATAAAAAATCGAATCATGATCACCAGTCACGAGCCGGCTTATGCAGAAGATGGCATGCCCAAGGAGCGTTATCGGGCTTATCACGAGACGCGCGCAAAAGCAGGCATTGGTATGACGATGACCGCTGGTTCAGCGGCCATATCAAAAGATAGCCCGCCGGTTTTCAATAATATACTGGCATACAAAGATGAAGTCGTGCCGTGGATGCGGCAACTAACCGACAGTTGTCATGAGCACGGTTGTGCAGTGATGATTCAGCTCACTCATCTTGGTCGGCGTACCAGTTGGAGTAAAGGTGACTGGCTGCCAGCGGTATCCCCTTCTCATAATCGTGAAACGTCTCATCGTTCGTTTCCAAAAAAAATGGAAGACTGGGATATCGAAAGGATTATTATCGACTATGCAGACGCCGCCGAACGTATGCAGGCAGCTGGACTCGATGGTATCGAGTTACAGGCTTATGGTCACTTAATGGATCAATTCTGGTCCCCGCTAACCAACACGCTTGAAGCCCCATATGGTGGGTCAATGGAGAATCGGTTACGTTTTTCTAATGATGTATTGCGGGCTATTCGTAAACGCGTTGGCAATGAGTTTATCGTTGGCATTCGGTATACCGCCGACGAAGTTGCCAAGGGTGGGCTGACAGCAGAAGATGGTATCGAGATATCCAAACGATTAAAAGCAGACGGGTTAGTCGACTTCCTCAATGTTATTCGTGGCCATATCGACACTGACCCCGCGTTGTCAGACGTTATTCCAGGGCAAGGATCAAAATCAGCACCCTGGCTCGATTTTGCTGGCGAAGTACGTAAAGCGACCGGAATGCCAACTTTTTATGCTGCTCGGATTCCTGATGTTGCGACTGCACGACATGCTGTTAGAGCGGGACTTATTGATATGGTCGGTATGACACGAGCACATTTGGCAGACCCACATATTGTACGAAAGATCATTGCAGGTGAAGAAGATAATATACGGCCCTGTGTTGGCGCAACTTATTGTCTAGACCGTATTTATCAGGGTGGAGAGGCACTGTGTATGCACAATGCAGCATCCGGCAGAGAGCTCACCATGCCTCACGATATTCCATCTGCAGAAGTGAAGAGAAAGGTGGTCATTATCGGGGCGGGACCGGCGGGGCTTGAAGCCGCTCGTGTTGCAGCTCAACGGGGCCATTCAGTGGTAGTGTTCGAAGCCACCACAGAACCCGGTGGACAGGTTCGTCTCGCAGCTCAAAGCCAAAGAAGGCGAGAAATGATCTCGATTATCGACTGGCGTGTTGAGCAATGTAAAAAAGGCAATGTTGAATTTCAATTTGAAACCTTGGCCGAAGTCGATGACGTGTTAGCCCAGAATGCTGACGTCGTAATCGTTGCGACTGGCGGATTGCCTCATACTGAAGTGCTTGAATCAGGTAACCAGTTTGTTGAGTCCAGCTGGGACATTATTTCACGTAGCATCAAGCCAGGTCAGGATGTGCTGGTCTATGATGATGCAGGTGATCACGCCGGATTACAGGCGGCAGAAATTATTGCAGCTACTGGGGCCAAAGTTGAAATCATGACGCCAGACCGAAGTTTTGCGCCTGACGTTATGGCAATGAATCTTGTGCCATATATGCGTAGCATGCAAAACAAAGACACAACCTTCACGGTTACTTACCGACTTAAAAGTGTGGCAAAAGAAGGCGATCGTTTAGTGGCGAGCATAGGCAGTGATTACAGAGATGTCACGAAGCAACGCAGTTTCGATCAAATCATCGTTAATCATGGCACCATTCCAATGGATGATCTTTACTTCGAACTAAAACCGTTATCGTCCAATTTAGGTGCTGTCGATCAGACTGATTTAATTGCTGGCAAAGCGCAATCCATTACCAGAAATTCAAAAGGCAAGTTTCAGTTATTTCGAATTGGTGATGCAGTGTCTGCAAGAAATACACATGCCGCTATTTATGATGCCCTGAGGTTAGTGAAGGATATTTGATCAGGTATTTTTAAGAGTAGCCTTTCACAGGTGTTCATAATAGCGTGGGCCCATATAGTTTTCGAAGATGGTTGCATAACACAATTTTTTGAATCTGGTTAACTATTAGGGCCTTAGCATCACTAAGACCCCCGCTTAAATAAACGAAAATATATACCGCTTTTGCACCAACATAGTGCGATATTGTGATGCTCTAGCCAGTTGTGACGTTGTTGTTTATTATAAGATGATATTAAGCAGTTCAATGTGGCTCATTAATAAGAAGAAGTGCATTGAACGAGCATGTTTACTCGTTTAATTATTGGCAAATAATATTTCTGAAAAGTGAAATCATTCCTCGAATGCTGGGTAATGTATATTCATAAATTAGGGCAAGACTGGATAAAGGGTGACTAGGAATTGCGTCGTCACCAGAACTTTATTTATATCAATTCATTAATTTTTTTACTGGGGAGGAAAAAAATGTCACCTGAAGAACTAGAAGCGGCGATTATGGCCGCCAATACTATAAACCTCGAGATTTACTACTACTGGTGCACCGGGTTTATGATCCTGATTCATGCAGGGTTTATGATGTACGAAATGGGCGCTTCGCGAGTCAAACATACGCTGGCTGCTGGCACCAAGAATATATTGGCTTTTGCCTACATGATTCCAACTTTCTGGATGTTTGGCTGGTGGATTTATCTGGCCATGACAAATGGTTTTATACCTGACTTCGAAGCGGGCGCCGGTGGCGTGCCCTGGGGAGAAAATATGGGCCCCAATATAATGGATAATGCAACGGGTGTGTTCTGGGGTGCTTTCACCTTATTTGCCTGTACTACTGCTTCAATTATGTCGGGCGCGGTAATCGAGCGAATCCGAATGACGGCATTCATTATTCTGGCTGTTGTGTTGGGTTCTGTAGTATGGGTTCTAGCCGCATCCTGGGGCTGGCATTATCTGGGCTGGATGGTTACTAGTTGGGGTTATCATGACTTCGGTGCTTCGGGCGTTGTGCACATGATCTCCGGCTTTTTTGCATTAGGTGTGTTAATTCATCTCGGGCCACGTATCGGTAAGTTTAATGCGGATGGGTCAGCTAATGTGATTGTTGGCCACAGTTTGCCGATGACGATGGTGGGGTTAATGTTTATTGTTGCCGGGTTCTTTGGATTCCTTGCTGCCTGTTTAATATTCCCAGGAACGCCCATCAGTTGGTCTGCAACCCAATGGGCTAATATCTACGGTATGCCAACCACCCTTTCAGCCATTACTTTCAATACCTTAATGGCAGTTGCTGGTGGAATGATTGGTGCTTACACTAAGACACGTGACCCATTTTGGATGATGTCTGGTGCCCTGTGTGGTGTTATTTCAGCCGCAGCAGGTATGGATTTATACTATCCTGGTCTTGCTTTCGTGCTGGCATTTTTTGGTGGTGTAACCGCACCTATGATCGCAAAATTCATTGAGAGCAAAGGAATCGATGATCCAGTTGGGGCAGTTGCTGTACACGGTTATTGTGGGATACTTGGTTTATTGTTCGCTGGTATGTTCCTTGGAGGTTACCCTCAGTTTTCACCCGATATTCCGGTCGTCACCTTTATGGGCCAATTTAAAGGCGCAATAGTGATGGCATTACTTGGCTTTATTCCTGGTTTCGCAATTGCCTGGGCTCTTAAGAAAGCGGGTATATTGCGTGCTAGTGATGCTATTCAAGCAGCGGGTATGGACGTCGAAGTTGAAGCCGTCGCCTACCCTGAAGAAATTAAAAGTACTAGCGCTGCCTATCCCGAAGGCATTGAAAAAACAATTAGTTGAGATAGGAGAAAAAATGTTTGATTCAAGTCCAATTGAGATCTGGGAAGGTGTAAGTGCAATCTTCACATTTGGTGCTGGTAGTGGCACGACAATCTTTTTGTTTTGGCTTACGGTCGTATTGTGTATCGTACCGTTGTACTTCACATTGAAGAACGAAAACCAGCACGAAGATAACCATAAGTAAATAGCACTCAGAGTGTTAAAATTAAGCTTCGCTGGTTTATACCAGCGAGGCTTTTTTGTCATTAGAATGAAGTCTTTTTAAAAAACACTATTGTGATGTGGCCATGAACTATTTTCTTAGAATGAAACATTGGGAATTGTTCCTGATGTTTCTGATTCCGACTGCTATGAGTCAGATTTTCGGTCTGCCTTTCGATGCTTTGGTAGTTGCCGCCATTGGCTTATTCATGCTGCTTGTGTTGTCGTTGTGGATTTATTCTATAGCGATCTGGTGTAATTCGAAGTTACCTGAAGCGCGCCAAAGTAGTACTTTATTGTTCGTTGTGGCACTGGTTATTCCATTGGTATATGTGCTCATGTATCTTTTCTTTTATATGCCATTATTGCAGACAAGTGGTGCGCCTGCTAAACCACCCTTGTGGTTGTTGCCAATGCACATGTTATCTATGCTGAGTTTATTTTATAGCTTTTGGTTTACCTCAAATAAATTCAAGTCGTTACTTGATAACGAAGATTCTGGTTTCATGATTTTCAGCAGCACTTTTTTCCTGCTGTTCATTTCCCCTTTGGGCCTGTGGATAATTCAACCGAGCGTCAATGAACTTTTCCATAAACTGGCGAAATCTGATCTATCTTCCTAATAGATAAAGCTCTGCCCTACCTTAAGCTACCCAAAGCAGAGTATTAAGGCCTTTTTATCTTATCGATTGACTGTATGACGAGCTGGTTGCAGGTGGAAAATGAATCTTTCGTTTGCGATCGTTAACCACCGACGTATTTATTTTTCTCCAAAATAGTTAAGTTTATGGTTGTGTGAACCCCATCAACACAGGTGACGAAAAACGTCGATAGCCCTGCATAACTAAGCAGCTTCAATCTCCCTATCGAAGCAACTCACAAGATAAAACGGCTAAATTAGTTCCTGCAAACATTCAGCAACAATGTCCATCCCTTCATTCACTAGCTCGTCGCTAATATTAAGCGCAGGCAAAAAGCGGATGACATTGCCGCGTGAACCACAAGCTAGCAGAATCAAGCCCTTCTCGGTGGCCTTGCCCAACAATGCCTTGGTTAGGTCTGAATCTGGCTGATCGGGGTGACCATTTTTAACCAATTCCATTGCCATCATTGCACCATGACTGGTTCGCAAATGACCAATTGTGGTGGGGTATTTCGCCTGAAGTTTATCAAGGCGGGCACGAAATACCTTTGCGACATGAATAGCTGATTCTACTAACTGCTCTTCTTCGATCACTTCCATCATTGCTAACGCCGCGGCACAAGCTATGGGTGACCCTGCATAAGTACCACCGATTGCGCCGGGTGAAGGTGCGTCCATAATCTCCGCCTTACCCACCACGGCGGCTATAGGAAACCCATTCGCCATGCCTTTTGCAACAGTGCACATGTCTGGTTCAATATCTGAATATTCAGTGCAAAACATTTTCCCAGTGCGTGCAAAACCGGTTTGAATTTCGTCAGAGATCATCATAATACCATGCTCGTCACAAAGTGCTCGCAAGGCCTGCATAAACTCTCTTGGGGCTGGATAAAACCCACCTTCGCCTTGAATAGGTTCAACTATAATGGCAGCCACATCACTCGGTGCGATATCACACAGGAACAAATTATTAAGTGCTTTTAACGAATCCTCAACGCTAATACCGTGATATTCAATGGGGAAAGGTGCGTGATAAATCTCGGCCGGAAATGGACCAAATAGATTTTTATAAGGCGTGATTTTTCCAGTCATGCCCATAGTCATCATAGTCCGACCATGGTAGCCACCATTGAATGCAATTATGCCGCGACGTCGAGTATGCGAGCGCGCAATTTTCACCGCATTTTCGACTGCTTCTGCACCTGTAGTAACGAAGATAGATTTCTTTTTAGAGGGGCCTGGTGCTAATTCGTTTAGTTTTTCCGCCAGCATGACAGAGGTATCGTAAGGCGTCACCATGACACAGGTGTGGCTAAACTTTCCAAGCTGTGTTGCTACTGCTGCTGTTATTTTTGGGTGAGTATGGCCTGCACTACAAACCGCAATACCACTGCCAAAATCGATATAGCGCTTGCCTTCTACGTCCCATACTTCTGAGCCTAAGGCATGGTCAACAAACACTGAGGCCAGATTGCCCTCGCCACGTGCAACAGCATCATTTTTACGTGCTTGCCAATCGCTATTGGATTGACCTCTTGAATCAACTACTTTTAGCTTTGCTTCGTTCATGAGTTATTCTCCAAAAATGCTAATTGAATATAGCGTCTCTAAGCTTCGGTTAGAAATATTACGCATATAATTACAAAATAAATAATAACTGCTAATAATACTGGCAGCACTCGATAAAAATTTGTACTCTTTGTGAGAAATACTCACAAGAGATTCCTCGTGCTTGACCGAAGAACACTGCCACTGTCCGCACTGCGCGCATTTGAATCCGCTGGTAGACACTTGCATTTGGGCCGGGCTGGCAACGAACTGGGGGTCACTCATGGCGCCATTAGTCATCAAGTACGGGCACTCGAACAAAAGTTAGGCATAAAGCTGTTTTCACGTGCGAATAACAGATTATCTCTCACCAGCGCCGGCGAGCAATTGCTTATCTCGGTGCGCGATGGCTTTGATCGAATCATTAATGGTGCATTACAGCTCAATCCGGATAGTGTAGCTGGAGAATTAACCATCGGTTGCACACAAACATCTGGATCGAGCTGGGCGGTAAAGCACATCATGGAATTTCAGGCGAATTATCCGCAAATGGAAATTCGTGTGTTTGAGGTGGACCCACTTCAACAAAGCATTCCACGAGATATTGATATCACCATTTGTTATGGCAAACCTGATGTGGGAGACCGTCGACTAGAAGAATTGATCTCGCTTTCTGTATTTCCAGTCTGTAGCCCGACCTTATTATTCGGTCAACCGTCAATTGAAACACCAGCTGATCTCGCACAATTACCACTACTACATGACAATCAAAACAGTTGGTCAAAATGGTTCTCTCTGGTAGGCGTCGAGATAGCGACTGTCAACCAGCAAACCCATTTCTTTAGTACGGTGTTATCTATAACGGCTGCTAGAAATGGATTTGGCGTTGCACTATGCAACTCTCTGGAAGTACAGGATGATTTGCGCGAAGGTCGTCTGGTACGCCTACTAGAGCACGCCATTCCAGAGTCGCAAGATTATTATTTGCTCTGCGATCCTATAGAAACACAAAGCCGCCGGGCACGATTATTCGAAGAGTGGATGCGAAATATAACGCAGAATTTACCAATTTGACGTTGCATTTTTGTTCCAACTGAAGGGTATTCATGTAGTATTAGGGGCAATCAACTAGATGGTATTATTATGGCTGGTAAGAGTGATTCAATTGCTAAGAAAGCGCGCACTAATCTGGACTTTTATCACAGCCCCACCCAGCTCCGGTTTGATACCTGGCATCGGCTGGAAGAATACACCAGCCGACTAAAGAAACAGCAAAGGCGTAATTCGGACCTGGCGACACTCCATCAAAAAGCAGAAGATGCAATGACTCTTTTGCAGACCATTGAAAATTATAGTGCCTTCCCTTCCGAAGATGACTTCAAATTACTCTGGCAAGTCTTCGAGCAGCAGGACTACGGTCTGCTTGCTAGTATCGTTGCCCGTATTGTTCGCGCTTTAACCGGTGGTACCTATCGTTCTAGGCAAATTAATCTGCGAGCACCAACCGAATTCGATAAAAAGGATGAGGTCAGCCAATACCATGATGATGACAATCAAAATCAGCGACCTTATTTCGAAGTACTGTTTGTAGACGAGAATTCTCAGGAGGATGTTAAATATATTCGCGAAGGTTTACGCAACATGCGCCGACCAGAAGACCAGTTTATTTACGATATTGTGGTTGTCCCGAGCCTGGAAGATGCGCTCATTGCGGCACTATTTAATTACAATATTCAGGCCGTCGTTATTCGATATGGATTTCCATTGCGATCGGTTAATCACCTCGAAATACTGCAACGTTACCTAGCCAGAATTAATGAGTTGGAATACGAAGATTCACTCGATACTGAACGTGGCCCATTGCTGGGAAACCTGTTATCTGAACTACGTCCCGAACTCGACCTGTATTTAGTAACAGATGCCGCTGTCGAGGATATTGCCGGAAACGTTTCACAAAAGTTCTCGCGTATTTTTTATCAGCAAGAAGATTATCTTGATCTGCATTTGAATATATTGCGCGGTATTGGTCAGCGATACGAAACGCCCTTCTTCACCGCGTTACGAAAGTATAGCCGACAACCCACCGGTGTATTTCATGCGATGCCGATATCTCGCGGTAAGTCGATCACCAAGTCGCACTGGATCAAAGACATGGCGCAGTTTTATGGTATGAATATTTTTCTCGCAGAAACCTCGGCAACTTCTGGAGGGCTTGATTCATTATTACAGCCGCATGGCCCGATTAAAAAAGCGCAGGAGCTCGCAGCAAGAGCATTCGGCTCGAAACGCACCTACTTTGTTACTAACGGTACATCGACGGCGAACAAAATAGTGGTTCAGGCCCTGGTTAAACCCACTGATATTATTTTGGTTGATCGCGATTGTCACAAATCACATCACTATGGCATGGTGTTATGCGGTGCTCATGTCTGTTATCTGGATTCATATCCTTTAGATGAATACTCGATGTATGGCGCAGTTCCGCTATCGGAAATGAAACGTAGTCTATTGATGTACAAGAAATCTGGTCAGTTGGATAAAGTAAGGATGCTGTTGCTGACTAACTGCACTTTTGATGGCGTGGTTTATAACGTTGAACGAGTCATGGAAGAGTGCCTGGCAATAAAACCCGATTTGATTTTTCTATGGGACGAAGCCTGGTTTGCTTTCGCTGGATTCACACCGACCTATCGTCGCCGTACCGCGATGGCTACTGCTAAACGACTAAAGGCGCGTTATCGGAGCAAAGAGTACGCGGCTGAATATGTTGCCTACCAAAAAAGAATAGCCGGCTTAAATGATGATGACTTGATAAATGAGCGCCTGATGCCAGATCCAGCCCTGGTTCGAATCAGGGCTTATGCCACTCAGTCGACACATAAGTCTCTAACATCATTGCGTCAGGGTTCGATGATTCATGTCTATGATCAGGACTTTAATCAGAAGGTAAATGCGCCATTTAACGAGGCGTTTATGACTCACACCTCAACATCGCCTAACTATCAAATTTTGGCCTCGCTCGACATAGGTCGTCGCCAGGTTGAGCTAGAAGGTTTCGAAATGGTCCAAAAGCAAATCGAGCTAGCCATGGTGATTCGTGAACGCGTTGCTTCGCACCCATTGTTAAGTCGCTACTTTCGCTTCCTTTCCGCTAACGACATGATCCCTGAAGAATTCAGGCCTTCTGGAATCAGCAGTTATTTCGACCCTGAAACAGGCTGGAAAAATAACAGCATGGAAGAAGCCTGGGCTCAGGATGACTTTGTTATTGACCTCTCTCGTTTGACGCTTTATCTCGGCAAAACAGGTATAGATGGTGACACCTTTAAGACTACATATTTGATGGATAAATACGGTATTCAAATAAACAAAACATCCCGTAATACTGTTTTGTTCATGACTAATATTGGCACCACCCGTAGCTCAGTCGCTTTCTTGATTGAGGTGCTGGTAAAAATAGCCACCGAACTAGATCAGGCTCGAGAAGATGCCGGACGAGTCGAAAGCAGCATCATCCAGAAGCGTATTAAGTCATTGACGGTTGATCTACCCCCGTTGCCAGACTTCAGTTATTTTCATCCCGTATTTTGCCCAGGGTCATTGCATAAAATCCAGACACCCGATGGCGATATTCGCAGCGCATACTTTCTAGCCTATGACGTTGAAAACTGTGAATACATGACAATTGACGAGGATGAAATTGTCAAGGCAATGGGCTCGGGGCGAGAGCTTGTATCTGCTACTTTCGTTATACCTTACCCCCCAGGGTTTCCAATTCTAGTGCCAGGGCAGGTGGTTAGTGAAGAAATACTGGCATTCATGCGAGCATTAGATGTGACCGAAATCCATGGTTATGAACCAGAGTTTGGGTTGCAACTATTTACCGAAGAAGCGCTGCAAACATTATCAAAAAAATAATTGAATTTAGAACTGTAAACCCGGTATATGACTGCCGGTATGAACATCGGCATAAGCAGGACTTTGATCAGGGTAACCGTCCGGATCAATAAATTTTGCGTGATACTCTGTTTCCTGGAAGTTATCAAAATTGAATTGCCATTCATTGGTAGGCCAAATATAGCGGCATTCGTTTCGACTGGGATAGTAGGCGGCCGTATACAAAGTTCCAAAGCCTCGTGCAAATTGGGTGTTGTAGAGTGGTGGATGTAAAAATTTTAGCGCGAAACTATCGGCTGTATCTTCCTGCCTATCAATAACCCCATTTAAATAATCAAAGCGAGTTTTGGTTTGAACCTTTTCTTCGTACAGAGGCCAGCCGCCCAAAGTTTGATGATTGGTTGCAACAGGGGTTAATATTTCTCTCGTTGTTTCACCCGGAGCAATGGCCAGTGTCGAAAAATTTGCGCTTTTATCTAACAAGGTAATATTGTAAGTACCGTGTACTGGAATATCTTTCACCAACTCGACGGCCTCCTGGACATTGTTCGCGTATTCAAGTAAGTAGCGCAACAAAATAGTAATACCAAAGCCCTCTCCAAATTCTTCGAGTCCACCAAAAGACATGGATACTGCCAGGCCATGTTGATTCATGCCATCGAGCACACCAGACATACAGTCGATCATTGCGATAACAGGTACCTTGTCAAAATGACTGCGCATCACTAAACCGTCAAACACGTAAGGTGAATAATCATAATTTCGCACGATGACGGGTTCGTCTTTCAGGTACACCGCTTGTGAACAGCCTCGAAATAATGGTGGTGGAGAGTATTGCGATAAAAAACGAGCCGCATGATCGCCACCACCGGCTAGCTCGACCATGCTTTCGTAAACTGGTAATAATTCGGGCATGTAACACTGCAATGCTTTTAATGAGTCAAAATAAGTCGGGCGATCACTCTCACCATAGCGCAAAAACCATTGATGATAGGCCGGCCAGCGCTGCTTGAATTCCTGTTGCCACAAAGACCCTGCTTTATTTTCACTAAAGGCGCGAAACTTAAAATCCATTTGAGTGGGAAAGGCCATTAGAGCGGAACCGGTGGCTCAGGGAAATTAGTCTTCGGCTGTTCGCCGATGCTCGATGGCTCGAGAGAGTCCTCAGGTTCTACCTGAGCGGTGCCGACTATTTCTAAATCATTACGTGTCCACCAACACCAGAAACCCTGCTCACGCAACCAACTGCTCAAACGATCAATATTGTTCCACTCACGACCTGCGTTACGGGCGTTAAATACTCGGTTGAGTTGAGTGTCGACATAAACTGCCACAGCCCAGGCCATTGGGTGTTTACCTTGATCGCCATAACCACCGCCTTGGTGCACGCGTTCGACGCGATAAACCAGCGCATATTCACCAAGTCGTCCGGCGATACGCAAGGAGGCGAGATCGGCTTGAGTAACCGATCCGGAAATACCTAAAGCGACATCTTGATCCATAGTGTTGACATAATAAGTTTAATTGACTACATTATGCATCATGGTGTCGGAAGCTACAACCAACGCTTCGTCATCGATTGTCCTGTGCAACTAGGCACATCATATTTTCAGCTATGAGCTGACTAAGGAGAAAGTAAGAAATGAGCAAGAAAGTTTCACCTATTCCTCGCGGTTATAGAACAGCGACCCCTTGCCTGACCGTTATTAGTGTAGATAGCGCGGTTGCGTTTTATCAAGCAGCGTTTAGTGCAGAAGTGCTCAATAGCCACTTAAGTGTTGACGACTCGATAACTGTCCATGCCACCATTAAAATTGGTAACAGCATGATCGCGCTGAATCAGGAAGCCCCAGAGCAAGGTATTTTGTCACCGCTTAGTACTGGCGTTAGTGGCAGTCAAATTCATCTGTATGTTGATGATGTTGATGCGAGCTGGAACCGCGCAGTAGAAGCAGGCGCACAGATTCGTAACCCATTGTTTGATGCTTATTGGGGCGACCGTACGGGCCTACTGGCCGACAACGATGGTCATATTTGGTCGATTGCAAGCAAGATTGAAAATGTTTCTAAAGATGAAATGAATAAGCGATCTAAAGCTGACTTAATCAGCGATGATACTTCTAACTACAGTGGAGTGGACATGGCTGTTGAAGCAAAAGTACCTTTTTTGGCTGAAATAGTCACTGCACCAGAAGAACTCGTCGTAATCTAGATATTGCGGCAGTTTAAAAACTCAGTTATAAGGAAACGGTTTTATTAATAGATGGTAAGACCGTTTTTTTATGATCTAGGCGCGGCATGATTTTCACGATGCGGCACTTTCCAAATGAACCGAGCAATATGATAACAAAAACAGCAGTGCAACAAATTGAAGCATTAAAAAGTGGCGAAATCAGTGCCATTGCATTGCTCGAACAAACAATAGAGCAGGCTGAAAAAGTTGACGTCCAGATCAACCCATTTGCCTTAAAGTTATATAGCCGGGCTCGTCAGGTTGCTGGTGAAGCTGACAAACAATTAAAATTGGGCACAGGTGGGCCTTTGTGTGGCTTACCGATTACTATCAAAGATTCACAATTCCTGGCTGGCTATCCTTGTGCCAACGGGTCAATTACGCTGAGTCACTTTATACCCAGCGAGACCTGTAAGGCAGTTGAATTACTGGAACAGGCGGGCGCTGTTATTTTTGCAAAAACAACCTGTCCTGAATTTAGCCTAACGGGTATTACTCGTTCAGAATTATACGGCACCACATCAAACCCGTGGAATATAGAACGTACCTGTGGGGGGTCTTCTGGCGGTGCGGCAGCAGCTGTGGCAAGTGGTTTAGGTGCTTTATCACTGGGTGGTGATGGCGGTGGATCTATCCGCATACCCGCTGGATTTTGCGGTATTGTCGGTTTTAAGCCGAGCTTCGGTGTGATTCCTCGCGAACCTTGTTTCCCCTCATGGCAATCAATCGTAAGTTACGGACCAATGACTCGCAGTGTTGCCGATGCCCATTTAATGTACAGCGTGTTGAATCCTGAGGTTGATGACCATCGAACAAATGAAGCACTTGATCTGGCTGGATACCCTATAGTCATATCCGAGGACCTTGGTTTTGCACCAGTAAATGATGATGTTCGTCAAGCGTTTCGCGCTGTCGTTGAACAGCTTAAAATGGCTCAGGCGACTATAGTCGAAGATTGTCCTGCGCTACCGTCTTCTGTAGTCACCTGGGCGGTGACAGCAACATTTGATGCGTTTCAACACGCGAAGGACAAGGTTTACGACTCCGCCGCCATTGGCGATGCAGCAACTGCATTTCTCGCTTTTGGCGAACAACTCGAGCAACAACATTTTGACGAAGCCCACGCTTACCGCGACGTCATTGGAGATGCTTATGATGCTTTGTTTGAGCGCAGTAGCTCAAGCATTTTAGTCACTCCTACACTCGGCTGTGAAGCTTTTCCACACGGTACGATTCATCCATTACACATTGCAGATACACCCATTGAAATGCCGTGGTTGGATTGGGCTGGATTTTTATACGACGCTAACCTGGCTGGATTACCTGCTTGTGTGATTCCTATGGGATTGGGATCTGAGGGATTACCACTATCGCTACAGATATTAGGGCCAGCAGGCAGTGATGACGAAGTATTGCGGGTTGCCGAAGCAATTGAGGCGTTAATCGGATGGCAATACTCGATTGCTGTGCCACCCGATGCTCACGACTCGGCCTATCTACTAGGCTAAGGTTTGACCTACAATAGCTAGCCTAGAATAACTTCGACTTATAGGGGTCGTGTGGAAATACAGGTGCCTTTTGTGGCTCAATACCATGAAATTCGGCATTAATAGCCGCGGTCCACATTTTGGCGCGGTCACGTAATTCACGCTTCTCAGTTTGCATTCGACCCCGAGAAACGATAATACCGAGATCGGCACCTTTATAAGTGTAGTCACCCTCCTTATAAACCTGCATGTAAAATGCCTCGTCGTTATCGATAACGTTGGTCCAGTCCAGATCGTGACGATCAAATTTAATACTGCCGTACTTATCCATGCGCCATACGCCAGTGGCTGGCGCATGGGTTAACTGGCGCACCTTGTCTTCTGTTTGTTTCAATACCAATTGACTCCAGAAGTCATACTCGTTCCAGCGATTCTGGATGCGTCGTAGATCTATGTCGTAATCCACATCTAAATATTCCAGCAGGTGGAAAAGGAATAAGGGTACGCCACCATAATGCGAGGTAATTAAGTTTGTCATCGGGCTGGCACCACTGATTCTAGGATTTACTTCGCCCAGATAAGGTGTGCCGTCATCGCTATCAAGCAGAAAGTCCATACAGAACACGCCTTTATAACCTTCCTTATATAAACGGTCGCCCAGATCAGATGCCATATTTCGTAACTCGCGTCTAATTTTTGCATTGAATATTTTTGGCCAGACATCATTACCACACCAGCCGCCTTTATAAGGTGTAATTTCTTCAAAGCCAGTAATGTCAGTCTGAATTGGACCAACTAATGTGCCGTGACGAGTGACGCATACTTCTACAGTGCCAGGCATATGGTTAATGCGCTTCATAATCTTTAACTGCTCGTCTTTCATATCTTCGGCATGCTTGTCCCAGTCTGATTCTGCCTTGATGAAAAAAGTGGTGCGACCGGAATCGCCGTAAGGTGTTTGTACCACCAGATCATTACCGAGTTTCGCTTTTGTAGCCAAAGTCATTAGTTCTTCAAAACTGTCAGCCTTGCCTAGTATATTCGGTGCGCTATCGATGCCGGCTTGGTTGGCAAGCTTGGTCAGCTCAATTTTAGAATCCAGTCTGTTTCTCAACTCGGCTGAGGGTAGTGCTATATCAACACCTAGATCTTTACAGATAGACTCTGTCTTTTCATCAAACATGACAAATAGTAACTTGGCTGGGCCCTTGCCCGATTTCTTAATTTTATCGATTACTTCTTTATGCATTAGCATGTAGTTAACAACATCTTCCATCGACTGGAAGTCATCGCTGCCTGCTTCTTCCGGCACAAATACCCTCGGGTGGGCACCGTTAAATGAATCGAAATAATTGATATGGTAGAAACGATTAACGAATTTTTCTAAACCGAGCAAGTTAAAGGAAGTGGGGGAGACAAAAAATATCGGAGTTTCGTTGCGCCGAAAGTAGGTGAGAATGTCGGATAGACCACGAATTTTTGCAGTTTTCTTCATTAATTAAGTCTCCTTCAGTGAATGCGTATTTATTATTTATTGGTATTTTCAGGCAGATCAATAGAGAAAAAGTATACATTAGTTGGTGAGTCAGCGTTGCCTCAATCCCTACTCAAAAAAACCTGCTCAAACAGTGCTGTAACAGTATCGAAATCAGGGTTGTAAGTGCTGCGGGCTACGGCAACACCATCTGGACTTGGGGAATGCTGAGCACCATACCAGTGCTGTGGGGTATTCATGGCCATTACAAACCAGTACCGAAGCATCTTTCCCAAACAGTGGGTTATGGGCTGAATTGACCAGGCTTAAATGTGACTGATTGAGGATCCGTTGCACTAGATAAGCACTGGGGCGAATGATTTCGTTTGGTTTTGCTTTGATAGATTGACTATTGCCATACAGCAGTAACCGTTTGTCTGGTGACATAAAGCGCGTTTGAAATAGGCGGCGCGTGTATTCAACATCAACTACTGAATCATCGAGTGTCGAAACCATCAGAACTGGCAGGATTAGGCGTTGATTATGCCAGTTATTTTTAAATATTGAGTTGTTCGATAATATTGAGTCCCAGAGTTAATTGGTATTGAATTATATTTTATTGGATTGTCTTCATAGATAAGGCCCCCAAACATCCAGGGTTTGAACCAAGCGTAAATCCATGACCAACCTAAAAGAGAATTTAACTGACTATGGCAGGCGGGTGATATTAAGAACAAACCGGCGATGTCATCGGATTGTTCGAGCGTTAAAATTGTAGCGATGACAGCGCCAACTGAGAACCCGCCCAAATACAACGGCATCTTCTCAACCTGCCACGACGCGACATGCGCTCTGGCAGCGTCTAGCCATTGCTGATAGGAGATTTGAAGCAATTGGCGTGGATGTGATCCATAGCCGGGCAATAGAAGCGCCCGAACATCAAATCCGCGGTCTGCAATGACTTGTGCATAATCAGTCCAGACATAGGCCGAGTCACTGAGTCCATGGAGCAGTAGGAACTTCCCGCTATAGCGAACATTTTTTTGGCTCCAATTTCAAAAGGTAGGTTGAGTTGAATATCACGATCATTTCGGTTCGGTAGGCTATTACTTCGAAGATAGTCATGTACATTTTGCCGATACCGATTAAAGTTAACCTCAGGTTGTGGAAAAACGCACAGATCCAAAGTCGATTGAACGCTGGCGGTATCATGACGATGTTTGCAAGCGGCTAATAGTGCGCAAACAAAGATAATAAGCAGAAGTTGGTGCATCATAAATTTAGTCGGCCTGATTGACATTCGAAACGGGTTTGACAGGCCGACGTGGAAATGGGTTGTAAATAGTTATTCAATCCAATAGTTCTACCCCGTGGATTGATTTTGTTTTCGAATAAGATGTGATCCGAACGCATTGTTTAAGATATCCTATAAACTATTGACCAAGGACGGAATCTTTCTGTCTCCAACAGTAATGTTAGACCGGAGAAAATAATGGAAACAATTTTCCATGACATTTCAAAGTATTATGCAGCCAGCCTATATGACAATATGCTTAACATAGGCAAAATAATATTTCATGAGGGCAGCTATATGTTTGCCCGCGACGAGATACACGGCCCATTTAACTTGGTCTCCGATACCGAAGAAGATGTTACCACCCTAATCCAGGTGATTGGTGAGATCCACCCGCGAAGTGCGTTAGATGGCATATTGGAGGTTGAGCTTCAATCTTGTCTTTATCTAAACGAAAACAAAAACACCACTGAAATTGAAGTTAGATCAATTCATAAGGGCATGGGAACTTCAATTTATTCAAAGCAGGAATGCCCGCTAATACTGTGGAACGCAAATTATGGCGCTGACAAGTATTTCGATGTCATCGATATTCAGGGTGTCTTTGCATCCCCTCGACTAAAGGTGAGTTTTCTCTCGATTATTTCTGAAAGTCTAAGAGAACTAGAACTTTTTCCACCGCTCATGCATCTAAAAAAATAGTATTCGAAAGTTCCTTCTTTCCGAAGATCGACGCTGGTGTTTCCGTTGTCGCATTAGTATTATCCCCTGTTATTCACTCGACCAACTCTGGAATTCAAAACTCATGAGCATTCAAATTTCTGATCAGGCCCTGTTTCGTACACAGGCTTATATTAATGGACAGTGGATTGATGCTGACAATGGTGACACATTAGCAGTCACCAACCCGGTTAATGGTGAAGTAATTGCGCAAGTAGCGAAATGTAGCACGGCAGAAACGCGACGCGCTATCGAAGCAGCCGATAACGCATTACCCGCCTGGCGTCAAAAAACAGCCAAAGAACGAGCCGGCATCCTACGCAAATGGTTTAACCTAATGATGGAAGCACAGGAAGACCTGGCGATCATCCTTACAACTGAGCAAGGTAAACCGTTAGCCGAGGCCCGTGGTGAGATAGCCTATGGTGCCAGTTATATCGAATGGTTTGCAGAAGAAGGCAAGCGAGTTTATGGCGACACGATGCCTGCACCATCAAACGACAAACGAGTTGTCTGCATCAGGCAGCCGGTGGGTGTCGTTGCCTGTATTACACCGTGGAATTTTCCGAATGCAATGCTCACACGAAAAATTGCGCCCGCGCTAGCTGCTGGTTGTACCGTTGTATGCAAACCGGCTAACGCAACACCGCTATCGGCTTATGCATTCGTCGAACTGGCCGAACGCGCGGGTATTCCAGCCGGCGTTATCAACGTTGTTACAGGCGAGACAAGTGCTATCGGTTCAGAATTGACTTCTAACCCAACTGTCAGAAAGCTTACCTTTACTGGCTCGACACCGGTTGGTAAGCAATTGATGGCCGAATGTGCACAGACAGTGAAACGAACGTCGATGGAACTCGGTGGCAATGCTCCTTTTATTGTATTTGACGATGCCGATATCGATGCCGCTATTGCAGGTGCAATGATTAGCAAATATCGTAATGCGGGTCAGACCTGTGTTTGTGCCAATCGAATATTGGTTCAAGAAGGTTGTTATGACGCATTTGCAGAGAAACTGGCCGAAGCTGTTAGCAAACTTAAAATGGGAGATGGCATAAATGAAGGCACGACAGTTGGGCCACTCATTACCGAGAAAGCAGCCAATGATGTCATGTCTTTTATTGAAGATGCCGTGAGTAAAGGCGCGACAGCAGTTGCGGGTGGCAAGCGATCAGAATTAGGTGCCAACTTTGTCGAGCCGACTATTTTGACCAATGTGTCTGATGACATGCGCGTTTTCCGCGAGGAAATTTTTGGCCCAGTTGCGCCTCTATTCAAATTCAAAACTGAAGAAGAAGCCATTAAAATGGCTAACGATACCGAGTTTGGACTAGCCTGCTATTTCTACTCAAGAGACATAGGTCGGATTTGGCGCGTCGCTGAAGCGCTTGAATACGGCATGGTAGGTATTAACGAAGGCATTATATCAAACGAAGCAGCGCCATTTGGTGGCGTAAAGGAATCAGGGCAGGGTCGTGAAGGTTCCAAGTACGGCATGGATGATTATATGGAATTAAAGTACATGTGTATGGGTGGAATCGACAAATAAACTAAGTCTTTAGCCATAGGGTTTATTTACTCTAATACAAATACCGCCTTGCCTTATAAAAGGTGAGGCGTTTTCTTTAGTGCGAACTTTTCCTTAAGCAACCTGTCTACGCCATAACGTGGTCATACTATTTCGTCATGCAATGATGACGATTTAACTTTAATAATAACATTAGAGGAACTTCCATTTGAATATTAAACAATTAAAACTGGCCGTATTGGCTATTGCTATCAGCGTATTCCTTTCAGCTTGCGCATTATATGGCAAGGCAGACCAGCGTTGGGTTGATTATCAGTCCTGGACAAAAATTACTGAAGGACGAGTGAGCACGGGTGACCCTACTGGATTTGTCGGCACCGTACACGCTGGCCCCAAAGGTTATCGTGATATTTTCATTAACGATATTGGAATCGCGACTAATCAAGGCACTGGTCCCTATAAATATCCGATTGGAACCGTAATTGTCAAAGAGCAGTATAAAAATAAGTCTGCCTGGGAAGCGCAGGATTCTCCAGGGGTAACTATCATGGTTAAGGTCGGTACAAGTGACACACCGAGCGCTGAAAACTGGCGCTGGTCTGCTAGCTTAACCGATACACCAGACAAGAATGCTTTTTGTTCGGGTTGTCACACCATTGCATTAGCGAATGATTTTAACTTCACCCATGAAGATTTTTTCGACGCAGAGTAAGTAATCAAACCATTCATGTTTGTTTACCCAAAAAGGCCTGAAATTTAAAATATCAGGCCTTTTTTTATTTTTTTGTCACCTTAAACTGGATTATGATTAATAGGTCAATTATTTCAAACAGTTAATCGCCAATGCCACATTTGATGATAATAGAAAGCAACCTGACTGATACAGTCAATGAAGCTAGAAATAAAGGCTGGTTAAGCGCAGGAGAGACCTACGGTAGTTCGCTAAAGGCCAGTGGAAGTAACGTCAGTTTTGACATTTGTATGCCCTACGCCGAAGGTTTTAATTTAAATCACTTAAACCTCTCAAGCTATGACGGTTTTGTATTTACTGGTTCGAGCGTTCCCTGGTGTGTCGACGATGTCGAAGCGAAAATACTAAGACAAACCTTAGAAAAAATGTTCGAGCTGGGAAAACCCATATTAGGCTCTTGCAACGGATTGCAGCTGGCAAATGTTGTTTTAGGAGGGCAATGTGGTCCGGCACCTAAGGGCAAAGAAATTGGCATCGCTCGGGATATCAATATTACTCCCGAAGCGCTAAGTCACCCCATCCACCGAGGCCGAAATCAACAGTTTAGTGCTTTGTGCGTTCACCGAGATCACATTACCAAGCTTGCTCCGGGTGCTATCATTAGTGCTAGTAATGACCACTCTCCTGTGCAGGCAATGATTTATGAACAGGGCAATATCTGTTTTTGGGGCATGCAGTATCATCCCGAACTTTCACTAAATGATATTATCAACTCGGTTTCCGGATCGACTAAGCTGTTTAACAAAAACAAGAGGTTTCAGGCTAAGTTAATATCAGCTCGCGAAAACCCCGCGGGTGAAGCGGCGCAAAGGTTAGGCGTTAGAGGTAATGATCTCGATCCCGATGTTCATCGGTCAGAATTACATCATTGGCTAAAGAGTCTGGTCAGAGCAGGCTGAGTGTTAGTGGATATCACGGCAGGCAATGTCGAGCTGGCAGGATAGAGGAGAGTTATTAGATGAGCTTTGGTATTACAAAAACGATCCCTGTAAAAATGGGTTTTGAAACAGTCGAAACGCTATACGATGGTAGTTGCAACGAATATGAGTTTCATATGGCAGGCATCATTCCGAAGCGGTTAAAGATAGGGGGCTTTGTCTATACCATCTTTGCTGACAAGCTTCATGGCCGACTAAAAATACAGAAATTCATTACTGGATCCGTCAACCCAGATTCAGGTAAACCCCGAATCCTGGTTATCGTAGAAGCACCTGGCGAAAGACTAGCCCAACCAATCGATAAAAAGGGTCATAGAGGCACTCGTTATACCGATGGTTCTGATTGGCCAGGAACATTATAAAAGTGGCCACATTGTGGGTTGGATATATGCTCAAACGGGGAGGCATGTCTGATGGCGCCTGTGGCTTTGCCTAAAGGAATAATGGTATGAACCCACTCCACTTTATCACCGGCCTCGAAAGGGCCAAAATGGAGATTCAAACCACCATTTAAAAAGAGGAGCGAGTTTGATATGAAGATTACAACAATAGGGTTAGATTTAGCAAAAAACATTTTTCATTTATATTCAGTGAATAAAATGGGACGATTCGTGAAAAAGAAGCAATTAAAACGAAACCAAGTGCTGCCTACTTTACCAATATAGATCACTGTCTGATCGCAATGGAAGCCTGTGGTGGCGCTCATTATTGGGCCAGAGAATTGAAAGCTTTAGGGCATCAAACAAAACTCATTGCGCCCCAATATGTGAAGCCATTCGTCAAAGGAAATAAAAATGACTATAACGGTGCTGA
>CAXMOZ010000018.1:0-30338 GCA_964195315.1 uncultured Acidimicrobiia bacterium | reverse complement strand
TTTTTATTCAGTTACAGTTCTCGTAATGCTCTCTTTCAAAAACAAGGGGTAGTTGCTTTATCGCTGCGAAGCCATGATTCGGTGATTAGCATGGCTGCAATGCTATCGATTTCTTGCTTAGTTTTATGTTGTTTGCTTTCGACTGCAATCTCATAGGCTTCACGGGTGGTGAGCCGCTCATCGATTAACTCTACCGGTACTTTGAATCGACCTTCGAGTTGCCGGCTGAATTTTAAAGCTTTTGCAGTCATTGGGTGATGGTCATCAATCATTGAACTCGGCAAACCCACAATGAGTTTTTGCGGTTGCCATTCTATCAAAAGCTTTTCGATCGCCAGCCAGTTCGGTTTTTGATTAATCGATTTGATTGCATTCAAAGGGCGCGCTTGAGACGTGAGAGTCAGGCCTATTGCGATGCCAGTCCACACCGTACCAAAATCAAATCCAATGACGGTATCAACTTTAGATTCCATGCGACTGTCTATCCTATGCTAGCTATGCGTTGCCACTGACTGGTGACAGCATGCTGATATCGAAGCCGAGTGTATCGAAAGCCATTTGCCATTTATCGTCTGAATTTTGATGAAATAAAAGCTCTGGACTGGAGGAAGACGTTAACCAGGAATTCTCCTGTAATTCAGATTCAAGTTGCCCCGACGCCCAGCCCGAAAACCCGAGTATTACCAGATAATCCTCTGGCCCTTTGCGATCAGCGATGGCCTGCAGAATATCTGCAGATACAGTAAGATGGATGCCGTCCGATACTTCAGTGGTTTTTTGCCACTCACTGGCTGCGCTATGCCCAGTTGCTCGATGTAACACAAAGCCTTGTTCAAGTTGTACTGGGCCACCAATATAAACCGGCTGCTGCCTTATTTCTTCGTCATCACATTCAATATCTAGCTGCTCGAATATGTCGTGCAATTGTTGAGTTGTCTGGTGGTTGATCACCAATCCCATGCTGCCCTGTTCGCTGTGCTCGCACATATAAACAAGGCTGGAGGTAAATAGCGGGTCTTTGATGCTGGGCGTAGCGATAAGGCATTGATCGACCAGACTTTGAGCGGTTATATTCATTTAACTGACCTCTCCATTTGTGCTTAAGCGGTTGCTGTCAAAATTCCATGTTCGGATAATGACTATTTGATCGGCACGTTGCAGTAATTCTTCTGAAAAAGGTGCAAATGGTTCTGATAACCGCAGGATTCGTTTTGCCGCTTCGTCGAGAATGCTCGATCCAGAAGACTTGGTTATTTGAACGTCCAGTATCGCACCTGCCTGGTTGATGCGAACACTTAATCGTAGTTGACCGTCAATTTTTTTGATTCTAGCTTCGCTTGGGTAGTTCAGGTTGCCGGTTTGTTCGATTTTTTGAACCCAGGCAGCCAAGTAGCTCGCTTCTACCGCCTTTTTAGTAGCGGCGGTTAAGGTGATCGACCTCGGCCTTTTAGCGTAATCGATGGTCATCTGGCGGATTTCAGCCTGTAATCGAGCGATCTTACTTTGTCGCTGTTCTGTATCACTAACCTGCTTTGAATTGGCGTCCTTTTGTTTATTTTGCTGTGTTTTGTCTATTGTTTGCTCAGAATCCTGTTGCGTAAGAAAATAAATTTGGTTAATGGCGAGTTGGCTTTTGTTTAGTTCCTGTCTAGCTTGATCAGCCAGTCCATGCTGATTAATTGGAGTATTAGCTGATACTGGCGCACTCGGACGCGCTTTCTCGTCGGCTTTTCCGCCACCTGCCTGGTCGACCTGGGCTAAATAGTCAGCATTTTCGACGGTGTCCAAACTACGCGAGTTCGCAATAATAACTTCGAGACCCGGTAAGACATCTGAGCTGGATTTTTTTGATTGAGTAAAACCAACCCCTAGCACAACGATAGCGTGAATAATTAAAGCCAGAAAAAGAGTGAAGCCCAGCCGATCGCTGGCATTAATGCCAGGCTTTTTTGCTTGCTGATCTTTACTTATCATTTGGATTGGTTTGTCATGTGAGGCGCATTTTGCCAGACAATGGTAGCGCTTCACCAGCCGTTTGCGCCGACTGCCTCGATAATGTGAATTTATTGCTGGTTGGTAAAGTAAGCACTAGTCGACAAATATGACTGGCCAGTCGCTGGTGATGTCGATTTTCTGTGCTAGTGAGCGAGTGATGATTATTTTTCTCTCCTCGCTGACAATAAGATAATCCTTTATACCCAGTGACCTTGAGAGAGAGCGATGATTATTTATACCATCAATCATCAACGTCGTGGCTGCCACATCGGACAGCACGGGGTCAGGTGATAATACGCTTGCCGAGCTGATATGTTGGGAAGGTTCACCTGTCCTCGGGTCGATAATATGGTGAACGACTTTATCTGCTTGTTGATAGTAGCGCTGATAGTTTCCCGAGGTGAATAAGGTGTTGTGACCTGTCAGGCTGACACTGGCAATCGCGCCGGGTCCAAAAGGGTTTTGAATGCCAATTTTCCAGGGTTTGCCGAATTTGGTGCCGGAAGAATACAAATCACCACCCGCATTGATCAAGAAGTGCTCGAAACCAGAACCGGTTAGGTAGTCAGCGATAAGTCCTATGGCGTAGCCTTTGGCGATACCGCCCAGATCAAGCTGGAGATGCGGATTGTTGCTGTGAGCTTGCTGTTGATTTTGTGTCAGTAACAGCTCTAGATCAAGCATGGTCGGTATGTCGGTCTTTATCAGACTGATTACTCTGGTGTCGGGCTCGCTCGTCCCGTGAAAGCCATAGGCGTTGATGAGTAACCCTAAGGCTGGATTAAATAAATGCTGTGATTGACGATAATATTGCTGACTAAGCGCCAATAGAGCCTTGAGGGATTCAGGTACCGTGGCCGTATTTGTGTCAATTAATGCCTGGTTGAAGCGATATAGATCGCCATCTTCCCAGGCATGCCAGTTTTTTCGGTAAACCAGGAGTTGAAGTTCTATTTGGGTTAGTGCGGCTTCTGCTTTGTTGCGATCCGCGTGTATTAGTGTGACATCGATAATGGTGCCAAATTGCAGAATGCGTTGTTCTACCAGCTGTTCCTGACTGTTGCAGGCAGATAGTAAAATAAATGCCAGGCTGGCAATTAAACGGAAATTAATTGCTCTATACAATTGAATAAATCGGCGCTGATATTAAGATTAAACTCATCGTCGAGTTCGCGAATGCAGGTGGGGCTGGTGACATTGATTTCGGTAACATAATCACCGATAACGTCCAGTCCGACGAAAATAAGGCCTTTTTCGCGCAACTTTGGTCCAATTTGCTGGCACAGCCAAAGGTCGCGTTCACTTAGTGCTTGCCCGCGAGTGCTGGCGCCAGCGGCGATATTACCTCGGTTCTCACCTTTAGCGGGTATGCGAGCCAGGGCATAAGGCACTGGCTCGCCATTGATCATTAGAATGCGTTTATCGCCTTCTGTTATTTCAGGGATGTAGCGTTGTGCCATGGTTTGAGACTTGCCACGCTGGGTCACTGTTTCGAGGATAACGTTGGTATTGGGATCTCCTGCCTGAACTCGAAATATTGATTGTCCGCCCATGCCATCGAGCGGTTTGATGATGACGTCCTTATGCGCTGCAATAAATTCGAGCAAGCGCTCGGGGTTACGGCTTATGCGAGAATCAACGCAGCATTCGGGGAACGACCGGGTATAAAGTTTTTCATTGCAATCACGCAGGCTAGACGGTTTGTTGACAACTAAGGTGCCATTTTCTTCTGCTTGCTCGAGCAGGTAAGTGCAGTAAATGTATTCGAGGTCAAATGGTGGGTCTTTACGCATAAAAATAGCGTCGAGTGAATCCAGTCGGCAACAGCCTTCGCCAGTGACACTAAACCAGTCCTTGTTGTTGTCGGTGACTGCAACTGATTGATAGCGTGCATAGCTGACGCTGTTTTCCATATATAGGTCATCAATACGCATATAGAAAATTAGCCAGCCACGGCTTTGCGCTTCGAGCATCATCGCGAAGCTTGAGTCCTTCCAGGGTTTAATTTTCTCGATCGAATCCATCACGATACCGAGTCGTCGTTTTGTCATGTTTTTGATTCAACTCTTATGTCGACTGAGCCATAAAATGGCGTATTCGTTTCGTTAAACTGGTTTCGTAACCAAATGGCAATATTCTCTTGATTGGCGAGTATTTGCTGCTCAATTTTGTCAATTGGACCGGTGTAAGCGGTCAATGGAAGAGGTGCGGTGGTTAGAATTTGTGCGCTCATAGCGTTGGTAACTGGTTAGTGTGTCGCAATTCTACTGAATTACGCTCTTTAAACACATCTAAATCTAGTTATCCGGTCTAAATTTTGGCTGTCAATGATGAAGAATAGTAAATTTCTAATATTGGGCTAGTATTAGTTGTCTCTGCCGCGGTAGTTTTAGAGGTTTCTGAGAGCGTTCAAATGGTAGAAATTACATTATGTAGTTGAAATAAATTACTGGTTTTAAATGAGAAAATGCATATAATTATCTCGAATAAACTTTAACCTGAACCAATTGACAGTCCTTCGGGGGGATGTGTGAACGACGAGTTACAGCAATCTGAAAATACTAAAGAACAGCGATTTTCAAATGTGAAGGTTATGGTGATCGACGATAGTAAGACGATTCGTCGAAGCGCAGAAACCTTATTGAAAAAAGTGGGTTGTGACGTAGTAACTGCAGTCGATGGCTTCGAGGCATTGGCGAAAATTGCCGCGTATAAGCCCGATATTATCTTTGTCGATATAATGATGCCACGCCTGGACGGTTATCAAACCTGCGCTTTAATTAAAAATAACCAGTTTTTCAAATCTACGCCAGTGATCATGCTATCGAGTAAGGATAGTATCTTCGACAGAGCGCGAGGACGCATAGTTGGTTCTGAAAAGTATTTGACTAAACCATTTTCTAAAGATGATCTCATTAATGCGATTTCTGCCCATGTTGGTTAACCCTAATTTTAGTTTGTCACTCAGACAAAAGAGGAAATGATAGAATGACGCATGTCTTAATCATAGACGACTCACCGACAGAGATTTATGTCTTTAAGGCAATGCTCGAAAAAAATCAAATTCAGGTGTCAGTGGCCAATAATGGTGAAGAAGGTATAGCAAAGGCACTAGAGGTAAAGCCAGATCTTATTCTGATGGATGTTGTAATGCCGGGCAAAAACGGTTTTCAGGCAACGCGAGATTTGAGCCGAAACCCTGAGACTTCAATTATTCCCGTCATTATCATCACCACCAAAGATCAGGAAACCGATAAGATTTGGGGCATGCGTCAGGGGGCGAAAGACTATCTTGTAAAACCCGCGAATGAAGAAGATTTAATGGCTAGCATTGAGAAGGCTTTGTCTTAATCAATGGCTATTACCTCACCATTTGAGATCTTACAGGCTTTAGATGTCAAGTTTAGGGTCAGCGCCAGTGGCTTGCCAGTTAATAAATCAGTTGATGATGCCTGGGTAGGTGTTGGTTTTCAAATTAATAAACTGCCGCTGTTAGCCAGAATGGATGATGTCAGCGAAATATTGCCGCCACCACCCCTGATTCGAATACCAGGCGTTAAGTTTTGGGTGAAAGGGCTCGCTAATGTTCGAGGTTCGTTAATGCCAGTGCTGGACATGAAGGCTTTTCTTTATGGGCAATCGACGGTTATTGGTAAAGACAGCCGGATTTTAATCGTTAATAAAAAGGGCGTTACAGCAGGCTTATTGGTTGAAGAGGTTCATGGCTTGAGGCGCTTTAAACCCGGAGAGCATCGAGACGAAATGGATCCTGATATGGGGGCGATCAAACAGTACCTGGCGGGCATTTTTGTTGACCAAGTGCATCGGTGGAATGTATTTAGTGTTGATAAGTTGGTTGATACTGAGCAATTTTTACGTGTTGTATAAGTTGGATGACAAATAAATAGATTAAGAGGATAAGATGGCGTTGTTAGGCAATATAAAAAATCTATTTTCAGCCAAAAATAAAGGGATGAAAAAAGGCAGGTCGATCAATAAAAAAGTTGCGTTTATTGGTATGGCTATCGTTGTGTCTATTCTCGTAATGGCTGTTCTGCTTAGTATCGCGGCTATAATGTCAGGTCAGAACAAAGACTATACCGCTCTTATATCTGAACAGCAGGTGGTTTCCTACCAAATCTCCCTTAGTGCGATTGAGTCGGCCGAAGGGGGGGCGTCAGCTTTTGATGAACTCGCTGAGAATAAGCGACGTTTTATTGCTATATTGAATTTATTTGACAATGGCGAAGACGCTCTAAATTTGTCTCCGCTATCAAGTGACTATGAGCAAGAATACTCAAAACTAAAAAGTGCTTGGGGTAATTACGATAGTGAAATCGACACCGTAATTTCAGCCAAGGCATCAATTAGGGCGATCAGTGAGGGCGTCACTGTCATTCGTGAATCTTTGCCAGAACTCATACTGCTTGCCGAAACAGTGATCGATGAGCTGGTAAAAGCGAGTTCGCCTAGACAGGATATCGCAATCGCTGGACATCAATTAGTTTTGGTTAGTGGATTGGAGAGCAGCATGCGGCAAATTTCGACTGAAGGCAGCAAAGTCATGGTCGCAGCTGATCAATTCTCCAGTGATTCGGTGCTCATCGAAAGGCAATTGCTGGCCATGCTAGAAGGTGATCCTTCGCTTGGCATTAATCAATTCACGGGCCCTCTAGTCGTTGATAATTTGTTGCAGTTTGCTGATCTATATTCAGTGGTAAAAAAGAATGTGCAGCAGATACTCGACCATTCGCCAACGCTATTTAAGGTGCATGCTGCAGCGCAAAATATCCAGTCTTTGAGCGGAGATGTTCGAATTACATCGGGAAGTTTACTTAAGGTTATTGATACACAAGACGCTCAATTCCAAACACTGACTTTTGTTGGCTATGCTGTTGGCCTTTTGGCACTTTTCTTATTGGCTCTATTAGCCTCGATAGTGGTGCGGGAGTCACGATCCAGTCTAGCTGATTCGCAGAGTCAGAATGATAGGAATCAGAGGGCAATTTTGCGCTTGCTAGACGAAATGACGAACTTGGCAGATGGTGACCTTTCAACCCATACAACCGTCACTGAAGATATTACAGGCGCGATTGCAGATTCGGTGAACTACTCAATTGATGCATTACGAGACCTGGTCGGAACCATCAACAAAACAGCGGTTCAAGTCAGTGGCTCAGTCCGAAAAACCCACGTTACTACTCGACAGCTTGAAGAGGCAAGTAATGCGCAAGCGAGGCAAATATCAACGGCAAGTGCCTCGATTACAGATATTTCCAAATCGATGTTAAGTGTGTCGGAAAAAGCAACCGATTCAGCTGAAGTGGCGCGTAAGTCAGTCAATATCGCACATACCGGTAGTCAAACCGTAAGGCACACCATTGACGGTATGGAAACAATTAGACAGCAAATACAGGAAACATCAAAAAGAATTAAACGGCTGGGAGAAAGTTCTCAGGAGATCGGTGATATCGTTAACTTGATTACAGAGATATCCGACCAAACCAACATACTGGCTTTGAACGCGGCAATACAGGCTGCTATGGCGGGTGAAGCTGGTCGAGGGTTCGCCGTCGTTGCCGACGAAGTTCAACGTTTGGCAGAACGAACTGGTGATGCAACCAAGCAGATAGAGGCGCTGGTTAAGACGATTCAGGCTGATACCAACGAAGCAACCATGTCGATGGAGAGAAGCACCGCCAATGTGGTTAAAGGGGCTAAACTAACAGAGGATGCAGGCAATGCTCTGGATAGAATCGAGCAAGTCTCGATGAATCTCGCGCAGCGTATATTAGAAATTTCGGATGCAACAAAATCCCAGGCATCTGAGAGTATAAAAATCACTCAAACAATGGATGTCATTCAGCAAATCACCTTAAAAACAGCTGAAGGCTCGATTGAGGCTACGGGTTCTATAGGAGAGCTATCAGAGATGGTTGCAGCCATGCACGACTCAGTGGCCGGCTTTAAGTTACCTGGAGGAGATTTACTGGATAATACGGTTGTATACAGCGCGGATGAGCTCGCCAATCAGAACCTAGATAAATCTAACGGTTAGGGTAGAGCGCGCTAATGAATTCTCAGCAAATTTCGATAAAGCATAGCGCCTTGGGTTGGGTTAAAAAGTCGATAGACGATAATCTCGACGAAACAACGCGTGACCTAAAACACTATATAGAAGGCCGCGACAAAAGCATGCTCAAAATTGTTAAGCAACGGCTTGAGATAGTTCAAGGCGTGTTAACGATGGTCGAGCAATATGGCGCAGCCATGTTAACCGAAGAAATGGTGTCACTCTGCGATTATATTTCCGAACACAAGGGTGGCGGAAAAAAACAAGATGACCAGTCGATTGAGGTATTGCTCAGAGCTGTTTTGCAATTACCCGATTACCTGGAGCATATTCAATCAGGCCATCGAGATATACCATTCGCCATATTGCCGCTGCTAAATGATATTCGGTCAATAAAAAAGCAGGACTTATTTTCCGAAAAACTGCTGTTTTTACCCGATTTGTCAATGCACGGTGATGATGCTGAAATTGATGCAATCGATGATGATGCCAATGATGCTTCGAAGTTACTGATTAAAAAAATTCGTCCCGCATTTCAGCTGTCACTGCTGAATGTTATCAATGAAAACGAGGTTGACGAAAACCTTAAACGTTTCGAAAGAATTTTTGATGTGTTAGAGGAGCGCTCTAGTTCGGAGCAGGTAGCTCGTATTTGGTGGATTATCGGTGCACTAGTCGAGTCTTTATCCCGGCATCAGCTTGAATTAGGTGTTTCGATTAAAAACCTGTTAGGTAAGGTTGATGCTTTGTTCAGAGCGCTGTTATTGATTGGTGAAAGAGGCCTGTTAAAACGCCAACCTATCGAACTAATTAAAAACTTCCTGTATTACATCGCTCAACCGGAGTGTGATGGGCCAAAATCTCAGGCCATTAAAACAGCCTATAGACTCGAAGAGTTTCTGCCTAATGAAACTGATCGAAATCAGTTACTCAATAATATTGCGGCTCCTAATCAGGCGCTGCTCAAAACTGTTTCAGAGGCTGTCAGCAATGACATCGAAACAGTTAAAACAACCCTCGAAATATATGTCAATGGTGATTTAAGCAACGTCCAAAAATTACGCGACATACCTCGTGAGCTTCATGTAATTTCAGATACGTTAGCGATGATCGGGCTTGGTGAGCAGCGTCAAATAATTGAAGAGCAAATTATTTCGGTTAAAAAAATGCTCAACGGTGACTTAAAGCCTTGTGAGGAAAAACTGCTGGCAATGGCGTTAGAGTTGATCCAGGTAGAGCAAGCATTGGAGCAGATGCAAAAGCGCCAACCTAGAGCGGAAGAAGAAGATTCGCGTTCAGAAGGTGATGTTTCGAGAGATTTTGAACTGGATAATGTTTTGGTCGCGATAGTCACCGCTTCGTTAGATGATATTCAAAAGGCTAAAAGTGCCATTCTCGAATTTGTAAAAGATCCTTCTCGTAGCGAAAATATTGAGTTATGTGTCGCGCTAATGGAGCAGTCACGAGGCGCTCTATTAATGCTTAATCAAGAGCGTGCTGTTGCCGTGATGGATGGCCTGCTTCAATATTTGAACGATTATGACATTGACGACTTTTTGGATGTTAATCGACTCGATTCGCTATCCCAGGTTGTTGTTAGCTTGGAATACTATCTTGAGGCGCTGGGTGAGCGCCGCACAGATGCCGATACTATTTTGGATCTTGCCGATGTCCAATTAGCTGAACTACTTGCATCAGCTAACGCCACGAATAGAGTTGATGCCCCGTTAGAATTAGTTATTTTAGATGCGGAAATCGACATAATTGATGCTATTCAAGTCGAAGACTTGACCCTATCTGACGATGTAATCGATCAAAGTATTCAGCATGATGAGTTGCAAGACTCAAAACAGGGACTCGATATAGACTTCGGCTTTGATGAAAATGCCGCAATAGACACTAAAGCGTTTGATGAATCTGTGCCTGATGAGGCACTCGATTCGGATATCGGTTTTTCGAGTCAAGAGGCGACAGAGACTGAGGCTACCAGCCAATCCAGTGGTGAAGCAATTGTCGACGATATTGGTGCCGAGCTAGAGAATATACATTCTGCGTTCGAACCAAAAGTCGAGCTAGAAGCCGAACCAGAAGCTGAACCAGAAGCTGAATCAGAAGCTGAATCAGAAGCTGAATCAGAAGACGTAGTCCTAATCCATCCTGAGTCTGAACCTGAACTTTCTATTGATTCCAAAGCCGAGGAAACGATTGAAGCAAGCGTGCTCAGCGCAGCACTAGTAGTTGAGCCAGTAATTGAATCACTGATCGTTCTAAAGCCTGATGGTGACCCTGATATATTGGAAATATATCTTGAAGAGGCGGAAGAAGAGGCTGCTAATATAGCGCGACTGCAAAAAGACTGGCAACTGCATTCAGAAGATGACAATGCGGTAAAAAACATCCGTCGAGCTTTCCATACGATTAAAGGCAGTGGCCGTCTGGTAGGAGCCATTAAGATTGCCGAATTTGCGTGGGATTACGAACAACTGCTAAATCGAGTCATAGACAAAGCGGTTCCCGCTAACGATGACGTTGTCAATGCGGTTGGCAAGGCAGCCATTGCTTTGTTAGAGCTAGTGACCGAATTAACGACCGAAAAAACGCCTAACAGCGACATACCATACCTGCGTGGCCTCGCTCGAGCACTAGCCGAATTTAATCCTGCTAAGGTTTTAACTGAGCAAGCATTGCATATTAATGCAGTTGAATCTGTGTATGATCAAATCACAGATGCTAACGAAGCGAATAATATAGCTGTATTAGCAAATGAGAGTGATACGGCAGAGGCAGATGTTGTTGACATCGGGCTTGAATCGATAGACTTGGAAGTCTCAGATAGTGGGGTATTTGAACTTCCAGTTGAAGAGGGCATGACTAATGAAGACGAGTCACTCTATTCTTTTCCGGTTCTAGATTTTGATGATGAAGTAGAATTAATTTCAGAATCAGAATCAGAATCAGAATCAGAATCCGGTCAGGACGAAAAACTGGATTCGGAGGTAACCCCTGACGACCCTTTAGAATTAAGCAGTCCGACCGCTTTGCCTGGCGTGGAGGCAGAAGCGACGGCGCCCGCAATTCACGAACAGGGCGAACCAACCGGCCTATCGTTCGAGCCAGAACTACTGACAATTTACCAACAAGAGGTCGAACAGCACCTAAGCATAGTAAATTCCGCCCTTAATCAAGCCGAGGCAGACAAAGAGCTCATACCCGGTGAAGGTATTTACCGGGCACTACATACCATCAACGGCGCTTCCAAAACAGCAGATATCGTCAGTATTGGTGAGCTTGCCAGTTTAATGGAAAAGCCGTTAAAGCTCGCCATTGCACAAAAAATGGCCTTTGATCATGAAATAATTGCTTTATACCGTGATGGTCAGCATGCATTGTATGCCATGACAAATGAGTTGGTTTCTACTCAAAAACTCCCCGTTATTGGCAGTGATTTAAAAATAAGCTTTCAAGCTCTGGCTGACGATATAGAAGAACACACCCTTGAAATACCCGAGCAAAGATGCAATTTTGAAGGTGAGTTTGTTGATACGCTAAGCATGATGAGCGGTACTTCTGATGATGATCTGGATAATGAATTAATTGCCATTTTTATTGATGAAGCCAAAGAATTGCTCGAAATGAGTGACCATGCCCTGCACCAATGGTCAGAGCAGACTGACGATGAAGAGGGCTTGCTCGACTATAACTCCGTAATGGAGTTACAGCGACATCTGCATACGCTGAAAGGCGGTGCAAAAATGGCTGAGCTGAATGAAATTGGTGATTTGAGTCATGAACTTGAATCGATGTTCATCGCTGTAATCGATGGCCGAATTGAGAAGAACGAAGACCTCGTCGATTTACTTAAAGATAGCTTTGATTCGCTACATCAACAAGTAGCACAAGCCGAAGCAGGTGATGCTGTTAGTAGCTCCGAAAAGCAGGTCATGCTGCTAAAAAGCATGCGTACCAATCAAGGCGAAGATCAAGCGGAAGGTCTGGCCGAAGAGAAAGGCGATCTGGATAGTGAATCAATTGATATTGTCAGTGAAAACTTTAGTGGTGAGGTGGCTCAGAACTCAGAACGACCAACACATGATGTGATTAAGGTAAGGTCTGACCTACTGGATAATCTGGTTAGCTCTGCTGGTGAGGTCAGTATCTACCGGGCACGAATGGAGCAACAAGTCGCTGGTCTAGGGTCTCATTTGGGTGAGCTGGGTCAAACTATTACTCGAGTTAAAAATCAGCTACGTAATCTAGAGGCTGAAACTGATGCACAAATCCACTTTAGCCATCGCGCCGAATCCGAATCGAGGGGTGAATTTGACCCCCTAGAAATGGATCGCTATACATTAATTCAGGAGTTATCTAAATCACTGAGTGAAAGTGTTAACGACTTGTCCAGTTTGCAAGGCATGTTGGGTGAGCAGGTGAAAGATTCTGAAACTCTGCTGCTGCAACAGTCACGAGTGAACACCGACTTGCAGGATGGACTGATCAAAAGTCGAATGGTGAAGTTTTCTGGCCTGTTGTCTCGTATGCGCCGTTTAGTCCGTCAAAGCAGTCAGGAGCTTGCTAAAAAAGCAGAGCTGGTGATCAAGGGCGACGAAAACGAAGTCGATAACAAAGTGTTAGACCGAATGGTCGCACCACTTGAGCACATCATTCGAAATGCCATTTCACATGGCATAGAAAACCCAGTGGATCGCGTTAAAAAAGGAAAGCCAGAAACAGGCGTGATCGCCATAGAAATTAGTCGTGACGGCTCTGATATTGTGATCACGGTCAAAGATGATGGCGCCGGTGTGAACCTTGATAAAGTCAGAAGTAGGGCGCTGCAACTGGGCTTGATCTCTGGTAATCAAGGTGTTGCAGACAATGATCTGGTTCAATTTATCCTCGAGCCGGGTTTTAGTACGGCAGATCACGTTACCCAAATGTCTGGGCGTGGTGTCGGCATGGATGTGGTCGACGTCGAAATAAAGCAGCTAGGTGGAACCCTGCAAATTGAAACCAATCCACAGGGCACTACATTTATTGCTCGTTTGCCTTTTACGTTAGCAATCAATCAGGCGATTTTAGTACGATCCGGTGATGAGACCTATGCGTTGCCGTTAATTAATATCGAAGGTATTACTCGGCTTGAAACCTATCAACTAGTAGAGCAATACCAAAATACTAACCCTGAGTTAGACTATGCTGGGCAGAATTTTAAGTTGCACTATTTGTCGACGTTAGTCGAAAGCAGTGCGCAGTTTAACGCGGGTGACGATGAGAAAAAACAGCCGGTCATATTAAGTCGCTCTGGTGATATTCGAGTGGCCTTGCATGTGGATGAAATTATAGGAAATCGAGAAATTGTAGCCAAATCATTAGGCAAACAATTGAGTCAGGTTAAAGGTTTGTCGGGTGCGAGTATCTTAGCCGATGGTAATGTCGTTTTGATTCTTGATATCAATGGACTGGTACGACAGAGTGCCTCCAGTTCCGTACAAATTATCTATAGTCAGGATCAAGCATCGAGTGCCGAGACGCGCAGCACAGTCATGGTAGTCGATGATTCGATTACGATGCGCCGCGTCGCAACTAAACTACTACAACGACATGACTACGATGTTGTAACAGCGAAGGATGGCATCGATGCCCTCGCTCAGCTCGAAGCTGTTAGCCCAGATGTTATGTTGCTCGATATAGAGATGCCCCGGATGGATGGATTCGAGCTGGCTAGCCATATGCAAAATGAGCCTATCTATTCGGATATTCCCATTATTATGATTACTTCAAGAACAGGTGAAAAGCATCGTGATCGTGCTTTAGAGATTGGTGTGGCGAATTATATGGGTAAGCCATACCAGGAAGATGAGCTCATAAGTAACATCCAAAAGGCAATAAAGGAGGCAAGGCATGGTTGATAGTGCTCGTTCCATACGCTGTATGATTCTGCCGCTGGCCTCGGTAAATCTTGTTGTGCCAAACTCGGCAGTTGCTGAAATTATTAGCTATTCGGTACCCAAAAAACTGTCAGAGAGTAGCGACTGGTTTGGCGGTATGGTGCTGTGGCGGGGCGTGTTTGTTCCTGTCGTCGCAGTAGAAGAAATGTGCTCGATTGATATGGCGTTAACCGGGCCGAGAGCTAGAATCGCTATATTGTATAACCTGAATAAAGATGAAGATTTGCCTTACATCGGAATTCATATGCAAGATATCCCACGTGCTTATCTGGCAGAATCGGGCAGAATGGAATCTCGTTCAGATGCAAGGTTGGGCAAGTATCTTTTGTCGCATGTCGACGAAGAGCATTTCGCGCGAGCAGTGCCCAATTTCGACGCGATTATTTCAGACTTGAAGCTAGAGCTCTCCGACGAAAAAATTGAGCAGGCAACACACTGAGTTTCACTGCCGCAATCTTGAGCCCGTCGATTTCAATTTATAACAATTATATATCGCCCCAGTAAGACTGAGCTATAGCAAGCGCAGCCACTGCGGCTGTTTCGGTGCGCAATACTCGAGTGCCGATTTGGCTTGATTTAAAGCCAGCTGCATTCGCCAATTCTATTTCAGTGACAGATAACCCACCTTCCGGGCCCAGCATAATAGAAATTTGAGGTGTCTTGCTTCGTGGTTGTAATAGAGCTGCAAGACGATGCCCTTGAAAATCCAACAGGAATTTACTTTCTCTCTTATAGGAAGATTGGAGTAGAGACTGGAGGTTGTTAAAAAAGTCAATTTTTGGCGGAACATGACGCCCACTTTGTTCGCAGGCTTTGATCGCAATAGCTCGCCAATGAAGCCTTTTCTTTTCGAGTTGGTTAGGTTTAACCGGTATCTGACTGTGATTTGAGTTGAATATTGAAATTCGTTGTACTCCTAGCTCGGTTGTTTTCTGGATCATCCAGTCGAGATGGTCATTCCGACTTAAGCCTTGAATGATTTCGCTATCCAAGCCCGATTCAGTATTACCCTGTGATCTTGAAATGATCGAAGCAGATGTCTTTTTTCCATCAAAACATAGTTTTGATTCGTAGTTGAAAATATCCAGGCCATTGAACAAGACAATGTTCATGTCTGACTTTAGCCGAAGCACATTGCGTACGTAGTGGCTAGTTGCGGTATCGAGCTGAAGTATTGAACCAACAGCGAGCGACTGCTCAGTGAAAATTCGAGACAGTCGCATCGCTCATCCTACAGGGTGTTTCTAAAAAACATAATTTTTAGAGGCGCTTAGGGAAATATTATAAACCAGCTTCTGATTTTAACAGGTCAGCCTTATCCGTTTTTTCCCAGCTTAAATCGATATCATCTCTACCAAGGTGGCCATAAGCGGCTGTCTGTAGGTAAATCGGGCGAAGTAAATCGAGCATCGCAATTAAGCCTTTAGGTCTGAGGTCGAAATGCGTTCGAATCAATTGAATAATGCGAGCATCGTCAATGCGTCCAGTACCAAATGTCTCGACACTGATTGATGTTGGTTCTGCAACGCCAATGGCATAAGACACCTGTATTTCACAGCGATCAGCAATGCCAGCAGCAACAATGTTTTTGGCGACATAGCGGGCGGCATAGGCTGCCGAACGATCAACTTTTGACGGGTCTTTACCCGAAAAGGCACCACCACCATGGCGCGCCATACCACCATAGGTATCAACAATAATTTTACGACCGGTTAAGCCAGCATCTCCAACTGGTCCACCGATAACAAAGCGTCCTGTCGGATTGACGTGAATATTTTCAACCTTACATTGTGCGAACCAGTCTTCGGGAAGGACGGGTTTCAAAATTGTCTCAATCACGGCTTCGCGCAGTGTTGAGAGGCTGACATCTTCTGAATGTTGGGTCGATAGCACAACTGCTTCAATGCCTACCGGGACATGATTTTCATAACGCAATGTGACTTGGCTTTTAGCATCTGGTTGTAACCAGCTGAGTTCGCCTGATTTCCTCACTTCTGACTGACGTTTTACCAAGCGGTGTGCGTAGGTGATGGGTGCTGGCATTAAAACATCTGTTTCGTTACTCGCATAACCGAACATAAGTCCCTGATCTCCAGCGCCCTGTTCATGGTCGTTTGACTCGTCAACACCCATTGCAATATCGGCGGACTGCTTGCCTATGCCGGTGAGCACTGCGCAAGTGTTACCATCAAAACCGCATTCTGGATTGTCATAGCCGATGTCACTGACAGTTTTACGAACCAGAGCTTCCATATCGACCCAGGCCGATGTGGTGATTTCACCTGCGAGCATTACCATGCCAGTCTTGACTAACGTTTCACAGGCAACACGCGAACTTGGATCTTGTTCAAGTAATGCATCTAGAATGGCATCAGAAACCTGATCAGCTACTTTATCTGGGTGACCTTCGGATACCGACTCGGAAGTGAAAATGTAAGCGTTTGACATGTTTATACTCTGTCGAAAAAGAAATGAATTATATAGAAGACAGGTGATAAAAAAATAGCAAATCACCAATTTGGTTAAATAAATTCATAAATATATATGCATGTCTCACTTTTTGGGTGATTAGAACGATAAATATTATTTTGAGTTGCCCAAAATTGCCATTTGCGAGAGAATATCGCGCTTATTCGGGGCTAGTGGAGACAGAGCGAAGCGGCTGTCCGAATAGGTAACCAGGCGATAGAGGTAAGACGTCACTATCAGGCGTTCACCTCAAATTCAGTCATATTGATCACATAAGTTCTTCGGAGCCAGTTATGCCTTCACCCAAGACGCTTGCTAATGCTATCAGAGCGTTAAGTATGGACGCAGTTCAAAAAGCCAAATCGGGTCATCCCGGTGCCCCCATGGGCATGGCTGATATTGCTCAGGTTCTCTACAGAGAGTTTATACAACATAACCCCCAAAATCCCAACTGGCCGGACCGAGATCGATTTATCATGTCTAACGGGCATGGATCAATGCTGCCTTATTCGTTATTACATTTGACCGGTTACGACCTTTCAATTGACGACTTAAAAAACTTCCGTCAGCTCCATTCAAAAACACCCGGTCATCCGGAATATGGCTACGCTCCAGGCATCGAAACTACCACAGGGCCATTAGGACAAGGTATCGCTAATGGCGTCGGCATGGCTATCGCTGAACGAACATTAGCGGCCGAGTTTAATCGTGATAATCATAATATTGTCGATCACAATACCTATATCTTCCTCGGCGATGGCTGCTTGATGGAGGGTATTTCGCATGAGGTCTGTTCACTCGCCGGCACTTTAGGGCTGGGTAAATTGATCGCATTTTGGGATGACAACGGCATTTCTATCGATGGCCCTGTTGAAGGTTGGTTCGACGATAATACACCACAACGCTTCGACGCTTACGGCTGGCATGTGACCGAAGTTGATGGGCATGACCCTGATGCCATTAAAATAGCTATAGAAGCGGCTCGCGCGGTGAAGGCGAAACCATCGCTTATCTGTTGTAAAACAGTCATCGGTTATGGCTCGCCAAATAAAGCTGGCACTCATGGTAGTCATGGCGCGCCATTGGGTGATGAAGAAATTGTATTGACCCGTGAAGCACTGGGGTGGGAACACGAACCTTTTGTCATACCAGAAGCGGTTTATGCGAAGTGGGATCATCGTGAAGCTGGCTTCGCGCAAGAACAGATCTGGAACGAAAAACTAGTCTCCTATCGCGCCGAATACCCTGAATTAGCCGTTCAGCTTGAGCGGCGCCTAAGTGGAGAACTACCAGAAAACTGGACAGAATTGTCCTCTGCTTACGTGGCTGAAGTGGATGCCGCAGCCGCAACCAAGGCGAGTCGACAAGCATCGTTGGCAGCGATTGAAGCTTACTCTCCGTTGCTTCCCGAACTATTCGGTGGCTCAGCTGATTTAGGCTGTTCGAATTTAACTGAATGGTCAGGTTTTAAACCGATGCGCGCCGAATCACCTGATGCTAACTACATCAATTATGGTGTTCGAGAGTTTGGCATGTCGGCCATTATGAACGGTATCGTATTACATGGCGGGCTAATTCCTTTCGGTGCGACTTTTTTGATGTTTTCAGATTACGCTCGAAATGCCTTGCGCATGGCCGCATTAATGAAAATCCAGAGTATTTTTGTTTTTACCCATGATTCAATTGGCCTCGGTGAAGATGGCCCAACGCATCAAGCCGTCGAGCAAATACCGACCTTAAGAATGATTCCAGGTATGAATGTTTGGCGCCCATGTGATGCAGTTGAATCTGCAGTCAGCTGGAAAGCAGCTATTGAACATAGAGATGGCCCTAGTTGTTTGGTGTTTTCACGACAGGGGCTGGCGCATCAAGAAAGAACTGCAGAGCAAATTGAAGGAATATCAAAAGGTGGCTATGTATTAAAGGACTGCGAAGGCACGCCTGACGCAATCATTATAGCGACGGGTTCTGAAATCGAATTGGCGATGGATGCGGCAAAGTCAGAAGGTTTGGTGGGTAAGAAAATCCGCGTTGTTTCTATGCCATGCACCGCCCTGTTTGATCGCCAGAGCAAAGAGTATCGTCAATCCGTATTGCCATCCAGTGTAACGGCTCGTGTTGCGGTTGAGGCTGCTGTGACTGCAGGATGGTATAAGTATGTTGGGCTTGATGGTGCTGTCATTGGTATCGATACCTTTGGTGAATCAGCACCGGCAAAAGAGCTTTTTGCCTACTTCGGATTTACGGTGAGTAAAGTTATCGAGGCTGTTAACAATGTCATGAGCGTTACAGCCGAATAAGCGTAATATTTCATCTTTACTTACAGTAATTGCCAATGAAAAGTTTTAATGCTAATCATTGACAGACTGGTTTGTTAAGCAGTCATAGATTTAATTAAGGAGATTCAAGCATGACAATTCGAGTCGGTATCAATGGTTTTGGACGTATTGGACGAATGGTATTTCGTGCAGCCCAAGACTTTGACGACATAGAAATCGTTGGTATTAATGATTTGTTAGATCCAGAATATTTAGCTTATATGCTCAAATTTGATTCGGTTCATGGTCGTTTCAATGGTGATATAGCGGTTGAAGGTAGCACTCTAAAAGTGAATGGCACTAATATTCGGCTAACGGCTGAGCGCGATCCATCGGCACTGAAGTGGGATGCAATTGAAGTTGACGTCGTGATTGAAGCAACCGGTTTTTTCTTAACCAAAGAAACAGCCCAGCTGCATATCGATGCAGGTGCTAAAAAAGTGATCATGTCAGCACCATCTAAAGACGATACTCCGATGTTTGTATTTGGTGTTAACGATGACAAATACGCAGGTGAAAGCATCATTTCAAATGCATCATGCACCACTAACTGTTTGGCACCCATTGCCAAAGTGATTAATGATAAATTTGGTCTTAAGCGTGGTTTGATGACGACAGTTCATGCTGCAACCGCAACACAGAAAACAGTGGACGGTCCTTCAATGAAAGATTGGCGGGGTGGTCGCGGCATTCTTGAAAATATCATACCTTCTTCAACGGGTGCCGCCAAAGCAGTGGGTGTCGTATTACCAGAACTGAATGGCAAGTTAACAGGCATGGCGTTTCGGGTGCCAACATCTGATGTGTCAGTTATTGATTTGACAGTGGAGTTGGAAAAAGCAGCCAGCTATGAAGATATCTGTGCAGCAATGAAAGAAGCATCCGAAGGTGCTATGAAAGGTGTACTGGCTTATACAGAAGAAAATGTTGTTTCAACTGACTTCCGTGGTGAAGCTTGTACGTCAACTTTTGATGCTAAAGCAGGTATCGCAATGGATAGTACTTTTGTAAAGTTAGTATCCTGGTATGACAATGAATGGGGCTACTCCTGTAAAGTGGTCGAAATGGCGCGAGTTATTTCAGCTTAAACTTGTTTTAAAGACTTAAATAATAATATTACGTTATTATTTCTAGTCATTAGTAATATTCAATTAGCAATGCAGTAAAGACTAGCAAAAAAGGTCTGAACACTGTGTTGGCCTTTTTTTAATGTAATTTCTTCTATGTACTACCCAAGGATACATCGATGCCAATAGCCAAATTAAAAGATCTTGATTTGCGTGGAAAACGTGTACTGATTCGCCAGGATTTAAACGTACCGGTAAAAAATGGAGTCGTTACCAGTGATCAGCGAATTAAAGCCTCACTACCTACGATTCAGTATTGTATCGAAGCTGGTGCGAAGCTGATGATTATGTCTCACCTGGGTCGTCCAACAGAGGGCATAGTAGACGCTCAATATTCACTGCAGCCGGTAGCCAATTACCTGAGTCATGCTATTGCCAAGAGAGTGCATTTAAATACCGACTATTTAGAAAATTTACCTATTATGGATGATGGTGATGTTGTGCTGCTCGAAAACGTACGCTTTAATTCAGGCGAAAAATCAGACGATGAAACGCTATCGAAACAATATGCGGCTTTATGTGATGTTTATGCCATGGATGCCTTTGGTACCGCGCATAGGGCGCAGGCTTCTACCCATGGTGTGGGTTTATTCGCGCCTATAGCCTGTGCGGGCCCTTTGCTATCGGCAGAGCTAGAGGCTCTCACTCTGGCCCTCGATAAACCAAAACGTCCTGTAGCGGCCATCGTCGGTGGATCCAAGGTTTCGACCAAATTAACAGTATTAGATGCGCTGTCTGACGTAGTAGACCAATTAATCCCTGGTGGAGGGATCGCCAACACATTTATCGCAGCAGCTGGGTATAATGTCGGCAAGTCTTTGGTAGAAATAGACTTAATACCCGAAGCAAAAAGGTTAATGGAAGTTGCACGCGCCAATGGCAAAGAGATTCCTGTACCGACAGATGTGGTGTGTGGGAAGGCGTTTTCGGAGCAAGCGGCAGCCACTGTTAAATTAGTCAGCGAAGTTGATGATGATGATATGATCTTCGATATTGGCCCTGAAACGGCGTCAAACTTCGCTAAGTTAATGGAGCAAGCTGCAACAATCGTATGGAATGGTCCTGTTGGTGTTTTCGAATTTGATCAATTCGGAGCAGGCACTAAAACACTTGGACAAGCAATAGCGTCATCAAATGCGTTTTCGATAGCCGGCGGTGGAGACACACTTGCTGCCGTCGATAAATATGATATCGCGTCCGGCATTTCATATATTTCTACCGGAGGAGGCGCTTTCTTGGAGTTTCTAGAAGGCAAACAATTACCCGCAGTTACCATGCTCGAAAAAAGGTATGCTGCAATAAAAGGGTTAACCTAAAGGTATGGCATCGATGACGATTGATATTCGTAGAACCAAAATTGTAGCAACGCTAGGCCCTGCAACCGAGTCAGACGAAGCGCTAGACTCTCTGATTAAAGCGGGTGTTGACGTCGTGCGTCTTAACTTTTCTCATGGCAGCGCCGAAGCGCATGTCGCTCGAGCTGAGAATGTTCGTGCCATCAGTAAAGCCAATCATCGACATTTAGCAATACTTGCCGACCTGCAAGGTCCAAAAATCAGAATCGACCGGTTTGCAAATGGTGCAATTCAGTTGAAAAATGGTGATAAATTTTGCCTAAATGCCGATTGCGATGAGAATAGTGGCGATCAAAATCAGGTTGGTATTACCTATAAAATCCTACCAACCGAAGTCAAAGCTGGATACATATTAGTGCTTGATGACGGTCGTGTTGTGTTAGAAGTCGAATCAACTGATGCGGTTCGAGTGAATTGTAAGGTGCTGGTTGGTGGTGAATTATCCGATAGCAAAGGTATCAACCTGAAGGGTGGTGGATTATCAGCCGATGCCCTCACCGACAAGGACAAAGCAGACATTATCACAGCAGCAAAACTAGATGCAGATTACATTGCAGTGTCCTTTCCACGCACCGCCGATGATATTCATTTGGCGCGTCAACTGCTACGTGAAGCCGGTGGGAAGGGTGGTGTTGTTGCCAAAATTGAAAGAGCAGAGGCACTCGATAATCTGGAAGAAATTATCGATGCTTCTGATGCTGTCATGGTTGCTCGTGGCGATCTCGGTGTTGAAATTGGTGATGCCAAACTGCCCGCAATACAAAAGCATATTATCAAGACGGCGCGAAGTAGAAACTGCGTCGTTATTACTGCCACGCAAATGATGGAATCGATGCGTGATAACCCGATCCCGACCCGCGCGGAAGTCTTCGATGTCGCGAATGCGGTACTCGATGGCACGGATGCAGTGATGTTGTCTGCCGAAACAGCGACGGGAAATTTCCCTAGTGAAACTGTGCTAGCTATGTCAGATATTTGTTTCAACGCCGAGCAGGAAAGTCGAGCGAGCAAATCCAAGCACCGGTTAAATACCAGGTTCAACCGGGTCGATGAGGCTATTGCGATGGCTTCGATGTATACCGCTAACCATCTCGGTGTGCGCGCGATTGCCTCGCTGACAGAGACAGGGTCGACGGCATTGTGGATGTCACGAATTAGTTCGGGTATTCCCATATATGCGCTGTCACGTCACGAATCGACTAACCGAAAAGTTAATTTATATCGAGGTGTATTCCCGGTTTATTTCCCCAACATTCACACCAACCACGCTGAGGCAAATCAGGAAGCAGTGGATTTATTGAAAAAGCAGGGGGTAGTCGATGAAGGTGATTTGGTGATCATTACCAAAGGCGACTTAATGGGTACCGATGGTGGTACTAACGCGATGAAGATTGTTGAAGTTGGTAATATGGCTAAGTTTGTTGGCTAGCTCTAGCTGAACAAATAAGTTTAGTCGCTTACTTAAATCAACTGATCGAAGTCACTTTTGGGTATATGCCCCGAAGTCATTGACTAGTGAAAAAGCCGCTCGGTTTTTTTCCCTGAATCGCTCTACCATCGTGACGCCGAATAGCTACATCCGTGTAGGGCGTAACCTGGCTTACGGTTTTTATAGTACAAAATGGTGGTGGGTTTATTTTTTCGTAAGATTATTAGTGCCAGAAACTAAGCTATAAGTGAAAATCGCCAACCCTATCCATATCCCTGCAAAGCCAATCAACTTATCCTGATTAAAGGCCTCGCCCAAGATTATCACGCCAGACAGAAATTGCAGTGTCGGCGTGACATAAAATAAAACACCTACGGTCGTCATCGGTAGAAGTCGAGTTCCGGCAGTAAAAAAAGCCAGCGGAATAATTGTCACAGGGCCGCCCAGAATCAACCAAAGATCAGTCGATAGATTCAGATTCAAAAACATTGCCTGGCCGTTATGATGTAACCATATTAAACCCCCGAGCGTAAAAGGTAGTAGCAGTAATGTTTCGATTAATAAGCCGGGGATAGCATTGGTCGCCATTTTTTTTCTGAGTAGCCCGTAGCTTGCGAAGCTAAACCCCACACTCAGAGCTACCCATGGGAATTCTGTAATACTTGAGATGTAGTAGATAACCCCTAATGCGGCAAAGCCGATAGCGGTGAGTTTAAACCGGTCGAGTTTTTCACCGAAGAAAATTAAACCGGCAATAACATTAAGAAGAGGCGTCAGGAAGTAGCCCATGCTCGCCTCAATGACACGTTGATTTGCAACAGCCCAGATGTAAATCCCCCAGTTTGCACAAATAAAGAGACTGGAAATAGCCAGTAATCGAACCTCGGGCCAGGATCGAAATGCTAATATCACTTGTTGTTTACGGCGTAAACTCCATAAAACAAGCAGTAGTAATACGGGCAAAGACCACAGCATTCGGTGCAGCAATACTTCGAGCGGCGCAATATGTGCGAGTAGCGACCAATAGAGTGGAAATAACCCCCAACTGACATAACCCGCGAGGATGATAAAATAACCTTTATTCATGAGGCAATGGCTTCAAAAATAGCGGGCAATGCTTGTTGATGGCCGCAGCAAAAAACAGGGTATTCGCAATGCGTGAGTAAATCTTCCCGATTATTCATATCAGCAAGAGTATTCTTTTCAACCTCGTTCAAAATGATCGAAGCTATTACTAGACCTTTTTTTTCAATAGCCTGTATTGTTAGCAAGGCCTGGTTCACCGCGCCAATTTTATCATTGATGACAATAATGACAGGTAACTGCAGCAAGCCAGCAAGATCAGCATTAAGGCCATCGTCTGCTATCGGCGAGTAGAAGCCTCCTGCGCCCTCGACTATCAACGTGCAATCGCAATCATCTCGTGAGCATGCCTCGAGTAAATCATCGATCAGTAATTGCCGTCCTTCGATTCTGGCAGCACGATGAGGCGCTATTGCTGCTCTAAACTTAAATGGCGTAATTCTATCGATACGTTCGTGATGCTGGTTCGCTTCTTGATGTTTAAGGCCATCGGCTGGAATCATTATGCCCGACTCATCTAGCTCGCAACCAGACTCGGCGGGTTTGCGTGTTTCTAATGTCAGGCTAAATTGTCTTAGCTGTCTCACTATTTCGCAAGCGATATAAGTTTTGCCGACATCGGTGTCGGAACCTGTAATAAAGTAACCAGAGCTATGGATAGGAATCATCGCGACATTCTGTTCAAGAAGTTCAGCAACTTCAAGCAATGATTCAATTGCCTTGCTATAATTTGACTCCAATTTTTTATCGGGTTTATCCCGCATCAGGTAAAATAGTCAGTGTCACGATCCGAAACAGATACGCCTCAGGAATTTTCGATTGGTCAACGCTGGATTAGCGTCGCCGAACTTCAGCTCGGCCTTGGCATGGTAATCGAAATTGAACACAGAACAGTGAGCATAATTTTTCCAGCTACTACTGAAACACGCATTTATGCTCGACAGGACGCACCTCTGTCACGCGTACGTTTTTCGCCAGATGACTGGATTTTGAATCAACAGGGCGATGCTTTCAAAATCGTTGATCTGGAAGAGTCGAGAGGGCTAATTGTTTACCAGTGTGTCAACGAAGCAGGCGACGAAGTTGCCTTGCCTGAGGGGAAACTGAATAATTTCCTACAATTAAATCGTCCGGGTGAGCGTTTAATGAATGGTCAGATTGACCGTAATAAATGGTTTGCACTGCGCTATCGCACCCGCGAAATTGCCAATGCACTGTTGCAGTCACCGGTCTACGGCTTAGCGGGTTGTCGCACCAGTCTAATCGCACATCAGCTTTACATCGCACACGAAGTCTCACAGCGTTACGCGCCTCGTGTTTTGTTGGCTGATGAAGTAGGTCTTGGGAAAACCATTGAAGCCGGTCTTATTTTGCATCAACAATTACTCACAGAGCGCGCTAGCCGCGTGTTGATTGTGGTGCCTGAAAGTCTGGTGCATCAATGGTTGGTCGAAATGTTAAGACGTTTCAATTTGATGTTTAGCGTGTTTGATGAAGGGCGTTGCGACGACATGCTAGAGCAAGATGACGACAGGGAGGAAGAGCTGGATAACCCATTTCACAGTGAACAGCTTATTCTTTGTAGCCTACAGTTTCTGGTCGATAACCCGGTGCGAGCTCAGCAGGCAATTGAAGGTGATTGGGATCTTTTGGTGGTTGATGAAGCGCATCACCTCAGTTGGTCTGCCGATGCAGTGAGTGACGAATACAAAACTGTCGAATCCCTGGCCAACCAAACACCGGGCGTCCTGTTACTCACGGCGACACCGGAGCAACTAGGCAAGGAGAGTCACTTCGCCAGGCTCAGGTTATTAGACCCGAATCGGTTTAATGACTTAAATAGTTTTCTAAAAGAAGAATCCAACTACGAACCTCTAGCAGATTTAGTCGATGCACTTCAGCACGATACGCTGTTAGATAGTGGCCAATTAAAACTTATCGAGCAAACAGTTGGCGAAGCTGAAAACCAGAAATGGATAAGCCTGTTAGAAAGTGAAGATAAAGAAGAACGGTCTGCTGCGCAAATTTCGCTGGTCGAAAACGTACTTGATCGACACGGCACTGGTCGAGTGCTATTTCGCAATACGCGTCATACCATTAAGGGGTTTCCCGAACGAGAAGTCCATGCCTACCCGCTAAAAGTATCGGCTCATTGGCAGATAAAATATGAGCTTTCAGAGCCGCAAAGTAATCAACCTCCGCAACATTTACTATCCCCCGAACTTGGGTTTCTAGCGGATGACGCCAATTTCAACTGGACCAGTGGTGATGAACGGATCAAATGGTTAGCAGAATTCCTTCAGAAAAATACTGATAACAAAGTGCTAGTGATAACATCCAGTGCCGACACGGCGCTGGCAATAGCGGAGCAGGTCAGGCTTAAAACAGGCATAAAAGCCGCTGTTTTTCACGAAGGTATGAGTCTGGTTGAACGAGATCGCGGTGCTGCATTTTTTGCCGATCCTGAAACAGGTACTCAGGTTTTAATCTGTTCAGAAATAGGTAGTGAAGGTCGTAATTTCCAATTTGCCCATCACATGGTTTTATTCGATTTGCCGGTCAATCCAGATTTACTCGAGCAGCGCATTGGTCGTCTTGATCGTATTGGTCAAAATTCCACTATTAATATACACCTGCCTTACTTACAGGGTACTGCGCAAGAAGTAATGTTTCGCTGGTATCACGAAGGCCTAAATGCGTTTACTCAAACCTGTGCTGCTGGGCATCAGGTGTTCATGCGCACACAGACAGAATTATTGAAATATTTGGCCGAACCTGAGTTGCCACTCGACAACTTTATTGAACAAACCAATCAGCTTTACCTGCAATTAAACGAAGACTTGCAAATGGGGCGAGACCGCTTGCTGGAAGCCAACTCCTGCCGACCGCTGCTGGCCGAGGAGCTGGTCGACGAAGGAATGGCACGAGATTATGAACATGATATTTTCAGTTACATGGAACGGCTCTACGATTGTTATGGCGTCGACAGCGAAATCCATGGTCCCGATAGTTGGGTTATTACGCCAGGCGATAACATGCTTACCAAAATGCCCGGTTTACAGGATGACGGTATGACCGTCACCTATCGTCGTAATGTTGCACTCGCGAATGAAGATGTACGTTTCCTCAGCTGGGAACACCCGTTTGTGCGCAATGCGATGGACATGATTTTGAGTAGCGAGTTTGGTAATACCTCGGTGGTCGCGATTAAATACAGCAGCGTAAAGCCAGGCACGATACTGCTTGACTGCCACTTTCTAATGGAATTCTCCGACGACTGTAAGCTCAATAGTCAGCGCTATTTTCCGAATAGCAGTGTGCACATGGTAGTTGATGAACAGCGCCGAGATCATAGTGCCGTACTCAGCCACGAGAAGATTCAGGAAATATCGCAGCGGGTTGATATCGATACCGCCGTAAAGGTCGTTCAGGCGCGTCAACCAGAATTGAATGGCTTACTTGAACTGGCAGAAAAAGCAGCCGGTTTAAAGGTGCCAGAGTTAGTCGCTGCGGCCAAACAACGCAGTGAAGACGTGTTAGAGCGAGAAATTGATCGGTTGATAGCATTGCAAAAAGTGAACGCAAATGTTCGTGACGAAGAGGTTCAGTTTTACCGCAATCAGTTGAGTCAGTTTGAACGTTCTTTGGGGAATGCTCGGTTGAGGCTGGATGCTATTCGGGTGATGGTTTCTATTTAGATGTCGGTAAGTTAAGCCAAAATTTTGGTAGGTTGGGTTAGCAGCTTTTTCGCGTAACCCAACACACATACCCTGAAGTTTCTTTGAGCATGGCGTAGCCTCTGAGTCGCTCTACCACCTACACTATAGGTGTGTAATCAAGTTTGCCTTCGTAACTTAGTGGAATAGGGTGTAAATCTGGCTTGATTGAAGTAATTTCGCACGCTGATTCTCTTGGCAGTTCGTATTTAATATAGAGTAAGTGCGCGAGTAGTTTTTTTCCCAGCAGCTAGAAAAGTAACCAAAGCTTACTGCATTCTGCTCTCGCTCCTTACCGACATCCATGTCGGCAAAAAAGCCGCCCCATCATCAAGTCCTTCATCGCAAAAATAACATTCATATCGCTGTCGGTTTGCACGCGACTGATATTGTTCCAGACCATATTCAACATACACTCCATCCAAGGAGACATTCACGACACGGACGAACCGTGTTTGTATTCCCGCCAAATTTCCCTGATAAGGAAGTTTTTTTACGTTGGCTCTCCTAGGGTCGCCTGCTTTTGGTGAAAGATGGGGAGGAAGAAAACAGCTTAGTGTCAGGAAGCCGAGGGCCGTTCAAAATGTTGCTGATATTACATTCAGGAAGGGTGGGATATTTCCTGGATTTGCCATGCTCCTTTATGAAAGCGGTCGTTTAAAAGGGTAATGTGAATGGTAGGAGAGTGCCCGATGCAAACTTTCATTTCTCGTTTTTCATAACGCCAGCGTGACACAAATGTGTGACTAGAATGGCTTTCGCAGGTTGCGGCTCGAGACCAAAGTCTTCAACAAACAAAGTCTCAGCTCTGGGCTGACAGAAAAAAGTCGTTGACAGGCTTTATTTCTTTGGGAATAATGAAACGGCATTTCATTGAATGAAATATAATTAAAAACAAACAAGAGAGGATTCCTAATGCCATCGACCAATTCATCAAAGAATATTTTAAGAGAAACAATGCTCAGCGGCGTTTTTGCCGTAGCACTTGCCAGTGGGCCAGCTGCCATTGCCGCTGACGGCGAGGTAGTGTTTGCATCTTGGGGTGGGTCATTTCAGGACGCCTTGCGTTCTTCTATGTTGAAGCCCGCAGCCACGGCTTTGAAGGTGACGGTCAAGGAAGATACGACAAACGGCATCCAGGATGTGCGCGCACAGATCAGTGCGGGTGCAGTCGCCTGGGATGTGACCGAGCAGGATCTGCCATCCTGTGAGACACTCAAGCGCGAAGGTAAACTTGAGCCGATCGACTATTCAACCGTCGACACCACTGGCATTCCAGAAGGGCTAATCAACAGCCACTATGTAGGCTTTATCAACTTCACCAAAGTGATCTCCTATCGCAAGGATGTCTTTGGTGACAATGGTCCGTCCAACTGGGCGGAGTTCTGGGATACGGAGAAGTTTCCTGGAAAGCGTGGCATGCATGGGAAGGTGAACTACAACCTTGAGGCCGCGCTGATGGCCGATGGTGTGCCTATGGCAGAAGTCTACGACACGTTGGCCACGGACGAGGGCATGGCGCGCGCTTGGGCAAAACTGGCAGAGATCGTACCCAAGGTAACTGTTTGGTATCGTGGCGGATCGCAGTCCGCACAACTGCTGCGTGATGGTGAGGTGGATATGATCCACATGGGCCATAATCGAGTGGAAAGCGTTATGGGTTCGGGCATCGACGTAGCCTATGCCTTTGACGGCGGCACTATGGATGTCGACTGTTTGCTGGTGCCCAAGGGTGCGCCGAATAAAGCCAACGCCATGCGTCTGATCAACGAGTTGTTGAGTGCCAAATCGCAGGCGCGTTTGGCGATGACGATGCCTCTGGGCCCGGTGAACGCTGGCGCGTTTGACACAGGTATTATCCCCAAAGAGGCAGCCATCAATATTAACACGCACCCCAGCAACTATGACAAACAGCTTTTGGTCGATCCGAATTTTTACATCGGCCAGTTGGGTGAGTTGACCGAGGAGTTTGACACGCTGATCCAGCAGTAATCCACTACCGCGCGGTGCCTATTTTTATCAAATTATTTGCACTGCGCCCATTTTTTTCAGGTTAGGAGTTCGTATGTCATCTACTGCCCAATCCCTTCCCATCGATATATCCGGTCTGTGCAAGTCCTACGGATCGTTCAAAGCGCTCGATGATGTGTCGCTGAATATTGCAGCAGGCGAATTCCTGACGCTGCTTGGACCATCGGGCTCGGGCAAAACGACGCTTCTAATGGCACTCGCTGGTTTTGTGCGTCCCAGTGGCGGGTCGATCCGGTTTGGTGATCAAGAAATGATTGCGACACCACCGCACAAACGCGGCCTTGGCATGGTCTTTCAAAGCTATGCGTTGTTTCCATTCATGACGGTGGCTGAAAACGTGGCCTATCCACTGAAAGTCCGCGGAGTTTCCAAAAGCGATCAAAAGACCCGCGCCGAGCGTGCGTTAGATACCGTACAGCTTGGCGGCTATGGGGATCGGCGCATCACCCAATTGTCCGGCGGCCAAAGACAGCGTGTGGCTCTGGCCCGCGCGATGGTATTCGAGCCGAAGATCATCCTGATGGATGAGCCTCTTTCCGCGCTCGACAAAAAACTGCGCGAACATATGCAGATCGAATTAAAGGCGCTTCATCAAAAATTGGATGCAACCGTTGTGTACGTGACCCATGATCAACGCGAAGCCCTGACAATGTCGGACCGGATTGCAGTGGTCAATCACGGACGGATCGAGCAGATCGACACACCTGAGCGGCTTTATCGCCAGCCTCACAGTTTCTTTGTGGCTGATTTTGTCGGCGAATCAGTTTCCTTGCCAGTGGAGGTGGCCAACGATA
>CAXMOZ010000017.1:0-3919 GCA_964195315.1 uncultured Acidimicrobiia bacterium | reverse complement strand
GAATTATAGGGGGCAAAGCCCTTTAACCTTGCTTTAATCTCTTAAATATTTGTAGGCCAGCGTCTCGAAGCGTGTAAGACCCTCAAGATCTCGGGTTAGAGGAGTCGGAGATACATGAAAATAGTTTACATGTACCTCAGTGATAAAATTGATGCTTTCCTGGAAAGAAGAGTGAAAAGAACGACCCGTTAATAATTACCTTATAAATGCAGGCTGTGTATCGAGCAATTAATGCACAGCCTGTCATTGAGAAAGACTTCAAAATAACTTTATATTATGTGCATTACGAATTTTTTTGTCGATATCAGCAGCAATATAGTTTGGGTTATGATTCGCCAGTACATCTCTTACTTTTACACCCGCCCTTTGCCACATATCTTTTGCGCCAGCTTCGGCCCAGGTGGTTGGCTCGAGCCGGTCTGACAATTTGGGATAATAATAATCACGTTCCATTGCTTCCATTGTCTGAGTTTCACCGATGAAGTGTCCGACCCCAGTGATAACGCTTTTCATGGCTTCGAATCCCATGCTTTCTTCGCTGACTTCTATGCCGCGAATCATTCGATAAACATGCGAAATCATTTCGTTATCGATCACAAAGGCCTCATGTGACACGCCCAACAAACTTGCCATCATGCCAGATGACTCGTACACCATGTTTGCTCCCGAGAGACCACATGCGAGCGAGGACAGGGCTTTCTCCATACCCATTTGTGCATCGACTGCTTTCGCATCAGACATACTCGAAGCAACCCCAGATGGCACGCCGATAAAGTTTGCCAGCTGTGCCGCGCCTGCGTTCATAATCGATATTTCGCCACCGCCACCACAGAAGGCTCCGGTTCTTAGGTCGATCACAAAAGGCCAGTTTGAGAAAATCATCGGATAACCCGGCGCGAATATATTGACCATGACAAGTGCGGCTAAGGTTTCCGCAAATGAAGCAGTCAAAATGCCGTCTATAGTCGCGGGTGAAGTAGCACCTGACATGGCTGCGGTAATACAGTTAAGTGGCATGCCTCTTTTGATGCTGGCAAGCGCTACGTCAAAAGCATCTTCACCGTAACGCATCGGTGAAATAATTGGACTGATATGCGCTTTGCAAAAAGGTTGCTCAGCAAACTTTCCTGGGCCACCCGCTATTTGATCAAACATGTCGACAATAGGATCAACATGCTCGCCCAGCGTGAAATTGGTGCCAACTGGTTTTTGCGTCGCTCGCATTAAGCAATAAGCCGTGTTCATGTCGAGTTCAAAAATATCGGGCACATCGGTAGCAACACAACAACGGGTGAACCAGCTGATATTTGACAAGGTGTCCGCGAGTCGTGTGAAGTCGTATAAATCTGTCAAAGTAGAGGGACGATATATACCACTATCAAGATCCAACGTTTGTACAGCAGCACCCCCCGTGCCGAAATAAACCTGATCACCACCCACTTGAAAGGTATGTTTAGGGTCGCGACCATGAAACGTAAATGATTTGCAGGCACCTGCGATAATGTCTTCGACCATGCCTCGAGAAAAACAAAGCCGGCCCATGTCATTAATATTCGCACCACACTTGAGCGCTTGTTCTGTCAGTGCCGGTGGCGCATCTCCCATGCCAAGCTCTGCCAACATTTTTAGCGCTGTGTCAACTATCTGCACTACCTGAACATCACTTAAGGGCTTGTATTGTCCGCCAACGGGTCCTGGAGGTGCTGGGTTGACTGCTGGTGGTTTACTTCTTTTTTCCATCATTGCCGCCCGACTGTTAGTGCCGCGCCTTCGTTTTCTTGTTACGCCGCTGTCACTATTCATAATTACTGCTCATAACTAAGACCTCACCAAATTATTTTCAGGATCGTATAGAACAGGATCAACTACTGTTACATCGTAACGTTCGCCCAAAAAACCCAGTGATAACGCTGTCCCCACCACTGATTGATCTGGATCTACAAATGCATAGGCAATATTTTTATTCACTCGAAATCCATAGCCACCCGAAGTGACTGTGCCAACCTGCCGATCACCACAAAAAATCGGGTCACCCGAATGTGCTGCTGCAATGTCACAGTCAACTGTCATTGATACAAACAATTTTCGATGGCCGCGTTCTAATTGGGCAAGCAAGGCCTGTTTACCAATAAAGTCTGGCTTGTCTAGTTTTACGAATCGATCAAGACCTGATTCAATCGGGTTATGTTCATAGATTAGATCTGCCTTCCAGTGTCGAAAACCTTTTTCGAGGCGCATCGATTCTGCTGCGTATAAACCGAAGTTGCTTAGGCCAAATGATTGTCCTGCTTCGTTGAGTAATTTCCATACCAGATAAAGTTGCTCGTTTGGTATGTGCAATTCGTAGGCTAGCTCGCCTGAAAAACTAACACTCATTGCAATCACTTCGGCGTGTCCTAAAAACATCGGTCGTGCCTGCAACCAGGGGAAGGCTTGCTTCGACCAGTCATTGCGTGGCGACACTGATTGCAGCAAGTCGCGAGACTTTGGCCCTGCTACTACGAGTATCGTATGGCTGCTGGCCATTTCAGTCAGCGTGACTGTTTCTGGCATGTGTTGTTTTAGCCAGTCACGATCATGCCATTCGGCAGCGGCAGCTGACCCATACCAATACTTGTTCTCCGCTAGTTTGATCAATGTCGCTTCGCTGAGTACATTGCCTTTTTCTGTGAGCAAATAGCACAGGCTTACTTTGCCAATTGTCTTAGGAATATTGCCACAAACCATTCCATCCAAAAATGCCTCTACCCCTTCACCGCTAATTTCATAACGGTTAAAACCGGATACTTCCATAATGCCGACATGAGTGCTTAGGGCTTCGATTTCTTTAGCGACCACCTCTTTAGTTGGTGTGAAACGATAACTATGCTCATCGACAAATTCAGTATTGGGTTTAAAAAACAAGGCGCGTTCCCAACCATTCACTACACCCCAGGCACAGTCCAGTTGATCAAAAACGGGATATAACGGTGTTGTTCTGGCTAAGCGAGCGGCAGGGCGTTGCTCGTGTGGCATGTGGTAGTGAAACTCGTTTTGGTAGTCTTCAATCGCTTTAAGTACGGTGTGCTCGGTGTTGGCGTATTGAGTGAAGCGACGCGGATCGAGGAACCAGGCGTCCCATTCACATTCGCCATGAACGATAGTCTGCGCTAGCAGTTTGCCATGCCCACCACTCTCGCCAATGCCTGCACGAAGTCCGATCGCACAATAGGCATTTCGAATACCGGGTATCTGGCCGATTAATGGCGCACCATCAATCGTATAGGTAATGGGACCATTGATAGTAGTGTGAATGCCTGCTTCGGTCAGCGCAGGTAGGCGCTCGAAAATGCGTTCCATGTTGTCGAGACAGCGATCCAAATCAGATGGACAAAGTGCTTGCGTAAAATCAGGATCAATACCATCCATTCCGAAAGCTTTACAGCCTTGCTCATAGACACCAACCAGCAGGCCACTTTTTTCCTGACGGGTATAAAAATCATCGCCTGGGTCTCGAATGATAGGTACTCGAAAGTCGAGCGCTTCAAGTTCTGGCATGGTGTCGGTCAAAAAGTACATGTGCTCCATCGACGTCACCGGATGGTTTACCCCGAGCATGTTGCCAACTTCGTTGACTCGATAACCCGTAGCATTCACTACCTTCTCGCAGGTAATGTCACCATTTTTGGTATGTACGATAAATTCACCGTTCGGCTTTGTGGTGATATTTTCAACTGGATTAAAACGATAAACCTCAGCACCAGCTTCACGTGCTTTACGAGCCAGTGCAAAGGTAATGCCCGCTGGATCGATGTCGCCATCCAGCGGATCCCACCATGCTCCTAACAGGCCCTTGGTGTTCATCAGAGGGTGACGTCGCCCTGCTTCGGCTGCATCGATAAATTCCATCTCAACACCCATACCAGCCGCCATCGCGATA
>CAXMOZ010000016.1:0-3428 GCA_964195315.1 uncultured Acidimicrobiia bacterium | reverse complement strand
GTTGAAAGATCAGAGACAGTAGAAATTCACATACTGACCAACAAGCGGCACCTCGATAAGCTAACTATTCGCTGTGCTGAAAATAGCGCCTTTAAGTTTAAAATACTTGAAATTAATGAGCTATTAGAAAACCAAAAAATTCAAATTTCAGAAGAGCAAGATTTCAGCTCAGGGCTGTTCTGTAATCTGGCGATTAAAAAAATAGCGCTCAATCACTACGCCCAACCTGGCGAGAAAAAATATTATCATCATCATCTAGGTGGTATGGCTCTCAAATTTTGCAGTGTGGCTATATTAGCTGTCGGTATAGGTCTGGCTATGAGTAGCGGTATCAAAGGCTGGCTCTACAACAGTACAACGTTTGAAACGTCACTTATCGAACAAAAGTACAAAGCCAAATACAATCAACTGAGCGAAAATCGACTCGACTCAACCACATCGACTAATAGCATGCAGCACATAGTGCAAACAGTAGACGAAATTCAGCAAAAGTATTTGAACAGCCCTGAAGCAATGCTGACATTGGTGAGCCAGGATATTTCAATCTTTTCAGATCTTCGCGTCAAAAAAATGGACTGGTTTGTCTCAAACTATGCAGATACTGAAAGTGCGAGTGCTGTTAATTGGGGTAAACAAACAAACAGGCAGACTAATAAAATCAATGCAAAAATTCCGCATACCAGAGGCTTTTATGAAATTGCCGTGGTCGAAGCTGAATTTTTAAATTTTGATGGTAATTATCGTTATGCATTAAGTGCAGTTGATGACCTTGAGAAAGCAATGCAACAGTCGGGCAAGTACGCCTTTGTAGAAATATTCAAGCGACCTTTAGATATTGAGCCAGAGAATAGCCTGTCGGGTAATGTGGGTAAAGATAGGGCCAGCAGTAACAATCAGGCATTAGTCGCTTTTCGTGTGGTGCGGGAGGTAAAAAATGAAGAATAAGATCGACTGGTTTTATTTAAGAAAACCGCTCATTATATTTTTTGCTGGACTAATGATTGCCATCTTACTCATAGTGGCAGGTCTTGAATATGAAGGTGCACAACAGCAAAAATATGAGCAATCCTTATCGACATTACGCACAACACATCAGCTATACAGCAACATCATTAATGATATCGACTTGCTAGAGCAATATCGCAATCAATATGCCGACTATAAGGCAAGCGGGTTGGTTGGAGTCGAGCGTCGATTGAGTTGGGTAGAAAGCCTGGAAAGCACCAACGAAGTTTTACAGTTGCCTACCATAAGTTATAACCTGCAGCCCCAGGAAGATTTTTTACGTCCTAATTTCAGTGCCAAACTAGGCGTTGATATCAAAGGGTCGGCTATGGACTTAAGAATGGATCTTTTACACGAAGAAGATATATTTACTCTGTTCGAAGGCCTCAAACGATCAATAAAAAATTTATTTACAGTCGAGAGCTGCACTATTACCCGTAGAAGTCCGGTATCGAGTTCGCTAGATACCAAAAGCGCCAACTTAAATTCAGACTGTCGACTAAGATGGGTGACTATTGATGTTAAATAAGCCCAGTCTCTTAATAATTTCCCTAATTGCAGCAAGCTCGATAGCCACCGTGCATGGGTCTGAACTGTCGACTCTGTTTACGACACCACAAGAACGCGAGCTGATCAATAGCAATCGATATAAATCAGATGACGTTAAACTGCAGGCTACAAATAATCAGGACCAACCTGAGGTTGAAAGCATCCAGCAACTAGTGCAAGAGGAAGTGAGTGAAACAATTACCATCTCCGGTATCACACTATCCAATAGCGGCCCTAATATGGTCTGGATCAATAGTCAGGCCTATGAAGATGGTGACAAGGTGGATGACAAAATGCGCATAAAAGTCATGTCTGGCAATGAAGTAAGGGTCAGAATTACGGCGCCAGATGGCAAGCACTACTTTGCGACTAGTGGCGAAACCATCGAAATTGTCTATCAGGCTGGTGTAGAGAATTAGTCATGTTTGGCAGACAAGCAAATGATCAGTCTGGTTTTGCTCTGCTGATATTTTTAGTGGTGATGATGGGGCTGGGTGGCATTGCGTTAACTGGTGTTACACAAAATGCACTAAAGCAGGTAGAAGATAAAAAATTCAGGCATAACGAAAGAGTGTTGAAGGAAGCGAAGCAGGCGTTGTTGATGTTTGCCTATAATTATCCAGTAACACATTCAGGGCAAGGGCCTGGACGGTTGCCCTGTCCTTATGACCAAATACCCATTGGGGCTGGTAGTGGGTATTCTGGCACAATCTCCGATGCAATTTGTGAAGCGGTCGGCAGGATGCCCTGGAGCCACACCGATTTGCAACTACCAGAGTTTAAGGATGCCGATGGAGAACACCTGTGGTATGCGGTTTCGGAAGATTTTGATAATAACGCCACCGCAATTATCAACTCCGATACAACAGGGACTATCAGCATAAAAGACCAGACAGGTAATGTTATCTATGATGGTAGTGTTTCAGGCATAGCTGCAGTCATCATCGCCCCTGGTCCAGCGATAATAATTGATGACGACGATAATGGCAGTCTAAATTATCAGCAGGTTCGTAATCGCAACGATCCTACAGATATTGTTAACTTTGCCCCCAAAAACTTCCTCGACTCGGCCTATGGCGGTACAGCTTTAAGTGAAAACAACTTTAGTTTTACTAACTTTGCGCTCAACGGGTTTATTTCAGGCCCTATACTAGATGGTAGTAATACCCTGTTGATAAATGATCAGATCATTATTATTAGGGACGACGAAGTTATTGCTATGGCTGAAAAAGCGACGCTGGATGCTTATCGAACTGCGATTAAAGATTATCTTGCAAATACTGGTGGCGTTTATCCGTGGCTTTATAATTATAACCTCCCGGCAAGATGTGATGGAGGAGTATCTCCTGAAAGTGGTATAACCCAAGCAATTTGTTTTTTAAATGGTGGTAATTGGAGAGTTATAGTTGAATATCTAACTTCCCTATATCCGGCACTAGCAGATTTTACCGACCCCGATACCGCGGATAATTATCCTACTAACCCAGACCCTGAAGTCGATGGCGAGTTAATCGCTTATCTCGGCAATGTGGGTAGAATCCCGTCGACTTTTCAAGATTATTTTACCGATGCGGATAGCCAGCCAATCGAGAGCAAGCTAAGTGGGTCAATAGTTATGAACTATCCACTGACGTCAGTCGGTCACTCGGGGGGCAGCGATTTTTTGTTTAATGATGGTAAGCATACATTGGCATTTCAGACTGCCAATAAATTGAACAATGTCATGTTTGTTGACCTTTTAGGGCAGAATGGCCAGTTAAAAGGAACCGTTACAGCGTTTGAGCAATTTTCACATGTAACTTACTTTTGGGACGACAGCAGCCTTCCTACGGGAAGATGGACAATGTGTCTCGATGGAGCAGACGTGTTGAGCG
>CAXMOZ010000015.1:0-102989 GCA_964195315.1 uncultured Acidimicrobiia bacterium | reverse complement strand
AAGGCCGAATCAAATACATTATGTGATAACGCTACTGCGGTCGACATCGCGATCACATCGCGGCTAAACAATGATAGCTCCATGCCAGGCATGCCCTGGGTAACACCATCACACATCGCAGGTACACCACCAGCATATTGCGCCACGGCGCCCACTTTGCGCGCAGCTGCTTTAATACGAGGCTCAAAATCGCCAAGCGGCTGATGTGCCGACAACATATCGTTATAGGCCGATACAATGGCGATATTCGGCGATTGGGTTTCTATCAGAAAGGCCTTGTCACTGGTAATTGATGCTGCAGTCGCATGCGCCAGATTAGTGCAGGACAGCGAACCACGTTGGGGCCCTTGTTCTCCAGCCTTTTCGATTCGCCTTAAATAACGGTTACGGGTATGCTTGCTACGCGTACGAATACGGTCAGTGACTGCATTAATATCTACATTGATAGTCATTTTGGCTGTTTCCAACTTGTATTTTACGTAACTTTACTACAAAATATAAACCAATATAACCCACTTAACAGTAATTTTACTACATTATGCCTAAACAGAATTCAACCAACAATGGCGACGTCGCACCGTTTGACTTTGTTATATTCGGTGGCACTGGCGATCTTGCCATGCGCAAGCTGCTGCCCTCAATGTACTACCATCATTGCGATGACCTGTTACCTGAGCAAGGGCGCATCATTGCCGTTGCGCGCTCACAATTATCGCGCGAGGAATATATAGCTAAGGCAAAAGACGCCGCACGCGAGCATGTCGATGCCGATTGTTTTACCGATTCGAAATGGCAAAAATTCGCCGAAAGAGTTCATTACATCGGTATAGACGTGACGAATGCAAAATCATATGATCCGCTGTCAGATTTGCTTGACAGTTATAAAACTCGATGCCGCATCTACTATCTGTCTACAGGGCCGCAGTTGTTCGCACCTATCTGCCAGAACCTGAAAAAAAATAAACTCGTGAGTGAGCAATCAAGACTTGCCGTCGAAAAACCTCTAGGGCGCGATCTAGAGTCAGCACGCGAAATCAGCGACATCATTGGCAGTGTTTTTAAAGAAAATCAGATTTTTCGCATCGATCATTATCTGGGTAAAGAGCCGGTACAAAACCTACTCGCCTTGCGATTTGGCAATGCCTTGTTCGAACCTCTATGGAAGCGCGGCCACATACGCGACGTGCAAATTACTGTCGCAGAAACACTCGGTGTCGAAGGCCGCGGGGAATTTTATGATCACACCGGCGCGTTGCGCGATATGGTTCAAAACCATTTGCTGCAGCTGCTTTGTATTATCGCCATGGAAGCACCGACTGACAATTCACCCGAGGCAGTTCGAGACGAAAAACTCAAGGTATTACGATCATTACGCAAGCTTAGCGGTGACGATGTGGATAAGAATATCGTGCGCGGTCAATACCGTTCTGGTGCGATAGGTAACGAGGTTGTACCCGCCTACATCAACGAGCCAGGTGTCGATCCGGACAGCGAAAATGAAACTTTTGTCGCTATGCGTGTGAATGTCGATAACTGGCGCTGGGCTGGTGTGCCTTTTTATATCCGAACTGGCAAACGTCTGCAAAATCGAGTTTCTGAGATTGTAATCAATTTCGAAAGCCTGCCACATGCTATTTATGGTCATGGTTCGGCGCTAGATAGCCCTAACCAGCTGGTAATCAGCCTACAACCTGAGGAATATATTCGACTCTCAATTCGTGCCAAACAGCCAGGCCCAGGCATGCGACTACGACCAGTCGACCTTAATTTAAATTTGACCGAGGCAATTACTGAGCGCCAGCACAGTGCTTATGAAAGACTGATCGTTGATCTGCTTCGTGGCAGCCAAACAATATTCCTACGCCATGACGAACTCGAAGCCGCCTGGGCCTGGATCGACCCAATCCTCGAAGCCTGGCAAAATAGTGACAAAGCCCCAGCAGGTTATCAGGCTGGTACCTGGGGTCCGGCGGCATCCAGTCATTTGGTGTTTGAAGACGACAGTCGCTGGCGTGAAGAAAACTAACAGGCTTAGCCCATATGCTTAGTCAAATACATGCCATTCGGTCGACTCTGAGTAAGTCCGAAAAAAAAGTAGCTGAAATCATACTCGATCAACCGCAGAATTATGTCAATGCGACAATGAATGAGCTGGCGAGTGCTGCCTGTGTTAGTGAACCCACCATTGTGCGTTTTTGTCGCACATTGAAACTGAGTAGCTATCGTGAGTTTCGCCTAAGATTGGCACAGGAACTAGCCAGCCGAGTTTACTATCAGCATAGCCAGATAGAAGCTAGTGATAGCGCTACGGCACTGGTTGATAAAGTAATCAACGGTGCTATATCGAGCCTGTCCAATATACGTAATCAGCTTTCCGAACATGTTATAGACGACACCATTTCATTGTTTTCGACAAGCCACCGCATTGAAATTTATGGCGTTGGCGGTGCGGGCATTGTAGTCAACGACGCACAACTTAAGTTCGCTAGACTCGGGCTCAATTCACAACCTTATTGCGATACTTATTTACAACGCGTCGCCGCTGGTATGCTCGATGAAAATAGCTGCGTTCTCGTCATTTCAAATTCAGGCCGCAGCAAAGAATTAATTAGCAACTGCAAGCTAGCAAGCGCTTCAGGAGCGACCATAGTTTCAATCACTGCGAGTGGATCCCCATTAGCGTCTTTAAGTGATCTTCATCTAGCAATCGATCTCAATGATGAGGACGATTATCTATTGCCCATTAAAGCCAGAATCGCTCATATGGCAGTAGTCGATATTCTTGCCATAGGACTCGCCGTTCGCGGCAAGCCGGCCTACCTCGAACGTTTACGAAAGGCCAGTTCGTTACTTAACGATAAGTTTGAATCAAAAGAATCGACAGCGAAAACATCGATTAAATAACACAGTTCCTACGTCGCTGACCTTAATCTGTGTCTATCTGCCTAAACAGGATTTATAGCCACGGATAAAAACGGGTGGGATTCTATACTGCTGCGTAGGCCGGAAAAGCGAAGCGCCTTCCGGCAAACTCTCCACCGTTAGCGTAAATGTATCACTTGAGTGCGTTGATCGATAAAGAGGGCACTTAGTGGAGCAATTCGCACTGTTGGTTTGCATATTTCGCACCGTTATTGTGCGTAGTTAATGGGGGTTTTGGCCAAGTTTGTAACTGCCTCAAAAAGTTGTAAAATTCGCTCGGTAGGATCAAAATTACAATAACCAACTAAGGATATGGCTATGAATATGAAAGAAATTCGCGATATAGCGAAAGATAAGGGTGTTAAAACAGCTCGTTTGACTAAAGTTAAAATGGTGCAGGCAATTCAACAAGTCGAAGGCAATTTCGATTGTTTCTCGAGCGCTTTTAATGGCTATTGCGACCAGATAGATTGCCTATGGAAAACTGATTGTTTCGGTTCTGCCAAAAAACTAAAACAATAAAACTAAATTTGATCATATTAGCTGAGTCATCTGAGTCGGTTACTTTAAGCGCTGCGTTCCTGGTTGATCACTGCGGCAAATGCTGCGATGGATGGCTCGGACTTCCAATCTTCAAGATCGGTCGACAACTTAACCCGCCAGTTCGGGTACTCGTCAACAGTCCCTGGCACATTCATTTGAGTGCACTCCCCGAGTAAGTCTTCCAGTTGAATCATTTGCAACATGGCATTTGACCTGGCGAGATAACGCTGTATAGCGATTGCCTGACACTGGTCCAGTGGTTCCCCGCTATTGGCCTGGTTGGCTTGTTCGATAGTAGTGAGATTCTCTCGAGCCAGGGCAACGAGAATTTCATAACGGTCATGGCGTCGATTATTCCGCTGTTGTTGATGACTTTCAGGTGACGGATACAAATCGAGTTTTTCACGTAAGTCGAGATCAAATTCTTGCCAAAAACCGTCAAGTGTCGGCAGATCGTGGGAGCCCGAGGTGCACAGTGCATAGCTCGGATAATCACTCGGTACTTTCAACGTTCCCTGCTGCCAGTCCTTCTCAAAATAGAGGATGCGATAGGATAGTATCCGATTAATATCGAGCGCATGGCGAACTTCATTCGGCACGGTGCCGAGGTCTTCACCGATTACCAGACACTGGTTACGCGAACTCTCTAGCGCGACTATGCCAAGCAAATCCTCGAATGGATATGCCACATAAGTTGCTTCACCTGGCGAGCGCTGCGGTGGTACCCAAAACAAACGCATTAAACCCATAATGTGATCGATTCGCAGCGCACCGGCATAACGCATATTAGCTCGCAGGGTTTGAATAAAAGGTTGGTAGGCACTGTTCATTAATGCCTTTGGATCGAGCGGTGGCAAACCCCAGTCCTGTCCTTTCAGATTGAAATCATCGGCCGGTGCACCGACGCTCATATTCAATACATAACTGGAACGATCCGACCAACACTGTGACGATGACTTTTCATTGCCGACTGCAAGATCTCGATATAACCCAATTTCCATACCTAAGCTAATGCAGCTTTGTTGCACATCGGCGAGCTGTTGATCACAGTTCCATTGCATATACTGATGGAACTCAATGGCATCGAGGTGCGCTTCGGCCCATTGTTTGACGGTATCAGACTCAGGATCCTGATAAGCCACAGGCCATTGCTGCCAGCGTTCCATGCGTGAATCTTGTTGATGAAGCTGGGTCTGTAAGGCTTCGAATAAGGCTAGGTTGAAAAGTGCCATACCGCCATTTTTTTGAAACCGACGAAATTCAACCGCTCTAGATGAGTTGCTGATTAGATCCGTGCGCGTAAATTTTTCATACAGCGTTTTTAATGTCGCAAGCTTTAGCGCCCACACAGCGCTATAGTCGACCAGCTCAGACGCACGCAGTTGGGTCAGCCTGGTTTGAAAGGTTTTGTCTTTAATCTGTTGTTGAAATTCGTTGCTTTGTTCAAATTCCTCGATTGATTCGATATCAAGATAGATAGGGTTTAGGAAATCACGACTAGACGGACTATAAGGACTGGCGTTTTCAGGCAGATGTAAAAACAACGTATGTAATGGATTAATACCGAGTATCTGAATGCCTTTTGGGGCCAGAGTCTCGGCAATTTTTTTCAGGTCACGAAAATCACCAATACCCCAGTTGCGTTTTGAACGCAACGAGTAAAGCTGCACACCAACGCCCCAAACCTTTTTACCGTCTTCGACCCTGATTGGCAGATAACAGCTTTCAGGCGCAACAATAAACATGCACTGTGCTTTGCTACCGTCACCAAGACTGAGCTCAAGTCGATGATAGCCTAACGTGGTGATGCTCGGCAGAGTTACCTCAAATCGCATTAATCGAGTTTCGCCGTTATTAAACTCGGCCACGAAAGCTTGCTCGTTGATGTCCCAACTACCTTGCATGCATTGACCCGATTCTTCATTCAGTACCCAATACACGGGCTGTTCGATATGAGCCAAACTGAGCTGTAAAGACAGGTTAATTGGTTGGTGAGATAGGCGCTGCACGATAACTGGCCGAACCACTGACTGCCATTGCAGGTTATCCAGTCTCTCGAGTTGCTGTTGTATATCAGAATTAGTTGTCACCGGACATTGCAGTGCTGCAAGTAAGGCCACCTTAACGTCTATGCTGGGTAGATGATGCCCGCCGCCGATATCATAATATTCCAATGTAATGCCACAGCGTGTGCAAAGTGCATCGAGTGCTAGAGTGTTTGTTATTGACATAGCTCAATTTTCCTTTCGAGTCGATTAAGACTTATCGATATAAACATAATGTTAGACAACGACAGGAGCGAGCATAGGAAAATCATATTTGTAATTCGAATACTTGTACCGAACGCCCTTCCACCATAACCCGAACGCTATCATTAAAGACCGGCTTTGAATCTGCGGTGCTGAATATACAATGCCAATAAAACTCGGTCTTTGGAAGACATAGTTCCACCATCACCGGATCAGCATTGAAGGCAATGAGCAGTGCCGCCTCATGATCGCGATCAAAGCGTACGTCTCTCGCCGGCATGTCTTCGGTCGCTAACAGTATGGCCAGAAAATTAAATTCTTGATTGTGCCAGTCATGGTCTTGCATCGCATTACCATCGGCACGCAGCCATTGGATGCTGGAAAAACCATTCGGCTCAAATTTGGCATCACCATGCACGAACCGATTGCGATGCAACAGGGGGTTGTCGGCACGCAGCTTAATCAAGTTACGTACAAAATCGAGCATGTCTTTTTCATCCTCGACCGCCCGCCAATCCTGCCATGTCGTCTCATTATCTTGACAGTAGGCATTGTTATTACCATTTTGACTGCGCCCAAGTTCATCACCTGAGAGCAACATCGGCGTGCCCTGAGACAAGAACAACGTGGCTAGCAAGTTACGTTGCTGGCGCTGGCGCAGCTTTTGTATATCGACATCCTCGGTAATGCCTTCAACCCCATAGTTGTAACTGTAATTACCGCTATGGCCGTCGTTATTATTCTCGCCGTTGGGTTCGTTATGGCGATCGTTGTAGCTGACTAAATCATTGAGCGTGAACCCATCATGACTAGTAACCGAGTTAATACTGGCAGATGGTCGACGTGCATTGTGTTCGAATAGGTCACTTGAGCCATGTAAACTGCGAGCCAATTCAGGCAATACGCCAGTATCGCCACGCCAGTAACGACGCAAGCAATCGCGATAACGATCATTCCATTCAGACCAGCCACTAGGGAAAGCACCCAGTTGATAACCCCCTGGCCCTATGTCCCAGGGTTCTGCAATGAGCTTAACCTTTGAAAGTACTGGGTCTTGCTGGATCGCCTTAAAAAAGTTGCCGTCGCTGTCAAAACCTTCGGCTTCGCGACCAAGGCAAACCGCCAGGTCGAAGCGAAAGCCATCGACATGCATGTCGATAACCCAATGACGCAAGCTATCGATCACCATTTGTAAGACGCGAGGATGGTTTAGATTCAGCGTATTACCGCAACCACTATCGTTGATATAATAACGCTGGTCTTGCGCTGGAAGTCGATAGTAAGTTTGATTATCGATACCTCGAAAGCACAAGGTCGGACCTAATTCACTACCCTCGGCGGTATGGTTGTAAACCACATCAAGAATGACTTCGAGACCGGCTTCGTGCAATCGTCGCACCATTTCTTTAAACTCATTACGATCACCGTTTGACAGATAACGCGATTCGGCCGCGAAGAAACCAATGGTGTTATAACCCCAGTAGTTTGAAAAACCCTGTTTGACTAAAAAATGGTCATCGATAAACGCATGAACCGGTTGCAGCTCGATAGTGGTGACACCCAGTGACTGTAAATAGGCGATAGTGCTATCACTGGCAAGTCCCGCAAAGCTACCACGTAAGTTGGCATCAATGTCAGTTTTCAATTGAGTAAACCCACGCACGTGAGTTTCGTAAATCACAGTTTGGGCAGAGCTAACCCGAGGCGGACTATCCTGACCCCAATCAAATGTTTCATTAACCACAACCGCCTTGGGTACATAAGGCGCACTATTGCGACTATCAAAACTTAAATCTTGCTGCTCATCATCAAGACCGAACCCATACACTGCGGGGTGCCAATCAACCTTCCCACAGAGTTGTCTGGCATAGGGGTCGAGCAACAGTTTATTGGCATTGAAGCGCTGTCCCTGCTGAGGTTCATAGGTGCCATAAACGCGATAGCCGTAAACCGTACCTGGGCCACAGCCTGGTAAATAAACGTGCCAAACTTGGTCACTGAACTCGAGCTTAATGCGTTCAAGCTCCTGCTTGCCATCGGTATCGAACAGGCACAGTTCAACTCTCTCGGCATGCGCAGAAAAAAGTGCGAAGTTGACACCATGACCATCCCAATTGGCACCCAGTGGTAGCGGAGTGCCGCGCAGTTTAGCTTCAGGCATGTTTAGTGGGGCTAGTCTGAACCCGGTGACACGGGTTCGAGTCGCCAGATATCATCGTTATATTGCGTAATAGTACGATCAGAAGAGAAACGACCACTAGCGGCTGTATTTAATATACTCATTTGAATCCAGTTTTTTTGATCCTGGAAACTAGCATCAACGCGACGCTGCGCAGCAACGAAACTGGTAAAGTCAGCGGCGGTCATCCAGGCATCCTGCGGGCTTAGAATACTATTAATCACTGGATCAAAAATACCCGGTTCAGACTGGTTAAACTGACCACTTTGCAGTACTTCGATGACTTCCTGCAGATCTTCGTCAGCTTCGACAAATAATCCAGGGTCATAGTCAGCACGCATTTTTTCAACTTGCTCTGCGTCCAGCCCACAGAGGAAAAAGTTATCCGCACCAACCGCGTCGCGTATTTCAATATTGGCACCATCCAGCGTGCCAATGGTGAGTGCGCCATTCATCATAAATTTCATGTTACCGGTGCCTGAGGCTTCTTTACCTGCAGTTGAAATTTGCTCAGACAGGTCACATCCCGGGCAGATAATTTCCATACTGCTAACATTGTAGTTAGGTAGAAAAACCAAACGCAGTAAACCTTCGGTTCGTGGGTCGGAATTAATCACGTCGGAAACGTTGTTGATCAATTTAACAATGGTTTTGGCCATGTAATAACCCGGAGCCGCCTTACCGCCAATGATGACATTACGCACGGTCCAGTTGTCAGTATCGCCTCGGCGAATGCGTTGCAATAAATGGATGACGTGTAACACATTGAGCAGCTGACGCTTATATTCGTGCATTCGCTTGACCTGCACGTCGAAAATACCATCAGTGTAGAGCTCGACACCACAGGATTTTTTAACCAGCGCTGCGACTTTTAATTTATTGGCTTGTTTAATCGAATGCCAGGATTTTCGAAACTCTGCATCCTTGGCGAGAGGCGCAAGCTGATTCAGTTGCTCGAGATCGGTAACCCAGTCGGTGCCAATGTTGGCACTAATCAGTTTCGCCAGTTCAGGGTTGCAGGCTTTAAGCCAGCGACGTTGCGTGACGCCATTCGTTTTATTATTGAGTCGCTTAGGCCAGAGTGCATGAAAGTCTTTAAACAATCCCTGCTTTAGTAGCTCAGAATGTAATGCGGCCACACCATTCACCGAAAAACTGCCAACAATGGCAAGATGCGCCATGCGCACCATCGGTTCATGGCCTTCTTCGATGATTGCCATACGTTCACGTCGCGCAACATCACCCGGCCATTTTGCTTCGATTTCGGCGATGAAGCGGCTATTTATTTCGCGAACAATATCTAGCACTCTAGGTACTAGCTGTCCGAATAGACTGACCGGCCAACGCTCTAACGCTTCGGGCAATAGCGTGTGATTGGTATAGGCCATACAACGACTAGTAATTTGCCAAGCCGGAATCCATTCGAGGCCATACACGTCAATTAGCAGTCGCATCAACTCTGCAACTGCGATACTTGGATGCGTATCATTCAACTGGAAGCAATGTTTGTCGGCAAAATTATCGAAATTTTCACCATGACGATTCACCCACTGACGCATGATGTCTTTCAAACTAGCCGAGGCAAGAAAATACTGTTGACGTAAACGTAATTCTTTACCGTTCTCACTGGCATCATTCGGATATAACACCATGGTAATGTTTTCGGCGGCGGTTCGAGCCGAAACCGCTTCGGTATAACTGCCGGCGTTAAATTCTTCGAGGTTAAATTCATCGGTGGCAACCGCCGACCAAAGCCTTAAGGTATTCACCGTGCCATTGTGATAACCAGGCACTGGAATGTCGAAGGGTACCGCTAGCACATCGTGAGTATCGACCCAACGCGCATGACGACGACCTTCATCGTCATAATAGTGATCGACTCGCCCCCCAAAATGCACGGGCTGCTCGTATTCTGCACGCTCTATTTCCCAGGGATGACCACCGCGTAACCATGAATCCGGTTCTTCTACCTGGTTACCATCGATAATATTCTGACGAAACATGCCGTATTGATAACGGATGCCATAACCAAGCACGGGTAAACCAAGGGTGGCACAACTATCTAGAAAACAGGCGGCAAGCCGACCGAGACCACCATTCCCGAGACCCGCATCATGTTCCTGTTCAAGCAAATCTTCTTCAAGCAGCCCGAGTTGATTGAGTGCATCGGCGAGTGATTCGTCGAGATCGAGGTTTGACACAGCATTGCGCATACTGCGGCCTAGCAGATATTCCATCGACAGATAACAAACCTTACGGCTATCCTGCTGCTCATAAAGAAGACGCGTATTGTTGCTGGCATGCATAAGACGATCTCGCAGGGTTATCGCCAGTGCTATAAATTCGTAGTGTGGGGAACTCTGGTAGTGTGCCCGGCCCAGGGTGTGATTAAAATAATGCCTAAAATCGCGCACCAAACTGTCACTATCATGACCAGGTGGGACTAGCGCTGTGATTTTATTTTTTTGCTTGTTCGTCATATTACGGGTAGCTCGGTTCGGCAACGGTGTTTATTCAACAGTTAGGATTAGAGTCGCCAATGGCGGTAGTATTAAATTAAGTGAGTGGTTTCGACCATGTGCACCGATTGACTCTGACTGCACCTTGCCGAGGTTACCAACTCCGCTGCCACCATAGGTGCTTGCATCGCTATTAATTTGCTCGAGATAACACCCAGCTTGCGGCACACCGATGCGATAATTCTCGCGTATTACCGGTGTCATGTTACATATTGCTATGATGAACTGTTCGCGATTTAGGCCACGGCGGATAAACGCAATAACACCTTGCTCGTTATCGCTGGAGTCGATCCACTCAAAACCTTCGGCGCTAAAGTCAATTTCGTAGAGCGCTTCACAATCACGATAGAAATGGTTTAAGTCTTTGACTAACTGCTGAACACCGGCATGTGCGGGTTCACCGAGCAGATGCCAGTCTAGCGAAATATCATGGTTCCATTCGCGCCTTTGGGCGAATTCGCAACCCATAAACAATAATTTTTTGCCTGGATGGGCGTACATAAAGCTGTAATATAGTCGCAAATTCGCAAAGGACTGCCAGTGATCACCCGGCATACGCTCAATCATCGAACCTTTGCCATGCACTACTTCATCATGTGAAAGCGGCAGGATAAAGTTTTCACTGAAAGCGTAATGCAGTCCAAATGTTATTTTGTCATGGTGATAGCGCCGATGTACCGGCTCTTCGCCAAAGTAGATCAGGCTGTCGTGCATCCAACCCATATTCCATTTGTAGCTGAAACCCAGGCCACCCTTGTAGAGCGGATGAGAGACGCCAGGCCAGGCGGTCGATTCTTCGGCCATCGTAATGGCGCCCGTTGCATGCACCTGTTCATTCATTAAGCGCAGGAATGAAACTGCTTCCAGATTTTCGTTACCGCCATGTTCGTTGGGCAGCCATTCACCGTCTTCACGGGAATAATCCAGATACAACATCGAAGCCACGGCATCGACCCGCAATGCGTCGATATGATAGGTCTCGACCCAGAATAGAGCATTCGCTATCAAATAGTTGACGACCTCGGCACGGCCAAAATTAAATATCAACGTGCCCCAGTCAGGATGGGCACCCTGACGCGGATCGGCGTGTTCGTAAAGATGACTACCATCGAATTGCCCCAGACCAAATTCATCTCGCGGAAAATGCGCGGGCACCCAGTCGATGATTACGCCAATACCTTTCTGGTGGCAACTATCGACAAAAAACTTAAAATCCTGCGGTTCACCAAAGCGCGCGGTAGGCGCGAACAAACCCACTGGCTGATAGCCCCAGGAGCCATCGAAGGGATATTCGGTAATGGGTAATAATTCGATATGGGTAAACCCCATTTCTTTAACATAGTCGACCAGGCTTGTAGCAAGTTCTCGGTAGCTGAGTAGTTGATTGTCTTCAGCCTGTCGACGCCATGAACCGAGATGTACCTCGTAGATTGCCATCGGGCTTTCGAGCGTATTGTTATCAGCCCTTTCGGCTAGCCATTGGCTATCCTGCCATTCATAGTCATGGTGATGGTCATATACAATCGATGCATTGCCCGGTGCCAATTCCATGTGCTGCGCAAATGGATCAGCCTTGAGTGGCAGCAAATCACCACTGGCATCGAGAATTTCGTATTTATAATAGTCACCCGATGCGAGGCCTGGAATGAATATATCCCAAACACCTGCTGTCGGGTGCAGACGCATAGGATGTCGACGGCCATCCCAGCCATTGAATAATCCGATCACACTGAGGCGACTGGCATTGGGTGCCCACACCGCAAAATGCACGCCTTTGACACCATCGATTTGAATCACATGCGCGCCCAGCTTATTCGATAAATTACGTTGTTTGCCCTCTCGCATTAGATGATGATCAAGATCACCCAGCGGCGAGGCGAAGCGATAGGGATCGTCGATAATATGACGATGGCCATTTTCGCTAAGCGATAAACGATAAGCCACCATAGGCAAAGGCAAGCGGGCTTCGAATAGACCGCCCTTATGCACCCGTTTCATCTTGGTGAGTAATTTATCGTTGACGTCGAGTAGTTCGACCGAGTCAGCCTGTGGCTGCCAGCTTCGTACTACCCAGTTTTTGGTCGCGCTATGCGGCCCCAATATTTTAAAAGGGTCTCCGTGATGTCCTTGCACGATAGATTCGATTTCAAATGCCTGAGTAGTCATGATGTTATCGGTTTGTGATTATTGATAAAGCTGTTCTAAATAGGCGTCGATACTATCGGCCCATTTGAATCTTGCGGCTGCCGCTGACTTACGCATAGTTTTCCACTGCGCCGGTTTTGTCTGGTATAGGGTCAACGCACGTTGTAGCGTAGCGACCAGTGCGTCGGCTTGTTCAGTTGGGTTAGACCCCGTAAAAACAAAACCCGTTTTATTGTCATCGATAGTATCGCGCAAACCGCCTACGGCATGAACCAAACAGGGCTGTCCAGAGCGCAAAGCGAGCATCTGGCTGATGCCGCAAGGCTCGAAAGAACTGGGCATAAAGAATAAGTCACCTTGCTCGTAAAAGGCGTTGCCAAGCGCCTCCGAATAGCCCCGAAGGAATACAAAATTGCTATAACGGGCAGACGTTTCTATCAAGAATTGTTCGCTGTCGGTATCGCCACTTCCGATCATCAAAAACGTTGCTGCTTCGCCCATTGCGTCCAATACGGCATGCAAGGCTGGTTGACCCGAGGCAGTGGTTTGACGCATTAAACCAACCTTCTGGTCAGTTATTCGGCCGACACTGGTAATCACCATAGGGGGGCGATCATGTTTCAGTTGAGCGATCGATTGATTGGCGATGAAATGTGCGTTTGCCACCAAAGGTTGCTGGCTCGCCCAGACTAAAACTTGTTGGTGCATAGCCTGCCGTAATGCAGACCAGTCAGGCAGGACAGGTTTTTTCTTGCGCGGATATTCACAGCCATTAAGAATACCAAATAACCGATGTTCGTCCTTCGCTTGCTGTAAGTCATGTTCCAGTCCTTCACCACCGTAATAGCCACGCCTGGCATCACTAGGACTCAGAATTTCCTCGGCATAACTCGGTGATACCGTATTCACCGCATCAGCCAGGCGTATCGCGGCCGCCATCGGATTAACGCAGTCGGCCCACCTAGGGTCGGCGAGTTGTTGGCGCGGGTACACCAGATCTGGAAACCAGGCGTCTAACGAAGATTCTTGCCCGACAAAAGGCCGAATACCTTGAATCGCCAGATTGTGAATGCTGTAAACGCAGCGTAGTGCTTGCAGCGAGCGATAAACGGGATCGTAACGACGCAAAATAAGTAAAAAAGCGGCGTGCCAATCGTGTAGATGCACGGCGCCGATATCACCAAATGCGGCATTACGCAGCGCTTCGGCTACTGCTGTGCAAAATAATGCAAATTTACTCGCATCACTTTCAAATGGCCTTGACGGTGGATCATCACAATATATTTTTCCAATACCAGCGCTGCTAAACAGGGGATGATCGATAGCGTAGTGACGTATCTTGCGATCACGACTCATACCGTCCAGAAAATATAGCTCGAGTGATTCTGTGCGGCCTGCAAATCTCACGGTTAGCTGTTGCAGTAGTTGGGCACCGGACAGATTACCGAATATGCCATAACCGGGTGTCAGTACTGACACGGTATTATTGCGTTTTGCCAAAGCGGTAGGCAATTCTCGTACGACGTCGCCGATGCCGCCTACCTTGCCGCCAGGTAAGGCGCCGTTCTCCGCCGAGATCATTAGAATATGGGCCACTAGGTCACCACGTCAGGCTTATTTCGGCCAGTAAAGTGTTCAATTTGGGCTAGTTGGCTGGCGAGTTCGATCAACTCGGCCAAAGCGCTTTGAGGATCTTCTGATTGAAGACTGGGATCTGTTTCCTGACGTTCGATATAGACCCGCAAAGTAGCGCCTTCGGTGCCAGTGCCGGACAGTCGATAGATGATTCGGGCGCCACCACGCAGCAGTATACGGATACCTTGATGGTTGCTAACACTGCCGTCTATCGGGTCGGTATAGCTGAAGTCATCGGCGGAATCAATTTCATAGCGGCCAAATTTATGTCCACTTAAACTATCGAGCTGTTGGCGAAATGACTCAATCAATGCCTGTGCAGATTCACTGGCAATTGCTTCATAATCATGACGTGTGTAATAGTCACGTCCAAATTCGGCCCAGTGTTGCTGCACAATTTCAGCGACTGATTCACCCCGTACGGCAATGATGTTGAGCCAAAACAATACAGCCCAGAGTCCATCTTTTTCACGCACATGATCTGAACCCGTTCCAAACGACTCTTCGCCACAAAGTGTTATTTTGGCAGCGTCGAGCAGGTTACCGAAAAATTTCCAGCCCGTTGGTGTTTCGAAACAGGGAATATCTAACTTGGCCGCAACTCGATCGACCGCCTTGCTAGTCGGCATCGATCGCGCGACACCCGCAAGCCCCTGTTGATAGCCGGGTATTAGTCTGGCGTTGGCCGCCAGGATTGCGAGGCTATCACTGGGTGTGACATAGAAATTGGCACCGAGAATCATATTGCGATCACCATCACCATCCGATGCAGCACCAAAGTCGGCGGCATTGTCGCCACTCAAGCGTCGATGTAATTCGGGTGCATGCGCGAGGTTAGGGTCGGGGTGTTCGCCGCCAAAATCAGTTAGTGGTTGACCCCGCATAACGCTGTCATCGGGCGCACCAAGGCGGTTTTGCAGAATAGCTCGGGCATAGGGTCCAGTGATGGCATTCATCGCATCAAACTGTAGGGTGAAGATACCATTGGTGAGTAATGTCTCAATTTGCTCAAAGTCGAATAACTGTTCCATCAACTCGGCATAGTCGAATACCGGATCGATCACTTCGATGCATAGGTCACCGCAGAATTGAGTTCCAATCTGTCTGAGATCAATCGGTTTAGATTCTAGCATTTGATATTGCGAGATGGTCTTGCTTTGCTGATAAATGGCTTCTGTCAGTTCTTCGTTGGCAGGGCCACCGTTGGCGGCGTTAAACTTAATACCAAAATCCGCATTGGGGCCACCGGGATTATGGCTGGCCGATAGTATTATGCCGCCAAACGCCTGATATTTCCGGATAACACAGGATGCCGCAGGGGTTGATAGCAGGCCGTCTTGTCCTACGATAATTCGTTTAAAACCATTCGCCGCAGCCATCTTGACGATGGTTTGCATTGCCTCGTCATTATAAAACCGACCATCGCCACCCAGCACCAGCGTTTGTTCCGAAAAACCAATACTATTTTCATCGGTGGCATTGAAGATAGCCTGTACAAAGTTTTCCAAATAGTGCGTTTGCTGAAATACGCGCACCTTTTTACGTAACCCGGACGTGCCGGGCTTTTGATCGTCGAATGCCTGACAGGTAATCGTAGTTAGTGTCGTCATAAGCGGCTAACGACTCAGGTGGGTGTTTTGGTTTAACATATCTGGCGTCACCAATACGATACCTTTTTCGGTTACTCGAAAGCCGCGTTTTTTATCTTCTTCGTGATCGTGGCCAATCACCATGCCTTCTTCAATGGTGCAACCTCGATCGATAATGGCTTTGTGAATCTTCGCATTTTGGCCTATATCGACATCCGGCAAGATGACACTATCGGTTATTTCTGCATAAGAGTGGACACGTACGTTGGAAAATAATAACGAATGTTTCACCGTCGCACCGGAAATCACGCAGCCTCCTGATACCATTGAGTCGGTTGCCATGCCGCGACGCTCATCAAGATCAAATACAAACTTGGCTGGTGGCATTTGAGCTTGATGGGTCAGAATCGGCCAGCGTTGATCGTAGAGATTTAATTCTGGCGTAACGTTGACCAATTCCATATTCGCCTCCCAGAAAGCATCCAGTGTTCCAACGTCACGCCAATAAGCGCGTTCGCCGGTATCCATGTCACGAAACGGGTAGGCATGAACTTGATACTTGTCGATCACCGAAGGGATAATGTCTTTTCCAAAATCATGAGTAGATTTTGAAGTGTCGGCATCTTTAATAAGCTGCTCATAAAGAAACTCAGTATTAAATAAGTAGTTACCCATCGAGGCGAGACAAAATCCCGGCTGACCAGGTATCTCTGCAGGATGGGCCGGTTTCTCATTAAACTCGATAATACGACCAGACTCGTCAACCGTCATCACACCAAATGCACCTGCGGCCTCTTCGATTGGCACTTCAAGACAAGCAATAGTCATATCAGATTTTTTTTCATGATGGGTGGCAAGCATGTCACCGTAATCCATCTTGTAGATATGGTCTCCCGACAAGATCAATACATATTTGGGTCGATGCGTACGCATGATGTCGAGATTTTGAAAAACAGCGTCTGCAGTGCCTTGATACCACTCGCCACCTGCGCGCTGTGAAGCAGGCAAAATTTCGACAAATTCGTCTAGCTCACTATCGAAACGACTCCAGCCACGAACCAGATGACGAATCAACGAATGAGCCTTGTATTGGGTCAAAACACCAATGCGGCGAATGCCAGTGTTGATACAGTTTGAAAGTGGAAAATCGATGATGCGGAATTTGCCACCGAAGGGGACTGCCGGTTTTGCTCGCCAGTCGGTGAGTTCGTATAAGCGCGAGCCACGACCTCCGGCTAATACCAGTGCTAAGGTTTCGCTTGCAAGACGGCTGACGTAGCGGCTCTGATTGGTTGTTTTCATAATAGGTATCCTTGCGTTATATTATTCACTATAGCTGCCCGAGCTGCTGTACTGCATCCGAACCACCATAAAAGCAATCTTACTAATACATGATAAATTACTATCCTGCAGAGCGCACTGCAACGCAACTATCGCACCATCATGGTGCAATAGTTGCGTTGCAGTGATCTGTTCCGTCACGCTTGCATTAAGAACCAATCGTTTTTGCGAGCCCAAAGCAAATCAAACTGAAACTGTTGTTCTATATAGCTAATCTGTGATTATTATATCAATGTATCAAGTTAGAAAGATGGGGGCAAATTCAAGCCTGCAATGTCGACTCGGCACATCGAGCTTTTCTACTGGCCTACCATTCCCCAGTAACCGACATAGATTGCCAAGGCTCGCTCACTGGCAAAGCATTGCCATTTTGTAATAACTCAATCGATATATTATCGGGCGAGCGAACAAAAGCCATGTGGCCATCTCTCGGAGGTACGTTTAAGGTTACATTGTTATCCAGCATCTTTTGGCATAAGGCGTAAATATCATCCACTGCAAAGGCTAAATGACCAAAGTTTCTACCCCCTTGAAAAACCTCGCCGCCCCAGTTGTAAGTCAGCTCTAGCAATGGTGCTCGCTCCGCTTCAACCTGGGCAACGTCATTTGGCGCTGCTAAAAACACTAGCGTAAATTCATCCTTTTCATAAACAGTTCGACTGGTCTCAACCAGCCCCAGCAAATCACAATAAAATGCCAGAGACGCGTCAAGATCATTAACTCTCACCATGGTATGCAAATATTTCATTTGGCGTTCCAATCAATCGAAAAAGGTCACATTATGTTACGACAGCATGGTCAACAGCACTAGGATTTTGTCGGATTTAAGATAACATAGTGAGTGGAAAGTCATTTTGAATCAGATTGTCTAATCGAATGAGGCCGAGGGCCTGCCCCATGAGCGCAGCGAATGCTTTGGGTATAGTTATTCCACTCAATGAACTGAATAAGAAGCGCTGGCCGAAATGAATTTTCTGCTCTAGATTCACCCTAAACCCGACAGCCCTCTAGCCATTAAAGTCATAATTCCATATCATCCAACCGAAAATCACGTGGAATTACAATGAACTTCAATCCAAATGTTATCGAATGCGCATCCGCACCAATTGCCGAAGCCTGGTCATGGGTCACTAATCCGACATCAGACCGCCTCATCGATATGTGCCAGGCTGTGCCTGGACATCTTCCGGCGCAATCATTGCTCGATCATCTCGCCGAGTTAATCAAGCAAGGCGAAGGTACAACTTACACTGATATCAGTGGAGTTTTACCGTTACGCGAGGCACTTTCCGATAACATTAATCGTCGCTATCAAGCCAATATCAATGCTGAAGACTTGATGATAACGGCTGGATGCAATCAGGCCTTTTGCTCAGCCATCGACACACTTTGCACCACAGGGGATGAAGTGATCATAGCGCTTCCGTGTTATTTCAATCACGAAATGTGGTTATCTGCCCGAGGTGTTAAAACTCAGTTTTTGCCGTTTAACACAAAAACAGCGATACCCGATCATAACCTCGCAGCACCACTAATTAATTCAAAAACCAGAGCGATTGTATTGGTAACACCTAACAATCCAACCGGTGCCATCTATCCGCCGGAATGCATCGAAGCTTTTTATCAAATTGCCAAACAACATAATATTGCATTAATAGTCGACGAGACTTACCGCGATTTTCTAGATAGCTCAGAGCCGCCTCATAAGTTATTCCAACACTCGGACTGGGGTGATAACTTTATCCATTTATACAGTTTTTCAAAGGTATTCAGCCTCACCGGATATCGCACAGGTGCTGTTGCAGGCGGTTCCGCATTCTTTGATCAAATGAAAAAAGTACAGGATTGTACGGCTATTAGTGCGCCTCATGTCGGCCAGTTAGCCGCTCTCTATGGGCTGCAAAATCTGGACGATTGGAAAGCCGAAAAAGCACAACAACTACAACAAAGAGCCGTCGCTATTAAAACCGCTTTCCAACACCCCGAGCTTAAATATCGACTCGTCTCTGCTGGCGCCTATTTTGCCTACGTCGAACACCCTTTTAAACAGCCATCTCGAGAAGTCGTCAAACGTCTCATTGAGGATTTTGAGATCATCACCCTGCCCGGCAGTTATTTTGGAGAACAACAAGATGACTTTATTCGGTTTGCCTTTGCCAATATTGATCAAAGCTATTTCGATGAAGTCATTCGGCGACTCATCGAGAGTCAAAATAAATTAACCTTGAGGTAATTGAAACAATGGAAAATAAAGTAAAAGGCAGTTGTCTTTGCGGTAAAGTACGATACACCGCAACTGGTCCTTTTAGCGCCTTTCATATATGCCATTGCAGCCAATGTCAGCGCTCGACGGGTAGCGCACATGCTTCCAATATATTCACCACTCCAGATCGCCTGGAATGGCTATCAGGTGAAGATCAAATCACTTCATTCATCCCAGATGAACCTAATGTTATATCAAAGAGTTTCTGCAGTCATTGCGGCTCTCTGGTGCCTTATACCAGCGCTAAAAGTGGAAAATTAATTATACCAGCTGGAAGCTTGAGCGAAGATCCAGGCATTCGGCCTGAAGATAATATATTTTGGGGTAACAGGGCTGACTGGTATGACGCGGTATCACAATCACCCAAATTCGAAGGTTTCCCAAAACCGGCCGCTAAGCCTAAATAAATCGGCACAGCCTTCGCCAGCTTTCCAGTTTTTGCTCTCGCTTCATGCCCGCATTGGCTGGACTTGTCGAAGGCATTTTAAGTAATTCAATATCCAGATCATTCGCTAACTGAGGTTTTACCAACCGATCAAAATATTTCTCCGATGCGCCACCATTAAATGCAATCGCCTGAAGGGTTGGGAATTGCTTCAATAAAGCGGCAATATCATTGGCTTCGATATTGGTATTGAGGATTTTAGAATCGAGACTACCTTCGCGATGACAAGATTTTAACGTATCCCAAAGAATGATAGGTAGCTCTAGCATCTGCTGCACTCTATATTCGTAGCTGCAATCGATATCGATACCAAATAAATCAGCTAGAACGGTCCAGAACAAATTGCGAGGGTTTGCATAATATTGCGAGGCATTAATCGAAATGATACCCGGCATGCTGCCGAGTATCATAATGCGCGGATTGTGACCTATAATCGGTTCAATCGAATGAACCCGGGTCGAATCAATCCTGATTGAGTCAACTATAGTCGAATCAACCTTAGGCATAATCTACTTCTTCATTTGATCAAAAAACTCTACATTGGTCTTACTATTTTGCATGCGGCCCAGTACAAATTCCATCGCATCGATTTCATCCATTGAATGCAAGAACTTACGCAATATCCATACTTTTTGCAGCTCTTCCTGACCTAGCAATAATTCTTCACGGCGCGTGCCTGAACGATTGATATTAAGTGCAGGAAATACTCGTTTTTCAGCAATTTTTCGATCCATGTGGATCTCCATATTACCAGTACCTTTAAATTCTTCGTAGATAACCTCATCCATCTTCGAGCCAGTTTCAACCAAAGCGGTGGCGATAATGGTCAAACTACCACCTTCTTCGATATTACGAGCCGCACCAAAAAAACGTTTTGGACGATGTAATGCATGAGCATCAACACCACCGGTCAAGACCTTACCTGATGATGGAATAGTCGTATTGTAAGCACGTGCCAAACGAGTGATAGAATCGAGCAAAATTACTACATCAATCTTATGCTCAACCAGGCGCTTAGCCTTTTCGATCACCATCTCGGCTACTTGAACATGGCGACTGGCAGGTTCATCAAAAGTAGAAGCAACCACTTCGCCTTTAACCATACGCTCCATTTCGGTGACCTCCTCAGGGCGTTCATCTATCAATAGAACAATCAGGTAACACTCAGGATGATTACTAGCGATGCTTTGCGCAATATTTTGCAGCATTAATGTTTTACCAGCCTTCGGTGGCGAAACCACCAAACCACGCTGGCCTTTACCGATTGGAGAAACCAGATCTATAATTCGAGCGGTAATATCTTCAGTGCTGCCATTGCCTCGTTCAAGCGTGAGGCGACTATTGGCATGCAATGGTGTTAAGTTTTCGAACAAGACTTTGTGTTTGACATTTTCAGGCAGATCGAAGTTGATTTGATCAACTTTAAGCAGCGCGAAATAACGTTCATTATCTTTCGGTGGTCTGATTTTCCCACTAATAGTGTCGCCAGTACGTAAGTTAAAACGTCTTATCTGACTCGGCGAAACATAGATATCATCTGGGCCGGCCAGGTAGGAGCTATCGGCAGATCGTAAGAAACCAAAACCATCCTGTAATATTTCCAATACACCTTCACTGAAAATATCTTCGCCCTTTTTAGCTTGAGCCTTCAAGATACTAAAGATAATATCCTGCCGACGCATGCGTGAAGAATGATCACCACCCATGCCTTTGAGTATATCGATCAATTCGGGAACGGTTTTTTGCTTAAGGTCGCTAAGATTCATAATAAAGAATGCACAAGGAAAGTTTTAGGGGAATTCAGACGTAGTTATTGGACTAAAAAGTCAGGAAAAGATAACGGATTATGAGTTTTTTTTGGAAATCGCCGATTAGAAGGGTGGCGAATGCTGGGCAAAGACTAGCACAGTAAAATAAGGTCGTCCACAATGACGACCCTATTTGGAGTAATTATTATACTCTGTTCTTTACTTTAGATATTACTATCGATGAATGCAGTTAACTGAGACTTTGATAACGCACCAACCTTAGTGGCTTCAACAGCACCACCTTTAAACAGCATCAATGTTGGAATACCTCGAATGCCATACTTAGGTGGCGTATCGGCGTTTTCATCAATATTAAGTTTGGCAACCGTGACACGACCGTCATATTCTGTAGCAATTTCTTCCAGAATTGGCGCAATCATTTTGCAAGGACCACACCATTCAGCCCAGTAATCAACCAGCACAGGACCGTCTGCTTGTAGAACATCGGCTTCAAAACTTTCATCTGAAAGGTAAACAATTTTATCACTCACGTGTTTCTCCAAACTATGGGCAAATCTATTAAGGGTAATTCAGCAGCCAATTTAGTATTATCAGTTTTAACTGTCAACATCTGCTAATTCCAAAATACATAAGAATTTTACAAGTCAATGGCTCTCAGCAGGATATATATGGGTAATTGAGTCATTTTTCAAATCACAGCGCAGATTATTTTACAATTTGCTACTATAGACGTTTGTAATTCTTCAGGTTAAACCCCAAAACCATGAGTGACCAACATTTAACTGACATAGAGTTCAGTTCATTAGCACTGGATGCACGCCTGTTGACCGCGCTAGACAAGCTAAACTTTAAATACTGCACGCCCATTCAGGCTGAGTCGCTACCCTTGCTACTTGACGGACACGATGTGTCAGGACAGGCCCAGACCGGAACAGGTAAAACAATGGCCTTCTTACTCGCCAGCATACAAAAAGTTCTCTCGTCCGACCAGGTCGCCACACCAGGAAAGCCTCGCGTATTAATTTTGGCCCCCACTCGTGAACTAGCAATACAGATTCATAAAGATGCGGATGAGTTACTAGCTGACTTACCCCTAAAGCTTGCGATCTGCTATGGCGGCAAGGCATATGAACAGCAAAAACAACAATTTAATGACGGCATCGATATATTAATTGGAACCCCCGGTCGTCTAATCGACTTTTTCAAGCAAAAGCTCTTCAATCTAAAATCAATCGAAGCATTAGTATTAGATGAAGCGGACCGCATGTTCGACATGGGTTTTATCCAGGATGTTCGCTTCATGCTGCGCCGCCTGTCTGAACCCGAGAAACGATTGAACATGCTATTTTCGGCCACCATGGCACATAAGGTTCTGGAACTGGCTTACGAGCACATGAATGAACCTAAACTGGTACAAATTCAATCCGACACACCTGCCGTTGAGCGAATCGCTCAAACTGTTTACCACCCTGCCAATCAAGAGAAAATTCCATTATTAATCGGATTAATTAAACAGCTAAAACCAGCTCGCAGCATCATTTTTGCCAACACTAAACACGCGACAGTGCGCATCTGGGAATATCTACAGGGGAACGGTCTGGAAGCCGCTATCATTTCGGGCGACATACAACAAAGTAAACGCGAGAGCCTGCTTAAGAAGTTTCATGATGGAGAGTATTCAATCCTGATTGCAACCGATGTGGCATCACGCGGACTGCACATTCCCGATGTTACCCATGTTTTCAATTACGACCTACCAGATCAGGGTGAAGATTATGTTCATCGCATAGGCCGCACCGCGCGTGTCGGTAATTCGGGCACTGCTATAAGTTTTGCCTGCGAAGACTACGCGATGAACTTAATGGATATTGAGCACTATATTAAAACCTCATTGCCAACTATGCCCATCAGCAATGAGCTGGTCGCCACACCTTTACCGCCGATTAGAATGAAGAAGTCGAAACCGTCACCGCGCGCTAAGGATGGCAAAAAGAATCCCAATAATCGTCCGCCACAGCGCCGACGAAGTAACAACACCAATAAAAAAAAACCACAACCACAGCAAAGCTGAGACTAATTCGACATGCATTTCAACAGAGTTTTACTTTTAGGTGGCAGTGGCTTTATTGGCCAACAGTTAGCGTTTGCACTCGCGAATAAAGGTTACCTGGTGACCATCCCTTGTCGGCGACCCCATCGACACAGAGCACTATCGGTTCATGCAAACATTCAAGTAGTAGGATCAAATGTGTTTGATACCGCCCAGCTTGAGGGGTTATGTCACAATCAAAATACCGTTGTTAATTTAATTGGTATCTTGCACGAACGCAAAAAAGGCGACTTTAGAAAAGTACATGTCGACTTTATGAAGACATTAGTCTCAGCCTGCACAGACAATAAGATCAAGCGTCTATTACACCTCAGTGCGCTGGGTGCTGATCAAGCCCGTGGTACCAGTCTTTATTTGCGAAGCAAAGGTGAAGGTGAAAATCTACTGCATACTTTTGGCCAAAAAGACCTACACGTCACCAGCTTCCAACCATCCGTTGTGTTTGGCCTAAATGATCAGTTTATCAACCAATTTGCTGGCATTTTAAAATACTGCGTTGGCTTCTTTCCATTGGCTTGTCCCAATAGTAAATTTGCACCCATTTACGTTGGCGATTTAGTCACCAAAGTAGTCGACGCCATTGACGATAAAGCAACCTACGGCAAACGCTACCCTATGTGCGGCCCAGAAGTATTTACACTCAAACAAATTTTAGAGTTAATTGCGAAGTCGATGGGAATTTCCTGCCGTATCATCCCACTGGGCAATAGGCTATCAAAACTACAAGCCCTGGTATTACAAAACCTGCCGGGCAAGCTGTTCACCATGGATAATTATCGCTCGCTGCAAACACCGAGTGTTTGCGATAACAGTGACCATGGCACAACTAGTTTAACGCAATATATTCAAGGCATCGGCGCCTTATTCAGCCGCATAAAGCATTATGACGAATTCCGAGAAGACCATTCGTTTAAGCACAACGCAGACATCAAACCAAAGTAATGAAAATCTACCGGGTAGGCGGCTGTGTACGCGACCGTTTACTCGACCTGCCTATCACCGACATCGACTGGGTTATAACTGGCGCAACTGTCGATCAAATGCAAAATGCCGGATATCAATCGGTTGGTAAAGACTTCCCTGTTTTTTTGCACCCTAAAACAAAACAGGAGTATGCACTCGCGCGTAGCGAAAGAAAAACTGGCCCGGGTTATCATGGCTTCGAATTTGATACTGACCCGTTGATTACTATCGAGCAGGATTTATCGCGTCGTGATCTAACCATCAATGCTATTGCAGAAGATAAAAACGGTCACTTGATCGACCCCTATGGAGGTCAGGCCGATCTTGAAAAACGCATCCTTCGCCATGTCTCATACGCCTTTGTCGAAGACCCTGTAAGGGTCTTGAGAGCTGCCCGATTTGCTGCCAGATTCCACCACCTTGGGTTTAAACTGGCGCCGGAAACCATTCAACTGATTCGGAAGATGGGTCAGAGTGGTGAGCTGAGTACACTGGTCGCCGAACGCGTTTGGACAGAAATGTCACGTGCACTCGGTGAAGGCAATCCATCTGTGTTTTTTGAGACATTACGTGAGTGCGATGTTCTCGCCACTCTGTTTCCAGAACTAGACGACCTTTTTGGTGTGCCACAAACAGCCAAATATCATCCTGAAATCGATACTGGCATTCACGTCATGATGGCGCTAGAAAAAAGTGCACAACTCAATTTTGATATAGAAACCCGGTTCGCCGTGCTTATGCACGATTTAGGCAAAGCCATCACGCCCGCAGATATTCTGCCGAGTCACCACGGCCATGAACAACGTGGCGTAAAACTAGTGAAGTCTTTTTGCAAACGCTGGAAAGTACCCAAAGCCCATACTGAGTTGGCATTGATCACGACCGAATACCACACCCATGTGCATCGAGCATTAGAGCTAAAACCCGCCACTTTGCTCAAGCTATTTGCTAAAACAGATGTATTTCGAAAGCCCGAGCGCTTCAAAAAAATGGTGCAGGCCTGCTTATCTGATGCCCGCGGCCGAACCAATTTTGAAAACAATCCCTACCCCCAGGCAGCTTTCGTTAATGAGCTCGCCGATAAACTATGTCATGCTGACATCAGTATAGTCACCCAAAGCGAATTACAAGGCAAAGCACTCGGTGAAGCAATCAATAAGCTTCGACTTGACCTAATTAAATCTGAGAAACAGACGCTTATGCAAAAGTTAACGCAAACGATGTAGGTAGGCATCGACCTTTAGCAAAACACGACGCAAAGGTGAGAAATGGAACAACAAGCCAAACACGACACCAATACTATTGGCCAGCGCATCCTCAGGGTCGGCATATCGATATCCAGTTAAGCCCTGCAAATATTCCATTAAAATTCCGAAAGCAATCAACCCAAATAAAACTCGCCATAACGATAGTCGCTGCCGAATGATGACGCTAAAGGCAATGGATAGCGCCGCATAAGCGAGAAAATGCCCCAACTTATCACTGCCACCAATATTGGGAACTGCTGGTGTTAACGACAGAGCAGCCACCACTAACAACATAGAATAAGCCAGCCCAAACCAGAGTGACCGAAGATGTAATTCGAAAGGGGCATCCTTAATCATAATAGTTAGTCATAAAAAATAATCATAAAAACTAAACCAATAAGGCGATTAAAACTATACCCAGCAATAGTCGATAAATCACAAAAGGCATCATGCCGACTTTTTCGATCAGTCGTAAGAACAAATGGATACACAGACCCGCACTGACCGCCGATAACACAATCGCCAAACTCAAGGCAAACCAGTCAATCGATTGCACGGACTGCGCCAACTCTGCTGTTTGTAACACGCCACTCGCGAGGATAAGTGGTATCGACAATAAAAATGAAAATCTCGCTGCCGCCTGTCGAGTCATACCCAGCAGCAGTCCGGCAGTCATCGTAATGCCAGAGCGTGAAGTACCCGGGATCAAAGCGATGGCTTGAAATAGACCAATCGTCACAACATCTGGCAGCTTCAATTCATATTCACTACGCTGTTTTGACTTGCGCGTATCGGCAAACCAAAGCAACAATGCAAACACAATTGTGGTGATAGCAATCACCCAGGGTGAGCGCAAATCAGACTCGATAAAACCTTTGAACAAAAACCCAATAATGACCGCAGGCACGGTACCCAGGATCACCCACCAACCTAGCCGACTATTTGAAGTCGAGCCACCACCAAACAGGCTTCGAGTCCAGGCCACCAGCATATCAATCACTTCAATCCGAAAATAAATCAGCACTGCCATTAGCGAACCAACATGCACCGCGACATCAAACACCAGCCCTTGATCGGGCCACTGCAGCAGCATCGGCACCAAAATTAAATGCGCCGAACTCGATACGGGTAAAAACTCGGTAAGGCCTTGAACAATCGCCAGTATAATGATTTGAATCGTATCCATTATCTTGCACCAGCCTGTGCTGTCAGGGCTTCAATCTTAATGTCTATATTTTTCTGCAGGCCAATGACTTGAAATCTCTCACCCATTGCACTCGGCAAGGTTAATGTTTTGACTTGCTGAGCCACTTCAATCTGTGCCTGAGTATCACCTGCCTCACTTGCTTTCTGGCTAATTTCCTGGGCGGCTTCGAGCAATTTATTATGAAGTAAAAACTGACGTTGACTAGCGAGCCCGCAAACAGTAAACCCCACATCAATTGCCGCATCTGCAAAGGCATCGAAGTCGACGAAGGCAGTGATATCCTGCAAGCCAGGGTAAACAAAAGGGTCGGGGTGGGTTCGATGCCGGTAGTAACAAGTCAGTGTGCCACTACTTCGCTCTGGGTGATAATACTGCGACTGCTCATAACCATAATCGATCATCAATATAACTGCCTGATGACAGCTCGCCTGCAACGCTTCGAGCCAGGGCTTATAGTTAAGGTTAATTTCGGTGCAATAACCCTCTGGCAAAGTGCCAAAACCTGCCGCAATAAGATCCGCCTCAATCTTTTGAATGGTTTTGATTGCCTCGCTTTGCTGTTCATTATTATGCTCCGCGCTACTTGGCTCAATGTCATTTCGGCCCATGTCGTTTGGGCCCAGATAGGGCCGCCAGACAAAACGGCCATCGTCAAACCCGACGCCCAACTCTTGCCACTGACCGTCTTTTAAAACCACATTCACTGGCATCGCGTCCAGCACTTCATTTCCAAACATAATGCCATCAAACTGCTCCGGCAACGCATCTAGCCATTCGATACTTTCGAATACAGCTGGAGATAATTCATCCCTCAAATATTGCTGCTGACGAGCTTTTAGATCAGCACTCACTTCGACGATGCTGTAACGCACTGGAGCGTTTAAACTCGATAAAATTTGTTCGCATAGTCGTCCACTACCCGCACCAAATTCGAGCAGTTGACGAGAACAGCCTTGTGAGAATATCGACTCGCATTGTTGAGCCAGGCAAGACCCGAACAAAGGCGACACTTCAGGTGCGGTTATGAAGTCACCCGCGGCACCAAATTTTGTCGTGCCTGCGCTGTAGTAGCCCAGCCCGGGCTCATACAAAACTCGATTCATATATTCATGAAACGACATAACACCGTGTTGCTCGATTTCTCTAACAATCAGCTCGATCAACTCACTGCTGTGCTTGATCTCTAGCGCACTGGGTTCTGGCAATTGCGCTAGCGTCTGTTCTTGAGAATGATATGATGACATTCCTTTTGTGTTCTCTCTTAAAATTCTGTGGTTTGGAAAAATATTGTCTGAAAAAATATCACCTGAAAAACAACTGCTTACTGGAAAGGCTGCCCTGGTGACTGGCTCAGCCAACCGCATTGGTGCGCAGATTGCGCGAACTCTACATCAAAATGGCGCAAATCTCATCATCCATCATCGCCATTCCCAAGGTAAACCGGATGGCAATACGAGACACTCATCAAGCCGCAATGCGCAAGCCCTCGAAGCAGAACTGAATGGCTATCGACCCGGTTCAGCGATACGCTATCAAGCTGATCTGTCGGACATCACCGAGATTGAATTGCTGGCTCAAAAATCGTCCCAAGCTTTTGGCCAGCTGGATATTTTGATTAACAACGCATCCAGCTTTTATGCGACACCTTTAGGGTCAATAACCGAACAACATTGGATCGACTTGCTCGGCAGCAATTTGAAAGCACCATTGTTTTTATCACAGGCTTGCCACCCTGCCCTTAAAGAAAGCCATGGATGTATTATTAATTTGCTCGATATTTACGCGACAATACCACTAAAAAATCATAGTTTGTATTGCAGCGCCAAGGCTGCCAATCAAATGCTAGTAAAATCGCTCGCATCAGATATGGCGCCAGAAGTACGAATTAACGGTATCGCACCTGGCGCTATACTTTGGCCAGAAGCCAATCAGAGTAAAGACAAACAACATTCAATCCTGGATAAGATTCCATTACAAAAAATAGGCAATCCAGACAATATTACTCAAACAGTATTATTTTTAATCAACAATGATTATATTACGGGCGAAGTCATCACTGTTGATGGCGGCCGTCTGTTAACCAACTAAAACTAGGCATATCTAAAGATTATGAGCCAATACTGGACTGACATCGTGCACCAGCTCAACCCGTATGTGCCGGGCGAGCAACCGCAGGACATGCAATATATCAAACTCAATACGAATGAAAATCCGTATCCACCATCGCCATCTATATTAAAGGTGGTCGAATCATTTCCTATTGACACGCTACGCCGTTACCCTGACCCAGAGTCGACTGATCTGGCAAATTCCCTCGCGTCCTATCATGGGCTTAAGACCAATCAAGTTTTTATCGGCAACGGTTCAGACGAAGTCCTAGCTCATAGTTTTCAGGCTTTTTTCAAACAGTCCAAACCCTTGCTATTTCCAGATATCAGCTACAGCTTCTATCCCGTCTATTGCGGTTTATATCAAATCGATTACAAGACGATCCCTTTAGATGATGATTTTTGCGTCACCCTGGAACAATACGCTCAGCCCAATGGCGGTGTCATCATCCCAAATCCAAATGCCCCCACTGGCATAGCGCTGGGCCTTGATGCAATAGAAACCATACTCAAAAACACCAATTCTGTGGTAATAATCGACGAAGCTTATGTCGACTATGACGCGGAATCTGCCATTCGTTTAATTAATCAATACCCTAACTTGCTAGTGATCCAAACTTTTTCCAAATCACGCAGCCTGGCTGGATTACGTTTGGGATACGCCCTCGGTAATGCTGATTTAATCGAGGGTCTAAATAGAGTCAAGAACTCTTTCAACTCCTACCCGATCGATAGCATTGCGAGCGCCGTCGCTATTGCATCTATTGAGGACGAAGCCTATTTTCAACAATGCCGAGAACAAGTGATTGCGAGCAGAGACTGGCTCAACCAAGCACTCGTCGAACTTGCCTTTAAGGTATTGCCATCAAGTAGCAACTTCCTGCTTGCAGAGCACCAAAGTGCACTGGCACAAACGCTTTATACCGAATTAAGGAAACTTGGAATTCTGGTACGCCATTTCAAAACTAAACGGATTGATAATTATCTGCGAATATCGATCGGAACAGACAAAGAATGCCGAGCGCTAATTACCGCACTTAAATCAATACTCTAGGCCATCTCTAATCTATCTGTATAAGGTCAAGCTGTGGCGCATCCGGCGCCATCGCTTGCCAAAGCTCCTGATAACTCTGTTTCTGCAATGGATGGAGTAAATATGGAGATAGATCACTCAGTGGCTTCAGGACAAAAGCCGACTCAATAATTTCATCGCGTGGTATCTGAATACCCGATTCATTTATTTTTAAATCACCATACAACAGAATATCCAGATCGATAGGCCGTTTCGAAAATCGTGGCTGACTACGATCCCTACCCTGCGCATCTTCAATCACCCGAAGCTGGCCCACCACTGCGACGACATCAAGGCTAGTCTCAAACTTAACCACTAGATTAAGAAAGTCATCGCCATTAAAACCAACCGCAGCCGACTGATAAACCGGAGACTTTTCAAGCCCCCCAAAGGCAGAGCTCATTGCTTCTAAAGCCCGCCTAATATTCTGTCTGGGATCTACATTACTGCCGACACCAATATAAACATCGCTGATCATGCTGGCTTTTTACCTCGCTCTATAATCACACCAACGGCAAGAGAACCCTGCACAGCTCCCGGTTTACTCAAGGTTAACTTGACCCAGGGCACCTTGAACTCTTCAATAATAATCGCGCAAATTTTCTCAGCCAGCGCCTCAACCAGTTCGAAGTCACTTTGCTCGACAAACTCGATTAAACGCTTCGCTACGGTTTTATAACTCAATGTATCGTCAATATTATCGGTTGTCGCCGCTTTATGGATATCCGTCGCCATATCTACATCAAGGCTAATCATCTGCCTGACTTTGCGTTCCCAGTCGTAAATACCAATCACTGTCTCTACCTGTAACTCTCGTATAAAAACGATGTCCATCCACTTAATCCAGCTTGTAAAATTGTGAGTCACATCTTATATTGGCCCCTCGCGAAAAGGAATCCACAACCGACCGAAAAACAGAGCTTTTTAAATCCTTTAAGGGTTGAAGCGACAGGTCTGTTCTGGTAGAGTTCGCGCCCTCGAAAGCAATGTCGCTATTTTAAGACGGAGTAAGTCATGTCCCGGGTATGTCAAGTCACAGGTAAAAAACCTGTTTCCGGTAACAACGTATCACACGCGAACAACAGAACACGTCGTCGCTTTTTACCGAACCTGCAAAGCCATAAGTTTTGGGTGGAATCAGAGAACCGTTGGGTCAAACTTCGCCTTTGTACAAGGGGTATGCGTATCATTGATAAAAATGGTATTGATTCTGTTATTGCCGATATGCGAAAGCGCGGCGAGAAGTGCTAGGAGATATATAATGAGAGATTTAATCAAACTGGTTTCTAGCGCTGGCACTGGCCATTTCTACACAACCGACAAAAACAAGAAGAACACTCCTGACAAACTTGTCATGAAAAAGTATGACCCAGTTGTACGAAAGCATGTTGAATATAAGGAAGCTAAAATTAAGTAAATTTGATTTTTCTTTTTCTAATTTCAAAGAAACCGGCTCATGCCGGTTTTTTTGTGCCTAATTCGACCTCTAGCTTGAAAAGAAAAGAAAAATAGTGATTAGATGGCTAGCTGACTAAAGTATGGCTTTTCTCCTGCAAATATTGATAACTATTAGTTGATAAATTTCGTATAAATGACTCTGGTATATTGCAAATCAATACAAATCTGACAACCTTATTAGATAACCAGATAATGGCAAAAGCAAAAGTTTATGCCAAAGTGAAGAAAACATCTGCATCACAACTGGTTGAACACTAGCTCGGTGAAGTAGCATCTCAAAATGAGCCTCTCTTAACAGGGTCATGAATCCAGCTACCGTGCAAGATGTGCTGCAAAGTAGTTTGGCGGCATTGACCTGTGATATTGTGATCATCCGAAATACAAGAAATTATAAAAGTTCGAAGCTGGAAGCAAAGAAACCGATTAAATGTTTAAAATATTGGCTGCATCATAATTATGATACCTGTAATAAAACTAATAAATACGTATCATTAGGCAGCTAAATTTAAGCAACTAAAATATGTCATCACCAGCTGTAGTGCAGGTTGAAAACCTGTCCCGTTATTACCAAAACCACCCGGCGATAAAGAATCTCAGCTTCAACCTGAACGCAGGCGAAGTATTAGGCTTTCTCGGGCCTAATGGCGCGGGCAAGTCGACGACCATGCAAATTCTGACTGGTAATTTGGCGCCTTCAGAAGGCCAGGTTACCATCAATGGGTTCGACATTATCGATTCGCCCCGTGATGCAAAGCAGCAAATGGGCTATTTGCCGGAGCATCCGCCAGTTTATCGTGAGGCCAGTGTCGATGAGTATCTTCGCTATTGCGCTCAATTGCGCTGCATTAACAAACAGTCCATTAACAAAGCAATCGATGACTCAAAAATGCAATGTGGGCTGAGTGACGTTGGGCAACGTTTGATTGGCAATTTATCGAAGGGGTACCAACAACGGGTTGGTATCGCTCAGGCCATTATCCACAACCCTCCGGTTGTAATATTGGATGAACCTACGGTGGGCCTTGACCCGATTCAAATGCGCGATATTCGCAGCTTGATAAAGACACTGGGGCAAGAACATAGCGTTATATTATCCACCCATATATTGTCCGAAGTGCAAGCCACCTGTGATCGGGTTCAAATCATTCAACAAGGTGAACTGATTTATCATTCATCTATTGAAGCCTTAAATTTGAGCCAGACTCAGAGTATTAGCATTGGGTTAAATCAGCCGCCGCCTATCGAACATCTCAAACAGTTAAATCAGGTCACTCATGTCGAGGCCATCGACAGTAATCGCTTTAAACTATTCTTTGATGGTCAGTCGCCAGCACAGGCTATTGTTCAACAATCGGTGCAGCAGCAATGGGAGTTATACGAGCTAATCCCCGACCAGCAGTCATTAGAAGATCTATTTATAGAGCTTACCCAAGACCAAAAGGTAAATGAAACGCCAGTCGACGCAGAGCACGCTGAAGTATGATTTTAACTATTGCCAAACGCGAAATCAGCACTCTGTTCCTGTCACCATTGGCGTGGATTATTCTCGCGGTAATTCAAGTATTGCTGGGTTATATGTTTCTCGCACAACTCGATAATTTCTTTTTGCTGCAACCTCAGTTATCGCAATTAGACAATGTGCCAGGCGTCACTGACATTGTGATTGCACCCTTATTCTCGCTGGCTGCGATTATATTGCTGATGATTATGCCGCTCATCACCATGCGCTCTTTTGCCGAAGAGAAACGCAACAAAACACTCACCTTACTCGTGTCATCGCCGGTTAGCATGACCGAAATTGTACTAGGAAAATTTCTCGGAATATTTTTCTTTGTGCTCATCCTGGTCAGTTTACTGATGCTGATGCCATTGTCATTATTCATTGGCACTGCAATCGATGTTGGTAAGCTCTTGTCTATTTATATTTCAATGCTGTTGCTGCTTAGCTCATTCGCGGCGATCGGGCTTTATTTATCAAGCCTGACTGAAAACCAGACCATTGCCGCGGTCGGCACATTTGGCGCTCTGCTCATGCTCTGGATCATGGACTGGATCGGTGAAGCTCTGCCTGACAGCCAGGGCGTTATATCCTACCTTTCGCTATTGCAGCATCATCAAGCCATGCTTGAAGGTGTATTTAATACTGCCGATGTTGCTTACTACTTAATATTTATTAGCTTCTTTTTAGTGCTCACGATTCGCCAGTTAGATCGAGAGCGCCTGCTATGATTATGGACAAGACAACGCGCAATAAAATTCGCCTACAATCGACTGTTTTTCTGGTTTTGTTTTTATTAGTGATGGGGATTTTGGCGTGGTTAAGCCAATTGTATTCGGTCTCTATCGACCTCACCCAAAATGCACGTAACAGTCTATCCCCAGAAAGTATTCGCCTCGTTCAGTCATTGCAACAACCATTGAAAGTAACTATTTTTGCCACACCGGGCAATGAAACGGGCAGCATGCTCAACCAGTTGTTTCGACGTTATCAGGATCAGCAAGGGTTAATTCAGGTTGAAACCTTAAATCCTGACCTTTACCCCGAATTGTTACGCCAATATGATATCCGACAAGATGCAGAGATCATTATCGAATATCAGGACCGCAGCGAGAAGATTTCATTAGCGACTGAGTCCCGTGTCACTAATAGTATTCAACGCCTGTTGCGACAGGGTGAGCGTTGGGTTGTTTTTTTACAGGGTCATGGTGAGCGTAACCCATACAGCGAAGCCAACCACGATTTCAGTGAATTCGCGGCACGTCTGGCGAGTAAAGGTTATACCATCGAAAATTTAAACCTAACTGAGGTTAGCAGCATTCCGCAGAATACCGATGTTTTAGTTATTGCCAGCCCTCAAATTGCGCTATTGCCTGGAGAACTTGATTTAATAAAAGACCACATCGAGAAAGGTGGCAACCTGCTTTGGCTTGCAGATCCTGGCACGGTCATAAGCCCACTCGATCTTTTAGCCGATGCGCTTGCTATTGAATTCTTGCCTGGCATTATTGTCGACCCAAATAGCCAGTTACTCGGACTTGACCGCGTTGATTTCGCCCTGGTAGCACAATATCCTCGGCACCCGATCACCCAAAATGTAGAGAGCCTGTCGCTCTATCCACAGGCACAGGCGATTGAATATCACGGTGATGAAACACAATGGCAACCGCTTAATTTCCTGCTCAGCGACGAATCTAGTTGGAATGAAACCGGTGAGCTAAAAGGTGAAATACACAATGGTGATAATGCTGACGAGTTAAATGGGCCACTTAATATTGGAATAACACTTTCTCGATCAACAATGGCGACGCCTATTGAAAATGGCTCAGGTTCATCGGAGCAACGCATTGCGGTGGTGGGCGATGCTGATTTTCTGTCAAACAATTACCTTGGTAACGGTGCAAACCTTGAACTAGGCCTTAACTTACTTAACTGGTTGAGCCATGATGATAATCTTATATCGATTAACCCTCGTTCAGCACCTGATACTCGCCTCGAATTATCCCAAACTCAACAGCTCATTATTGCCGTTGTTTTTCTGATCATACTGCCGTTACTTTTGGTTGGGTTAGGACTACGCATCTGGCTAAAACGTCGCAGCCGTTAGGCTGATAGAGGCTTCAATAGAATGAAATTAATGTCGAAACGCTGGCTAATCAATTATGCTCTGATCATATTAGTTATTCTGTTCACTTATATCGGCAATCGATTCGATGTCGAAACCGGATACAACCCACAGAGCCGCATCACGTCGCTAAAACTCCAAGATATCAACCGATTATCAATCCAGACCGCCGATGACAATATCAACCTGACCCGTGCTAATGGGCAATGGGCAATCGTGTCACCGATTCATTGGTTGGCAAATAATATTACGATCGAGAGAATACTCGGCATTGCTAGTAGCGAAACCGACTCTAAATTGCCATCGAGTGAAATCGACCTATCAACCATAGGGCTTCAGTTCCCTAAAGCGATCCTCAGTTTAAACGATACTCGCATCCACTTTGGCGCCACAAACCAAATTGGTGAGCGACGATATTTACTCGTCCATTCAACCGTGTTTTTACTGCCAGATTTACATTTACCTTTTATTACCAGCGGTATAAATAACTTAATCGATCAGAGACTACTACCTCGGTCTCTCGCCTTGACCAGCCTACAACTAGGTCCATTAGAAATCACACAAACTAATACTGGCGGATGGCAAGATAGCAAAAACACATCCGGCCCTGATCAACTCAATTCCTTAATTAGAAACTGGCAAACACTACCCGCATCACGAATTCGTAGTTTTAAGAAAAAAGCAGCACCGCTTCAAAAAATAATAGCCGGTCTTGATAATGGCAATGAAGTTGAATTTTTTCTGATGTCGATTAAACCCGAAATTATCTTCGCGCGCCCCGACCTTGGATTGCAATATCATTTCAACAAAGATCATTATTACAACTTACTAGCGGTCAAACAAAATGATGTTTCCACAAACTAGCGTTGTCGTTGCCTGTCTAACACTTGGTCTGGCAACATTCGGCGCAAATGCTGATGAGCACAAACTACCAAAGTTTGAACTGGGCATTTCATTGGTCTCATTACACGTACCAGACTACCGCGGCTCTTCTCGTTCTAGTTCATTTTTTTTGCCTGCGCCATATGTCCGTTATCGCAGCGATAAGCTAAAGATCGACAATGGCATACAGGGTATTTTTCTCGACTCTGATGGATGGCTATTGACCATCAGTGGTGGTGCCACATTGCCAGTTGATGACGACAATCCCGAACGTCAGGGTATGGAGAGACTCAAGGCTACATTGGAAATTGGCCCTTCACTAGACTACAATATTTTCCAGGGTGAGAGAAATCAAGTCTGGTTTGAACTTCCGGTTAGGTTTGCTTTTACGCTGGAAAACAGTCCACAGAATCTCGGGGCAGCATTCGAACCACGATTAGTCTGGCTCCATCCAGCCAAAAAGAAGTATGATTGGAAACTTCGCTTTGCATCTGGTCCGCTTTATGCCAGCAACAAAAAGCATGACTACTTCTATACCGTAAGCCCAGCCGCTGCCACTACCAACCGAGCAATCTACAATGCCAGGGGGGGATTCAGCGGCATTCGTAGTGACTTCATTTATGGCAAACGCATCGGCGCTTTTTGGCTAGGTGGTTTTATTCGCTACGATAGTTTAAAAAGCTCAGTGGTCACAGACAGTCCTTTAGTCACGGAAACATCAACCTGGTTAGCGGGTGTTGTGTTGTCCTGGGTTTTTAGAGAAGACTATTAAGAGCACCTCTAAAAATGCACTTTTCCGCGATTACAGCGTCAGCACCGTGCTCAAATCCTCATGTACTAACGTACACTCCGGTTCTGTGCGCGGTGCTTCCTTGCACTCACGAAAAAATCACTATTTTTAGAGACGCCCTTAAAGCGGATTAATAGACAATGCCTGAACTACCCGAAGTAGAAACTACCATGCGCGGTATCGAACCTCACGTTTGCGGCCAAACGATCGAGCGCTTTATTGTCAGACATCATCAACTTAGATGGCCTATACCTCCGGAAGTTAACGACATGGCAGGTCGTCTGATTCAAACTGTATCGAGACGCGGTAAATACATTTTGATGCAACTCGATCAGGGCAGTTTGATTTGGCATCTTGGCATGTCAGGCAGCATGGCAATTAAACCAATTAATACGCCACCTCAAAGCCATGAACATATCGAAATTCAATTAGTCTCTGGTCAGTCACTTAAGTATCGAGATCCCAGGCGATTTGGCGCCTTACTCTATTGCAAAGACAACCCACTTCATCATCGCCTTCTTCAGAACCTAGGGCCAGAGCCTTTATCCGATGGCTTCGATGTCGAACACCTGAAAGCCAAATGCCTGAACAAAACCAGTTCGATTAAGTCAGTCATTATGGATAGCCACAATGTCACCGGTGTCGGTAATATTTACGCCTGCGAATCGCTCTTCTCAGCAGGCATCAACCCATTCCGAAAAGCGGGTAGCATCAGTAAAAAGCGACTCGACAAACTAGTTAAGGAGATCAAGGTCACTTTAAGCGCTGCCATCTTACAAGGTGGTACAACGCTTCAGGACTTTACCCAGGTCGATGGTAAGCCCGGTTATTTTGCACAATCACTCTCGGTATATGGTATTAAAGGTACTTGTATGGCATGCAATACCAATATAAAAAAAATGACGCAAAACCAACGCTCGAGTTATTTCTGTCCAAAGTGCCAAACCTAATGCGACGGGCTTAAAACTGTATGATCTAATACCAACTTTCCGGACTAGGTATTCCCTGTTATATTTATACATCGCCTCTTCGGGCCCAATTCACAAGGCTAATATTGATGGTCAATATCTATGAGAAATATGAACAATTTCACCCTCGTCAGCTTCTTAATCAGATTTGTTATCGCTTTATTTCTGGTGATGATCACTTATAACCCATCGACCTATTCCTGGATACATTGGTTAAATTCAGATATTGCCCTGGTATATAAAGTAGGTTCTGGCGTTTTACTGATGATCGGTTGGGTTATGTATCTACGCGCTACCTGGATGTCACTAGGCGCCATTGGCACTGTGCTCGCGGCAGCTTTTTTTGCTGTCTTGATCTGGCTACTGATCGAATGGGGTGTTCTTGCGCTCGACGATACTTCGGTCGTAGTTTGGGTCGTGGAGTTCGTTCTCAGCGGTGTTTTGGCGGTCGGTATGTCGTGGTCACACATTCGTCGTAAGGTGTCTGGTCAGTATGATACCGATGAATTAGAAGGCTAATGAGTAACTCTGAATGAGAAAAACTAGCTTACTACTCGGCATAGTTTTATTTCTTTCATTCGTTTTATTTTTTACCGGCAGTTCTGATATTGTCCCCACGCGATCATTTAGAATCGCGTGGAACTTAGGTCATATCGCCTTTTTTGGGATTGCGATATTTCTACTTTTAAAGCACTTATCGTTTCTTCAGCAATTAACACAAGCTCACCAACTTTACTGGATTGTTGGCATTTGTTTTGTCGCCGGTGTGTTCATCGAGTCGATTCAGTTTTTCATTGGCAGGCAAGCTGGCTGGCAAGACATTCTCAGAAACATACTCGGTGGCTTGAGTGCCCTGGCATTTTTTCGTCGTCCAAAATCGGCTAACACTCAATTACTCGACATTAAATTCAAAGTAATCGTCACGGCACTGCTTTGCATTCAGCTATATCCGCTGCTAGTCACTTTAGCCGATGAGCAAATGGCAAGAAAAAATTTTCCACTACTGGCAGATTTTGAAAGCAAACTTGAGCTTAATCGCTGGTCTTCTAATGGCAATATCACACTTGATAAAAGCTTTACTGCTCATGGGGGTTATTCTGCTCGCATCGAGCTCACTACAGACAAGTATTCAGGTGCGTCCTTAAACTTTTTGCCAAACAACTGGAAAGGCTTTGATCGTGTACTGTTTAGCATTTATCTACCGGACAATTCACCCTTATTGATCACTACGCGTATTCATGACCAACAACATCAGCAAGGTGACTATTTATATAATGACCGTTTCCAGCAAAGAACTCGCCTGCAACCCGGCTGGAACTCGATTGCTATCAATCTTTCCGATGTCATTCTGGCGCCAAAGACACGGCAAATGGATATCAAAAACATAGCCAACATTAATTTTTTTGCAAGTAACCTCAAACAATCCCGAGTCATCTACCTCGATAATTTACGCCTGGAATGATTTTTCGACCTTTAGTAAATCCAGTAAGCGTTGGTTTTGTTCAGGCAACTGCGTTGATAGTCGAATGTAGTTTGGTAAATAGTAAGACTCGCAAAGGCGCACCAAAATTCCCTCTGACAATAGCCGTTCACGCAAATGTCGAGCATCGCCTACTTCCATTAAAAAATAGTGCATGGGTGACTCAACAGGACTGTAGCCTAAAGCCCTCAATCCCGCTTTAAACCGAGTCGCTTCATCGCGTAGGTCACGCCACATGCATTCATACTCAGACTGCGCTGCTATTGCTGCGATACCTGCTATTTGCGCAAATTCATTCACGCTCCATGGAATTGCAAGCTGTTCAAGTACACGAATCAAATCAACTGGGCCGGTCACATAACCCAGGCGAATACCAGCCAGGCTGTAGTCTTTTGTCATCGAACGCAATACTAGAACATTCGGCAACCTGGTGTGCATGGCTGATTCATATTGAGGTAGAAATTGTGCATATGCCTCGTCTACGACAAATAGCGTTTCTGGCGACAACAATGACCATCGCTCTAGTAGCTGGGTTGACACTTGATAACCGGTTGGGTTATTGGGGCTGCACAAGTGAAGAATAGTGGGTCGTTGTTGGACTATTAGCTGTTCGATTGCAACTTCATCCAACTCAAAATTATTCTCTACGACTGCTCGCCATTGACAAACTTCACCGCCCATTAATCGGGCGTTTCGGCGGTACTCACCAAATGTCGGTTCCAAAATTGCCACTTTGTCAGTCTTTTCAATAAAGCCAAAAGCGATCAGCCAAAGTAATTCGGCCGTGCCATTGCCCACCATAATTTGATCTAGAGACAAGTTAAACTGACGCCCTAATGCCTGACGTAAACCCAGGCAGGCCTTATCCGGATAACGCGATATAGTGGCAGACTGCAGCGCTTCGACGATGGCCGAAGCAGGGCCAAAAGGGTTGCTATTGACACTGAAATCGACAATTTCATCTGGTGTTAGGCCAAGGGCTGAAATCTCTTCAAAGTCGATTGCGCCGTGGTAAGCTTTCGGTTCAATGTTCAGATAAGCGCTTTTTTTAATCAATTTGAAATCACACAATTAAATGACTGACAAGCTTATAACACGATCAAGAATATTCTTTTCGAAACGCGACCTATAGCCTGGATTTCCAGGTTGAACTAAAACTTCGAATACGATTCTTATCTTTGTACTGAACAAAATTACGGAGATAACAAATGTCCTTTCAAAGAGTACTACTGTTGAGTCTATTGGCTCTTGCGCAAGCTTTGTTTTCTGTTCATGCCAGCGAGCCTGTCAGTAAAAGTTACTTTGGTGATATCGCCATTGGTGGCCACGACACGGTTGCTTATCATAGCGTTGTCGCCAACAATCCGCATAAAGCCTTCAAAGGTAGCAAGACCTGGAAGGCGGAATGGAAAGGTGCGAATTGGCTATTTACAACTGAAGCCGACCGCGATTTATTTGCCGCCAATCCTGAACAATATTCACCAGCCTACAATGGTCACTGTGCCAATGCACTGAGCCTGGGTGAAGGCCTTATAAAGACCGACGGCACTCACTGGCAAATATTCGAAGACCAGCTGTACACCTTCTACGCTGCACGAGGGCGTGACCGCTGGATGGATGGCAACTTTAAAGAATACAAAGTTGAATCGGAAAAGGCCTGGGAAACGATCATCAACAACTAGGGCATATCTGAAAATACGCTTTTCCACGATTGGCCTGCGTTACTGTTTTGTCCGCATGCGGCGTATTACGCTTCGCTAATAACGCCCTACGGTTGATAGCTGAATGAAGTTTCTCCAGCGACGATAGTTTCCAGAATTCGTCGTTGACGGATTCTTTGTTTGTCACTGAGCAAATCACCTTCGAGAATCACTAAGTCAGCGTGTTTACCCACCTCGAGCGAACCACGGTTACTTTCCTGAAAAATCTGCCAGGCAGCATCGATTGTCACTGCTCGTAATGCGCTCATGATTGATACTCGTTCATTAGCACCAAGCACATAACCTTCTATCGTTTGCCGGTTAACTCCACTCCAAATTAGCTGTAACGGATTGATCGGTGTCACTGGCGCGTCGCTATGAAAGCTATAACGTAGCCCTATGCTTTCCGCACTAGATGCAGGGCTTATCCGTGCTGCTCGCTCTGGCCCCATCGCATTTTTGCTATGAACATCACCCCAGTAATAGGTATGCGAATTGAAGAAGCTCGGCGTTATACCTAACTCGCGCATGTCATCCAGTTGATCTTTACGCGACATTTGGGCATGAACTAAAATCGTTCGTGCATCATCCTGATTGACCTGGCTCGACAACCTGATGGCCTCTATGACATTATCGATTGCCGCATCACCATTGCCATGAATGGCCAGTTGAATGCCTGCATTGCGATACTTGGCGATTGTTTCAATCAACGCGCTTTGCTCTATCGCAGGAAAACCTCGATAGTCAGGTTGTCCCTGTGGCGGTTTAAAATAAGGTTCGGTCAAATAGGCCGTATAACCCTGCGGGCTACCATCGGCAAATAGTTTCACAGCGCCCACCTCAAACCAGTCGTTATTGAAGTCGGCTGGATAAAATTGTCCCGCTAGAATTTTTTCACCTAAAACATCATGCCTGGGTGATACGACAAGACGAAATGGTAACAAGCGCAAACGAGCGGCCCATGACAGTGCTTTCAATAATGGCGTGTTGACTGCGCCGCTGTTCGCGGTGGTAATGCCCCATTGACTATAGTCATCGCTGGCTGTTTGTAGAATTCGATAGTAGGCCAGTAGCGATAAATCTTCAGCTAATTTGCCCAACGGCGGAGCCGCCGCCTCCTGTAACAAACCGTTCAATTGACCACTCTGAACATCTCGACCTATGACACCAGCGGAGGGTGCTTCTGAGTTTTCATCAAACCCCAGCTTTGCTAACCCAGCACTATTAACAACGCCCATGTGGCCTGAACTATGCCAAAGGTAAACTGGTATCTCGCTCGACAGTTGATCAAGCTCTAATCGAGTTGGATGGCGTTGCTCGACCAATAACGAATCATCGTATCCGAAGCCGATTATCCAATCATCAGTATCGGCTATTTCGATTTTCTCCAATAAGGCCTGACGAATATCTTCGATTGACCCAATCTCACCAATGGGGGGTGACCTCAAGTTAACACTAACGGCCATTAAACCGGAACTCGGAAAATGACTATGGGCATCAATAAAGCCGGGGATTAATGTGTTTCCAGCCAAATCACTCACCAGTGTATCTTTATCAATCAGCGCTTGAATCGATTCATTGCTGCCCACCGCTTCGATCATTCCGTAACGGATCGACACAGCTTCGGCAATGTCGTTGTTTTGATTAACGGTTAATACCTTGGCATTGATAAAGACTCGGTGCGGAGAATGATTGCCGAACCAGGCCCAATAACTTAGTGATAATAATGACAACATCACCAAGCCTACGACACCAATCAAGCGCCACTTAAATTTGCTCTGTTTCGACTCAGTCGCTGCTTGATGATGTTGATAGTAAAGGTAACTTCCAATCACTATCGATATCAAAAATAGGCAGGCAGCTAATATTAGCTGCGTGTCAGACTCCACTCGAACACCGTGCCCACTTATAGCAAAAATGGTCATCTGAGGGATATAGCCAATCAATGAAGCCAAAGCAAAAGGTCGAATAGGCGTGGCTGCAGCACCTGCTGCAAGATTGGTCGCTAAATTAGTCCCAAACGGTAGAAAACGAATCAGGAGGATTTTGAGGAACAATCTATCGTCAATGAAATGATCTATTTTTGAAACTATTTTTGGGTATTTTCGCAGCACAAATGGGCGAGCCAGGCAGCGCGCCGCATAAAATGTCAGTATCGCACCCAGGGCAGCTGCCACAGTGCCAAGCGCCACACCGACTGCCGTACCAAAGACATAGCCACCAATAAAAGCGACCAATTGTCGCGGTAAACCCACCGATGTGAACAAAGCACCAAAGGTAATGAAAGCTGGTATAGCAAGCCATCCCAGACCTGCGATCATCTCGGCGATAGCCGATGTATCGACCAAGTCCATCACTGAATAGTGATGCATCAGGTAGCCGATAGCGGCTATCACCGCCAGTAACAGAGCACAGATTAGGATAAAGGTTTTATTCATAAATAGAAAAAAAATTAAGACGCTAAGCAGACTGTGGCGAGAATTTAAAGTTCGCGTTAGTTGGGGTCAGCATAAGAATTATTATAGCGTGTTATAGACGGTGATTTATAAATAGAACTGTCCTAGTGAACACATCCCAGATAGACTCCGCCGATGATTACGGACAGTGTCTCAAGCTTGCAAAAACCCGCCCATAGGCAACCCAACTGGCGCAATTTAATTGCGGCTTGCGCGGCTATTACGGTGTTTGGATTTCCGCTTGGTTTAACTTATCCATTGCTCTCCTTAATTCTTGAGGATCGAGGTGTTTCGAGTGAGCTGATCGGTCTGAATGGCGCGATGATGCCGCTTGGCATTTTATTATTTTCAACCGTCATCCCTATTGTTACTAAACGGTTTGGGGGTCGAAACGTAGCTATTTTCGCGGCATTGGTTACCGCAGTGACCATTCTCTGCTATAAACAATTTGATACACTTTCCGCCTGGTTTGTGATTCGTCTCATCCAGGGCATGTCGATATCGGTTTTATTTGTACTCAGCGAAGCCTGGATTGTCGGTTTTGCTGGCGATCAACATCGTGGCAAAATTGTGGCATTTTACGGTACGATACTGTCTGCCAGTTTCGGTATTGGACCGCTCATCATTAGTATTATCGGCATTGATGGCTGGCTTCCTTTCATACTGGGAACCATTATTGTCATTGTCGGCGTTATTCCACTGCTTTTTCTTCAGCTTGAAAAACAACCCGAGTCAGACCATTCAAATTCATCGAGCATTTTCAGCTTTGCATTTAAAGCACCCATGTTATTGGCTTGTGTCTGTGCTTTTTCACTTTTCGATGCAGCGTCACTATCACTGTTCTCAGTGTATGGCATGAAGGTCGGATTGAGTCTTTCTGATTCGGCCAATTTGCTCACAGTTTTAGTGCTAGCGAATGTTTTCTTTCAGCTACCCATTGGCTGGCTGGCTGATCACTATTCTCATCAAAAGCTGCTGTTGTGTTGCGCGCTTATGACAGCAATTACCCTACTTGTATTCCCTACCCTAATCGGCTCACTAATGATGTGGCCAACATTAGCCATCATGGGTGCGGCAGGTTTAGGATTATATTCGATTGCACTTATATCGCTGGGTGATCGATTTACTGGCACCGAACTGATCGATGGTATGTCAGCATTTTCGGTGATCTGGGGCATCGGTGCATTATTTGGCTCGGTAATGGGCGGTTGGGCAATGGTTGAATTTGGCCCACATGGACTCCCTGTTAGCTTAGCGATTGTTTTTGTTTTGCTCTCTATTGGACTTGTTTGGCGTCTGAAAACGCGCAGCTAAGATCCCTGATCAGATTTCCATTTGAACACCATATTTAGATGGTTCGGCTCACGATGAATTCGCAGGGGTGACCATGTCATTACGTAATCTTTCATTAAAATGCTCAACCCTGTCGTCATTATTATCAAAAAGATCCAGACTGATGGCCTTAGGTTCACTGGCTGATCGAGACCCAATGCTATAAACACAGCACCGACCAGAATAGCGGCAACACCAATGCAGGCTAATGCTTCAATAGCCGATATGCCAACCGCATCTTCGGTTAACCCTGATATGAAGTCCGGGCCCAGCCATGCCGAATTTTGCCCCCACTGCCTTAATATTGCGCCTTTATTAGGCACATGTTGAGACTCATATATTCATAGTTGAATCTGTTTTTATCGCTATACTAAGCTTTATTGATTGATTTGCATTGATTGATAAACAATGACTATTTAACTGGATTACAACTTTGCCCAACCAAACGACGACCCTCCGATCCGCTCTATTTTCATGTTGGGCGCTATTACTTGGCTTTGGTATTTTAATGCTGGGCGATGGATTACAGGGCACTCTTTTAGCCATCCGCGCAGACCTTGAAGGTTTTCCGACGACAGTCACTGGTTTAATCATGTCGACGTTTTATATCGGCTTTTTGCTAGGCTCAATCCTGACACCAAAACTCACTCAGCAAGTGGGGCATATTCGGGTATTTGCGGCTTTGTCGGCACTGGCCTCAGCGGCGATTTTGCTGCATGCGCTGTTTATTGATGTACCCGTCTGGATTGCCTTGAGGCTGCTTAGTGGCTTTTGCTTTGCAGGTCTTTATATTGTTGCAGAAAGCTGGCTGAACGATAGAGCAACGAATCAAAACAGAGGCAAGTTACTGTCCCTCTATATGATAGTGACCTATGCCGGCGTCGGCGGCGGACAGTTGCTTTTAAATCTGGCTAGTCCAAGTGAATATCCGTTATTCATTTTAACATCAGTGCTGATATCGGTGGCAGTTGTACCATTATTGTTATCTGCGGGTTCTCCACCAAAATACCGAGAGTCGGTCAATATCAGTTTACTGGCGCTTTATCGCCTCTCTCCCCTTGGCATTGTGAGTATGTTTGCAGTCGGCCTGGTTACGGCTGCTTTTTTTGCACTCGGCCCCGTTTATGGTCAACGCATTGGTCTTGACGTCGAATATATTTCTTATTTTATGACGGCTGCCGTGGTTGGCACTGTGATTCTTCAAGCACCCATTGGTGCCCTTTCAGACCGCTTTGACAGACGTATTATTCTTACCATTACCACACTATTAACTTCTGTCGCTGCTGTGTTATGCGTGTTTGCCTCACAGCTTTCTACTAACATGTTGCTTCTAGCCGTCGCTTTATTTGGTGGCTTGGCGCTACCGTTGTACTCGGTTTGCATTGCTTACACGAATGACCATTTGAACCCTAATCAAATGATTGCAGCCAGTGGTGCTTTGGTTTTAACCAGTGGGTTAGGCGCCGTAGTCGGGCCGATTTTAGTCGCCAGTATAATGGATCACTTTGGTGAGCAAGCGATGTTCTGGGCAATTGCGGTTGTGCATGCTTTTACTGGGCTATTCGCACTTTACCGAATGACGGTAAGCCGTGCCGTGCCACTCGATCAGCAAGGACCTAGCACCGCAACAGCGGTTCATCCATCGGGTTCGGCAATAGAAAGCACCCAAATATTGAGTTACGACGAGGCTGTAGAGGATTCAGCCTCGAATTAAGTCATGAGTTAAACTAGCGCTTAACCCTGTGCCGCGTCGTTATTGAACTTAAAGATTTCATCCATACCGCTATACACGTCATCCGATAAGTGACATTTAATACTATGGCCAGAATCTAGTACTTTCATTGCAGGTACTTCACGCTCACAAATATCACCTTCAACCTGATGCTTTCGCGGGCAACGCGTCTGAAATGGGCAACCAGGCGGTGGGTTCATTGCCGATGGTATGTCTCCTTCTAGAACAATATGCTTTTTAACCACGGATGTATCCGCTATCGGCACTGCGGACAATAAGGCTTCAGTATAGGGATGATAAGGCGGTGAGAAAATTTCATCGGTTGTGCCTTGCTCCATGACATGACCTAAATACATCACCACTACTCGGTCAGCCAGATAACGTACTATCGATAAATCGTGGCTAATAAATAACATGGTCGTACCCGAGCGACGCTGAATATCCATTAATAATTTGGTAACAGCAGCCTGGACGGAAACGTCGAGCGCTGAAACAGGCTCATCAGCAACAACGATTTTTGGTTCACCCGCAAATGCTCGCGCGATACCAATTCGTTGTTTTTGGCCACCCGATAATTGTCTTGGCATTCGACTCGAAAATTCACGCGGCAGCTTCACCAGATCGAGCAATTTCAACATACGCTCTTTACGGTCAGCATCATCCGTACCCACTTTAAACATCTCTAAGGCACGGATAATTTGTGAACCAATAGAATGGCTTGGGTTCAAAGTATCGAATGGATTTTGAAATACCATTTGAACCTGGCCGACAGTTTTTGGATCCCGGTCGCCTATTTCAACATCACTAACCACCATGTCGCCTAGCTCAATTTTCCCATCGGTAGCTGTCTCTAGCCCCATTAACACTTTCGCTAGAGTAGACTTACCACAACCTGATTCACCGACAATCGCTAAGGTTTCTGATTCACGAGCTTCCAGCGTAATATCTTCATTCGCTTTCACTACCCTTGATTCTATGCCACCAAAAATTTCGTTGGCGGCCACCTGATAATATTTCTTTAAGTTTGTTATAGACAGAACAACGTCACCGGGTTCTGTTTTTTCATTTGACCCTTTAAACACTGGCTTAGCTTTCCAGTCAATATCGGTAATACGCATACATCGAGAGCTATGCGTATCATGTCCTTCAACTGTTTGCATCGACACCAGATTCTTGTCGCATATTTCATCTTCAAAATAATCGCAGCGGGGTCCAAAATTACAACCTCTTGGACGTTCATGTGGCAGTGGCAACTGACCATTTATCGACATCAATGGCCGCGTATTTTTATCGGCTCCGGGCAAGGGAATGGAGCGAAATAAGCCCTGAGTATATGGGTGTCGCATACGATCAAAAACGTCATGAATAGTGCCTGTTTCTACCGCTTCTCCTGAGTACATCACTGTAATGCGATTGCAGGTTTCCAGAATTAAACCTAGGTTATGTGAAATAAATAATATTGAGGTACCGAATTTTTTACCTAAATCTTTAACCAATTCAACAATGCCCGCCTCGACCGTTACATCCAGTGCGGTGGTTGGCTCATCGAGTAATAACAACGCTGGTTTGGATAAAAGCGCCATCGCAATGACGATACGTTGTTGCTGACCACCCGAAAGCTGATGCGGATATGACTTCATGATTCGCGCCGGATCTGGTAGTCGTACCGCCTCTAGCATCTCAAGGCATCGAGCTTCTGCTTGCGCTTCGCTGACTTTTTCATGGATTAACGGCACTTCCATTAATTGCCGAGCAATTTTCATCGCAGGATTCAAACTGGCCATTGGCTCTTGATAAATCATCGCAATTTCAGAGCCATGAATTCCACGCATCTCTTCTTTTGTCATGGTCGCCATATCGCGACCTTTAAACTTAATACTGCCATTAACAATATCGCCGTTGTTACCTAAATATCGCATAATCGCGAGAGCAACGGTTGACTTACCACAGCCTGACTCTCCCACCAGTCCCATCGAATCTCCCGGCATAACGCTGCAGGAGAAATCCATTACGGCTGGGATTTCACCCGCTTGGGTAAAGAAAGATATGGACAGATTTTCAATTTCCAGGATCGGCTGTTGTGAATTGGATTGTTCTGAAATGGATTGCTCTGACATCTCTACTCTCCTAATCTTTTAGCGATTGTTCGCGCAGGCCATCAGCCAGCAGGTTAAGTCCGAGTACCAGCGACATTAGAGCCAGTGCTGGCGCAATAGCTGGGTAAGGGTTGAGGGATATTAGCTTACGTCCTTCATTGATCGTTAGTCCCCAGTCTGGGCTTTCAGGACTCACACCGAGTCCGAAGAAACCGAGTGTTCCGAGTAATATGGTGGTGTAACCAATCCGTAGGCAGAAATCAACGATAAGCGGCCCACGAGCATTCGGCAAAATCTCCCATAACATGATGTACCAGGGTGTTTCACCACGTGTTTGCGCGGCGGCTACGTAATCTCGTGTTTTAATATCAAGTGTTAAACCACGCACAATACGAAATACCGTTGGCGAGTTAACAAATACGACCGATACGAAGATATTCAGCAGGTTGGGATCCATGGACCAAACCCCGAATGGATCCGCATTAAATGCCAGCCCTGAATAGGCCCACAACCCGAACACCAGTGTGATCGAAACATAAACCTTCAATTTTTGTGGCTGCGCGATGAAGCGCGTTTTGAATAAGATCAGTAAAAATACAATCGGAAAGATAAATAGCAAAGCTGCTAGATATATTGGTATTCCAGTAGATCGTATTTCGGGTGTTACTAGCAAATAGAATAAAAGGATAACGGGAAATGCCAACACCAAGTTAGAGATAAAACTCAAGACTGAATCAAGTCGTCCCGTAAAATAACCAGCCGGCAACCCTAGTGTAATACCCACCATGAAAGCGAATAACGTTGCGGCAGGCGCGATGATCAAAACAGTTTGGCTACCGTAAACCATACGACTAAACACATCCCGAGCGAGCCTGTCACCCCCCAGTAAATAGTAGGCGCCTTCTTCACCCGGTACAGGTGTGCCGGGTAGTTTATTCTTCATACCGGACAACTGTGAGTAGGCATCAAACTGAGTAATCAAATCCGCAAACAGGGCGGTGAAAGTCCAAAATAACAGCAGGCCCAGACCAATCATACCGACCGTGCTATTAAACAACTTGCCGTAGAGTCCGAGGCTTTGCTTATATTTCATTGAAACTGCAAAGACGACAATAATACCAATCCAAACAGGCAAGAAGCTCCACAAAATGGAGGCCATAATGCTGATACCAGACATATTTTCCATTGTCATTCCCCCTATTTAACGCGAATACGCGGGTTGAGATAAACGTAGCCAATATCAGAAATAAGCTGCGTTAATAAAACGACAATCACGGCTACGACCGAACAACCCAACAGGGTTTCAATATCATTATTGCTCGCCGCCTGTACCAATACCCAGCCGAAGCCTTTGTAATTAAACAAGGTTTCAACAATAACCACGCCGGTAAGCAACCACGGAAACTGCAACATGATGACGGTAAAAGGTGCTATTAGTGCATTTCTAAGTGCGTGTTTTAGAACCACATTCTTGAAGCTAACACCCTTTAGCGTTGCGGTACGAATGTATTGGGCGGTCATTACCTCTGCCATTGATGCTCGTGTCATTCGAGCGATATAACCAAGACCATATAAAGCCATGGTTATCACTGGCAAAGTAAAATTTTCAATCGTAATTGATTTGATTGCAGACGCAGCCGAGCCTTTCAAAATCGTGCCACTTTCTAGAAACAATGGCGATAGCCCGTACTTAGAAGAGGCAAACAAAACGATAAAAAGAACGCCTGACACGTATTCAGGTGTTGCTGTCGTCGTAATCGAAAAAGTCGAAAGCGATCGGTCTAACTTGGTACCTTCACGCATACCTGCGAGTACGCCAATAATCAACGCCATGGGGATCATGGTAATCATCACCCACAACATTAGCCAACCAGTTGCACCGAGGCGTTTGCTAATGATTTTGCCAACATCTTCGCCAAATACAGTAGACATTCCCCATTCACCTTGGATAACGCCACAATAAGACGGCGTATTATCTACGTTACGGCGAACACAACGTCCAGTCTGCTTACCGTTATCTTCATCCACACCTGTCCAGCCAGGTACGAAACCCAACCACTGGCCATATCTCGAAAGCAACGGATCACGGTAACCATTTTTTTGAAGCCAGGACAAAACCTGCGGGTCGGTCATACGCATATTATTTTGTTCTTTCGCCAATTTCTCGAGATTAGGTTCAAGATTGGTCAAATAGAATACGATGAAGGTCAGGCAGAATGCTGTTAGCAGCATCAAACCTAGTCGCCTAAGTATGAAATTCAGCATGGGAATTCCTCTTTGTATTTATTTTGTAGAGACAGTAAGGAGAGCATCAGTTTTACGAAGCTACCACCCAAAAAATTCAGGGGCTTAACGCCCCTGATGTTTTTTGCTATGTGGAGCGGCGGTTAAGCCAGCCCGAGTCTTTCAACGTGGATTTCATAGGTTGGATGCATTTCAGCATTAACCACATTGTCTTTAAAGTTACGTCCAATCGTGCGCCAGTAAGGCTGTATAGTGACACCCTGTTCTTGCATGATTTCTTCAAGACGTTTCATCAAAACTCTGCGATCATCTGCGTTTGCAATAGAGAGTGCTTTAGTCAGAGTATCGTCAAATTCTTTATTGTTAAAGCCTGATTCATTCCACGCTTCACCACCACGGTAAGCCAACGCCAGAACCTGAACACCCAAGGGACGCATATTCCAGTTAGTCGATGAGAACGGATACTTAGCCCAGTCGTTCCAGAAAGTGGAACCCGGTAATACCGTGCGCTTAACTTTGATACCGGCATCACGCATCTGAGCTGCAACAGCATCGGTTGAAGCACGACGCCAATCGTCATCAATTGACAGCAATTCATGCTCATAGTCAGCCATACCCGCTTCTGCCATCAATGCCTTCGCTTTCGCAGCATCTCGTTTAATCGCAGGTAGCTTGTAGTATTCAGGATGAATAGGACAAACATGATGGTTCTCAGCAGGAACACCTAAACCGGCAACACCTAACTCAAGAATTTTCGCGTTATCACAAGCGAGTGCAATTGCACGACGAACGCGTACATCGGCATATGGCTTCATACCATTCACTTCTGCATTCTGGTTGGGTCGAATGACGATAGTTGCAGCCGTCACAGCATCGGATTCTGCTAATCCCAAGCTAGCAAAAATCTCTTTATATTCGCCTGTAGTTTCATAGACCATATCAATTTCGTCGGCTTCAAAAGCAGCCAAGAAGGTCGATGGATCAGTTCCATAGTCTAGATACTCAATGCGATCTAGGTTGGCTTCACCACCCCACCATTGATGACCTGGTCGTTTAACCAATACTGATTGAACGCCTACTTCATGCCTCTCGATCATGTAAGGGCCTGTACCTGGGTGATCACCATTATGAAGATCAGACCCATCGTAACCAGGGTGTACACATAATGCAGGATAGTCACAAAAACCTGGAATAATAGAGATATCAGGGTTGGGCAGATTAAGTTTAACCGTATGACTGTCAACGATTTCGATAACGCCTGAACCAGCTTTGCCAGAATCGGCATCGATCAATGTCGCCATACGACCAGCCATCGAATTACCTTCAGCAGACTTGTCACACCAGCGATTAATATTGAAAGCGACGTCTTTTGATGTGAAATCATCTCCATTCGACCACTTCACTCCTTTACGTACATTTAGCGTGTATACAGTCGCGTCATCGTTTACTTCCCAACTGCTTAACAGGTAGGGCTCAAACGTAGCGTTTGCTGTGTAACGCACCAAGTTTTCGTGCATGCCACGAGCAACGTTGGCCATTTGAGACCAGTCAAAAATACGTGGGTCGGGAATACGGCGGACTTCCATCTGAATCCGTAAAGATCCACCTTTTTTCGCAGCCTGAGCTTCTCCTGGGGCAGCAAGACCTAATAAGGCAAAGCTAGTCACAGTGGTGGCAGCAAAAGCAGTCGACAGAGCTAAAAACTCACGCCGTTCCATTTTCCCTTCTTTTGCATCTTTCGCCCAATCCTTAATGGCTGGATGTAACGGTTTACCGTTATTGGTTTCGTTTTTACTCATCTTTATCTAGTTCTCCTCAGGATTTTTAACGAATGTAGTTTTTAGTTAGCCGATATTATTATATGAGCAGGATCTTATTTAGATCGTATTCGGTTTAACCAAAGCTGAGGGATAGCCTAAGACTTTGGAGAAATATTGTCAAAGTGATAATTATTATAACTACAATCAAAATTAATGAGCGCCTCAAATAGACCTTAAATAATTAGTTTAAACTACACTTCTGAGAGCTTACCCACTTTAGCTTTACAATATACAACAACGCCATTCAACCGTTGATAAAGATGATTTTTTAAACATAAAACGGGGATATCAGACACCAACATTATCCCTCAGATCGAGATAGTGTGACCTAAAATGCAATGATGTTTACCTGGCCTAAAAAACCTGGCATTTGGGTACGAAAGATCAATAATTTAATGTTATGCTCTGTTGTCGTGGTAGATAGATCGATGCCATTTGTCGAATTAACGGTCAAAACTTTCACCTTATTTCGCTCATCGTACTATCTGCATGACCTTATCCCTTTAACTCTCTACCCCAGGTACTTACGATGTTCGAGAAAATTTCTGCTGCTGCGGCCGATCCAATTTTAGGCCTCAATGATGAATTTAATGCAGATACCCGTACCCACAAAATTAATTTAGGTGTTGGTGTTTACAAAGATGCTACCGGCCGTACACCCGTATTACCTAGCGTCAAAAAAGCCGAAGCCAGATTGCTAGAAAACGAGAAGACCAAGTCATACCTCGGTATTTCCGGGACCGCAGACTACGCGCTAGCCGTTCAAAAATTACTATTCGGTATTGATTCAAAGATTATTGCTGACAAGCGCACTCATACCGCACAGGCGCCAGGTGGCACTGGTGGTTTACGCATTGCGGCTGAATTTATTAGACGTCAACTTGGTGATGTCACCATTTGGGTCAGTGATCCGACCTGGGCCAATCACATCGGTGTATTTGAAGCAGCAGGACTAAAAATTGCGCGCTACGGCTACTACGATGAGAATGCTAAAGATATTGATTTCGATTCTGTAATATCCGATCTTCAAAATGCCAAAGCTGGGGACGTTCTACTTGTTCATGGCTGCTGTCACAATCCAACTGGCATCGATCCTGATAATGCACAATGGACTCAACTTGCCAATTTGTGTATAGACAAAAAACTCCTGCCCTTATTTGATTTTGCTTATCAGGGTTTTGCCCGTGGTATTGAAGAAGATGCCGAAGGACTTCGCATTTTCACTGAGCACTGTGAAGAATTATTAGTCGCCAGCTCATTCTCGAAAAACTTTGGCATTTACAATGAACGTGCCGGTGCTTTTACCCTGATTGCAAAAACAGCACAGATTGCCAATACCGCTTTCAGCCAGCTAAAAAGTATTATTCGGGTGATCTATTCCAACCCACCGGCTCATGGTGGCGGAATAGTGACGACGATTCTTACCGATCAAAAATTACGCGCCGAATGGGAAGCTGAAGTCGATGCCATGCGTAATCGAGTTCATGCTATGCGGAAATTATTTGTAGAAACACTGAAGAAAAAAGGTGTCGCTATGGACTTTAGCTTTATCGAGCGTCAAAACGGTATGTTTTCATTCTCCGGTTTAACCACAGCACAAATCATTAAAATGCGTGAAGATAGCGCTGTCTACGCAGTGAACTCGGGCCGTTTCAATGTTGCCGCAATGACCGAAGGTAATATGGACGCCATTTGCGAGGCTATCGCAAACGTCGTTTAGATCACAACATATTAAACGCCTGAAGAGACAGTCATATCTTCAGGTGTTTAATGTCACATCAGAATAGCCAGTTTTGTCTTCATCTCCACTAAAAACGCATTAGAATTGGCTTCAGCGAGGACTATTTGGCGATTCGACACCCAACAGAATGACCTAGACCACCACCCTTGTTATTTGCCAAACTGACACAAGCTTAGAGCAATGAAATCAATCATATTAATCGTCCATGGTAGTCGACTTCAATCATCAAATGATGAGGCTAAACAGCTCGCCAATAAACTCGCTAAAACATTGGATAAAAAATATCCAATTGTCGAAATTGCCTTTCTAGAACTAACGGCCCCATCGATTGCCGAAGCAATAGAAAGTTGCATCCAGCAAGGCGCGAACGAGGTTTGCCTGATGCCTTATTTTCTCTGTGCAGGTCACCATGTCATGAGAGACATTCCAAATGAAGTCAAACCGTTACAGGAAAAGTATCCACAGATAGCATTTCATACCACGGCACATGTCGGTAGCTCAGATTTAATCACTAACTTACTCTGTGAATTAGTCGAACATCGGGTTCCTACCTAACTTGGACCTGACTGAATCGGTCTAATTATCGGGCCATTCAGGCTAAGTTAACCTCGCCAGCGCCTCGCTGGTTTGCCTATCCAAGATACAACCCAGCTGCCCGAGGAATACGCTGTCTACCCAGGACTTTATTCGGCCTTGGGGTCATTCGATGAGCTCATAATTTAAAAAAATAACCCCACTCTAATTCTTAGGATAGTAATAGATAAATAATATTGAGATATCTATTTGGGATTTTTTTTCGATTGCAACTAATATTAACCCCAATCGCAATCATATTAGGAAGCCCCTTAATGCATAATTTCGTTTTTGACCGACGATTATTGATATTGACGCTTGTTGCCGTAATCGTGCAATTGGGCCTAAGTTATAGTTATCAACATGGCCTGCTAGCATCTGCATTGCTCATTTCGATTACCATTATCGCATTATTTATTCTTGCCTACACACTGACATCAAGAGCATCATCGGTTCACTTATTGAGTGACTTATTGCTACGAAGAATTACAGCTCATCAAACAGAGCAAAGAAAAATTGGCGAGGAATTTGAAGTACTCCGTCAAATTCACAATAGCCAGTCACTGGATGATTTATGGCAACAATTGGTGAGTATTTCCGATGCCACCCATAAATTGGCAGAGCATTCTGGTACCAACGCCATTTCTGCTGCAGAGGTATCCTTTTCGGTGTCAGAGCTTCAGAGCAAGCTTGGTGGTCAGACTACCGATATAGATCAGATCTCTAATGCAATTCAGCAAATCACAAAAAACAGCGCAGAAGTCACACTAAACTCGACCGAGGCTATGTCACAGGCACGCGACGCAAGGGATAATAGCCAACAGGGACAGTCATTATTGGCAACAACAATGGCTAAAATTGCCTCGATATTGGAAAAATCGAATCAAACTTCGCAAAAAATTCAAAGCCTAAGTGAGAATTCAGAAAAAATTAGAGATGTCACGCAAGTTATCGAAAGCATTGCTAGCCAAACCAATCTACTCGCACTCAATGCCGCTATCGAAGCGGCTCGCGCTGGTGAAATGGGACGTGGTTTTGCAGTAGTCGCTGACGAAGTTCGCAGCCTCGCCGCCCGCACCGCAGAGGCTACAACGCAGGTCAGCCAAATCATTGAAAAAACACATTCCGAAACCCAAACCGTGGTTTCTGTTGTTAACGAGCTTTCCACCGAAGTCACCGAAGGGGCTGAACATATTCAAAGCGTCGAGCAACGCCTGCAACTAGTTGGAGACATTGTCGATGGTGTCGAGTTGCAAATCACCCAGATAGCCAGTAAGGCTGATGAAAATCATAATTTTATAGTACAGATAACACAAACCATTGAAAGCATCGGTTCGGGTTTAAGAGATAGCAATGCACACGTTTCGAATCTTAGCGATGAGGCTGAACGTTTTACCGATATTGCCGAGGAAACCAACTCGACACTGGCATCAGTTTTATCTGAAGGCATTCACCAGCAGGTATTTCAGCTAGCCGATAACGCTTCACAACAAATTCAGCTAGAATTTGAAAATGCGATCAAGCAGGGTCAGATTTCCCAGAGCGATTTATTTGATCGAACCTATAAAACTATTGAGAACACCAACCCACCAAAATTTGAAACCAAATACGATCAAATTTCGGATAAAATCTTACCCGGCATACAGGAACCCATTCTTGCCTCGAATGATTTCGTCGCCTATGCCATAGCAACCGACGACCAGGCTTATGTTGCCACTCACAACAATAAATTTTGCCACCGCTTAACTGGCAACCATGATACAGACTTGCTCGCAAACCGGACAAAACGAAAGTTCACCGACAAAACAGGTTCTCGCTGCGGCAGTCATACTCAGAAACTGTTACTGCAAACCTACAAACGCGACACTGGCGAAGTAATGCACGACTTGTCAGTGCCTATTCATATTAACGGTAAGCACTGGGGTGGTTTCCGTATTGGCTATATTAGTTAAACCAGTTCCTGAGTTTATCTTTCTGTAACGCCAAACTGCTGTCGATAGCCTTCCATTGTCATATCCATTTGTTTCTTAAACAAACGCCGGAAGCTACTCTCATCCTGATAACCAATTTCATACACAATTTTACTCGATGGCAATTGCGTTAACTCAAGCAAGTTACAGGCTCGATTAATTCGGACCTGCTGTAAATATTGTAGTGGAGAACAATCGAGCGCCTTACTAAAACGACGACTGAGCTGCCGGTCACTAATGTTAACCTGCTTAGATAGGTCGGAGATATCAACCTCGTGATTCAAATTCTGTTCGAGGTAGCGTTGCGCACGTTGGACCAGTTCGTCGCTGTGATAGCTGGTTTCGATATTGGTACGAAAAGGCAGCGGCGATGGCGCTTTAAGGTGCATCATAAGTAACTTGGCGGTATCAACGGCGGTGCGATGACCGGCAAATCGTTCAACCAAATGCATCACCAGGTATTCATAGGCCATACCGCCACCGATCGCGCAAATGATATTGCCATAGTCAGCGATGGAGTGACGGGTATCAACTTTTAGTTTCGGGAATAGGCGCCTAAAATGATGCTCGCTTTTCCAGTGCATTAAGGCGGGGCTATTAACCATAAGTCCAGCAGCTGCCAATAAAAAACAACCGCTACAAATGCTAATTAACAGCTTGCCTTGGTCATGGTGATTGCGAATCACCTTCATTAAAGATTGCGCCTCTTCGAGTGCTATTTCAATCTTTTCAAAGCCAGTAGAAGACTGGAAAACCGATGGGAAAATCCACACGTCGGGACTGGTATCCAGTTGCAGATAGTCACTCAACTTGTAATCGGGCTGAATCCTCAATCCATTCGTCGGCACAACCGGTTTACCCGTAATAGACACTGTGTCCCAACTAAACATCGGCTGATGCCCCGACTTGACCAAAGTATAATTTGCCGCGATCAGTGAATCGATAATGCCATGTATGCCACTACCGATACATTGATCCATTAAATAAAGTGCTGCCCGCATTAGAAGCGTCCGAAATGGCTTGTATTATGTCAAATATGACACTACTTAACTTGATTCGCAATAGTCATAATGATCACTTGAAATCTAGCAAGACACAAAAGAAATTGAACACATGATCTATCAACCACGTAATCTATCCGGGATAACAGCCCAATGAATAAGAAGACCATGATGAGCTCATCTGGCAGAGCTAAACGAGTTGTTCCGATTAGTTTTCAGCTTGCTGGTTTTGGCCTTAACCTATTCTCACGGATACACAATGAATGGCCGGCGCGAGTGCTTAGCCAACTCTGGTTTACTGTTTTTAAATCAAAGCCAAAGCAATGGGTGAATGAATTTTGGCAACAAGCCGATGAATCAATCACCATTCAATTAAAAGACAAAAGCCTCCCCGTTTATAGTTGGGGCAAGGGACCATTGGTTATTTTAATGCATGGGTGGAGTGGATCGGGGACCCAGTTTCGATACTTCATACCCGCTCTAGTGGCTGCTGGGTATCAGGTCATCACATTTGATGCACCTGCACACGGACAAAATGACGGCAGAAAATCCCACTTGCTTGAATTCACAAATACTTTATTAGCGATCCAGCAACAAGTTGGCGAAGTTAATGTCGTCATTGCCCATTCCCTCGGCGCAATGGCGGCCACTGAGGCCTTTCAACGAGGTTTAAAGGCGCAACATTTGGTCATGATGGCACCCCATCTCGACGTAGAGAAAATGTTCAAGTCCTATAGTGAATTGTTAAACCTAAGGCCAACACTGGCAATTCGGTTTCGTGATTTGAGTGGCGAAAAAATGCACGATATTCTGGGTCAACAAGACCCGTGGAGCACATTAAATCCAGCGGCGTTACTCAACCATAAAACACCGACAGGCATGCTCGTGCACGACCACAAAGATGAAGAAATAGATGCGTCATTATTCGAAGAAATAGAAGCGACATGGAAAGGTTGCACTAGTCTTAAAACAGTGGGTCTTGGGCATAATAGAATACTAAAAGATGACGCTGTAATTCAGGCGGTGTTGTCTTACCTATACCAGAAGCGAGAGCCGTAGGGCGATGATGAATTCGTCAATACATGCGGCGGATAACGCTGCGCTTTTCCGCCCTACGGGTTAAATCTTGTCCGCTAAGAAATCTCAATCAGATGCTGTTAACAAAGGATGGCTAGGCTGATCAGGAACGAACACCTCGACACTGTCACCTGGTTCAATCAATCCTTCTCGCTCAACCCAAGCAGTTATTCCTCGTTTGTTCTTAGCTGTTTTAATAAACTTCTTACCCTTTCCAGGATAATAACTATCGATTATCTTCGCGGGATAAACACAAGGCCTGTTTTCAATATCGACAACTATAGTTGCTTTACTACTGAAAACTAGACGTGACGATGGCGGTAGTAGTGTCAGACTAGGAATACCTGACAGTTCAATATTGGCACCTAGCCATCCAGCAGGCAAAACATCAAGTTCTAGCCCTGCAGCAATTTCAGCAAGTTCTTCCGATGATATTATGCTGAGCTGTCGGGTATTTCGAATCTCAACGCCTTTTTTATACAAATAAGGAAACCGGGTACAAGCAGCACGAGTTAATCCACTATGCGTGTCATCAGGAATTCCTTCATAGCTTAAATTAACTCTATCAATAATGTTGCTAACAATAGAAGCTTCACTATCTTCACAGCTGAAAATATTTTGAACTACCCCCTGAAATGGGGCTTTATAGAAACAGGGCATAATTTTTAATCGACTCCAGCTTAAATTGCTACATAATTACCATCATTCCTTTTGTACGGAATAAAGGTATTGAACTTCAAGTTTAGCTTAGAGCTATTCAAATCTCATTCAAATTTTTTCACGAGTAAAATCATACTTTCAGTATTTGATAAGAACTGTCGGTTTTACGTTTAGCGTCTCAATAACAAAATAGTATTGGGTGTCTCAAAGTTCGATCACTTGGGTGCGAATATCCTTGTCATTAACACTGCGATTAGAGACTCGAGTTAGCCTATTTTATTTTCAGTCTAGCAGTCGGTCGGCCTCGTCACGTGCTGCGGCAGATTTTCCCACTAGACCGAGCCCACTATAGGCCCGAGCCGCCATGTTCCAGCTTTGCGGACTGCCCGGTTTCAATTCGAGACGTTCGTTCAAGGCAGTGCGCGCACGGCTGTACTGTCCAGCACGCAGCATCGCTTCGATCGTTGTCCAGTTCAATATATCTCGCTGAGCATGACTGCCACCAAAATGAAACGATCGATGCCTAACCGGCAATAGATGTTCGATTGCTTCACTGTATTGCCCCCGTGCAAATGCCAGAAATCCCTTGCAAGCAGGTAAACCAATACTCTGTAGTGCCAGTCGATTAGTACCTGTACTTGCTTCGGACTGTTGCTGAAGTGACCGAACCAAATGGTCTGCTTCATCAAAGCGTGCTGTGACAGCCAGCCCCATCATCATATGCAGATCATTGAAGGCATAAATTCCGTCATCGGCATAGTTCATCCATCCCTCAGCTAATTCATTCCAGCGTCCTACACCGGCATCTTCTCCTTGAAGGTGAATACGCCACAACAGTGATGATGCATCAACCAAGTCGAGCACCGCGGCAGACTTTTCGCTGCGAATAGGGCCATCATAGAGCGAGAGCACCTGATCATATCGAGCCATGTCTAAATGATAAATCGCCAGATGCCACCAATTGTGCACCGCAAAGAAATTACCATCATAGGCCCAATCGGCCTGACGTGAGTTAAGCCATTCAATGCCATCGGCCTGTCGCCCCATCATCTCCATCACATGGGTAACAGCGTGAACTGCCCAGCTATCACGTGGATTGATCTGCAACGCTTCACGACCAGTATCTTCAGCACGTTGGTAGTCACCACATTCTTCGAGGCCAAAGGCATGCATTCCGAGCAGATAACCATAACCCGGCATATCTCGACTCCATTCTTTTCTAACGCGCCCCACACTGTCGCGCAGATTGCGACAATCACCGAGAAAAAACGCTAGGTCGTGACACAGCCGCATTGCCAGCAAATCACAGGGGTTCTGCAACAGTGCATTTTCCCAGTGTTTGACAGCTGCATGCAGATCTCCTGAATACCACTTCTTGATCGCTGCTATATGTTCTTTTTCATGATCGTAAGCTTTGGCGAAAAGTGGTTCAAGGCGTTCGATAATGCCAGCGACCACGGGCATTAAGCTACGTTCGAGCGCAAGCAAATTGAGGTAGGCATGAAAGCAATGACCCAATACAAAGTCGTCGTCCTCTGCCAGTATCGTTTTAATCGCAGCTTCCGGGTCACCGTAGCTGCCTAGAAGACATTTTAATATTGGCTCAAATTGGTCGACTGTTTTCTGGCCTGATGCGGTAAAAAAAACGCCGCGTCCATCCTGATATCGCATGTGAACCTCCTGGTTTGGAAAACAATTATTTATCTGAACATTAGGGTATCGTGTTTCAATGTTAAATAGTAATCATATGAAATGGGGTTAAATATCAATCAAATTGAACCAGAAACAGCCCTTTTTAAGCATGATTACAACATTGAATGAGATTCGCTAATCGGAATTTTTACTCTCTAAGGCCTGCGCTAAAACGTCTTGCCCACCCAAAAGACTCAACAGCCAGTTTTTGAATAGTTCAGCTGTCTTGCTCAATGGTTTATCATTATCATGCGTCAGGTAATAGCTATCAACGGTATCGATATATCTATCAAATGGCGCAATCAGTGCCCCGTTGCGTATATCATCTTCTAACAGTTCGTCATAACTTAAGAACATTCCAACGCCTAATCTGGCTAACTGGGCAGCAGTAGCCATAGTATCAACCTGGTGTCTAATCGATCGGGACGGTATGACCAATCCCGTTTCTTTGAGCCAGTCCCCCCATTGCTGTTGATTGCCAATAATATCTATTAGCGAAAAATCACCCAAGTCCATTCCATTATGCAACTTCTGTTTTATTTCAGGCGAGCAAAAAGGCCGTAGTTTTGGTGTCAATAAACGATGTACTTCCCTATTACGCCACGCGCCTCTGCCATGATCGATGATCAAATCATTAGACATAGCCAGTCGATCGGTATTCCAGTTTATACTCATTATTCGCAAGGTAATATCAGGATAGAGGCACATAAAATCTGCTATTCGAGGTGTTAACCAGAGTAGAAGAAATGCCGTATTGACTTGAATTGTGAGAATACCGTACTTCAAGGGCGTGAAGAGGTCCTGAGTAGAGCGTTGAATTGCCTCTAGCGCTTGCAGGACTGTTGGCAGGTAAGCCATTCCGGTATTCGTTAATGTTAGCTTTTTATGCTGGCGGTGAAAAAGTGCCTGCCCCAGGTGGCTCTCCAATAATTTTATTTGTTGGCTGACAGCCGATTGCGTCATGTTTAAATCTTTTGCTGCTGAGGTAAAGTTCAGCAATTGGGCTGCGACGACAAAGGTTTTTAACCAGTTCAGTGGCGGCAATTGTATGGTGGTTTTATGCATTAGCTGAGCTTATTACAAAGCACATAATTATTCATTTAATACTTATTTACTAATTCTATTATAGTGCGCCTTTTATATCCGGAGTAATGTACGTGTTGCCAGTCGTTAACCCCATATTTTTATTGCAATCCGTCAGTCAAAAACAACATTGTCTAGATTTAATTTGGAGTGACGGCAGTCAATCTCGCTTTAATTTTCTTTGGCTTCGAGATAACTGTCCGACGACCCTGCACCCTGACACGCAAGAGCGCGTGTTTGACCAGCTGAGTATTAGCGCCAACATACATCCGCTAAAGGTATCAATAGAAAACGATCAGCTACTGATTGATTGGTCGGAGCAGCATCATCACAGTGAGTTCCCGGGATCATGGTTACGAAACCACGCTTATTCAGGCGACCTGAAACCTGGAAATCGTCCAGCCTCGAGAAGCTGGGATAATAGTTTTCTGGATCAAATCAATAGCGTTAACTACATCGATTTAATGCAAGACAATGAAGCACTTTATGCTTGGATGAAACAACTTGATCAGGATGGTCTTAGCCTCGTTCAGAATATGCCTTCGACAAAAACGGCATTGAACGAAGTCACTAACCGTATCGACTACCAGCGCCAAACTAATTTTGGCATTACGTTTGAGGTAAAGACAGAACCTAAGCCAACCAATTTGGCCTATACCGCTTTGGCCCTACCCCTGCATACCGATTTATCGAATCAGGAAACACCACCCGGCTATCAATTCCTACACTGCCTCGCCAATGAAAGTGCTGGTGGTGAATCACTTTTTGCCGATGGCCTGAGAATACTCGAAGAGTTACGCTTAGAAGATAATGAGCATTTTGAATTGCTGGCTAATCATGCAATACCGTTTCGCTTTCACGATGACGAACACGACATTTACCACCATCACCCGGTCATAAATCTCGATCATCAAGGCAATATTATCGAGCTAAAATACAATGCTCATCTGGCTAGTATTTTCGATCTGCCAGAAGATATTATGCATGACTACTATTTGGCTTATCGTGAACTGATGGCCCGAGTGCGCTCACCAAAATACCGTATAGCTCTAAAACTAACCGAAGGCACAATGGCAGTATTTGATAACCGTCGCGTATTGCATGGCCGAGAAGCATTTGAACCCACAGGAAACCGACATTTACGCGGTTGTTATATTGACCGTTCAGAATTTCAAAGTCGGTTACGGGTATTGAAAAAACGTCTCGATAAAGCATAAAATCGGCTAGCGTAGGAATTGGTGTCGGCGTTGTAACCAACGTAGGTCTGATAGACTATGGCGCCATCAGGCGTGACCATCGTGCTAATACTCCAAACAGGTGTTTGAAAAATAACACGATTATCAACTGGGGCCGCTGTTGTTAAGAGTCAGCCGGAAGGCGCTGCGCTTTTCCGGCCTACAGCTTGATCATCCATCGACTCGATTAACTAACGTAACCACGTAGGACATGATGAAACACGAACCGCATCAAAGACACAATAAACAGAATATGTCGGAATCTGAGCCGACCAAATAGTCAACCGTAATAGGTAAGACATAATCAGGATGAACTTATGAACTCTGTAGAACGAATCAATGAAATACAAAAAGAAATTAGGAATATCGCTATTATGGACTTTCCAGCCTCAATATTGGTGGGCTTAGGACTTTACGGAAAGTTTGGTTCAAGCGGAAACGCATTTCATCCGTTATTAAACGATCAAAATGTTGTCAATGGAATGCTCATCATCGCTGCTGCAATAATGATTTGGGGTTCCATTAAAATTATTTCGTTATTAATAGAACGTGCCCAACTGAAAGAGAAGGCAAACTGATAGCAACCATCTCAAGCAGACGGTGGCATCAATTTTCAATTCAACTGCTACCCGGTATAGAACCCGATGTGATGGTTTGGTAACGCCAAACCATCACAGCTATGGAGAAAAAAATGTTTGAAAAGGAAAGATTCATCGAGGATTGTATTGAAGCAGTGAAAGATGGGCAGGCTGCGGTCCGCGAAGTAGTGGCATCTGCCGTCTCGAATCCTGCGGAGGTCATGTCTGAATTAGGTGAACCAGAACGCGCCGGAATTACCCCTATCTACAAAGCGCATAACCTGACAATAATTAATTTTGCCTGGGCACCTTATATGAACTTAATGCCTCACGATCATCATATGTTTGCTGTGATAGGAATATATTCAGGTCGGGAAGACAATGTGTTCTGGAAGCGAAACGAAACAAGTATTGAGGCCGCAGGCGCAAAATCTCTTGGGGTTGGCGATGTTGACACTCTGGGAAAAGAAATCATTCACTCTGTTCTCAATCCAATCGGCAAAATGACAACCGCTATCCATGTCTATGGTGGTGATTTCTTTCATCCCATTGAACCCAGAAGTGAATGGGATCATGAAACCTTAAACGAATTCCCCTGGGACATAGATAGGGTGAAAACTCGGTTCAAAGAAGCAGAAGCTAGGTTCAACTCGCAGGCAAGTGAAAAATAACAAGGGACACTAAATGCCAATAGCTGGAGTTGCACCCAATCAACAGTTTTGTATGTTTCAATCAACTGTCAAGATTTGACTCGGTCGCCAAAAATCCAGAATAACTCATCCCTGAGAACCTATTTTCCTGAACCACCAATATTTAAAAATAAAATTTATCACCTGTTAGATTGCGTTTATCAGGCCACTTTTTGAGCACTAGATTTATCGAAGGAATGAAGAGTCAGTTCAAATAAATCCTTCGGATTCTCAAGTCTTGGAACCAATGAAATTGTTTCTCCAAAATTGTATTTAGTTGCCAGAGAAAATATATAACGTAATACTGAAAAATCCTCAAGGGCGAATCCCACAGAATCAAATATGGTGATTTGTTGATCTGATTCGCGTCCTACATCTAATTCCGCAATGACACGCCAAAGCGGATAGACCAAATGATCCGAAGGTAGCTGCTGAATCTCACCTTCGACCCGGCTTTGAGGCTCATGCTCTATGAAAATCTTTCCCGATTTAAGTACATTAATATCTAATTCAGTTTTCCCGGGACAATCTCCGCCCACAGCATTGATATGCATTCCAGGCTCAATCATATCCGCTGTCAAAATAGTCGCCCATGTTTTATCTGCGGTAACCGTGGTGACAATATCTACTCGGCGCACACAGTCATTTGCCGTCTCAGCTTTGATCACTTTCAGATTTGGAAGCCTACTTAAATGCTGTTCAACTTTACTCATCGCAGCTTTATCAAGATCGAAAATTCGTAACTCGTCTATGCCAGCAATGGTATGGAAGGCAATCGCTTGAAATTCGCTCTGCGCGCCACAGCCAATCATTCCCATGATACGAGAATCCTTTCTGGCAAGTGCTTTTGCTGCCATAGCAGACGTCGCTGCGGTGCGCAGTGCGGTTGACAAGGTCAGTTCTGATAACAGTCGTGGGTAGCCGGTTGATACATCCGATAGCGCTCCAAAAGCCATCACAGTCGGAAAGTCTTGCAAAGGGTTAGATGGATGCCCATTAACATATTTGAAGGCGTAGCTTTCTTTATCGGCAACGGGCATTAACTCTATAACGCCAGTATCGCTGTGAGCAGCGGTTCGTGCAGACTTATCAAAATCTTCCCAGCGTGAGAAATCTTGCTCTAAACAGTTCAGCAAGCCATTGATGAATTCTTCGGTTCCTACTTTCCTCACTATCTTTCCCAGAGTGGGTACATCTACAAATAGAGTCATTGATTCAGTCCTTAGTTTGAGTTTTCAGATAGGTAGAATATTAAAGTGGTGGCGAGCCAATAAATAGCCAACAAAGAGTATCAATTCGTCATTTATATGCACATAATGCAACTAAAATTTTACATTGTGATTAAAATCCAGGTTTATAAGAATGCCTAAAAAACTAGATGATAAAGATCTCAGCTTAATTGCGCTGTTACGTTCCAATGCACGAACGCCTGTGGTCAACCTGGCAAGGCATCTTGTTGTATCACGCGCCACTGTTCAAAACCGAATAAATAAACTGGAAGCAGAGGGTGTAATTCTAGGTTATACCGTAAAACTCAGTCCCGATGCGGAAAGCCACCCGGTCAGGTTATTTATGAATATTTCAGTCGAGGCTAAAAATGAGCCCGCAGTCATTAAACGGTTACGAGGCTATCCGGAAGTGATTGCTATTCATCATACAACTGGGCATTGGGATATCATCGCCGATATACGCGCTCAAACATTGCCCTCGATAAATTCAATTATGGGGGAGATACGGCTCATCGAAGGTATTTTACAAACCGAAACCAACTTGTTACTCGATAGTCAGCTTTAACTGATTACTGTCTGCTGAGATAACGTAAGGCGAAAATTATCGACGCAGTAAATATCCACTGCTAATGGCTGGATCGAGACCAAACTGATAATTACCAAATATCAACTCAGATGTGGATATCTACGCCTTGTCACTTCTCAAATGACTATAGAGTTGAATTAGAAAAGGCCTCTAAAAGTTATGGCAGTGTTTCAAACCTATCGGTAAATAACCCTATCAGTAATTCGCTTTTTACCACAGACTATATGTAACTTCTTTGCTGGTGGATAAAAGCAACCGTGTAGAAATTACTGGTTCTGAAATACCCTCAATCAAGATGTTAGCCAGTTCGAATTAAAACCAGAGGAAATAGTATTGGAACATAGCAATAATATGCGCGGAGCATTATTTATGATGGCTTCAATGGCTGGTTTTGTTCTAAACGACACTATGATAAAGCTGGTATCTGAGGATCTGGAGCTATTTCAAACCGTATTCTTACGTGGCATTTTCGCAACGCTATTGTTAGGGATATTGGCCTGGCATAAAAAAGTAATATTTCACAGACCAGAATCTGGTGAATTCAAGATTATTGCCTGGCGCACCTTTGCTGAGGTAAGTGCAACATTTTGCTTTCTTACCGCACTGTTTAATATGCCATTGGCAAACGCCACTGCTATTCTGCAATCCCTGCCCCTTAGCGTGACTCTGGCAGCATCACTATTCCTTGGATATAAAGTTGGCTGGCGACGTTATCTGGCGATTATTGTAGGTTTTATTGGGGTCATAGTTATCGTGAGACCAGGCACAGATGGGTTCAGTGTTTATTCGCTCTGGGCTCTAGGCGCGGTGGCTTTTGTAACACTAAGAGATCTTTTATCTCACAAGTTGAATAGCTCAACACCTTCAATTTATGTTGCCCTGATTACCTCCCTTAGCATCATGGCTTTGGCAGGAGTGGCGAGTACGGCCCAGGAGTGGCGAGATGTTTCACCACAAATAATACTGTATCTAGCGGCAGCAGGAGGATTCATCCTGATTGGCTACGTGGCTGGAATTGCAGCCATGCGCGATTCCGAAATATCGTTCGTTTCGCCTTTTCGCTACACCGTACTAATTTGGGCACTATTATTGGGGTTCTTTGTGTTCGCAGAGGTACCGGATGCCATTACGATTACCGGAAGCCTCATTGTGGTTGGCACAGGTATTTATACTTTTTATCGAGAGCGTAAGACCCTGACCTAACAGTTTTAAAGCATGGTCCTATTTAAACTGTGATAGCCATTATCAGTGGCTAGGGAAATATTGATATCTCATTATTCACTCTCTTGATTTTTGAAAGCAGAAAGCCCAAGGCAGACTATGTTGATATCGATGTGTCTGCGACTCAACCGTCAAATGAGGTGCCTGAGGTAATGGTAGAATGCCGAGTATGGGATGGGCTGTGACAAGTGTTTGAGTTCTACGATGGTTCTCCAGAAGCCGAAGAGTCACTTCGATTAACTGCCGCATTTTTGAATGATAAGGCAATCATAGATCGAACATGTTTGATAGAACCTGAAGCTCGATAAAGCCCCGTTTAGAAGACGCTAGACGCCATAAATGGATCTGCTTTTTCGGCTGGTCGATGATACCCTGAGTGGCCAGGAGAAACGGCCAGAATTAGGTGACTGACACTGAAAATGATCAGCTGATAGTTCAGGGTAAAGTCGGCTCGATTGGTAACTAGTCGCGTTTATTTTCTGATCGATATTTTAGAAAATAACTCTATATGTCATAGCTAGGCGGGCAGATCAGTCAACCCTTTTAGTTTTAAAGTTTTAACCTTACCTTGAAAATATTTGGAATGAAATTAATCTCAATTTTTAGCGTGTTATGCCTTATCAGTCCTCCAACTTTTGCTGAACCAGTCAAGGGTGAATTTGATTTAGGTTTCCTCAATACACAAGGTAATTCGGACACTCAAACAATCAATTTGAAATTAGCGTTAAGCAAAGAATCCGTTAACTGGCATCATAAAGCCAGTACTAGTTATTTTAGCGATGAAAGTAATCAGATCAAAATATCGGAAAAGTATGAATTAGGTGCGCAATCAGACCATAAGCTAAACAAAGATGAGTTCTTATTTATATTAGGTAATTACGAAAAAGATCGTTTTTCTGGATTCGATTACCAAGCTTCTCTAGGGACCGGTTATGGCTATAAATTTATTAATACCGATGATCATATTCTGACGTTTGAATTAGGACCAGGTTATCGAGTGAATGCAATAGAAAAAGGTAATGACGAAGAAGAATACACCATTCGAGTGGCTGAATTTTTCGACTGGAAGCTAAGCAAAAACGCTAATTTTAATCAATACCTTGCGATTGAATCAGGTAATGAAAATACAATCACCAAATTCGGAATAGTCATCACATCAACTTTAACTTCTACACTGTCGTTAAAAGTAGGCGTCAATGTCAAACACACCGATAAAGTTCCTGCCAATACTGACGATGTCGACTCTGAAACCTTTGCATCGATTAGCTATTCGTTTTAACTGCTGCCCGTTAACTTTCAAAGTAAAACCATCTGATTCAAGTTGACACTATTGTCACGAGGCGGTATTGCTCGAAGCAATGCCATCAAGCCCCTTTATCAAACAAATTAAGCTGCCATCGTGCCTTATAGATGTCGGTAATGGTAAGAGCAGACAATTTGGAAATTGTTAGTCGGCAGCTATATCACTTCGCGACAAGCAAATCTTTTGAACACGCGAATTAGAAAAAATAACATTGATCATTTATTCCAGCAGCCATACCCTACTATTAACCAAAACTAAACTGAGTGTGCGAAAGAATTATTATTTTAGAAGTACCAAATATCTTGTTTACTAATCTAGCCGACCAACTTCTTCCGCTACTACCGCGAGACAATCTCCCATTTGGATTAGTCCGGGAAAGTGACGTGAGGTCAATATGCCGTTTCTTTTTGCATGATATTCGGATGGCTTTGCACCTGTTCGATCAGCTGGCCAAACTCTCGCAATCAAATCTCCTTTTTCTACTGGGTCTGCCAGGTCTTTCATATATTCAACCAAACCATCACTTTCGCTGAACACAAAGCAATCACCATCAGGCATGTCCAGCATGGCGCTTTCAGCTGTCTCCACTGCCCCCTTTAGAATGCCGGCATGAACCAGCAAGTTGCGCACACCTTTTTTAGCGATCGCGTTCGACCTTGCAGTAGATGATCCTCCACCACCTAGTTCTGTAGAAACAAAAATCTTACCTTGCTCTTCGACCGCAGTGTCATACATACCATCGCTATCGATCTCTAGCATCATCATCGAGTAAGGCGCATTGAATGCTTCCATCGCTGCAACACAATCGGCCTGTTGTTTTTTGTCATCGAGGATATGTACCGCAGCAAAAGGCAGGAAGTCGAGAGTTTTTCCGCCAGCATGAATATCGAGTACATAGTCGGCCATGGGAATTAAATTACGTTGGAAATAATCAGCAATTTTTTCAGTGATAGTGCCATCCGGTTTACCAGGAAAGGTGCGATTCAAATTACCGGCATCGATGGGCGATGTGCGCTTGCCGGCACGAAAGGCTGGATAGTTAAACGCAGGAACGATTATCACCCGCCCTGTTATTTTAGTTGCATCAAGACTATAAGCCAGGTCTTGCAGAGCAACGGGACCTTCGTACTCGTCACCATGGTTAGCCCCAGTTAATAATGCGGTAGGACCTTCACCACTGCGCACCACACAGATGGGTATCATTATCGCCCCCCAGGCTGAATCATCTCGACTATGGGGCAGTTGAAGAAAACCATGATGAATGCCATCCTGATCGAAAGGCACGGTAGCTGAAATAGGGCTAGGTTTCATCGGCTTAATCTTTAATTAACAATTTTCGAGGCACATTGGCAAGGCATTCAGGCCCTTTTTCACCAATGACAATACTTTCCGTAATTTCGAAACCCCAGTCGTCCATCCATAAACCTGTCATAAAATGGAAGGTCATGTTTTCTTCCATAACAGTCTTATCACCAGGGCGCAGCGACATAGTGCGTTCGCCCCAGTCAGGCGGATAAGAGATACCGATTGGGTAACCCGCCCTATTATTTTTCTCGATGCCATGCTTTTTCAAAACGGTGTAAAATGCGTTAGCAATATCTTCACAAAGGTTACCTGCTTTGGCGACTTCGAGACCAGCATCCATGCCTTCCAGAACAGCTTTTTCAGCATCGAGAAAAGTTTTTGAGGGTTTGCCTAAAAACACACTGCGCGACAATGGACAGTGGTATCGACGATAGACACCGGCAATCTCAAAAAAGGTGCCTTCGCCTGTTTTCATCGGCTGATCGTCCCAGGTCAAATGTGGCGCTGATGCATCTTCACCTGATGGCAGTAATGGCACAATGGCTGGATAATCTCCACCGACACCGATGGCATCATCGTAGCGCAGTGCGGCGTCATAGATGTCGGCCACCAGATCACACTTTCGTATACCGGGTTCTACCTTGTCAAAAATTCGTTGATGCATGCGCTCGACAATGCGCGCGGCCTTGCGCATATAGTCTAGTTCTTGTGGTGACTTAACCGCTCTTTGCCAATTAACCAGGCCAGTGGTATCTGAGAATTGGGCATTGGGCAAATGCTTTAGTAGCGAGGCAAACGCAGCCGCAGAAAACCAGTAGTTGTCCATTTCGACACCTATTTTGGCCTTGCCCCAGCCCCGCTCATTGATGCGTTCCGACAGATAATCCATGGCATGACGTTCTGTCGATTGAACGTAATGATCTGGGTAGCCGATGATATTATCGTGCGACATGAACGCGGTTAATTTCGCACCATTAGCATCCTGCCCACGTCCGTACCAAACTGGCTCGCCTTCAAGCCCTAATAGAACACACTGGTGAACGTAGAACGACCAACCATCGTATCCGGTCAGCCAGGCCATATTAGAAGGGTCGGATACAATGATTAACTCAACGCCTTTTGCTTGCATAGACAGTCGGGTTTTAGCGATTCGGCGAGCGTACTCGTCTCGATCAAAATTTAGTACAGGCTGTTTCAAACCAATTCTCCGTTTCGTCAAGTTTATTGTTTCAGCGTCAGTAATGTATACCGAGATCGAATAAACGTCCATAGCCTTTCGGCTTAAGATCAATACCCGCTCATAACATCTTTACAAAATAAAGCAGTAATGGTGGTCTCGACGTCAACACTCGGGAGGCACTTTGATGCTTTTTCAAAATAACAACGTAAGACTGATAAGCCAATACCACCAAACAGGCAATAAAATATAATCTTGAAATTGTCTGCAGGTAACGCTATTGGGGATTTGCCGGAAGGCGCTTCGCTTTTGCGGCCTACGCATTTTCCTCCATTAATGCTATTTAGGTGCGAGGCCCATATCATCTAGTGTTAACAAGATTTCCGTTTTACTTGTTTCCTTTACATCCTGCCAATGTGGATTCTCTCTCGAACCCAGGATCGCATAAATAGAATTGAGGCCAGTGCCTCTCACTTCTTTTTTTCAGGCTAGCATACAACTGATAAGGGTCGACATTCAAAAAGTCTTCGACTGAATTTATATCGACTAGCGCGAGGATTTCTTCACTTTTAGGACCAAACCCTTTGAGGTCGCGTAGCCTTTTCTGAGGGGAGGGTTTATCCGCTGCCTTCATTGATCGGTGACTACAGGCAGCTCGCCTGGCAGACCCCACTCACTCCAAGAGCCATCATAAACTGAGATATCCTCATAACCAGCGACAGTTGCGGCTAATGCAATAATACAGGCGGTCACTCCCGAACCACAGCTACAAACAATGTTATTGTTGGATGACACCATTTCTTCGAAAATTAGCTTCAACTCGGAAACCGATTTTAGACAACCGTTTTCGATCAGACTGGGGAAAGGCAGGTTTTTGGCATTTGGCATGTGTCCCTTTCGTAATCCTGCTCGAGGCTCTTCTACTTCCCCATTAAACCGAGCTGCTGGTCTGGCATCTAGTATTGAAGTACTTTGCTCATTAATGGCTTCGAGTACCCTGCTCGCATCACAGAACTGCCCCAGTAGCTCTCGCGCAATAAAGTCACCTGTTTCATATTCTTCTGTAGGAACCTCTTCATTTACGTCATAACCGCCACTTTTCCAGGCCGGTAGTCCGCCATCCAAAATCGCACAGTTACTAAATCCCATCGCTTTAAACATCCACCAGGCCCGAGGGCTGGTAAACACGCCGAGGCTATCATAAATGACAACAGCGCTATCCTGATTTAAACCCAGTGCTTGCAAAGATTCAGTGAAGTGATTTTCGTCACACATCATGTGTGGGAGTTCTTTCTTGTTAGAAAGAATGTCGGCACAGATAGATTGATCAAAATCGAAAAATATCGAGCTTGGTATACGCTCAGCTTGCCATTCTGATTTTCCATTGCGACCAGTAGCAGGCATATGCCAGCTCGCATCAAAGACAATTAAGTCCGGATGGCAAATATTTTTCTGAAGCCATTCGATGCTCACTACCGCAGGCTGCACTCGCAAATTAGTCATTTAATTTCCCCTTGGAAATTCCGTCAGATTGAATCGACAATATCGAATCAATCGTAAATAGGCAAGTGCATACAGTGACCTTTATTATGATTTAAGGACGGCTCCCTACTCGGCCAAGCCCCGGCAATTCGATAGCCCAGTCGAAGACATCCCATTCGAAATTAAAGCCCAATAAACTGACTTCGATACCTTCTTCATACCCAATAGAAAGGCTGGCTAAACCCAGTAGAGAAATTTGGACGCCAGTACCACTGACAGATCGACCTAACAGGTTGCCTACAGGTCGGTAATCTTTTCCAACCGCGGTAGAAGGTAAGTCGAGGGATAGCTCTGGCACTGCCAATCCGAGGTAGGCAATGAATGTATTGCTATTGGGTCCGGGCCATAACCGATACTGCTCTTTATAGGGGTAGTCAATGATAGCGGCGTCAATTTTATTAATCATAGCTTCAACACCCGCTCCCCTATGATCGACCAACAATGTGGCTTCATTGCCGAACCAGTTTGCCCGATCATAGGCACCCCAACGATTCGAGCGTAAAGCAGTGGATGACCAACGCAGTTTCCAGCCGACTATCTCATGCCGATTGTAACTATTCGCACCAAGACGCTTCGTTACTATCCAAGTGTGAACTGCGAGCATTCCTTTTTTACCCCAGGTTCTCGCAGCATAAACTTGAACCACTGGCTCAGCGAACTTATCTGGCAACGGCGCAGTTTTCAACGAAATAGATTGCGATGAGTCCATCACAGCGCCCATAGAAACACTCAATAGGCCATATAAAATGAGGCCATAAATAATTTTCCGACGCCAGCTTAATTGTGAGATTTTAATGCGGTTCACTAGAACTTATGTTTGACAAATAGTTAATCAGACTGGCATTACGAAAATACGTTCAGCAGATATTGTGATCGGTCGAAAGACCATGTAGGCAAAGCTTAACGCGTCCTGCTCTCGCCCCTTAACGGAACGCCGCATCGCGACATCTGTGTCGGCAAAGTTATTTGGAAAGCTAAACCGCCTAACTATATAATGTATTCAATTGAAACCGGATTAATCATGGAAATAAAAAGTAAGGCCAGAATTGGTGTTTTCTTTGCCCTCGCAACAGCCATTGGGTTGGGTGCGATCACGACTCAGGCAAAAATAATTTATAGCGATGGCGGTAACGCGTTAACCGTCATGCTGGCTCGGTTTGTGATTTCAACTTTAGTATTCGGCGCAATTATCTTAATCAAACGCAGATCGTTCAAAGTTGAGCGCCAACTCATATCGCCCTTAATACTGATTGGCGTTGTTTGGTCAGTGGCAATGATTTTCTACATGCTATCGGTCGAATCAATTTCGGTTAGTCTGGCGGTATTGATCTTGTACGCCTACCCGATGCTGGTGTTGATAAATGCAATGCTTCGAAAACAACTGAAGCCGTCGATTCAACTTTTATCAATATTTGCCCTAGCCTTTATCGGCTTGTACCTGGCGCTGTCTAGCGGCGAGATGAAACTGAGTGCCATGGGATTAGTTTTTGCTGCATTGGCGAGCATCGGGGCCGCAATAACCTTTATTAAAGGCGCAACTGTCGCGCCACTCGTCAACCCTTTGCTAATGACCTTCTGGATTAGTTTGATTGGCTTAGTCATTATTCTACCTATTGCTTTTACGCAATTTTCATTGCCTAAATCGAACACCGGATTGATCGCCCTATCGACTGCAACACTATTTTATATGGTCGCAATATTGTGTCAATTTCAGGCGTTGGCCAGGCTTCCTGCGGCAGCGGCGGCTTTCATCTTAAACCTCGAACCAGTCGTCTCTATTTTATTGGCCGTATTCATCCTGCACGAGTATTTGAATAATCTTCAATGGGTCGGTATTGCCCTGGTAATATCAGTACTGCTGGTTTCAATCCGTATTAAACCTGGGCAAACATAACGAAAAGAATCAGCAGGGTGATAAACATGGATACGGTTTCGCCCTAAATCCTTCGCCAAATTACTGGCTGCATCGGCTTGCTTTAACAAATCAGTATAATTACTAGTGGCTTCGGTAATCGCAACCATACCGATGCTTACCCCAATTCAAACGTTCTTTCTTACCAGAAAAAAGGATACTGCTTGATCTCATCAAACAGTGCCTCTGCGGCTCCGTGAGCTTGATCAAGTTTGCAGAGCTCCATCACTACGCCAAACTGATATTACCGAATTGGGCTACAACACGATACCTACTGATACAGCTCATCTTGGTCGACACTCAGTCTTCTTCAAAGCAGCCCTGGAAATAATACTTAGTAATAATGTTTTTCTGTTCTAGTTTTAACTCCAACAATCTGATTTGGGTTGTCCCTGTGGTTAAACCAAATGATTAAAATATGAAAGACGCTGTATGTCAGACATGCATACGGTGATAACCTTGCCTGACGTTGAAAGGATAAAATTATGACTAAAGCAATACAAATACACCAAACCGGTGGCCCCGAAGTTTTGAAGTGGCAAGAGATTCATGTTGGTGACCCAGGATCAGGTCAAGTTCGCTTGAAGCAAACCGCCAGTGGTTTGAACTACATCGATGTCTATGGCCGTACTGGCCTATATCCCGTCGCTGGATTCCCCGCCGTTCTTGGTATGGAAGCGGCTGGCATTGTCGAGGCGGTTGGCGAAGGTGTCGACTCTCTGGTGGTTGGTGACCGGGTGGCATATGCCATGCAAATAGGGTCTTATGCCGAATCACGATTAATCGAAGCTGATAAATTAGTTAAAATCCCCGACAATATTAGTGATCAAACAGCGGCGGCAATGATGCTTAAAGGCCTTACCGCACACTACTTACTATTTCGAACATACTCTGTTAAAAAAGGAGACACAATTCTGGTTTATGCCGCATCAGGTGGCGTTGGTTTGATTTTATGTCAATGGGCAAAGTTACTCGGCGTCACCGTCATTGGCTGTGTTGGATCGGATGAGAAAGCAGCACTTGCTAAGGCAAATGGTTGTGATCACACCATTTTATATCGCAATGAAGATATACCGTCCAGGGTTCGCGAGTTGACAGCAGGTAAAGGTGTAGCAGCTGCATACGACTCGGTAGGCAAAACGACATTTGAAGCCTCTCTGGATTCCCTTCAACCTTTTGGCGTTTTAGTCACCTATGGTAATGCTAGCGGCCCTGTTGATCCATTCAACCCAGGCATACTCGCGCCCAAAGGATCTCTGTACGTGACTCGCCCTACCCTCGGAACCCATATCGCCACGCGAGAGTTATTAGAAGAAGGCACCAATCGCTTATTCGAGGTCGTTGGCAGTGGCGATGTGTCGATACAGGTTAACCAGAGTTTCGAACTTAAAGAATGCGCAGAAGCACATCGGGCATTAGAATCGAGAAATACGACAGGATCAACTGTACTTGTAATTTAGAACTGTTGGGTTTTTTCGCATAATAGTTCATGAAATATGGGCGGATATTCTGATTAGAGCTCTCGATTTAATCTGAAATATTCGCCCGTTACCACCACTGTTTGAATTAATAACCAATTTAAACTTATACCAATATAATCAATGACTTAGGTGAGTTTTTTGGAAAAAATCCTTACTAAATAGCTGCAAACCTAGCCCTTTCCCGTTCAGAAAATGAGACTTAGTTCATAATATTTTCAAACAGATCATACAAGCCGCTGAACTGTTATGATCAGTTTTCAATTTATCTGTATCTGTTCAGGTAACAGTTAATCCCTATAATGCTCTGCATAACTTAACCAACGCTGCTTAGGAGCACTTCAATGAATACAAATACTGTAAAATCTCATTACATCGAACTCGGTTCAAGCTTGCATACTTTAGTGCAAAGCGTTGAGTCATTCTTCACTCCAATCGTTGCAACTGTTTCTGTTTGGGCCAGTCGTTCAAATGATCGTCAGCAACTGTCACAAATGAATACACGTATGCTTGCTGACATCGGCCTCAATCATGGCGATGTTGCTAAAGAAGTAAATAAGTTTTTCTGGCAGAAGTAATTTTTACCCCGCCCTTGCGGGCAGCTAATGTTTGCACTGTTTTACCCCTCTCCTCCTTGTAAGATTTTTTTGGCCATGGATGGCCAAGCTTTTTTCTCTCACAAAGTTAAATAACTGAGCTGACTCACGAAAGTCTGCGCCGTCTCTTAAAGCCTAAAGACAACGAAAACCTGATGATACGGGCCAACTAAATCATGCGGATAAAAGAATGATATGAAGATGTTATTCATTAAGCATTTATCGGGTTCTGGTTCGTTTTTCCAGCAGTCGACAAAATAATGCATAGAACCGTAGGGCAGGAAAGCGAAACGTCACCCGCCGCATGTCTCGCCCGATCAAGCATCTAACCAACTTCATCCTTATACACAATAAAAAAGAAAAGCCGCTAGATACCGACATCGATAACGCCTGCATCGCCTCATGCCGCCTACTTTTGGCATTTTACTACTTAGGAAGACCTAACAATAACATCCATGTGAATATGCGCCAGCATAACAAATCAGCCGATATTCAACCGTTAACTTTAATGACCATACTGTCTCTTACCCCAATCACTTATCCGTATATTGCGTAGCCAAAACGCCTTAGTTTTTTGCCCGCCCAACCGAAGATTCGAAGTTAAAAAACGACTCACATCGCGATAATTTGAGCCATTACCCTAATATGCGTTACTGCTTAAGGCGATAGCCTGTTTTAAACATCCACCATACGATGACTAAGCATAAGATTAAAAAACCAATCACCATTGCCAAGCTAACACCAACACTAACATCGGCCACCTCAAAAAAGCTCCAACGAAATCCACTGATCAAATACAATACAGGATTAAATAGTGTTACCGTTTGCCAGGCTGGCGGCAACATGCTAACTGAATAGAAACTACCACCCAGAAAAACCAAAGGTGTTATCACCAACATCGGAATCAGCTGAAGCTTTTCAAAATTGGTTGCCCACAAGCCAATGATAAAACCAAACAGACTAAACGAAATACAGGTGAGTATCAGGAAAGCAACCATCCACACCGGATGTGCGACATTCAAGTCAACAAAGAAGCCGGCCGTGATCAATATAATAACACCTAAAATTAATGACTTAGTGGCTGCCGCACCAACATAGCCAACAACAATTTCAAAAAATGAAATTGGCGCTGACATCACTTCATAAATTGTCCCAGTAAATTTGGGAAAGAAAATGCCAAACGATGCATTAGCAATACTTTGGGTTAATAGTGAGAGCATCACCAGGCCCGGCACAATAAAAACAGCATATGGCACGCCTTCTACCTCTTGAATCCGCGAGCCAATTGCCGAACCAAATACAACAAAATATAACGAGGTTGAAATCACTGGCGACGCGATGGTCTGCATCAGGGTGTTCCAGGCGCGTAGCATTTCGAATTTATAAATAACCTTGATTGCCTGAATATTCATGCGTCTTTCCTTACCATACTAACGAAAATATCTTCCAAGGAGCTCTGGCTAGTTTTCAAATCTTTCATCGAAATACCCTGGTCACTCAGATTTCGCAATAGCCCCGTAATGCCAGTACGATTTGACTTAGTATCGTAAGTATAGGTCAACTGACTGCCATCGGCCGATAGCTCGAGTTGATAGGCCTCGAGGCTTTCTGGTATCGATGTAATTGGCTGCTTTAAATCAAGCACCAATTTTTTCTTGCCTAGCTTTTGCATTAGAGTTTTCTTGTCTTCAACCATAATTATTTCACCGTCACTAATAATGCCCACACGATCAGCAATCTCTTCGGCTTCTTCTATATAGTGTGTCGTCAGAATAATAGTCACACCCGATTTATTCAGCCCCCGAACCAAAGCCCACATGTCTTTGCGCAGCTCAACGTCAACTCCCGCTGTCGGTTCGTCAAGAAATAGAATTCGCGGCTGGTGTGACAACGCCTTGGCAATTAACACTCGTCGTTTCATACCGCCAGACAGGGCGCGAAGCTCAGAATCCTTCTTATCGAATAAGGACAAGTCTTTGAGTAAGCGTTCGATATAAGCTGGGTCAGGTTTTTTACCAAACAAACCGCGACTAAAGTTCACTGTATTCCACACCGTATCAAATGCGCCCAGTGTCAATTCCTGGGGCACCAGACCAATTAAACTTCGGGTTTCTCGATACCCCGTAATAATATCGTGACCGTCAACAGTCACTGAGCCAGAGCTAGGTGAGACAATGCCGCAGATAGTCGAAATTAGCGTTGTTTTTCCCGCACCATTCGGGCCGAGTAACGCGAGTATTTCACCTTGATATATATCAAGATTAATATTTTTGAGCGATTGATGACCAGATTCGTAAATTTTGCTGAGTTGAGATATTTCGAGGATAGTTTTCATCGCACGATTCTACTATTTGACTAACGCTATGCCTACCTAAAATAGCGCTTTTTATAGAGTCTCTTTGCTTTGTATTCTACTGTTATAAATTTATACTGCGCTTACTATCAACTCAACCACCGTGCTAATCATGACTAATTTTAATCTACACGCAGAGCCACTGCAGGATAACTGGCTGGATGCTTACGGGCATCTTAATGAAGCTTATTATTTAGTGCCGTTCACAAACACCACCTGGAAGTTACAAGACCAATTTAGAATTGGCGTTGACTACTTCGAAGAAACTGGCTGTGCGCTGTATACCGTTGAAACCCACTTACGCTATCTGGACGATGTGCGTGCACCTGCCATGATCGAAGTCGAATCAATCATTTTAGGATCTGACGCGAAGAAAATTTGGTTCGCTCATAAAATGATCGTCGATGGCAAACTCTGCGCCACCGGAGAATTCATGGTGCTGCATTACAACACTCGGGAGTCACGCACAATGGAAATGCCAGCATCAGTTCAAGCTGCGCTAAAAAAGGCAGAGATAGAGCAAAAACCCGACTGGATAGGTCGACAAATTAGCCTGGTAAAAAAGTAGTTGATTAACACTATCAATTAACTCAAAAAAACATAATTATTGAATTCTTTGGGCCTTGTTGCTTCTGGGTAGTAGTATGAAATTTCTGCTGATTGCTTGCCTTATGTAGCGCTGTATCTAAGCTACAAAAATGGTACGCAATGAAGTGGTTTCGAATTACCAACCATCAGACTGACGGTTGACCAAGCAAGGACGATGCTACTTTTTACATAACTATCTTCATAACGGACCTGATTGAAACAACAAAAAGAAGGCTGACGGGCGTCAGCCTTAAATACTAAAGGAGTTTAGGGAGTAGAGCTTAGTTGGGCAAAATTACCTGATCAATGACATGGATAACACCATTACTAGCTTCGATGTCAGCTGCAACAACCGTTGCACCGTCGACCATTACGCCGTTAGTGGCATTCACATCTACCATGCTGCCTTGAACTGTTTTAACTTCAAGACTCTTCCCAGCGATATCACCGGACATAACTTTACCGGGGACGACATGATAAGTTAGAACTGCAATTAATTGGTCCTTGTTTTCAGGCTTAAGTAGGTTTTCAACAGTGCCTGCAGGCAGAGCTGCGAAAGCAGCATCAGTAGGTGCGAACACGGTGAAAGGACCGTCACCCTTAAGAGTATCAACCAAACCAGCAGCCTTCACTGCAGCAACTAAAGTATTAAAATTGCCAGCGCTAACAGCGGTATCGACAATATCTTTTTCCATCGCATTGACGCTAAAGAAAGTTAACGGAAGCATCGCGAGCAAAGTAATTGTGAGACGTTTAAATACATTCATTAGTAGACCTCCACAGTCATAAATATATTGTTTGCTGAATACTTACGACATCAACTCAATACCGGATCACAACTATTTTGCATTCAAATTATTTCCCCCAAAATTTCTGTTTCATAGTTGTTAACTGGATCGGTATGAACCTTCTTGTATATTAACAGCCAGGAAAATATTCATATGCAATGCTATTGCCAAAGAGATATGAGGCCCTAATTTAAGAAAACATTAATTTGGGGTCAGTCAGACTTATTGCCAAAACTTAGCTTTAAAGTCGGGTCATTAACATTGTAAAGAGCTTTCAGTGATTAGTTTTTAAACTGCAATTCAGCCAGTCTTGCGTACAAACCGCCTTTTTGGCGAAGCTCCATCGCATTACCCGTTTCCACAATCTCACCGTTTTCCATAACAACGATTTTATCGGCCTTTTGCACGGTGGCTAATCGGTGGGCAATAATCAGTGTTGTTCTCCCTAGCATGGCGGCATAAAGCCCTTGTTGCACGAGTATTTCAGATTCAGCATCAAGTGCGCTCGTCGCTTCATCTAATAATAATATAGGCGCATTTTTTAACATGGCACGCGCAATCGCAACACGTTGTCTTTGCCCCCCTGATAAGCGTGTCCCTCGCTCACCTAAGAAGGTGTTGTAACCCTCTGGCAATTGCGGCACAAACTGTGCGACTTGTGCCGCATTGGCAGCGGCGATCACTGCCTCATCCGTCGCATCAGGTTGTCCGTAACGAATGTTTTCTAATACATTGGCAGAAAAAATAATAGGGTCTTGCGGGACGATAGCAATAAGGCTGCGTAAATCAGTTAAGCTGATGTCACTAATATTTTGGCCATTAATGGTAATACTGCCAGTTTGTGCATCATAGAACCGTAACAACAATTGAAAAATGGTGGTTTTTCCAGCACCTGATGGTCCGACCAAGGCCGCGGTTTCACCTACCTTAATATGCAAGTTTACGCTGCTTAACGAAGGCTTAAGCGGCCGCGATGGATAGTGGAAATAGATATTTTTAAATTCGATATCGGCCTGCAATTTGTTCGCTAACGGGTGTGGCTTCGCTACTTCGGTAATGGCTGTTTCTGTATGCAATAATTCGAGCAAACGTTCAGTGGCGCCAGCTGCGCGCATAATGTCACCCCATACCTGCGCCATTGTACTGACGCTACCGGCTACCATGGCGGCATATAAGACAAATGATGCCAGATCTCCACCGGTCATCACGCCTTCACTCACCTGGCGCGCGCCTAACCATAATACAAAAATAATCGTGCCCATTGCGGCAGTAATAATCACCACGGTAAGTAGCGCTCGAACCTTTACACGCCTGATTGCGATTAAAAAACTTAACTCCGCGCTATTAACAAAGCGGCTAGTTTCACGTATTTCCTGGGTATAAGATTGAACGGTTGGCATTGCATTTAAAATCTCACCTGCCATAGCTGAGCTATCGGCGATTCGGTCTTGCGATTCACGTGAGAGTTTTTTGACTGAACGCCCAATTAACATGATCGGAAAAATCAAACAGGCCATTAGGCCAATATTGATCGAAAACAAGTAAAAGCTAGTCACGGCAAGCATAATCATGCCACCTGTAAACTGAAAAAGACTGCGCAAGCCCATCGACGCCGAACTACCCACAACGGTTTGAATAAGCGTGGTATCACCGGTTAAGCGAGACAGAACTTCACCGGTTTGTAAGGTTTCAAAAAACTGTGGCGATTGCCTTAATACGCTGCCATAAACTGCACTACGTAGATCCACCGTGACGCGTTCACCTATCCAAGAAACAATGTAGAAACGCGAAGCAACCATGAGCGCCCAAAAAGCGGCTAAAGCAAACAGTACAACAAACTTAGTATCAATATCAATCGTAGGGATTGCGGACTCAGTTTTGCTAAAGCCCACATCAATTAAATCACGAAAGGCCAATGGCACTAATAGTAGCGCTGCAGAAGCCAGGCATAACAACACAAAAGCAATGCCCACTTGTATGCGATAAGGCTTTAAAAAAGGCCATAAATCTTGTAACGAAACAACGCGTTCTGGCTTGGGCCTATCTTTGTTATTCATTCTATTTGCTTGCGCCATGGGCTGAGGTTTCTGTATGTAGATTAAGGTATGTCAGTAGGGTAACTTTACCGTGCGGACTCGTTAATTGGCAACCTAAAATCAACTGGAATAAATCAATCAAATCTACTCATTAGCCAATAACACTTTCAGCCTAGAATCCTCGGTTGGGCCCGAAAAATAATGTGCAGAGTATTGGTACGTAGAGGGAATTTGAAAAATTCGCTGTCACGCTCCTATCGCGACAGAAGAGTATCCATGCTCAAAACCATATTGGTGATGAGTCTTTTTTCAAGTCCCCCTTGAAGCTCGATAATGTTGCCGAGAAAATTTCATTTGCACTGCAATAGCCTAAACAAGTTGGGATTGCGCGGCTAGTTTTTGCTCATTTCCTAATTTAATATTTAAAGGATCCAGAGAACCCAGGTTTATCAATTTTTGATAACACCGGATTCTCTGCATAATTCGCCCTATTGGTCGAGAGTCACCAGACAGGAAACTGCTGGTAAACCAGAACCAGCATTATCATAATTAACGATCACGTTTCCAAGAAAGATATCAGGATTTGCGGTAGTAAGTTCGCTGGTAGTTATCGTAGTACTAGGAGGCGGAACCAAAGTGGCACAACTACCATTAGGATGACTGGTTGTTGAACTACCTACTGTAGCCAGACTAATTAGACCATCACAGGCTGCCGTAAGATAATTTTCATTACACAATAAACGGGTGCCAGCAGTGGGCGTTACACCGCTAAGGGGAGCTGAGCCACCACCAGTAATGGTTGTTGTCAAATCTTCGTTATCAGTGGCCGATACCTCCCAGTTATATCCTGACGTACATGGAATTTGATTCAGAACATCATTAGAAGCCGTGCAGTACCATCCACCGTTAGTTGGGGCAGCAGGATCCCAGGACTTAGCCGCAGTCACGGTATCACAACTTGTGCCGTCTCCCTGATTGGTTAAGGTGACAAGGTCACCACCATCAAGAGCAAATTTAGCCACTATTTCATTGATGATGAAGCCATCTTTATCATGACCGAAAAAATTGGTGTAATGTCATAAGTGCTATTCACTGACGTACAACTGGGGGATGATGTGACATAAGAAGGAGATCTAACTATTGGTGGTAAATTAACCGCTGGATCCGTTGTCAGTTGAATATCGGCGCATATAGTCGCTGGTGTTCCACCTTGAATTATCTGTATTCGCCCTTCATAGGTATTTAGGTCAACTCGGTAACTATGATTCGGATCATCAGTAACGGTTGGGCTACGAATCGTACTGTCACCACCAGTAAAGGTATATTGCCCCCCCACCTGACAGCGAAATATTTCCTTCATAAGACCGGTTGCCTGAAGTATCTCGACTAACGGTTATCTCTGCATTTATTACATTTGGACAGCCAGCCGCACTAATTGAACCAATGGCAACTCGTTGGTAAACACCCTCGACTGATCGAGGTGGAAGCGCCGTTACTGAACCATTTAAATGGTCCATAGCATCCGTCACTGAAACTAACGCCTGGCCCAGCGCAGTTTCAACAGCGCTGCTATCAATGATATCAAGTGTTGAGGGCAATCCAGCAATCGTCGGTGGTAAGGTAATACCGTTGCCCGGATTATTGTCAGTATCCAGCGTTTTCAATAAACGAGCTATATTAGCAACCGCATCGCCTGACCCAACAAATCCATTATTGATATCCAACCGTGATATGAAGGCAGCCCCAAGAGACGACACTATCTCAACCTTGCCGATTCGAAACGTGACAACTTCTCCATCAAGGTGTTTGAACTCTTCAAGGGCATTAGTCAATCACGATTGGGGCGCTTTACTGTAACTTAAGCCTTCTACAGCACTATCGATAAATACACCGGTTTTGGCACTAACAGTAGGCGTGGTGGTGGCACTAGACCCACCGCCACAGGCAGCTAATAATAAAATAGTGGAGATACTTAAATAAATGAACGAGTGAAACAAAATATGGCTGCCTTCAAAAAATATAGCTTTAAAGTCTTCATGCCTGCCAAATTGACAGTAGAGCGAAGATTCTTGATGCGCTTTCTACTATTTAATGCCTGTACATTTAGTATGTAAACTAAGGTACGCGCACAATTCTTATATTACCTGAGTGGATGATATTGGGTGCACGCTATGAATCTGGGAGAGTTAATTTATCATTCTAGCGAAATCAATCACTTATTTCAGAGGGAGTATGAATGCAAGTTGGACCTGGTAATGTCAAAGCGCTTGAATTGACCACCCTATAGCCTCATGTATGAAAGCGTGATATCACAATGTGGACCAATTAGATTAACCTTGCTCTAACCCTCAAAGGAATAGATTTCGATGCTTAATAGTCAAACTGCAGAATCGGTTATTGATCACGCCCTGTCACTGGGTGCGGACTTTGCCGAACTTTTCGTTGAAAAAAATGAAACCAATGTTGTCAGCACACTCAGTGATGAAGTCCAGTCGGTAGAATCGGGGATTAATTTTGGCATCGGTCTCAGACTGGTTTATGGCAGCAAGGTTTTATATGGTTATACTAATAAGACGGATCAGGACGAGTTATTACGTATCGCATCAGTACTCGCAGCGAAAGATTTAAGGGACCCTGTTAGTAGTACAAAGTCTTTCAATTTAGATCAAATTAACGACATTCATCCAGCCCGAAAAATCCTTTCGGTTGATGCTGAAATTGAAAGTAAGATTGCCTACTTAATGGCGGCAGACCGAGCTGCCAGGGCAGCCGGCAAGCAAATATCACAAACACGTGGTTCCTGTATGCAGCGCGAGCAGCACGTCGAAATATTTAATAGTGATGGCTTGCACACCAAAGATAAACGCAATTACATCCGAGCCAATTTAACCGCCATCGCATCTGATGGTGGTGAACAGGCGACCGGCAGCTGGAATGATGGTGGTTTGTTGGGCTGGGAAATTGAAGCCGCAATCAGCGCTCAAAAGACGGGTGAAGAAGCGGCTAGACAGGCGTTGATCAATCTAACCGCGAAACCCTGTCCGTCTGGTCGAATGCCGGTCATTATTGGCAACGGATTTGGCGGTGTTATCTTCCATGAAGCTTGTGGACACCTGTTAGAAACTACGTCAGTCGCAAAAAAGGCATCGGTATTTCATGATCAGATGGGTGAATCAATCGCCAGTTCAATTGTTAATGCAGTAGACGATGGCACCATGGCCAATGAATGGGGCTCGATCAATATTGATGACGAGGGCATGGCCACACAACGAACCCAACTCATCCAAGATGGCAAATTAACTAACTTTTTAGTTGACCGGATCGGTGCGCAGCAAACTGGTTTTGCGCGCTCTGGCTCAGGTCGCCGTGAATCTTACAAGTTTGCCCCTGCATCACGTATGCGCAATACTTTTATCGAGCCCGGTAATGCCAGCATAGACGATATGATAGCGTCTATCGATAAGGGTATTTACGCCTCTCACATGGGTGGTGGTTCAGTTCAACCGGGTACTGGCGAATTCAACTTTGCAGTCACCGAAGGTTACTATATCGAAAATGGCAAAATTCAATACCCCGTAAAAGCGGCAACCTTAATTAGTACTGGACCCAAAGTACTCAAAGAAATTTCGATGATCGGTCAGGACTTTTCGCTGGCCTGTGGCATGTGCGGGTCAATCTCTGGTGCAGTACCGACTACCGTTGGACAGGCAACTTTGAAAGTCGATGACATACTGGTAGGAGGTAACGCCTGATGAGTACTTCTAGTAGCACACCGACTAGCACATCCACTAGCATATCAAGAAAGAATACAGCACAAATGGCTGAGCAGGTATTAGAGCTGGTAATGAGTGCCGGTGCGACTGGTGACCTTATTATCGACGAAGGAGAAACACTCTCTCTCAAAGCATGCGACGGCGAACTTGAAGAATACAAAGTGAGCTCGAGTCGAATCTTCGGATTACGTGTCATTAAAAATGGTCATGTTGGCACTGCCTACAGTGAAGCAGTTGATACTGACGCCCTGAGTTCAATGGTTGCTCAGGCATTAAATAACGCCAGTTTCGTGAAGGTAGAGTCTCATGAGAATATTCTGCAAAATTCAGATCATCTGAAAACTGATGATGAATTATTATGCCCACAAGAGCAGGTTTCGATTGAGCAGAAGATTGAAATGGCACTCGAAATCGAAAGTAAACTAACCGCAAAAGATAAAGTAAAAAATGTCCCTTACAACGGTGTTCAAGATATAACCAGCCAACGACATATTTTCTCGAGCGCCGGTTTAAATGCACTAACGCGCAGCCGTATGTGTGCCTCGTATGCTTATGCACTTGTCGAAGACGGTGAAAATAATGCGATGCAAGGTACGAGTCAAATATCACGATTATTTTCTGGTTTAAATGCATCCACTGTCATTGATAAAACCTATGGAAAATGTATCGGCTTGCTCAATGGTAAGCCCATTCCAAGCAAACACTATGATGTGATTTTCGATCAGGAATCCCAGACATCAGTGTTTGGTGTTTTTTCGATGATGTTTTCAGGTAAAGCAGCTAAGGATGGCATCAACCCAATGCGAGATAAAATAGGGTCGGTTATTGCCGATTCACGACTGACTATTTACGACCACCCACTCAACGTGGATGGATTCGGCTACCATTTATTTGATGCGGAAGGAACCGCCACGCAAAAATCAGAACTCGTAATCGATGGTTGCCTGCAAACATTGATACACAATAGTGCTACCGCTTCTTATTTTGGTACCAGAACCACAGGGCACGCAAGCCGAGGACCCAGGTCGACTCTGGGTGTTAATTTACATCAGGTTGAAATCGCCAAAGGTTCCGAAAACCTGTCGACACTGCTTAGCGGTGAATATTTAGAGATCACTGATTTATCTGGTTTACATTCCGGTGCCAACGCTATTTCTGGTAATTTCAGTTTCGGCGCTTCTGGTTACCTGTGTAAAGATGGCGAACGAATTCAGGCCGTTAGGGGTATTACCGTCGCTGGCAATTTTTACGAAATGTTGAATAAAATATCAATGATTGGCAATCAACAGCACTGGAATGAAGGTCTATCCGCATTAATGCCAGGCATTCGATTCTCCGACGTCGCAATATCTGGATAAGGTCGCAGAACAATGGGTTGGGAGATGCTGGGGTAGTTATTGCATGTTACTATGCCCGGCTTTTTGAACTGTGTTCAGACAAATGATCAATAACAACATTTCGCCCAAATTCATTGCCCACTCGCAAACTTTGAGCGACGACGACATTCAACAGGTTACCGATTTATTAGGTAGGCCAGCTCGTGGCTTGGTGTCTATTCCTATTCGCAGTGATGCTGGTGTTCCGGTCGTGGTTCAGGTCGCCAGCCTTATCGGTACCAAACCCTTTCCTACCTTGTTTTGGTTAGTCGATAAAAAATTAAGCTATGAAATAGATCGTCTCGAGGAAGTGGGTGTCATTGCTCAGTATCAGGCCGCTGTTGATGAATCTGCAGAGTTACAGGCGCATCTGGCGCAAGACCACCAAAACTATATCGACCTGCGAAAGCAATTGATGCCTCCTGAACAGCGCGAGGAACTGGAATCGCTAGGTTATATGGCTATCCTTGATAAGCGCGGCATTGGTGGTATTGAAAAATTCACTCGGATCCGTTGTCTGCATACTTACTATGCAGCGCATTTGATCCAACCTAACATGATTGGCGCTATGGTAGATAAGCAATGGCAATCGCTTGGTATTAATTTCGCTCATCTTTCGAATTAACGAGGCGACCATAAAGTCACTCAAGGTGAAATAACTGTCTAACAAAACAGCTAACGAATTCAAAACAAGTCATTCTGAATGGCCCGATTGACCTCCACTCCTTCCAACTCTAAAAGAAAAAGCTTTGCTTCTAACCCACCACCAAATCCAGTTAAACTGCCATCAGCTCCAATGACTCGATGACAGGGAATGACAACTGGCAAGGGGTTTCGACCATTCGCTGCACCCACCGCTCTCACTGCTTTCGGTCGGCCTATTTGTTGTGCTATTTGAAGATAACTTCGAGTCTCACCCAGCGGGATGTCCTGCAGCGCTTCGAGCACCACTAATTGAAACTCTGTGCCAGTGGGCGCCAATTTCAGATCAAATGTTTTTCGAGTACCTGCAAAGTATTCATTGAGTTGTCGTTCAGCACTTTCAAAACAGTTTTCACTGCGTTGCCAACTAGATTCTGGAACAACAACTCCTTTACCCTCAGGTAGCCCGATAACCGCCAGTTCGTTTTCGACACCTGCCAATAGCAATTTTCCAATGGGTGATTCGATGTATCGATATTGCATAATAGTTTCCTCAGTCAACATTCTTAAACCAGCATTTTTAGAGAGAGAGTCATTTGAGTTGTGCGGCTTGACGCCACAGGTGCATACAGGCGTAGGCTCGCCAGGGTTGCCATTGCTTCGACCTTTCAATTAAGTCTTTGCCGCATCCTATGCCGAAGCATTTTTCAGCAACCTTGAGTAGCACCAAATCACCCTGCAAAAAAGCATCTGGATCGCCTAGCGCACGCATCGCAATATAATGTGATGTCCAGGGACCTATTCCTTTAATGTTTGTCAATTGATGAATCAGATTGGCCGGATCGCCACCAACCGTAAAGTCGATACTACCGTCAATAACAGCCTGACTCATATCTTTAATGGTTTGCGCTCGTTTCACCGGCATCGATAAACCGATGACATCAATCTGAGACAAAGCATTTGCATCTGGAAATACGAGACCCAGTTCAGTTTGCTGGCCGTAAGTGCTGGCGATTTTCCCCATCAGCGTGGTCGCACCCTTGACTGATATTTGCTGACCAACTATCGCTCTGACTGCAATTTCAAATGGTTCCCAACAGCCTGGCACGCGCTGCCCCGGGTTTTGGGCAACCATTGTTACCATCTGTTTATCGGCTTGTAAGCACTGGATAATGTCTATCGGGTCCGCGGTAAGGTCGAATAACCGTTTCACCTTTTCCAGCACTATCATCAGTTGACTAGCACCATCTAGTTCAATATAAACCTGCAGGCACAATTTTTCAGGGTCATGGGTTACCGTCAGTCTTCCTACTTGCCGAGACTCTACGGTACTGCCAACCACTATCGTGCGAACATACTTTTCGTCAGTTACCCGTTCGACTCCGGGAATGGCTCGCACCTTCAGAAAGTTAAGCATTCCCTGGTAATCAAACGGTGGGCGATAAGTGAGTTTCAATTCGAAGCTTGATGCTGTCAAGGCGAGTGATTGACTTTTAGCAGCCACTTTATTCATGTTTCTAATTTGAGTGGGCGATCGTCCATATACCTGTTTGAAATGATCATTAAAACGCCTGACGCTGCCATAACCTGTCGACATAGCCACATCCACCATTGACAGACTGGTTTCGTCTAGCAGTTTTTTTGCCGAATGTAGGCGGCGCGTTTGGCCAACTGCTTTTGGTGATGCGCCTAAATATTGAGAGAACAACCGACTTAAATGGCGACTGGTGACACCCAAACGGTCACTAAGTGACTCAACTCCGGCCTCATCCAGCGCCCCTGCTGAAATAAGACTGAGCGCTCTTTTTACGGTGGTTGAAGTACCCTTCCATGCCGGAGTGCCTGGTGCCGTTTCAGGGCGACATCTCAAGCAAGGTCGAAATCCTGCTTCAGCTGCAGCGGCAGCGGTCAGGAAAAACTGAACGTTTATGGCCTTAGGTATACGGACTCGGCAAATTGGCCGACAGTAAATGCCAGTGGTTTTAACCGCAATGAAAAAGCGTCCATCAAAACGTGGATCGCGGTTTTGTCGTGCCTGCTCAAATAGTTGTGTATCCATAGTCTGGTGAGAATAATCAAACAAGTTGTAACTAGCTAGCCAAAATCGGACCTGGTATTGGTTTCGTAACATTGACGAACGCCATACTTCTGAAATAAATTGAGGCATGCACCACAAAGACAGATTTTCTGTCTCTGTGGTTGAGTTAACAGTGTTTTCTGACTATTCTTCATGTTGCAGGGTATATTTCGTGCCAGCTTGGCTAGGTCAAGCCAACAATAGTGATAAACCGTGAAGTTTAGAGTTGCCGAATGTTATTCTTTGAACCGACAGTGTCTGGTTAGAAATTCGTTATCTAAGCCTCTATAACCCCTTATTTAGTATCGAAAATCATCATTAAGTAGGCGTTAAAGTATCAACGCATTAACCTCAAACTATTTAAACCATAAGGAAATTTAGCAATATCATGAATCATTTGAAACACTTTTTATCATCAACCATTCTTAGCATTAGTCTAGTTTTAAGCTTACCAGCCACGGCACAGGACACGTTCGTTTTTACTGCGATTCCCGACCAGGATGAATCGCAACTGCGAGAGCGATTCGACAAGGTAGCTGTTTACCTTAGTGACAAACTTGGTGTTGACGTCAAATACATTCCAGTTAAATCCTATGCCGCAGCAGTAACGGCTTTTCGTAACGACCAGGTTCAACTCGCCTGGTTTGGTGGCCTGTCGGGAGTGCGCGCCCGCAACCTGGTTGAAGGTTCTGAAGCCATTGCGCAGGGCTTTGAAGACCAGTCTTTTGAGACTTACTTCATTGCACACAACAGCACTGGATTAAAAGAATCAGCCAACTTTCCAAAAGAAATGGCTGGTAAAACTTTCACCTTTGGTTCAAAAGGTTCAACTTCTGGTCGTTTAATGCCGGAATATCATATCCGTCAACAATTCGATAAAGCACCTCAAGATGTCTTCAGCAAAGTTGGTTTTAGCGGCAATCACTCGAAGACGATTGCTCTGGTTCAGTCAGGTGCCTATCAAGTTGGCGCTGTCAATTTTCAGGTTTGGAAAAAAGATTTAGCCAGCGGCAAAATAGACCCTAACAAAGTTTCGATTATATGGACTACACCGACCTACCCCGATTACCAGTGGTCTATTCGTGGTGATGTCGATCAGCGCTGGTCTGCTGGTTTCAAGCAACGAGTGACCGATGCACTATTGGGCATGAAAGATAAAGATCTACTGGCTTCTTTTCCACGTAGCAGTTTTATTCCAGCCTCCAACAGTGATTATGATCCGATCCTGAAAGTTGGCAAAGAAATTAAGCTCATAGATTAGCGCTATCATCGGCGTAAACTCAATTGTTTAAGCTAGATAACGAAGCATTTGGCTACCAGGGAGTTACCGTTTTAAACGGTATCTCGCTGGATATCAAAGCCGGTGAAAAAATCGCACTAGTTGGCGAGAGTGGCGCAGGTAAGTCAACCTTGCTGATGGCTTTGCAATCTCGCTATCGTGCCAATTGTGCCTTCATTCCTCAAAATCCTGGATTGGTTCGCACCCTAAATGTCTTTCATAATATTTATATGGGTAGCCTGGATCAACACAGCACGCTTTACAATCTGCTCAATTTAGTCTGGCCCCAAAAAAAACAACTTGCTTTAATTTCACCTATTGCAGAAAAGTTTGGGCTGATCGACAAACTACTCACTCGGTCGGGTGAACTGTCGGGTGGTCAGCAACAACGCACGGCTGTTTGTCGCGCATTATTGCAAGGCGGCGATGCGGTACTGGGCGACGAACCCGTGTCTGCAGTAGACAGCTACCAATCACGTATTATCATTCAAGCCCTGTGCGATAATTTTGAAACCGTTGTTTTAGCGTTGCATGATGTCGAACTCGCACTTGAATATAGCACTCGAATTATTGGTATAAAAAATGCCCAGATAGCGCTTGATGCTCCCACCAGCAGTTTGCTGCGCAGCGATCTTGATTTCCTCTATACTGCTTAAAGTCGTGTCAAAATTTTCATCATCAAACCGCACCGTTAGCCTTGGGTTTGTGCTAATTGCGATTTTTTGTCTTGTTTTTGCTGATCTATCGATCACCACTCTTGATCCATGGACAGAAATGCAGCGCATGGCTATGGGGTTTATCACACCCGATTTCTTTGCCGTCACCAATATTGGTAAGGTCCTTATACAAACCATTGCTTTCGCAATGTGTGGTGTCGCGCTAGGTGCCTTCTTTGGTTTTTTTCTCGCACAGGTATTTCACATTGCACTAGTGCGTTGGAGCTGTGCTTTTGTTCGCGCCATTCACGAATTATTCTGGGCTTTAATCCTACTACAGATTTTGGGGCTAACACCTTTGACGGGTGTTCTCGCCATCGCTATTCCCTATGCAGGCATTTGTGCCAAGGTCTATGCCGAAACACTTGAAGAATCTCAACCAGGCGTACTGGCAGTATTGCCAGTAGGCAGTGGCCTTGCCTCTACTTTTTTCTTTGCGCGTTTACCCGATGTTTGGGTACACATCAAGAATTACACCAGTTACCGGTTTGAATGCGGATTGCGCTCAAGCGCGGTACTGGGGTTTATTGGCCTGCCAACACTCGGGTTTTATCTTGAGACAGCCTTTAGTGAAGGCAATTATTCTGAAGCGGCCGCCTTGCTATTGCTGTTTTATGCATTGATAGCAAGCTTACGTTTTTGGTTGCGGCCCCGCTTACTGGGCTTCTATTTAGTAGCGGCCCCCTTTTTATTGGGCGAAGGTTCCAGTATTCGTTTCGATAATGTGATTCGTTTTTTCACCAGTGACATCGTGCCAGCACCGCTACGCAACAACGACCTGGCACTAGCGCAAACCTGGAGTAGCTTTTCCGACTGGTTGCAAATTTTACTCGTCGACCAGGCACTACCTGGCATCATCGCCACGCTTATACTCACCCAAATTGCATTGGTGTGTACTGGATTTTTAACATTGGCTTTTTTTCCTTTGATATCCGACAAATTCTTCGGAAAGTTTGGTCGCACTATCGGCAAAATATTTTTAGTCGTATTGCGTTCGACACCCGAATTTATACTCGCGTATATATTTTTACAGTTATGGGGGCCTTCGATGTTGCCGGCGATTGTGGCGCTTTCATTACACAATAGTGCGATCATTGGACATTTGATGGGGCGCTATAGTAATTCGTTGGTACTTCGCCCCGATAGCCCTCGAGGATTTAATCTATATGGCTATGAAGTATTGCCCAGGGTGTATGGCCAGTTTCTCGCATTTCTGTTTTATCGCTGGGAAGTGATCATGCGCGAAACTGCCATTCTGGGTATTCTGGGTATCGCCACACTGGGCTTTTATGTGGATAGTGCGATGTCTGATATTAGACTTGATCGAGTTATGCTGCTGATATTGATAACTGCCATATTGAATATTTTCATCGATAGCCTGTCACGATATTTTCGCTCTCGTTTACGCCTAAGCCAACAAGTCGAATATACTTAACCGACGCAGAAATTAAACACCGATAACCGCCCCAAAAAAGCAGCACTAAATGATATTTCTAGATCATATAAGCAAAAAATGGTATCCAGAAAAGCAGCATAGCAACAAACAATATGGTCTCAAATCGAGTCACCGTTTTGTAAAGAGCACCCTCACCAACCGAATCATCTGCAACCCGCACTTTAGCCATAATAATATCGAGCAAAATAACCAGCACTAACACGGGTGCCATCACTGGCGCTATTAACCCTGCACTTAATCCTAGTACTGAGCGTTCGGGAACCGGTCCTATGAACTGTATGACAGCCCACTCAACGATGGGTAATAGCATAGACAATACGGACAGAGTGATTAGGCTGAGACGCAAGAATCCGAATGACGATAATTGAGTTTTGAAGGTTGTAACCATAAGGATATCGAGCCACTAAAATGATGGTGAGAGCATAGCAAAAAACTGCATTTTAAGCTTTGATAATTGTTTGAAAAAATCAACGACTAGTTGGTGAACCGCTTCGAACAGAAGACTCCTCTATTCGTAGTACTGGTTGACCCGCCAACAGAGCCATTACATTAACGCGTCGATATCACTCGCTGAATGTCGCTCTTTTAATTGCTTATGTTCGTCACCCCAAGAGCGGTTGACACATAACCCCCGTTTGACAGCGGTACGCGCTTTAATTTGCTCAGCCCAGCGATTTACATGAGTGTATGAATCCGTATCGAGAAACTCTTTAGCGTCGTAAACGCTACCTAGCACAAGTTGACCATACCAGGACCAGATCGCGATGTCGGCGATGGTGTAGTCGGCTCCACAAATATATTCGCGTTCGGCCAGTTGACGATCTAGCACATCGAGTTGACGCTTACTTTCCATCGCATAGCGATTGATCGGGTATTCCATTGGGTAAGGCGCATAGCTGTAAAAATGACCAAATCCACCACCCAGAAACGATGCGCTACTCTCTTGCCAGAATAACCAGGACAGACATTCCGCATAACCGGCGTCATCGTCGGGCAGTAGCTCACCAAACTTTCGTGCGAGGTAATGCAAAATCGCACAGGATTCGAATACGGGCCGCTCTGGATCGACCGTACGATCAAGCAGAACTGGAATTTTCGAGTTGGGACTCAATTGCACAAATCCAGACCCGAATTGGCCACCTTCACCAATATCGACCAACCAGGCATCATACTCCGCACCCTCATGTCCAAGTGCCAACAACTCTTCGAGCATAACCGTCACTTTGACACCATTGGGTGTTGCCAGTGAATACAGCTGTATCGGGTGCTCACCGGCAGGCAATTCATGGTCATGGGTAGGGCCTGCAATCGGGCGATTGATATTGGCAAATTTACCACCGCTGGCTTTTTCCCATTTCCATACCTTAGGTGAAGTATATTGCTCGTCGTTTTTCATGTGGATTACCGAATAGTTTGTTTGAATGGATATATGGAGCCATCTATTAGACAAAGATTCAATCAAAATCAGAATTAATCATAGCCAATTCACTTTCAGTAAACTTAATTTTTATATTTGATTGGCACTAAAACTAATTTACCCTCTCCGAATATTTCCAATTGAAACTAGCTGGAAGATGCTATTTAAATAAATGACCACTAATATGATTAAGCCATTTAACCCAGACGATTTGCGGTTCACTCCCCCCAGCTTTCAGGTAGATATATTACGTCAGTTTTTACTGGACCAATATGGTGTCACGGGTGCTTTCAAAACGCTTGCTGGTGAGCGCGATCAAAATATGAGCGTGACGACCGAAGAAGGCGTGAAATATATTTTTAAAATTGCTAGCGCCGATGAGTTAGACGAATCCGTTGACTTTCAAATCAAAGCACTATTGCATCTGCAGCAAAAGGACCCTGGTTTATCTGTTCCCCGCCAGATTCGAAACAAGTCTGGTGAATCATATAGCGTGTTAAACGACGAAAATGGACTCGCTCATATGGCGCGGTTATTAAGCTATGTTGATGGCTGTCCGGTGAGCGAATTCGATCATCTTCCGTTTGATGCAATCAGAGAGGTTGGCCGAATTACAGGTAGGTTGTGTGCCGGATTAAATGGTTTTGACCATGCTGCGGCTAGTCATTTCATGCCGTGGGATAGCCTGAACCAAATAATTTTTACTGAAGAATTACGCCAGAAATACACGCCAGATGATTTCAAACCATTGGCTGAAGTTCACCTTAAACGTTTACAGGCCTATGGCATGCCGAAGTTATTGGCACTTCCGCGGCAGGTAATTCATAACGATGGGCACTCAGGCAATGTTATGTGCGCGCCGGACAACCCCGTGAATGTAACGGGCATTATAGATTTTGGTGACTTGATTGCTGGTCCTGTTATTGTCGACTTGGCAGTCAGCCTTAATAGTATGATGGACCATAATTCCGACATATTGGCCAGCACCTCGGCAATGCTGGAAGGTTACAAAAAATATGTCATCATTCCTGACAAACAATTAGAATTACTCTACGACGCGCTTACAGTAAGAAGTCTTTTGAATGTGCAGCTTTTATACTATCGCTCCATTCACCATGCCCACGACGAGCAGAAATTACTTGAAGAAGATTTTGAAGGTACACTTGAAAAAGCAAAAATATTCCTTGGGTTTAGTCGCGATGTTTTTAATGATCACGTTTCATCAATAACGGCCCATCGATCAAGCTTCAACGATTAGTGACGTCCCATTAATTAATCGCCATTTACTTTGAATCTTTCTGCCTACCAATTGAGATTTTAATGACTACAGCCAACCAGAACCTGATTGCCCGCCGCCGCAAAGCGCTGGGCCCGACCTATACCCATTTTTACGATGAGCCATTACATATTGTGCGTGGTGAGGGGATTTGGCTTTACGACAGTGACGGTAAGAAATATCTCGATTGTTACAACAACGTACCCTCAGTCGGTCATTGTAATCCGCATGTTGTAGAAGCGATTACTCGACAAATTAGCACGCTAAACACCCACACACGCTACTTGCATGAAAATGTAATTGAGTATGCCGAAATGCTAACCGCAACCATCCCGGAAGATGATTATGTAGTCTTGCTGGTTTGCACAGGAACCGAGGCGAATGATCTCGCCTATCGTATCGCCTCAACAGTGACAGGGAATAAGGGCGTTATTATTACAGAAAATGTTTATCACGGTAACTCGACTCTCGTATCTGAGTTATCGCCATCCGAAGGACGTCATCACCCCTGCCCTGATTTCATCGTAGAAGTTGCAGCACCCGATAGCTACCGTGGCAAAGTAGAGGCTCAGGGAATAAACGCAGCTATAGAGCAGTTGGCTGAGAATGGACATCAACCAGCGATGCAATTGATCGAAGGTGCATTTGAAAATCCTGGGCTTTTTACACCTGATAAAAGCTATTACCAGGAGATGATTGTCGCAACCCGTGCTGCCGGCGGTTTAATTGTATTTGATGAAGTGCAATCCGGCCTTTGCCGTCAGGGTGAAAACTTTTGGGCCTTCCAGAACTCTGACCTAGTACCTGATATTATTACTATGGGGAAACCGCTGGGATGTGGGCATCCGTTAGCTGCCGTTGTGGTAAAACGCGATGTGATAGAAGCATTTGGTAAAGTGACGGATTACTTCAATACCTTTGGTGGCAACCCTGTTTCAGCGGCGGCTGGGCGTGCGGTTCTGCAATATATTCATCAAGAAAACATCCTGCAAAATGTTCATGATACGGGCATCCATTTCAGGGCTGGTCTCGCCGTACTCCAGCAGAAACATAATGTTATTGGTGATATAAGAGGTAAGGGCATGTTTATCGGTATTGATCTAGTAAAGGATCGAAACACCAAAGAGCATGCACCCAAACAAGCCGCACGCTTGATCGAGTTAACGCGAGATGAAGGGATGTTAATTTCGACCGTAGGCGTAGAGGAAAATGTTTTAAAAATCAGGCCACCGCTGATTTTCAATATAGAAAATACAGATATGGCACTAGGTATGCTAAGTAATGCGTTTGACGCACTTTGATAGATTATTATTGTGGTTTCACCTATTTTATCGATGCGCAATAAGTGGTGCTTGACACTTCGGTTAAGGAATTCTGGCATTCCAGCGAAGGCCCGTATCTATTTTTAAGCCCATCGTAACTTCACAATAGATTGCGGCATACACAATCGTAGGGACCCAGCCTAAATTAGACTTTTGAAGTTAAAACTAGATTGACGGTTGACGTCATTCGGGAAATTATTGCGTATCTTCACAACCACCCCAAAAGATGCAACTTGTTAATTTATTGCAATGCCTGCTTTGACAACACAGCGGCCATTCAGTAAATCTACTTTTTAGTATCAATTACTAGCGCAAATCTAAATTTAGCGCCCATTTCAATTCAGTTTTTCCTGGGTAAAAATAACCTACCTCATTGATTTTATTAGGCCTGAAGTCTAGAAGTATCTAAGCCCCTATGACAATGACGAGATATTTGGCACTTACATTTATTATCCCAGCTTATAGTCCAATCGGTTGTGGCCGCCCGATCCTATATCCCTGAGCATAATGAACACCAATTTCGCGGAGTTTTGCCAATACTGCATCGGATTCGACAAATTCGGCGACGGTTCTTTTACCCATTACACGGCCAATTTCATACATCGATTTAACCAGTGCAAAGTTAATGGGGTTGGTATCGATATCTCTCAAAAACATGCCGTCTAACTTCAATAAATCAATCGGTATATTTTTCAAATAAGCAAACGAGGACAGTCCAGTGCCGAAATCATCGAACTCAAATTTTCAACCCATTGCTTTCATTCCAATTTGATTAGTTTGTTTAAGTAATTTACATTCGTAAAAAAAGGGTATAAGTTTTTAGACTAAATAAAAATGCATTTTGCCAAAGTATGTTTCTGTTTTTTGAAGACTACAAGTCTCAAAATAACAGACAGAGGATAGATTCCATGAATCAAGTACCCTTCCCACATTTGTTTTCGCCGCTAATAATCGCCGGTAAAACCATTCGCAATCGAATCATGTCTACCGGTCATGACTCGACCTTACCGAATGATGGAACGATTAACGATGCCTATATTGCCTATCAGGAATCTCGTGCACGTGGCGGGGTTGGTTTGATCGTGCTGCAGGTGTCTGCGGTGCATGAATCAGCCCGATATTCTTCTCATGTGCTAATGGCGACTGACGATAGTTGTATTGAAGGCTATCGAAGAATGGCGATTGCCTGCCATCATCATGGCGCAGTCGTCTATGGTCAGCTGTTCCACCCAGGCCGCGAAATTATGGAGACAGCGGATGGCTTGGCACCGGTTGCTTACTCAGCTTCGGCGGTCCCACAAGATCGGTTCCATGTCATGCCTCGCGAGGCTTCGGTTGATCTGATTGCGGAATTTGTTGTCGGATACGCCAGCGCCGCAAGGCGACTCGAGGCTGCTGGAATAGATGGAGTCGAGATCGTCGCCAGCCACGGCTACTTACCGGCGCAATTTCTAAATCCAGCAACCAATAAACGCACCGATCAATATGGTGGCAACGATGAAAATCGACTACGGTTTCTGCAAGAAGTGATTGCATCGGTACGTAACGCAACCGGTAACCAATTTGCTGTCGGATTGCGAATTTCGAGTCGGGAGATGGATGAACAGGGATTGAGCATAGAAGCCACGTTGGCGGCCTGTAAAACGCTATCGACACAGCTCGACTATATCAACGTTATTGCGGGCACCTCGGCGTCGCTACTCGGTGCCATACATATCGTACCTCCCATGACCGTAGAGAACGCCTACCTCGCACCCGACTCGAAAATTTTTAAAGACAACCTCACTATTCCTGTATTTGTAGCGGGCCGTATCAATCAACCTCAGGACGCGGAAATCGTGTTATCTCAATCTGCAGCTGACATGGTCGGTATGACTCGAGCCTTGATCTGTGATCCGCAAATGCCTGCAAAAGCAGCAGCAGGATTGTTTGACGACATCCGAGCCTGTATCGGTTGCAATCAGGCCTGCATTGGCCACTTTCACCGTGGCTTGCCCATTTCCTGTATCCAATATCCAGAATCAGGCCGAGAATTGACTTACGGTTTTGGTGAGGTGCCCAGACCAAACACACCAAAGAAAGTCATGGTAGTGGGTGCTGGCCCTGCGGGTTTAAAAGCCGCCAGTGTGGCAAAACGAGCAGGACATCAAGTCACACTGTATGAAGCTGCCCAACAATTGGGTGGCCAGGTACTGTTGGCACAAAAAATTGTAGGGCGAGCGGAGTTTGGCGGACTGGCAACCAATCTAATTCGTGAGTGTGAATTGGCCGGCGTAGAAATCCAGAACAATACGCAGGTCGATAGAGTGCTAGTGCAGCAGCAACAACCCGATGTTGTTATTGTCGCCACCGGTGCTAAACCATATACCCCTGATTTCGAAAACCACGGTGACATGCAAGTATTGGACGCATGGCAGCTGCTCAATAACGATGAGCCTGTCGGCAGTGATGTTCTAGTGGCTGACTGGAAGTGCGACTGGATCGGAATGGGCATTGCCCAACAGCTGGCCGAGAACGGTCATAAGGTACGGCTGGCAGTAAACGGCATCTGTGCAGGAGAACTGCTGCAATCCTATGTTCGCACTGAAATGACCGCTAACTTGCATCGACTCGGCGTCGAAGTCATTCCCTTCATGCGGCTGTTCGGGTGCGATGACGACACTGTTTATATGCAACATACTGCCAGCGGTGAAGCCGTGTTAATGGAGAGTGTCGATACCCTGGTACTGAGTCAGGGACATCTGCCACAATCGGCTCTTGCAGGTGAAATCAACGATCTAACCGAAGTGCATTTGATTGGTGACGCACTAGCAGCCCGAACCGCAGAAGAAGCCGTGTTCGACGGTTTGAATGTGGCCTGGAATCTGTAACCTCCCATTCGGCTGAGATGGCTTTTGAATAATAAATCACCAAAATTTGATCAGCCCTGATTCAAGAAGCCGTTTGGCAACACCAGGCGAAGTTTTATAAAGTCAGTTATAAATTCGAGTCGCTATCTTTATGATGGTCGATTAAAGGGCTTGGATCAAAGGATTAATAAAGCTCTGGTTCTGGCAGAATTTCATTCAATACTGACCCCATCGATTCACCAACCCTTCAAATTTTTACTGACCCTATGGAATTACCATCCCCTACAATTACCCAAATAGCTTTAATCATAGGTTCTATTCTGTATAATTTAACGAGAATTATATGACTTCAATTATTCTGTTAAGGGTTCGGAGTGTCTCCGGCGTTACCACTGGACGGTGATTATCAATTTTAAGTTCTAGAAAAGGAGTTTATTAATGCGTTTTTATCTTGCCCTCTTGTTCGGAGTTGTTCTGGCTTCGTGTAGTTCAAACCCCAAAAATGATTATTCAGACAGGCCGGACCCAGAAGATTTTTATTCTGCTGAAGAAAGGTTACGCCTGGAGGGCGTGAGGGTCGATCAGGCAGCACCGAATAGAGTGGCTGTATTCGCATTCGATGAAGACGAACACCTCTCCTTTATCTGTGATCAAGGCGATTGCGCGCAATTCAAACAGAATGATGGCTTCACCATTAGCCTTAATTACGATGGTTCTTTCTCCAGCTTTCCGCGAGTGATTAAGCCGGGAACATTGCAAATTTGCGGTACAGGCGATGCTTTCAAATATTTTGATCACAATCGGATATGGGGTAATGTGGGTCTAAGACGCAGCCGTGCATATATGGGTAATAGAGACTGGAGCTCAGAAGATCCAGGCTTCTGTCATCACCTTTTTACTAAACCCAAAGTTTATCAAGATGCAGGACTCATGCTTATGAACTTGATCTCATCGAGCCTCGCTTCGTACGGAGTCCATGTACGCGAACCAGACCCTGATGCGCTGAAGAAAGCAGTCATTGGCAGCAAATTGGATATGCTCGTCAAGCAACTCTATACCAATGGCCCGAGGAAATCGTTTGGTGACTACAGGGTAATCGAGTACCAGACGGATTCCTTACAACAAGCTTTGCGGAAACAGTTGGACATGCCTGTCAGTCGGGAGGGCAGACATGACGGTATCGTGTTTTTCAACAACGGTAGTAACCCGATCGCCACCCCATTGTCGTTTAAGGCAAGCTCACGAAACGATCAAATGTCAGACCTGTTGAATGATCTTTCAGGCTCGCTGGGAAAGAGTGCATCGGCAGGTAAGGAAAATAGTAACTTCATCTCACGCTTTATTCCGCCAAAAGTCAGAAAGCCAGTGATACCCTCTATTCCAAAGCTTCAGAAAGGGGAGTTCGAAAAGCAGCGAAATTTCGAGCTCAGGGCGAAAAAAGTTGTTACCGAGAAGGAAAACGAAGTCCATCGCCTAGTTCAGAACTACAATTTCGAAGTGTTCAGC
>CAXMOZ010000014.1:0-67870 GCA_964195315.1 uncultured Acidimicrobiia bacterium | reverse complement strand
TGAATTCTGAATCGGTATTGCCAATACGTGGAACCATTTGGCTTAACCAGTAGGTACAGCCCTCCCCCATCTGTGAGCTTATAGGGCTTTGCTTGTGGCTTTGCAGTTTTAACCTTGTTATCCGTAAGAGGCAAGAGTAGTCCTTCCTATTCCACATAACTGGTGGTAAAAACCAGTCATTGGTGGTCATCTAATTAAGTTACCACCGATATTACCACCAATATTTATGGCTTGTATAGTATCGAGAAAACAGCATAAGACGCTAATCTGTTGATTTCATTGGATTACAGGCATAAAAAAACCCGTAAAATACGGGTTTGATTACAATATGGCGGAGAGCGAGGGATTCGAACCCTCGATACGCTATTAACGTATACGCCCTTAGCAGGGGCGCGCCTTCAGCCACTCGGCCAGCTCTCCAAATTTTATTTGATAAAGCGACGGGAACCGCCGCTTTATTTTAATCTCAGCTAACTAATACTTAGCTTTCGATTCTATTGCCTATCTGTTCTTCGTCCTCATCTTGATCCGAACCTTCTACTTGTGCTCGTGCTTGTCCTTCTTCCGCCTTGATACGGTCGTAAATTTCTTCTCTATGTACCGCTATTTCTCGAGGCGCATTTACCCCAATTCTAACTTGATTCCCTTTAACGCCTAAAACAGTGACAGTTACTTCGTCACCTACCATTAAAGTCTCTCCTATCCGCCGAGTTAATATCAGCATTTAAATTCTCCAAAATAAAACTATCACAGTAACCTCAACCTGAAGTCCTATACAGGCTATCCAGTAATTATTATTATATTGCCCAAAACTAATTCTGAACAAGGCGTATTCTACCCAACTAATACTGCGAGAGCTAGCTTTCAGACGCTAAATCGAAGCCATCATGCAAAGCCCGAACACCCAACTCCAGATATTTTTCATCCACGACAACTGAAACTTTAATTTCGGATGTAGATATCATCAGAATGTTTATCCCTTCTTTAGCTAACAGTTCAAACATTCGGCTCGCAATACCTGCATGTGACCGCATCCCCACGCCAACAATTGAAATTTTGGCTATACGATTATTACCCGATGCTACACGAGCATTGAGTTCTTTTGCTGTTTTGCTTAAAGACTCAAGTGCTGCATCATAGTCATTCCGATGCACTGTGAATGTGAAGTCTGTCGAACCATCTGCACTAACATTTTGCAAAATCATATCAACTTCGATATTCGCATCGGAAATGGGGCCCAAAATTTTATACGCTATACCGGGTGTATCGGAAACACCATTGACCGTCAGCTGGGCTTCGTCACGGTTAAATGCAATGCCCGATATGAGTGCTTGTTCCATAATATCACCTGCTTCATATTCTGAGGTTATTAGGGTTCCTTCGCCTGCTTCAAATGAAGATAAAACACGCAACGGAACATTATATTTCTGAGCAAATTCAACTGCCCTGATTTGTAATACTTTCGAACCAAGACTTGCCATTTCGAGCATTTCTTCAAAGGTAATAGTATTCAAACGGGTTGCGTTAGGAACTACACGAGGATCGGTAGTATAAACGCCATCAACGTCTGTAAAAATCTGGCATTCGTCAGCATTCAACGCAGCAGCCAACGCTACACCCGTAGTATCTGATCCACCACGCCCTAACGTAGTGATATTGAATTGCTCATCGACACCTTGAAAGCCTGCGACGACGACTATTTTTCCTTCATCAAGATCTCGTCGAATATTTTGATCATCAATAGATTTGATTCGCGCCTTATTATGAGCGCTATCGGTGACGATACGCACCTGTCCACCGGTGTAAGATTTTGCTGGGTACCCACGTTTGGCAAATGCCATCGCTAACAAAGCAATCGTTACTTGCTCTCCTGTGGTGAGCAATACGTCCAGTTCACGCCCTTTAGGGTTTGGGCTTATCTCGCTGGCTAATGCCAGTAACCGGTTTGTCTCGCCACTCATAGCAGACAGCACAACAACCATGTCATTGCCCATTTCTTTGTAGGCAATAACTTTGTCTGCGACCGCCTCGATACGCTCTATAGAGCCAACCGAAGTACCACCGTATTTTTGAACTAGTAAAGGCATTAGTTATGCGAGAAAAAATCGAGGCAGGATTATAGGAAATATCACCTCATTTGTATAACGAATTCTATCGATTTATAGTGATTGGAAGCAATTAAATCTGACTCTCGATCCAGGAGGCTACTGATGCCAATGCTTTTTCCAGGTTTTCTGGCTGGGTTCCGCCTGCCTGAGCCATATCAGGTCGACCACCACCTTTACCACCACATTGTTCGCCAACAAATTTCGCAACATCACCCGCTCGAACTTGACTGGTTTCAGCCTTGGTTACGCCTGCAATAATACTCAATTTACCGTCTTGACTACTGGCCAATACAACGACGGCAGCGACTAGCTTGCTTTTCAATTGATCGACCGTATCTCGAAGAGTTTTCGCATCAGCACCTTCGAGCATGGCGGCTAGCACCTTGATACCTTTAATTTCTATCGCCTGGCTAGCCAGATCACCACCGGCCTGACTGGCAGCTTTTGATTTTAGAGCTGCCAGCTCTTTTTCCTGCACCCGAAGACTAGTTTGTAATTGCTGAATCCGATCAACGAGATCATCACGGTTCGATTTTAGTGCTTGCGCAGCGCTGTCTATTTTATTCTCACTATCAATAAAACGGCGAACTGCGTCACGACCTGTTACCGCTTCGATTCGTCGAACACCCGAGGCAGTGCCGGTTTCGAGTGTCATCTTAAATAGACCAATATCGCCTGTTCTTTGCACGTGTGTACCACCACATAGCTCGACAGAATCGGAACCTATACTCAATACTCTAACGACATCACCATACTTTTCACCAAATAACGCCATTGCACCGGTCTCTTTGGCCGCATCCATATCCATCAGCTTTGCGCTGGTTGGCACATTGAGACGGATTTGATCATTCACCCAGGTTTCTATTTGGGTAATTTCAGCTTTAGTTAATGGCTGATAATGTGAGAAGTCAAAACGCAGTTTTTGTGCATCGACCAACGAGCCTTTTTGTTGTACATGCTCACCTAGGATTTGTCTCAAAGCCTCATGCATTAAATGGGTTGATGAGTGATTAAGCATAACTGCTTGCCGATGCTCTGCATCAATTGTGGCATGGATAGAATCACCAACACTGAGCTGACCACTACTAAGATGCCCTACATGCAAGTAAACATCCCTTTGCTTTTGCGTGTCGCTGACCTGGAACGTGCCATCGCCGATTGTAATATTGCCACTATCACCGACCTGCCCACCCGACTCGGCATAAAAAGGAGTTTGGTCGAGTATGATGATTGCTTGATCACCATTGTCGAGTGAATTGATTGAACTATCATTTTGCAGTATAGCAATGACTCTGGCATCTGCACTGTTGTGCTCATAACCTAAAAATCCGGTCGCTATATAACCATCAAGATTAAATTGTTTGCTGACAACACCAAACTGGCTAGAGGCCCGGGCACGCGTTTTTTGCGCTTCCATTTCGACTTCAAAACCAGCTAAATCAATTTCTAGCCCCCGCTCTCTGGCGACATCAGCGGTTAAATCAATCGGGAATCCAAATGTGTCGTACAGTTTAAAAACGACGGGGCCACTGATGGTAGCACCATCAAGTTCGCTGATCGCTTGCTCAAGAATACGCATACCCAATTCAAGGGTCTCAGCAAATCGCTCTTCTTCTTTTTGTAAAACGCGAGCGACATGATCATGATGTTGAGTCAGCTCGGGGTAAGCTTCACCCATTAATTGATCTAGCGTGGTTACCAGCTTATAAAAGAAGGGCGTCTTACAGCCAAGTTGATGGCCATGACGGGCAGCGCGACGAATAATGCGCCGCAGTACATAACCTCGGCCCTCGTTGGAAGGCAAAACGCCATCGACGACGAGAAAGGCACAGGATCGAATATGATCAGCAATGACGCGTAATGATTTATTTTCGAGATCATTAATACCAGTTAACTCACCCGCCGACTTGATCAGCGTCTGGAATAAATCAATATCATAGTTATTGTGGACGTTCTGTAAGATAGCGGCGAGTCGTTCTAACCCCATGCCAGTATCAACTGAAGGTTTTGGTAGTGGGTTTAAGGTGCCTTGCTCGTCGCGGTTGTACTGCATGAAAACTAGGTTCCAAATTTCGATATAACGATCACCATCTTCTTCTGGTGTGCCAGGAGGGCCCCCTTCAATTTCAGGGCCGTGATCATAAAAAATTTCACTACAGGGGCCGCAAGGTCCTGTATCACCCATCGACCAGAAATTATCACTGGTGCTAATGCGGGTTAGCTTTGCCGGATCAACGCCAATTTTATTGAGCCATATATCGGCGGCCTCATCATCTTCGGAATAAACCGTCACCCAAAGCTTATCAACCGGTAGGCCGATAACTTCAGTTAGAAAATTCCAAGCGTAGAAAATAGCCTTTTCTTTAAAGTAGTCACCAAAACTAAAGTTACCCAGCATTTCGAAAAAAGTATGATGCCTGGCTGTGTAGCCTACATTCTCAAGGTCATTATGTTTTCCACCTGCTCGAACACAACGTTGCGATGTTGTCGCCTTGCTGTAACTTCGCTTGTCGGTGCCGAGGAAAACATCTTTAAATTGAACCATGCCTGCATTCGTAAACAGTAACGTTGGGTCATTGCCGGGAACGAGCGGGCTAGAGGCTACGATCGAATGTCCGTGGCCTTCAAAGTAGTTAAGAAATTTGTTGCGTAATTCAGCGCTGGTAGTCATATTTTTTGGGTTCTTGAACCATAAACGACACACATAATATTTTGCGTGCCGCCTGTCAGGGTGATTTTTCCGATCGGCAGAGTCGTTTTTATACTAACAGAGCCGTTGCTATCGGAATAATCGCATGACTGACTCGGGAGAAAAACCCCTATTTTGTAAAAAACGCGCTTGTTTCATTTTTTGGGAGTAGTCTGTTGGAATTTCCTGACCATATTTCTTTAACCGTTGTCGCTCCAATAAACCATTCCAATCGGCTGAAAGCGCTAACATATGCTCATTTACTAGTTCGCCGTCTACGCCTCTTCGACCCAATTCAAGTGCAATTTTAATTGGTCCAAGACCAGCGTTAATCCGATGGTTAATATAGCTTTCAGTAAAACGGCTATCACTTTGCAGGTTATCCTGCTGCAAACCTTCGAGCGCTAACTCGATTTCAACCTGATCAAATTCTCGCAGCTTTAGTTTTTGGTGCAACTCATGCGCCGAGTGTTCTCGGCGCGCAAGTAAATCCATTGCTTTGTTTCTAGCGCTCATTTTGGGGGCGCATTTCTGGCATTCATAAGACTAAATTTATTTACGCCAATTATTCCAAATACTGACTAAATTTCTTCTAACTCGGCCTGAGTATTAGCTTCCTTCACATCGTTGTTGGCTTTTTCAGAAGGCTTTGGCAACAGCTCCTCACGTATTTTGTGTTCAATTTCCCCGGCCATTTCAGGATGCTCCTTAAGGAATTGACGAGAATTATCCTTACCCTGTCCGATGCGCACTTCTCCATAGCTATACCAGGCACCTGCTTTATTCACAAATCCCAGCTTTACGCCCAGGTCAATCAACTCGCCTTCGCGTGAAGAACCTTCACCATATAGAATTTCAAACTCACACTGTTTGAAAGGTGGCGCCACTTTGTTTTTAACGACTTTAACTCGAGTCTCGTTACCAACTACTTCGTCACCACGCTTTATGGCACCAATTCGACGGATATCGAGGCGCACCGAGGCATAAAACTTAAGCGCATTACCACCCGTGGTTGTTTCAGGATTTCCAAACATGACACCAATTTTCATACGAATTTGGTTAATGAAGATGACCATTGTGTTCGAACGTTTAATGTTACCAGTCAACTTACGCAAAGCCTGTGACATCAAACGAGCCTGTAAACCCATGTGTGAATCACCCATGTCGCCTTCGATTTCGGCCTTTGGCGTCAAAGCAGCAACCGAGTCAACAACAACGACGTCGACACCACCAGAACGAACTAGCATGTCGGTAATTTCAAGCGCCTGCTCACCTGTATCGGGCTGAGATACTAACAACTCGTCAATATCGACACCCAGCTTGGTTGCATAAGAGGGATCTAGTGCATGCTCTGCGTCTACAAATGCAGCAGCGCCACCCAACTTTTGGCATTCGGCAACTACCTGCAAAGCCAATGTGGTTTTGCCCGAAGATTCTGGACCATAGATTTCGACCACTCGACCTCGTGGCAAACCGCCTATGCCTAAAGCAACGTCGAGCGACAATGAACCCGTTGAAATAACACCAATGGTATTATCAACACCCGAGTCACCTAGGCGCATGACAGAACCCTTGCCAAATTGCTTTTCGATTTGACCGAGTGCTGCGTCGAGTGCTTTCTTTCTGTTTGCGTCCATTGTCGTTACCTTTTCGTTATTGATCTGTTGTCTTATGGGCTGATTCATAATTAGCCAAGTCTTAATGATGAAATTATCCCACAGACTAGAGAGAACATAAAGAGAACCTTTCATTAGATTTGAAAAAGAGTTCTGCCGTAATTTGTCGAATTAACTTGTACTAATTATGTAATAAAGATACTACTCTCGAACTAGCTCACAGGGTGAGCCTATCTAAAGCTTTTACTCGCACTAGTAAAATAAAGGTTGGGCACTCAAATCTCCATCAATAGGCTATAGCTCATTCACTCTCGCAAAGGCAGCTGCTTCGGTACGGTTAGCCGTATGGGTTTTATGCAGTATTGCACGCACATGGGTGGCCACTGTAGCTAAACTACGGTTGAGTTCTGCGGCGATTAATTTATTGCTTTTCCCTTGTGTAATCAAATTCAGAACTTCCAGCTCACGCGGTGTCAAACCATTTAGATGAGCAACTTGGTCTATCGAACTATTAGATTCGAGCTGTTCAATCTTCTTCTGTATATTGATCATGCCCAACGATAGTGCCGCGGTTCGAGCCTCATCGACAAGCTTGCTAAAAACGGCTTTACCACCACTGTAGTTGTACCTATGCAGCACTTGCGCATGGCGGTATTTGATGTGGGCGTGCCACATATTCTGCCCAGCTTTTGTCGATAAGGTGGTTGCACTAACAAAGAACTTTTCGGCTTCATCAAGATTATTCATCACACTTGACAGCATTCCGAGATACATGTCCGCTGGCCCGTAACACACTGCTGTAGGGTGCGAGATCATTTGTCCCGAATAGGGCAGCAGGCGGTGAAACAATCCAGCTGCCTTGCTAGCATCATTCAATGCCATACAAGTTTCGCTAAGGTAAACTAAACAGGTTAGCTGCAATTCATCTTCAGCAACAGCGCCAAATTCGTCAGTGGTAAGCGTCTCGTACAATGGTTTCGCATCGCTAAGCAGATCGAGATCAGTGTAGGTGGCTAACAATCCAGGCTTCCACATCGGCGTATGATCACTAACCAAATGTTGCAGCGCCGTGTAAATCATCGGCAAGCGACCAAGCTCGCGGTTCATCAAAAACATTTGTGCGCCATAAACTCCCTCTGCACCGCCGTCGAGCGAGTCTGAGCCAAGTTCGACGGCATCTTCGATTAGCCCTTCAGACAATGCCCATTGCCCTGCAAACAACGCCAAGCAGGCACTGGCACCCACAGAAAAATAGTGGGGCTTGAAACGGTAGGTCTCCTTGACAGAGGAACTTAGAATAGCAACCAACTGTCTGCTGCGATTAAAGTCGCCCAACTCCTGATAGGAGAGAATCAACCACTCCAGTGGGTCCATACTCACAAAATCATCCGTAGACGCCTGCGCGACCTGCAATGCCTTCTCGCCAAGTTGGATCCTTTCGGAGAGTTTTTCCGGTCGGCCACGTAAAACCAGCAATGCTGTACACAGTGCATTGACGTGTGCGTGCCAGTCACCGCTTTGACTGGCCACATCAATGGCGGAATAGGCAACCTCTTCGGCTTCACGACGCCGATTGTTGAAGGTGAGTGCCATGGCGCGAAATGCAAGCACATTTGCTCTGCCATTCAAGTCAGTAGCAGGCACGTAGCCAAGGGCCTCATCTATATCATTAAGCGCTTCCTCGACATCAATGCCAGCTCGCACCTGATAGGCCTTTCGGCATGCCGCATCGACGAATGTTGCATAGTGTTTGATCTTTCTGGATTCTTTTAGGCAATGGTTCAACGATGCGATAACTTCTGGATTCGGACGTCCGATGGCATGATGGCATTTAACCATGTTTAAAAGTGATTGAACTTTCAACACGTCGTGATCGCCTTCATCAATGCTGATAATGTCAAGTGCCAGTTCGTAATAACCGTGAGATTCATCAAAGGCTGACAGATTATAAGCGTGTTCTGCGGCTCGGACGGCGAAGTCCAGGGCTTGATCGCCCCGTCCGCTTTGCAGCGCCTGGTAGTAGTGGCGTGCAATTTCACCTGGTGATTGCTGAGCCCCTTTAGCTTCAAGATCGACCAGTGTGTCGGCTACTTTACTGTGTAAGCAGATTTTTTTTGCCAGGCTAAGTTCACCGTAAAGAATATCGCGAATCAAAACGTGGCTAAATTGAAATTCTCCAGCGGCGGTGTTCGAATCATTCAAAATACCACGATTGGTCGCTTCCTCCAGTGTATTCAAGAGTTCAAGTTGATTAACCTCGGGCATCAGCGGGTTGAGCACACGTAAACTGAAATGTCGTCCGATCACCGAGGCCAGGAGGAGCATTTCATTACAAGCATCCGACAGCAAATTGAGCCGCCGGCCTATAGCTTCCTGAATACCGTCTGGGATTTCGAGCGCTAGCTGCCTTCCGCAGAGAAGATGTTTTTCCTGCTGCAGAATATTGGCAACCTCAGACACAAACAGCGGATTACCCTCGGTTTTTTCATACAGTTCGTTTACCAACGCTTGCGGTAGGGTTTGCTCTACCGATTTGGCAAGAAATCCAGATACATCCTGGGGTGATAATCCTTTCAAGCCTATGCGACGCAATTTAGCCTCACGACCTATTTCGCCCAGCGATTTAAACAGCGGGTGCTTGCGAGTAACTTCCATCTCGCGATAGGTACCAACAATCATAATAGGGTGCGCGGCGAGCTTACGGCAAAGATGGGTCAGTAACAAAAGTGATGAGCGATCCGCCCAGTGTAGGTCGTCGAGCACTATCAACAGTGTTTGTCCACTGGCGGTTTCAGCCAGCAAGTTAGCAATACGGTTAAACAGCAGAAATTGTTCGCTACCAGCATTGCCAACATTACTAGCAAAAGTCGACGGTGCATTATTCTCCATCGTGGGGGCGGCAGCAGTCATACTTTCAAAGATTGTAGCAGACGGAACTGTTGCCGTGTTGCCACTGGCGTATAGTGCTTTGAGCACTTGTAACCATGGCCAGAAAGGCGGCGAACCGAGTGTCTCGTGGCATTGACCAAACACAACCCGCGCGCCAGTAGCGCGCACCTTTTCGGAAAACGACCAGGCAAGATAAGACTTGCCAATGCCGGGCTCTCCTCGGATCAGGGTAATATTGCCTTGCTGTATTTCGGCCTCGGCAAAAGCCTCAGTGAGTGTTGCGTGTTCACTCTCGCGGCCGACCATCAAAGATGTGCCGACGTGGGCTGGCGTACTGATAGCATCGAGCACGGCATCGAGGTTAGGGTTTACTTTAGCAGGCGTCGTTTCGATCACTGCGGGTGGCGGTGACACTATTCCGGCTTCGCCAGACGAGACACTATAAACTCGAATTGGCGCGCGAATATTTTTCACGCTGCGATCACCGAGATCAATAAACTGGAAGCCCGGTTTATTACTGACCTGTCGGAACACATCGGCGGAGACACAGATGCCACCGGCTTCTGCAATGCTTTCGAGACGAGCTGCGATATTCACTCCATCACCGTGAATGTCCTCGTCGTCGACAATAATGTCACCCAGATTAATGCCGATACGGAATTGAAAAGGCCGGTCACCGACAATCCGTACATCGCGCTCAGCCATCTTGTTTTGCATACCAACCGCACATTCAACTGCGGCCAGTACGGTGGGGAACTCGGCGAGAAAACCATCGCCAGTATGCTTGACGATACGACCATTAAACTCGGCAATCCGTGGGTCGACCACGTCGACTCTTGCCGAGCGCCAGGCTGTGTAGGTCGCTCCTTCATCGGTATTCATTAACAACGAATAGTTGGCTACATCTGCTGCTAGTATTGCTGCGAGCCTACGTTCCATCGATTAGGGCCTGTTAGCGTCAATCAGATAGCAACTGCGGTCACGGGTCCGACCGGAAGATCGACTTGTGTCACGGTGTCCGCCGGCATATTGGCTCGCCGTGCGGCCTCGAGTACTCCTTCAGCATTTGGCGCCTCGTAGAGACAGTAAGTTTTCTTTTTGTCGAGTGATAAAAACGAATACAGCCATTTTACGCCAACATCTTCATTGATTTTGAGGATAACATCGTTGGTTGGGTCGAGGGCTATCTCTTCGGCAAAATTACGTTCAATCATAAACATGGGCATAATAAAATTCCTTTATTTACTGTGAACAATTGGGGATTCAATTGCACTACTTGTACACATCAATATCTCTATCGAACAAAAGCTGACTCCTGTCTGGAGAATGGACGATTTCGTGGACGTTCGCAACTGCCACAGAGTAACAGTGCCTATCAAACCCTTGACGTGCCGCACCGGGCACGAGAATTTGAACTGCTAATGGCTGTATCGGCTGATGGGGTAAGTTGATAGTTGTTTTGAGAACCACACTAAACATTGCTAAACCCCATAGACATCCAAATGGAAATAGCTTGTAGGAACAAATCCTCATTAGTACTGCCCTCATCGATTACGCGGGCGATGTACTTATCTGGCACAAAGACGGCATCAAGCCTGACTTCTCCGTCTGCACCAATCGTCAGGCCATCGGCATCGCGGGCGACAAAAGCGTGGACAATGACTGGATTGTCAATATTCGATTCCTCTCGTCCATTAATACCTAAGCGTGACCAGCCTGCGGTCGCCGAGGTAACACTCAACTGTCCACTGAAACAATAGCCACCATCGGCTCGCTCGACCTTGCACAATGGTTGCATCACCGAATCATCATTGACAAAATCTCTTTCACCAGTCGCAAAAAAATGGCCGTCACATGCATCACGTAATAACCACTCGAGCGAGGTATCACCCACGTACCAGCCGTCTGCAGCAGCGCCCGTCCAGACAATATGCATGTTTACCAACTGCACTATTTCAGGTGCACTATTCACCAACCCCATTAATTGCTGTCTAACCTCGGACAGGGTCAAACCAAGACCACCGAGTTCCTCTGGCACGGCCTGTATCAAAAAACCCGACGATTGTAATGTCTCAAAAATTTCTGGGGGCAGCTCGTTATCGACAATAACGACTGACTGCAAATCGTCGAGCTGTTCCTGCAACAGGATGGCGTCGATATTGACGGCAGGTAGTGTGGTCATTGACTGTCTCCAGATGAAATTCGTCTATGCACTAGAACAGTGATTGTCCTAGTTCGACACGAACACTAAAGAGCGTTTTCCTGAAAATATCACTTAGCGGGTGCAATATTCTGATTCACCCGAAACAAATTATCGGGATCGTACCGGCTTTTTATGTGTGCAAGGCGAGCAAAATTGTCACCATAAGCATTACCAACTCGTGCAGCCTCATCGTCGGCCATAAAGTTTACGTAAACGCCGCCATTGGCGTTGGCTGCAGTCGAATCGAAAAAGTCTCTCGCCCACTTTATACATCGCTCGTCATCGCTCGGATCCTGCCAGCGAGTGTGCACATTGAGCACGAATTCAGTATCTCGATGTGGGTAGGCGGTAGCGTCAAAAGGCACGCGATTAGTTGCGCCACCCATGTGGGCGATAAATATTTCGCACTCTGCACCTGGTAGTTTGGCCGCGTAATCGCGAATAATGGCCATCGTTTCGCCGTCAAGATAGGTGAAGTCGTGCGACTTCCAATAATTACGCGCCCCTTCAGTCAACAGCGGGTCAAAGGCTGTTTGCCAGGCGGTAAAGGGATGCGGTGAAATGACGTCAACAATCGGCTCTCCCAACGCTCGTAAGGGCGCCAAAACGCGCTCGCCTTCCGCCATATCACCGGTATAACAAACCGCGAATATGAGTACATCCTTGCCATGCCACTGCTCAGGTAAAAATGGCAGTGGTGGCGCTTTACGCATAACAACCCAGGCCGTCAATTCATCTGGCGCGGTTCGTACGAAATCAAGGTATTGGTCATGCAATTCGGATGTTTTTTCGGCGGAGTGAACAACCAGCCCAGAGAGTACCTCACTGCCAATCGCATGTAGCTGAAATTCAAAACTGGTTACCACACCAAAATTGCCACCGCCGCCACGTAAGGCCCAAAACAAATCACTGTTTTCATCTGCACTAGCGTGACGGAGTAGCCCGTCTGCAGTGATAACATCGGCGCTAATCAAGTTATCCACAGTCAAACCGTATTTTCGCGTCAACCAGCCAAAGCCACCGCCCAGAGTCAGTCCAGCAACGCCGGTAGTAGAGTTAATACCCAACGGTGTGGCCAGTCCAAAAGCTTGAGACTCTTTATCCACGTCGCTCAAAAGTGCGCCGGGTTCGACCCTTGCTATACGTTGCTCTGGATCGATACGCACCGACGTCATTTCACTTAAATCGATCATTAATCCACCATCGCAGCTGCCCTTACCGGCGATGTTGTGGCCACCGGCACGCACCGCAAGCAGCAGTGAGTGATCTCTGGCGAAGTTCACCGCTTGAATGACGTCCGCAGCGCCCGAACAACGCAGGATCATGCCCGGCTTGCGATCGATCATTGCATTCCACAAACTACGGGACTGATCATAGTCAGCATCAGTGGGCAGACAGAGTGTGCCACGTAAAGACTGACCCAGTACTTCGGTATCTATTTGAAGACTATCGCCGTTTAGAGTTTTTAGAGTTGATTGTGCCATTGGGTAACCTCTTTTCAGTTGGTTGAGACTGGGTGGCCTCCTACTCGCCGTGCCCAGTGAGATCAGAATAGCCCCGAGGCAGACCGATTGGTATCGTCAAATATGATGATTTTCACCTAGTGAAAAGGATGAGGCCGCAAGTAAACGATTGAATTTAAAGGGCTTTAAAAAACAAGGGGAATACCCCTATCGGAAAGTCCGGGCTCTACTTCACGGATATTTAAGGTTTTTACCGACAATATGATGAAGGTTCAGTCATCAACAAACAGGCTGACACAGTAATTTGAAGTCTAAATTTGGTGATATTGACTAATTGACGGTTTTTAAATTGAATTCATACGTACATTTTGACATCAAGTAAAAATGAATTCGGATGCTCCCTGCAATTACTCGATTTCGAGCAAACCTAACAAATTTCCAACGGCCCTTTGCATGGTTTGCCGCCGAATCTCTTCACGATTTCCGTCAATTTGGTACTTTCTTGCACTAACCTGGTTTTTACTCGCAACACCTACCCAAACCGTTCCAACCGGCTTTTCATCGCTGCCACCACCGGGCCCTGCGACACCGGTGACTGCAATCGAATAGTCAGCGAGGCTATGACTTAAAGCACCCACTGCCATTGCCGTCGCGACCGGTTCACTGACAGCACCATATTGCTCAATCACTGATTCGGAAACGCCCAGCATTTCGACTTTTGATTCATTGCTATAGGTAACAAAGCCGCGTTCGAACCAGGCCGAGCTACCGGCTAAATCGGTAAATGATTTAGCGATTAAACCACCGGTACAGGATTCGGCGGTGCAGACTTTCCGCTTCGCCTCAGATAACAAGTCTGCAAGGTCACTGATCAATTCGATTATCGGCTTATTCATTTTTAGACTTCGCCTCATGACACACTGCTTCGAGATTATGACCATCAGGATCGATGACAAAAGCTCCATAATAATTGGGATGATAAATTTTTCGCATGCCTGGCTTGCCATTATCTACCGCACCCGCTTCGATAGCAGCTTGATAGAATTGATCGACTACTTCGGTACTACCAGCCCGAAAAGCAAAATGCATAGGTATTGGAAAAGTATTTTGCTTTTGCTCCTCATCCGTGGCTTGACCAAACCAAAATTCTGCTTCCCCTTTTGCGCCGAAACCAGCCCAACCCTGCACCTCTGCGATTAATTCAATGCCTAGTGGTGCCAATGCCTTCGAATAGAAAGCTTTGCTTATACCGTAATTCGATATAGCAATCCCAATGTGATCAATCATTATAATACCTCTGCCATGCCTGCTTGCGACTTTTTCTCGAAGTTCATACAAAAATATCATGAAACCCTATAAAATGTCGCTACCAAAATAATCCCCAATAACCACGATTTAAGAAAGACACCTTCTCATGAGTAAAACCAAAGCAACCCAACCCACACCAATGATTCAGCAGTTCCTGCGAATTAAGGCAGATCACCCTGATTCGCTTTTGTTTTATCGTATGGGTGACTTTTACGAGTTATTTTTCGACGATGCCAAACGTGCCTCTCGATTGCTCGATATCACATTGACTAAGCGTGGCACGGCGAATGGCGAACCGATTCCTATGTGTGGAATTCCCTATCATGCGGCGGATAATTATCTCGCCAAATTGGTGAAGGCCGGAGAGTCGATCGCTATTTGCGAACAAGTTGGCGACCCTGCAACCAGTAAAGGCCCCGTCGACCGCCAAGTGATGCGGGTGGTGACGCCTGGCACGTTAACCGATGAGGCATTATTACAGGATCGTAGAGAAAATTTACTGAGCTGTATTTACCAGCAGCAATCTGGCCAGCAAACTACTGGTTGGGGTATCGCATCGATGGAAATCAGCTCGGGTAGATTTACCGTCAGTCAGCTCGGGCCAGATGACTCTTTGGTCGGTGAGATAGCTCGTCTAAACCCAGCCGAGCTTATTTATTGTGATGACCAGAATTTACCTCTAGAAGCAGCGCAGCTCAAACAAGCACACTCAATGCCGACCTGGTACTTTGAGCTTGAAACCTGCACCCGATTACTCTGCGAGCAATACCACGTTCACGATCTGGATGGGTTTGGGTTGGCTGACTTGCCTCTCGGCATTTGTGCCGCTGGCTGTTTGTTGCAATACATCAAGGATAGATTAAAGACATCACTGCCACATTTGCAATCGATCCGAATTGATCAAGTGTCAGATGTTTTATTAATTGATGCCAATAGTCGTAAGAACCTGGAGTTGATCCAGTCGATCAATACAGAAGCGAGCGAGCATAGCTTGTTACATGTCATCGACTTTTGTCAGACCGCAATGGGGCACCGTGAGTTAACTCGCAATCTGCAAAAGCCAATCCGTAATCAAAATGTGGTTCGCGAGAAATTGCAGGCCGTGGATAGTTTACTCAGCAATCGACAATTCGAAGTAGCCGCTGAAACCATCAACTCAGTCGGCGATATCGAGCGTATTCTGGCGCGTATTGGCCTGCTATCGGCCCGACCACGTGACTTAAGCACTTTATTGACTACGCTCGAATTATTACCTCGATTACAAAGTCAGCTCGAGAATCTGGATAGCCCTTTGATACATGCTCTATCACAGCAAATTTCAACTCACCCCAAGACCCTCGCATTACTCGACTCGGCAATCATAGACGAACCACCGGTTTTAATTCGAGATGGCGGCGTGATCAAACCAGGGTTTGATGCCGAACTCGACGAGCTACGCGGCTTAAGTTCAAACGCAGATCAGTTCTTGATCGATATGGAGAATGAACAAAAGCAAAAAACCGGCATCAATTCCCTTAAGGTTGCCTACAACCGCGTACACGGTTTTTATATCGAAGTAAGCAAACTGCATTCAGATGTAATTCCGGTTGAATATGTTCGACGTCAAACATTGAAAGGGGTTGAGCGTTATATTACGCCTGAACTCAAATCATTCGAAGACAAAGTGTTAAGTGCCCGAGATCGCTCTCTTTCAAGAGAAAAGCATCTTTACGAGTTACTCCTAAAACAACTCAGTGAGCAGCTAACTACCTTACAACAATGTGCCTTCGGGCTAGCTCAGCTAGACGTCTTAATCAGTTTCGCCAGTTGTGCCGATAGCTACCAATGGTCTGCGCCGACATTAGTCGAAAACCCGATACTCGACATTCGTGACGGTAAGCACCCCGTCGTCGAGCAGGTCATGCAGCAAGCGTTCATCGCCAACGACACTCAGCTCGATCAAAACAAACGCATGTTATTGATCACCGGCCCAAACATGGGCGGTAAATCAACTTATATGCGCCAAACTGCGCTTATTACTATTCTGGCTTACATGGGCAGCTATGTCCCCGCAACCGAGGCGACTATCGGTCCCATCGACCAAATATTCACCCGCATCGGTGCCAGCGACGATCTATCGAGCGGACGCTCAACCTTTATGGTCGAAATGACCGAAGCGGCGAATATTTTAAACAACGCCACGCATAACAGCCTGGTATTGATGGATGAAATCGGACGAGGCACCAGCACTTTCGACGGACTAGCACTGGCCTGGGCCTGTGCCGATCATCTGTCACAACAGTCAGGCGCGTTAACATTATTCGCCACGCATTATTTCGAACTCACCCAACTGCCAGAACAATACGACAATATTTGTAATGTACACCTCGATGCAGTCGAACATGGCGATGATATTATCTTTATGCATCGTGTGAAATCAGGTCCCGCTAATCAAAGCTACGGTTTGCAAGTCGCAAAACTGGCTGGCGTGCCTAAAGCCGCGCTGCAACTCGCTAAACGTAAATTGCATCAGCTAGAGCAACAATCTAACCACGCTGGACCACAAATTGATTTATTCTCAATGACAGCACCAGAGCCTGAGGATGAACAGTCCAATCCAACCATGGAAGCGCTATCTGAGATAGACCCAGATTCATTAACCCCAAGACAGGCATTAGATGCGCTTTACCAGCTGAAGAAACTAGCCGATAATTAATATCACTTTCTCGCTTCCTGTATCAACATAATCTACTTGAAGTTTGACTAAGGCCTAATTAGACTTCCGCGTTAATTTAGTACCCATTAATGATTATCCAACAAACAGCGATCAACAGAGGCACCGCATGACATTCGTCGTACTCGAAAACTGCATTAAATGTAAATACATGGACTGTGTCGATGTCTGTCCTGTCGATTGTTTCCACGAAGGCCCTAACTTCCTCGTCATCGACCCAGATGAATGCATCGACTGCACACTTTGCGAGCCAGAGTGCCCAGCAGAGGCCATTGTATCAGAAGACGACATGCCGCCAGGTCAGGAAAGCTTCCTTGAACTGAATGAAGAGTTATCCGCGATTTGGCCAGTAATTACAGCAAGCAGACCACCGCCAGAAGATGCGGTTGAATGGGATGGTGTTGAAGGGAAATTGGAGCATTTAGAACGTTAGGCTGCCACATCAAAATCGGCTGGTAGTGCTCTCATCAGGTTGCCAGCCGTTTAATACTTTGAAATTGTTAGCTGCTACTTTCACGCAATCGCCCTTCTACATATTTATGCAAGACACTGGCGATTAATGTTTGGTATGGAATACCCTCCGACAGTGCTCGCTTCTGTAGTCCACGCAGATCTTTAGACGACAACCGAATATTAATCCTCGCATCCTTCTTGAACATCGCCTGAGCATATTCCTTGTGCCGCTGCTGAGTTTCAGTTGCATTTTTTGACTGCTTAACCCTACCAGCTTCAAATGCTTCCAAAATCTCTCTTTCTTCTTGATCGAGTTCATTCATTTTTGTCACCTCTATATTGTTTAGTCGCCTTTCGACTCGGGATGATAGTCTTCAAAAAAATCTCGTCTTCCGATTCAACAAATGGCACGAGGTAAGCGTAATTTTCTATCGCTATTACATGAACTTTTTGCCCTGGGTATCGTTGCTAGTTCGGGTGATCAATAGTTTCAAGAATGTCATCCGCCAAAATATGGAATACGACTTCTTGAAATGATATCTGTCGTTGAGCTTTCAGAGACTCATTATTATCGTTATTCCAATTGATGGGTTTCATACGACCAGATTACTACAGCGTGGCCTATTGTCATTAAACTAACTTAAAGGATCGAAGAGCCTTTGTGAAATGCCAATACCTCCGGAGACAACATATCGTCCAGTCAGGAAATTTTTATTGAGCTGAATGAAGAGCTATCGGCGATATGGACAGTAATTGCAGCAAGCTGACAACCGACCGAAGATGCAGTTCAGTGGGGTTGTGTTGAAGGGAAGCTGGAGCACTAGGTGCGGTAGATTTCAATTACAAAATACGCCTAATTTTCCTTAGATAGCCAGCCGTATTTCACAACTAAAGTGTGAGTTAATTCCATAGAACTATTAGCTTTCATTTTCACGCAACCGGCCTTCTACATATTTATTTAAGCCACTGGCACACACGTTTGGTTGAGATACTCTCCGGATGTAATTAGCGCCTGGGTCATCGCAATAGTTCTTGTAATTTTCATACTTTTTATTGCACCTTTATTTTAAGACTTCGTTGCAATTTTTTTGACCCAATTAGAAAGTATCATCAATAGTTAGTGCTCGAAAAAATAATTACATCGACCGTCGCCACAGCCAGTGTGGTAACAGATCGTCTGGCCTCTATGGTTAGATTCCTTTTTGATCGTGTTTACCTAAATGGGCCATTGGACGCACCAAATTGGTACCAATTAGAAGTTTTTCACCCGGCACAAAAGGACATTGTCGAGGAAAATTTAGCTGTCATTGAGGCATGTCTAGTCACGTAGAAATAGACCGTAGAATAAATTTTCGACTCAAGGCAGTAACTTGGGATCTCAATGAGCTCTGACTAAAAGGTTAATTGAAAAGACGCTGAAAATTTAAACTATCAACGATGCAGCCGGTTTAACTGAACTGCTTCCAGAGGATCTATAAAGAAAGCACTTATTTTGTATCAGAATGTCTATATTGCTAACGACAGGTCTCATCCAGAAATCGTTTTATTACCGGCGAAAAATGTTCGCTATCGACCAAAAAAGCATCATGCCCACTGATTGAATCTATTTCGAAATAGTCGACACATTCTTCACAGCTGCCTGCTTTTTCTAAACCATGTACTATTTCTATTTGCTGTTCGGGCGGGAATAGAATGTCAGTGGTAACACCGATGATGAGTGCTTTTTTAACGTGAATTTTGGTCAGCCCTGAATTGACTGAGCCGCCATGGTCGGCGACATCGAACCAGTCCATTGCTCTGGACAAATATAGATAACTGTTGGCATCAAAATTATGGATAAATTTTTGAGCGTTGTAGTCGAGGTATGATTCGACTTCAAATTCCAGCTCGAACGGAGCTCCGGTTCTGCGGTCCTTGGAGACTCTTGATCGATCAAATCTCTGATGCCATTCTTCGGCTGCTCTATACGACACTAAACCCAATTTTCTAGCCAAAGCCATGCCTGAATAAGGCTCTTCACCCACAACATAGTTTCCGTTATTCCATGCTGGGTCAGAGCGGATAATTTCACGTTGAAGCGAGCGCATTGCCAGGGTAAATGGTAGCGCGCGGGTTGCTGCTGAGATTGAGACGAGATAATCTACTTCGCCCGGATATTGTAAGGCATAGGCGAGTGCTACCATGCCGCCCATGGATGGCCCTACAACGGTATGTAAGTGATCTATGCCTAACTCAACTAGCAGGTGGTGGCCTGCTTTTGCGATGTCTTCAATGGTTAGCTCAGGGAAATCTAGCCCATAGCTTTTTCCTGTTGTGGGATTGATAGATTCTGGACCTGTACTGCCAAAACAGCTACCTAATGAGTTGACACAAATGACATGAAATTCATTGGTGTCGATCGGTTTGCCCGGGCCGATCATGTATTCCCACCAACCTGGGGTTGGGTCTAGTTCAGATGACGCCGCATGCGCACTGGGTGATAATCCAGTGAAAATTAATAAGACGTTGTCGTGATTGCTGGATAACTCACCCCAGCTTTCATAGGCCACGGTAATCTTTGATAACCGGCCACCTCGTCGCATGACGAAATCACTGGTGCCATAGTCACCTTTTAAGTTGCCAAAGAGAGTGGCGGGAGTGATTGAGCGTTTGGTTCCGGCGAGATTTTCAGTTTCGTTCATGTCACTCCTGGACATCAGGTCTAAACTTTGATGTTCGACATTCGTAGTATCGCAATTCGAGCATTGTTGGCGATACCTGTATCGACTGACGCTTGATTAACGACATTTGAAAAGTCGGCATGTTTAAATATCACATCACCATGCTGGTGATGTTCAAAACGACTATCCGAACACCAAACGTTTGCTTTTATAATGCCTGCTGCACAACTTACACCCTCTCACATTACATATGGATGATGAACAATTGCATTAACAGGCACGACTAACTCCTAGCCTAAATAGGTTGAAAATACTAACACTTGCCACTTCCCCTGCCAATTCCGCTCTGACAATTAGCTACTGGCCTTACCGATTAACTTTGCTGCTCAACTTGAGGCTTACGAACTCGTATCGATAATTCCTTCAGTTGCTTATCACTCACCGGTGATGGTGCCTGGGTAAGTAAGCATGCAGCTGTCTGTGTTTTTGGGAATGCCATAACATCACGTATTGAAGTCGCTCCAGTCATGAGCATCACCAGTCGGTCGAGACCAAAAGCAATTCCACCATGTGGTGGACAGCCAAATTTGAGTGCCGTGAGTAAAAATCCAAATTTGTCTTCGGCTTCTTGCTCGTCAATACCCAATAGCTTTAGTACACGCTGTTGCATGTCTACTTTATGAATACGAATCGATCCACCACCCAGTTCGGTGCCGTTCAATACCATGTCATAAGCTCTTGAAAGCATGCCACCGGGGTTTGCTTCGACTTCGGCAGGGTCAGTTGTGCTTGGCGCAGTAAACGGATGGTGTAACGCATTCCAACGGTTTTCACGTTCGTCATGTTCAAACATTGGGAAATCGACTACCCAAAGGAAGCGCCAACCAGCTTCGACTAAACCTAGATCCTGCGCGACTTTCACACGTAAAGCACCGAGTGATTCGTTAACCGTATTGACTTTATCGGCACCGAAGAAAATCAGGTCGCCTGTCTCGGCTTTAGTCCGTGAGATAATTTCGGCAATTGCTTCGTCTGGCAAAAATTTCAGGATAGGTGACTGCAATCCCTCACGGCCCAGGGATACGTCATTACATTTAATGTAAGCCAGCCCTTTAGCGCCATAGCGTCCGACGAATTCGGTATAAATATCAATTTCTTTACGCGATAGCTTGCTACCACCTGGGACACGTAATGCGGCTACTCGGCCTTTCGGATCGTTAGCGGGGCCAGAGAATACTTTAAACTCAACATCGGCGAGGATGTCAGATATAGTTTGTAGTTCTAGTTTGATTCTTAAGTCTGGCTTATCCGATCCAAATCGTTCCATGGCTTCGGCATAAGGCATACGTAGAAACGGGCCATCGATATCTTGTGATAATACTGTCGAGAAAAGGCCTTGAATCATTTTTTCCATCATCGACATAATGGCGTCTTCATTCATAAACGAGGTTTCAATATCGAGCTGAGTAAATTCAGGTTGGCGATCGGCACGTAAATCTTCATCGCGGAAACAACGCACGATTTGATAGTAGCGGTCCATGCCCGACATCATCAGCAATTGCTTGAATAGCTGGGGCGACTGGGGCAAAGCAAAGAAGGAACCGGCGTGTGTGCGGCTCGGAACCAGATAGTCTCGAGCGCCTTCGGGTGTTGCTTTGGTAAGCATCGGGGTTTCTATATCCATGAACTCTTCTGCTTCAAGCCAACTGCGCATAAAATGCGTCACTCTGGCACGCAGTTGCATGCGGTATTGCATTTCGGGGCGGCGTAAATCGATGTAGCGATATTTTTGTCGAATGTCGTCCTGTACGTCGTCGTCAAGTTGGAATGGCGGTGTCTCGGAACTATTTAATATTTCCAGACCCAGCGCTAATACTTCGACTTCACCAGATGACATATCTTTGTTAATAGTGCCTTCAGGGCGGGCTCTCACCAGGCCAGTGATCTTCAATACAAATTCATTTCGAACAGATTCTGCGGTGCTGAATAAAGCATCGTCGTCAGGGTCGACCACGACTTGCAAGATTCCTTTTTTATCACGCAGATCGATAAATATAACGCCACCATGATCGCGACGACGGTTTACCCAGCCACAAACACTAATTTCCTGGCCAATATTTTCTTGGTTGAGTTCACCACAGTAATGCGTACGCATGTTTTATTCCGAATTTTAATGCTGATGATTAATTGATGATTACTAACGGCTAATATATAAAACACGCCAGCTTTAAGCGCTCAGTCAATAGACCTATCTTAAGTAGGCTAATCTGCCGAAAAATGTAATCAAACTTATTGCTAGTTTGCTGCTTCCTTAGTCGATGCTTTGGGGGCAACTGATTCTTTTTTACTGGTTTTGTCTGTTTTTTTCGATGTATCAGTCTTTTTATCGCCTGAATCTGTCAGGTTTTTCTGATTACTCGATTTAAAGTCAGTTTCATACCAACCCGACCCGCTCAATCTAAACTGTGGCGCTGAAATCATTTTTTTCAAGGCGGGCTTATCGCAGGCTGGACAATCGGTTAGAGGAGCATCGCTCATTTTTTGTAATGCCTCATGGGCATGGTCACATTCTGTACAAACATACTCGTAAATTGGCATTGCCGGTCTCTCGTAAGGTCATCCTAATATGCTAAGAGTATGCCGCTAATGATGGAGGGTGCGGCATACAAAAATAAAAGGCAGGCGATTTTATACTAGTCTCGCGTGACTTCCAACCAATAGCTGAATTAACCTTGTTTTTAAAGCCAGTAATTTAAACAAGTCATTTAAAATAATCAATATATTTTGCAGTGCTATCAAATACCAACCAAATTCGACCATAACGTCCGTTGAATAAGCCGAGTAAGACTTCATCTGGACTTTTTTGATTTTTTTCTAGCCATTGACCATAGCGCTGCTGCGCGCCGGATAGATCTAAAATCGTCATCGTATTAACTTGACGCTTTTGCAGGCCAAACATTAGTTTCTCAGCGGGTTGATAGAGTTGGATTTGAGCATATTCGACTATCTTTTTGTCAAATTTAATCCTCATAACCTCATCCAGCACTGCTCGGTCGATAGCAATTTCCGACCAGATAATTGGCGGGGATTCTGCACTATATTGGCTAAGTTCAGACATTGATTCTAGTTGCGAGCCATAATCACTCTCTATCGCCGGAATAAAATATTCATCGGCTAGAATAATAGCAACGGGTCTTTGGTTGTAGGTAGTGGCAACGCCATAAACCAAGGCGCTAATTTGAATCACTGCGATGGTCACTAAATCGAATGTTATTGCCCTGCGCGATTTCGACCAGTCAAAGATCAAAAAGGTAATTAAGGGTCCCAACACCAGATCAACAGCAGCTATGATTCGAATGCCTTGCCAGCCTCCATCAACCGAAAAATAAGGCTGCGGATACCAGACATAATAAATTTGATAGGCTAGAATGAAAAAAATGATCAGACTAATGCCTAAGTGAACCGCACTTGCCTTCAGTTTGGATTTAATCAACGTTTTATTAAATTTCATGACGCTCTCGACGCTTAATCAATTGTTTGTCTACTCTCTCAAAAACTAAATATGGCTGATGAATTAAACTTTTTCAAGGTGACTCCTCATCATAGGGATTTATCGATTAACACTAGCGCCAATACATTGGAACTGCGCTCGAATTCAAACACATTACAAAGCGTAATCAATATTGACTACCCAGAGAAACTGGCACTCAAGAATTTGGAATACTTGATGGCAATTTTGTTGTTTATGCCTGCGCCAAAACGTATTTTATTGTTAGGTACGGGCGGTGGGTCGCTGGTTCATTTTCTTCGCCACCATTATCCAGACAGTCATCTCACCAGTGTCGATATCGACGGTGAGTTGCTCAACTTAATGCACGAAAAGATGCACTTGCCAAAGGCTGATGACCATCTAACCTATGTCATCGACGATGCCGCTCACTATTTACAGCATTGTAATCAGACTTTCGATTTGATACTGGTTGATATTTTTATCGGTGACCAGTCACCGAATTGGCTGCTAAACGCTGACAATATGCAGTGCCTTTACAGCTTGCTCAGTGCATCAGCTGGAGTAGCTTATAACTTGCTCATCGAGGATGAATCTGAATTTGTTCAATACTATCGAGATCTACGTGAAGTTTTCTCGAAACAAACGCTCTGTATTCCTGTTGCTGGTTATGACAACACCATTGCCTATGGCTTTCGTTATCAAGCTGAAGAACAGGATATGTCCTCATATATGCAACAGGCTCTGAATCTGGGGGAGACCCACGATATCAACTATATGGAAATCCTGTCGACTATCTACGCGACTAATCCTTCAGGGGCCGGGGTTATCTAGCCGGGCTATTGGGTTATTTGACTCATCAAACGGAGTAATTACTGGTTTTTCCCACCACCCTTGCACGCTGGGGAAGCTGCGACACTCCCACCACGTTCAGCCCATTCGTTTTCGGTCATAGTATGCAACGCAAGCGCATGGATTTGCTGCAACTCTTGTTCTAACGCTTTGTTCACTAGACGGTGGCGCTTTATCAACATTAAACCCTCGAATTGCTCAGTGACTAGAGTAACTTTGAAGTGAGACTCAGATCCTGGCGCCACATTATGCATGTGACTTTCATTTTGGACATCGAGAAATGTTGGTTCAAACGACGCCGCTAGCTTCGATTCAATCGCATTTTGCATAATCATAATGGTCTAGCCTGATTAACTATGAAGTTCACTGTGGGAGTAAAATTGAAAAAATGCACTACAGTTTCCCCCTAACATTCTGTATGGCTTCGCAGACATCATCCATGGTCTGGATTCTATTTTCAGCTTCCGCCGCCATCATTTTTTGAACCAGCATACTAAGGCGGGCACTGATGTCCTTTTTCAATTCACGTAGTGGCTTTGCATTGCCCTCAAGATGCTGGAACAAAATCGACATTGGCTCACCTTTATACGGCAGTTGACCGGAAAACATGCGGTAGGCAATGATACCCAATGCGTATATATCACAACGATAATCAGCTTCCAACCCTTTTGCTCGTTCAGGAGAAAGATAAGCCGGCGTTCCTATAATTGAACCTGTTTTAGTGAGCGTTGACTCAGCGTTAGATGTCGCTGAGGCTATGCCAAAATCGACAACCTTTACCAGACCTTTATCATCTATCATCACGTTACTGGGCTTCAAGTCGCGGTGAATAACATTTTGCTTGTGTGCAGCTGACATTCCCGCTGCAATTTGAAAGAGGATATCCAGACCAGGTTCTGCTTCAAAAAATTTAATTTCATTTAGCAAAGTATCAATGCCTTTACTTTCGAAATATTCCATTGAGATTGCACACAATCCACTCTTAAACAACATGTCGTGTATTCGGATAACATTGGCATGGCTGACTTTTCGAGAGTATTTCACTTCACGCAAGAATCGTTCTCGCGACGCACCATCTGCCGTTAATTCTGGGTGCATAAACTTTAAAATCATTTTTTCACCGACTATTTCATCTTCGGCCAGCATAACTCTGCCCATAGCACCACGACCGACTTCTTTGACGATACGGAAACGATCCATCCATAGATCACCTTTTTTCAATTCTTCAATATTCAAAAAATTGACAACCTCTGTGCCCTCGTGATGGACAGTTGATACGGCTACCTTGGCTGCGTTCTGGTTTTCTTCTAGTTTAACTAAACGTGTTTCAAATAATTCGGCATCCTCTACTTTTAGCTCAGTAAGGGAAAAATCTTTCGTCAACTGAAGCAGTACCTCATGTGCTGTATCGCGAACAGTTGCCTGAAGCTTGGGCACCAGCGCCAACACCGAGTCGCGAATATTGCTTGCATGTTTCTGGCTAGCCAAAGAAACGATTGTCCCCAATGCTTCACGCTGCACTAAAGCTTCAGGCATTTTCATGCAAAGAAAAGTTATTTCTAGTCCTTTACTGAAACCGAGCTGTTTGACAGCCTTTAAGACAGCGACTGCCGAATCCGGCCAGCTATCAAAGGCTTTTCGAAGCAATACCAGGGACTCTCTCTTACCAGAACTACCGATCATTGCGATGGCTTTTTCACGTACCTGCCAATTTTCATGCAATGCGGTATCAAGCATACTATCCAGATCAATATCATCACCCTGCAATGAGGACAACTGCTGAGCAGCCGATCGAACAAACTCGTCATCATGCTTGGCTAAAGCCTTGGCAGTCTGTGCAAGTTGCTCATTACTATGATTAATTAAAGACTTTAAGGCCTGATCACGACCCCACCATTCCTGCTGCTCTAGCCTTAATAAAAACTTTTCGAGACTAACTTGTGTGGCAAATTTAGCCACCAGCTTAATGAACACCTCTCGTAACTCGTCTGATTTGCTAGCCGTCCACGGCGCTAGTCGCGGCAACAATTCTGCATTCGCCTGCTTTTGTATAATTTCTAGCGCCATTTCGCGTTCGATATCAGTCATGGTTTCGATAAATGGCAATACAACTGACGCATCAAAGTGAAGCTTTAGGTTATTCAGTGCCTTGAGCGACTCGATAACAATAGTCTTATTGCCATCAGTCAAGAATTTAGCGATTATGACACTGACTTCGGGCTGCTTTAATGTCGAAAAATAGCGCAACAGCATGATCTTTATGGTTGGGCTTTCAATACTATCGGGCACAATATTCAATGCAGATAAATCAACGTCTTGAGTCGAGCCTTGCGCTAACTGGAGCAATCGCTCTGCATCTGCCTTCCTTAGCTTGAGTGCATTATTGATGATTTGTTCGGGTCGCAATGATTCCTTTTGAAAGCTGAGGATATCAATGATTTCACTGGTAGAGCCTTCCGACTCCTGTAATTTACTAAATAATTTTGCTGGGTTAATTTGCGATGACTGAGACAGAATATCAGCTGCAGTTGAACGTATATCGGTATGCTCATTTTCCAGACTATTAAACAATATTTGCTCTGACTTGCCAGAACTATGCTCTATACAAATATCGCGCAACACATCACTATGAGGTTTTGGCGCAGTTGGTATTACTTCAAGCAGCTTTTCTAGCGAGTCTTTGGCTGATTGACGAACCTTTTCGGTAATCGCGATACCCTTGTCACTGCTCAGGTCATCGCAGCCAAAGAACTGTTTAAGCGTCCGGTTAAAAAAAAGGTTTCCTAGCACTGCCATATTATTGGTTTTCTATACCCGCTATGTTTTTAATACTGTCCTTGTCAACTCAAATTTGACTTGATTCACTCAAACCCTCCAACCGAGTATAGACATAAAAAGTAAAATATTATGATCCAACCGCATTTTTATGACGTTTTCTAGACTTCCGTCACTCTCTCCCAATTTTCTATTGACACAAGGCGTTATATCGAATCATTTACCAAGTATGAACTCACCAGCGTCATCAACATCTACCTGAATCGTATCCCCAGCTACATACTCTGCCGCCAGCAACGCTTTTGCAACAGGATTTTCAATGACTTGCTGTATCAACCTTTTTAGCGGCCTCGCACCATAGACAGGATCAAAGCCTATTTTCCCAAGTTCATCCAATGCCCGGTCACTTATTTCGAGCAACAAGTCTTTCTCCTTTAAACGTTGTACCAAGCGCTTAAGCTGGATAGTCGCTATCACTCTAATCTGAGCCTGGGTCAATGCATGGAACACGACTGAGTCGTCGATTCGATTAATAAACTCTGGCCGAAAGTGCTGCCCAACCTGGCGCATTACTTCCTGCTTTATCTCGTCATATTGTTTCTCACCCGTCATTGACTGAATTTCGGCCGAGCCTAGATTAGACGTCATAACGATAACGGTGTTGCGAAAGTCGACTGTTCTACCCTGTCCATCGGTAAGCCTGCCATCGTCCAGTACCTGTAACAAAATATTAAATACGTCTGGATGCGCCTTTTCGATTTCGTCCAGCAAAATCACTGAATACGGACGCCTACGAACCGCTTCTGTCAGGTAACCACCTTGTTCGTAACCGACATACCCCGGCGGTGCGCCAACTAACCTGGCGACACTATGCTTTTCCATGAACTCAGACATATCAACACGAATCATCGCGTCCTCTGTATCAAACAGAAAATGGGTTAATGCCTTGGTAAGCTCTGTTTTACCAACACCTGTCGGCCCTAAAAATAGAAACGAACCATTCGGGCGATCGGGATCAGATAACCCGGCACGCGAGCGCCTAATCGCATCCGATACTGCTATCACAGCTTCGCTTTGGCCAACAACCCGTTTACCAATTTGCGCTTCCATGTCGAGTAATTTCTCGCGCTCAGACTCAAGCATTTTAGAGACAGGAATGCCCGTCCAACTTGATACAACAGCGGCTATTTCTTCTTCGCCGACCTTATTAATAAGCAGCTTCATATCTTGCATTTCGACATTTGCAGCCAGGTCTAACTGTTTTTCCAACTCAGGTATTCGACCATATTGTAGCTCAGACATTCTGGTCAAATCGCCCGCTCTTTGTGCTGTCTCTAAATCCAGTCGAGCACGTTCCAGCGCTTCTTTTATGTGTGTCGATCCTTGCAGGGCGGCCTTTTCTGATTTCCACACTTCGTCAAGATCAGAATATTCTCGCTCTAGCCGAGATATCTCCGACTCAAGAATTTCGCGCCTTTTTTTACTCGCAGCGTCACTTTCCTTTTTTAGCGCTTCGCGTTCAATTTTGAGTTGAATTAAGCGTCGCTCAAGGCGATCGATTGCATCTGGTTTGGAGTCGATTTGCATCCGAATTCGGCTCGCCGACTCATCGATCAAATCAATTGCTTTATCCGGTAACTGACGGTCAGTAATATATCGATAAGATAGTGTTGCGGCAGCAACAATGGCCGGATCGGTGATATCAACACCATGGTGCACTTCATAACGCTCTTTTAATCCACGTAAAATAGCGATGGTATCTTCAACTGAAGGTTCTTCTACCAGCACCTTCTGGAAGCGACGTTCCAGGGCTGCATCTTTTTCAATGAATTGTCGATACTCGTCTAAGGTTGTGGCACCAACACAATGTAACTCTCCTCGAGCCAATGCTGGTTTGAGCATGTTGCCAGCATCCATCGCACCTTCGGCTTTACCCGCTCCAACCATAGTGTGGAGTTCGTCAATAAATAAAATCACCTGACCATCCTGCTTCGTCAAGTCATTCAACACGCCTTTCAGACGCTCTTCAAATTCACCCCGAAATTTAGCGCCTGCGATCAATGCACCCATATCAAGTGAGAGCACACGCTTACGCTTTAAGCCTTCTGGCACTTCACCATTAATTATTCTTTGTGCCAGCCCTTCGGCTATCGCAGTTTTACCGACACCAGGTTCGCCGATGAGCACAGGGTTGTTTTTTGTTCTGCGTTGCAGTATTTGTATCGTGCGCCTGATTTCTTCATCTCGCCCTATCACAGGATCAAGCTTACCCTGCTCCGCCCGCTCAGTTAGGTCAACGGTGTATTTTTCCAGTGACATACGTTGATCTTCGGCATTGGCATTATCAACGCTTTGACCGCCACGAATAGCATCAACCGCTTTGGCGATGGCTTCTTTTTTCGCACCAGATGACTGCAAGACGTCAGACAACGGGCCTTTTTCATCCATCGCTGCCAGCACAAATAGCTCAGATGATATGAATTGATCCTTACGTTGTTGCGCCAATTTATCAGTGACATTGAATAATTTCGCTAAGGCATTCGAGATATGAAGATCGCCATTGGTGCCTTCGACGCGCGCTTGTTTCTCAAGCAGCTCGGCTAATTGCGAGCGCAATAAATTGAGGTTAATTCCAGCATGGGTAAACAAAGGTCTGATCGAACCACCCTGCTGGTCCAGTAAAGACAGCATTAAATGTACCGGCTCAATGAACTGGTGATCACGCCCGACAGCCAGCGATTGAGCATCGCCCAATGCTTCCTGAAATTTACTGGTTAGTTTTTCCATTCTCATGTTGAACCCTCTTACTATTCGCGATTGACGATAGAATTTTACTGATCAAATAATTGAATCAAATGACTTGAATCAAATAAACCACTTCGAATATTACTTATTAAACAATACTTATCAAAAAACACTATTTGATAGCCTGATAGCTAAGTGGTATTCACATTTGAATTTTCAAGTCTTAGAGGGTATCCAGATCAAACACACCATACGACCGGTAATGGCTTGACGTCGGTAGGAAAAAAAGTCGTCTGCATTAGAATAGCTACATAAATTTGACTGCGTCACATCTGCTATGCCTAGATGCTTGAGCAAGTCATCCGCCAGGGCTGGCAAATCACAAAGCCAGTGTCCAGGCCGGTTGTTCACGAACCGGTTATCAACCGATGTGCGATTATCGATAAGCTGATCAACAAACGACTGCCTAACTTCATCGCCTACTTCAAATTTGGATTGACTAATTGCCGGACCTATCCAGGCCATTAACTCGTTAGCCGGTGACTGCATTTTTGCAACAGTTGCCTGTACAATACCATTTAGTAATCCGCGCCAACCGGCATGAACCGCAGCCACTTCGGTGCCTGATTGATTACACAATAAAATCGGTAAACAATCAGCCGTCATGACAACGGCAACCCTGTCGACCTGGCGAGTAATAGCAGCGTCTGCCTCGCGGTTTTGTTCAGTTTCAAGTGTTACGACAGTGGTGCTATGGGTTTGCTGCAACCAGCAAGGCGCCGAAGGTAATGCTTGTGATAGCAGCGAATCTTGATTAAGAATGGCTCGATTACGCAGGACCCGGGCAAGGTCATCACCGACATGTTCGGCCAAATTAAACGAGTCGAACGGTGCCTGACTGACACCGCCTGGTCGGGTACTGTAAAGCGCCTTAACATTCGGGGGAATCGACCACTCGGGCATTTGCATACTCATTACTGAGTCTTTGAATCATCGGCCTGAACCGACGCTCTAAGCCCATCCAGCATTTTTTGAAAGTCTTTTGGTATTGCGGCCTCGAATCGGCAAGGTTCTTTTGTTTTTGGATGCTCAAAACTGAGATATCTAGCATGCAAGGCCTGCCGCCCAAAATTTCGCATCATTTCGCCTAGCTCAGGGTCAACCCCCATCGGTAGACGAAAACGCCCACCATAGAGAGGATCACCTAACAATGGATAACGGATATGCGATAGGTGAACTCGAATTTGATGAGTACGACCTGTTTCAAGCTGAACATTAACGAAGGTATGATGCGGAAACTTCTCAGCGACTTGAAAGTGGGTGACTGCATGCTTACCCTGGTTTTGGACTGACATTTTCTTGCGATTAACGGGATGTCGTGCAATCTCAGTTTCGATGGTTCGTCCCGCTGTCACAACACCTTGTGTAATTGCTATATATTCGCGCTTTACGAGCCGTTGTTGTAGTTTATCGACCAGACTAGCGTGCGCTTGTAGCGTGCGCGCAACAACCATGACGCCTGTCGTATCTTTATCAAGTCGATGCACGATACCAGCACGAGGCAATTGTTCTAGCTTGGGGTCAATATCAAGCAGGCCATTCACCAAAGTACCCTTTTCATGCCCTGCCGCCGGATGCACAACCAGGTTGGCGGGTTTATCGATAATAAAAAACTCAGCATCTTCATGGATAATGTTGAACTCTATCTTTTCAGGCAAGTCTGAAATCTTCGCAACAAAAGGTATATCGAGGTCGATTAAATCACCCGTGTACACTTTCTGTTTCGGTTGGCAGGCTTGCCGATTAAGCTGAATAAAATCAGATTTTATCCAGTTTTGTATGACACTTCTGGAAAAATCGGGTAATAAGCGCTGAAGCGCCTGGTCTAATCTTAAGCCAGAAAACTCGCTTTCGATTCGTATCTGTTGCTGTAATAATTTCATCGGCTGGTTATACTGTTTGTTTGCGCTTTCAGCAAGTCGATTCACGAGTTAAATTTATTCATGCTTACACGTTCAATCCTGATCACTATTTGTTCCCTTTTATTGCTGGCTTGCGGTCCTGTCAAAGAAGTTGATATAACCGAAGGCTGGGGCGTGGAAAAGCTATTCCGCAATGCCCGTAGCGAAATGAATAAAGGCAACTATCAAACAGCTATAGACCGTTACGAAATACTCGAGTCACGCTATCCTTTCGGTCATTATGCGACTCAGGCGCAGCTGGATATTGCCTACGCTCACTTCAAATTTGGCGAAGCCGATTCAGCCGTCGCAGCTATTGAGCGTTTTATTAAATTAAATCCACGTCACGAAACCACCGATTATGCTCATTACTTACGAGGCTTAATCAATTTTAATCGAGGTGGCTCTGTAATCGATAAAGTTGTTGATCGGGATTTATCTGATTTTGATCGAAATATCCTGCTCAACGCTTTTGACGATTTCCAACTCGTGATTCGTAAATATCCAAACAGCCAATATGCCGAAGATTCTAAACAGCGTATTGTTTACCTGCGGAATGAATTAGCCAAATCGGATTTAAAAATTGCTCAGTATTATGCGTCGCGGAGCGCATGGGTTGCTGCCGCAAATCGAACTAAATCGATTATTCGAGATTTTCAGGGCACAACTTCAATAAAACAAGCACTCGAACTGCAGTTGCAGGCTTATCAGGCGCTAGGTCTGGATGAGCTTGTGACGGATATGAAACGAATCATTGATCTTAATTACGCGAGCGATTCATAACCTTACCACTAGGCAAATCTAAAAATACACCTGACTAAATACCAATAGCCTTCGCCAAACTATGTTCTGGCTATTTGACTAGCTATATTCATTTCTCTCATAAGGCATCTAGATTAATCACTTTATCTAATATTGTGTTTTTGCCAAAATACCTCCAGTTAGCATAATTTATGCCCGCATAAACTTAATTTATTAGAGGTGGTCATGGTCGAAAACAATAGTCATAAACTGGCCCTCCGGCCAATCAAAGTTACATCTGCGGCAGGTTTTGCTAAGCAAGAAAGTAAGACAGGCCCTGAACTTAAATGTAGTGATGTGGAAGCGATGTTATCTGGCGATCAAAAACGTTTAGACGACATTAATCAGCAGCTAGAACTCATGTCCGCTAAAGAGCGTGTGCATTGGGCAATGGAGCAACTACCAGAGCAACATGCCGTAACTTCCAGTTTTGGTATTCAAAGTGCCGTCATGCTGCATTTGCTCAATCAGGTGCAGGCAGGTATCCCCGTTATCCTGATAGACACCGGTTATTTGTTTAACGAAACCTATCAGTTCATTGACCAATTACAAGCACTGTTAAAACTTAATATTCACAGCTATCGTTCACTTTTATCTCCGGCCTGGCAGGAAGCGCGAGAAGGCCAGCTTTGGTTACAGGGTAAGCAAGGTATCGAGCGTTACAACCTCACTAATAAAGTAGAACCTATGAATCGTGCGCTAAGAGAGTTAAAAGTCGGCAGCTGGTTTGCAGGGCTAAGACGCGACCAGTCGTCTACCCGAGAGGCTTTACCAGTGCTACGAGTCCAAAAAGGCCGATTTAAATTTCACCCAATTATCGACTGGCATAAGCGCGATGTGCATCGTTACCTCACACAACATAAGCTGCCTTACCACCCGTTATGGGAAAAAGGCTATAGCTCTGTCGGTGATATGCACACCAGCAGACCACTAGAGCCAGGCATGAATGATGAGCAAAGTCGATTTTTTGGGTTGCAGCGTGAGTGTGGATTGCATACATAGAAAATTTAAGAGCTAACCTTAATACAAGTGCTAGCAATACCTGCACTTTGGCTTTGGCCCTAGCCTCAAATACCGTTAGTCTGCAAAAAGAAACGCATCATCCATTGCGCCCAAACTTTGGCATCTGGTGCACCATTTTGCATGCGCAGTCTCGCCTTTGCTAAATCTTTTTCAGACAGCGGTGTTGCGGAAATGAAATTATTCATGGCGCGTTCAGGCTGTTCGGGATGGCCTTGCATACACAATATGTTGTCACCAATGGTATAAGCAAAGTTGTCATATAACTCACTGCGTGCAAACGCCTTTGCACCCTCTGGCAATTGAGTCACTCGCTGCAGGTTGAAGTGATACAGGCCAGTATTGTTTGCTTTTGGTTCCATCCAGTCATAGTTTTTTTCGGGTTGAATTCGGAGGTTATAGTTGCCAATCATCCAGCCATTTTCATTTACTGAGACTTCGCCACCCAATGCTTTGGCAATCAGTTGATGACCGAAACAGGAACCTATGATGTGTTTATTTTTTTGATTAGCTTCAATCACAAGCCTAGATAACCGCTGCATCCAATCGAAGTTATCCGACACATTATCTGGGCTACCGGTTAATATAAACGCATCGTAATCATCCACTGATTCTGGAAACTGGTGTTCTGAAACATAGTAGGTTGAAAAACTAGCCAGTGGATTCTCTGGCGCCAAAAGTTCAATAAACTTTTGAGCATCTGTTATACCACCGTCATCTGCCCAGTATTTTCTTGGTACCGAATCGAGCACTGCGATTTTTATTTCTTTATTCATTGTTATTCATGCACATTGGTTTGAAATCATACTGATTTCATGAAATTTCTGTATATGGACTCAGCGCATGACAGAAAATCATCCATATTTTCATCGGCAGCAGCGTTCATAGTAGTCAAACCCTGCTCGCCTAAGGTGCTCATCAATGCGTCACGATAGGCAGGTACAGCGCCCCAGTTGTCCACGGTGTCTTCCTCTACTTCGACATGGTATTGCATTGACCAGGCGTTATCACCTACCCGCATGGCCTGGACTCGACAAATGTCAGAACTAGCCAGTATGGTCGTATTTTCTGGTTCCTGTGCGACTCTGACCGAATGCCATTGCAAGCATTTTTGACGACTAGCTATGCCGTCGAATAGCGGGTCTGTTTGACCTGCCTCGGTGAGTTTAACTTCCATAATGCCAATTTCGGGTGGTCGCTGAGGTCCACAAGTACCGCCCATCGCATCGGCTAACAACTGGTGTCCAAGACATAACCCAAGGTATGGTTTTTTTAATTCTCCTACCCAGCGCCGAATGGCCAATTTTTCAGCTACCAGCCATGGGTGTTCTTCAATATCCCAAACATCCATTGGCCCACCCATTACCCAGAGTGCATCATAACCAGCAAAATCAGGGATGGTTTCGCCCTGGTCTAAATTAACTGCGTCCCACTGAACATTGTCTTTTTTAAGGAACCTACGTAATGAGCCAGGATGCTCACAATTAATATGCTGGAATACGAGTAATCGCATGTATTGCTCTCTCTTTTTAATCCGAAATATTTCGTCTGGTACTTGCTTGTCGATTAGACATCATTTCGAAAAGCGATGTCTTTGCTGATTTGTCGGCATTGAAATTACTCGCATCGAGCCATGCTTCCAGAATACATCGAATCTCAGGCCATTCGTCATCCAGTATCAAATGCCAGGCTTTATCTCTATTTTTGCCTTTAATATCATGTGGTTATAAAACACACCCTCGAATCTAAATCCGAGCCAGCGTGCAGCCTGGCGTGACTTTTCGTTTAACGAATTACAGCGCCAGTGCATTCGTCGATAGCCAAGGTCATCCATCGCATGTCGAATCATTAAATAAAGCGCTTAGGTCGCGGCCCTTGTCCACATCAACCGTGTGCCAAACCAGATATGACCAATTTCAATCACGCTCATTAACGGGCTAATATCAAGATAACTACTTTGACCCTCAAACGCTTCAGAATCAAGTGGTCGAATAGCATTTAAAATAGTTTCGAAATTGGCCGATTGGGCTCGCATCGTATTGCTGTAGTCGGCAACTGAAGCCCACAGACCATAAGCAAGATAATCCCAGGTTTTTAGTGCTTGCTCCGAATCATGCCCTGCATCGAATAAATCACAAGCATGTTTTGCTGCATTCTGCGGCACCAGTTCAACATACTGTCGCTGTATGGGACATCTCGCAGGAATTCTTGCCGAAGGCGGTATTTCAACTAGCTTTCCCGAAAGCGGACGCAGATAAGGTTGTTCTAACGTTTGTTCCGATGACATATTTCTAGCTCTTGATAAATTGAATCATTGAAGATTAGCAATTATTTGGTTATGTTAATAACTCCAATTAAATAAATTTACACCAGTCCAATTTTGATTAACCTATCTTCCATTGCCTTTGTTTTAAATCGTGAAATAGCCAAGCCGTTATTCATTCACTATATGACGAAATTAGACAGCGACTATCATCAGGAGAGATTAAACAGGATGCAACGTTGCCACCATCACGCGTGCTGGCAACCGAATTAGGTTTATCTCGAAGAACAGTTATCGCCACTTACGACAAGCCCGTCGCGGAAGGTTATATCGAGGGCCGAAAAGGATCGGGGTTTTATGCCTGTCAAATTGGAGAAACAGACGTAGTAAAAAAACCGCCAATGCTTAGCCTCTCGCAACCCACTAGAACTGCTAAAACTCACAATGCGCCACAATCTCATCCAGGCTACCCAGACAGTCGATTGTTCCCATATGGAGCATGGGCAAAGTGTTTAGCTCGAACCGCTCGAGTGACACCCGAGGCGATGACTCAAAACACCAGTCCATTTGGTGACCCTGCTTTAAGAGCATCCATTGCTCAATATCTGGCTGACTGGCGAGGACTTAATATTGCTCCAGATCAAGTGCTCATCACTGCTGGTTCTGTTGGCGCATTAGAGTGTTGCATCAGAACTTTGACCGAAAAGGGAGACACAATAGGGCCCGAAGATCCTGGCTATAGGCCCATACGTAACATCCTCATTAACCAAGGGATGCAGATAAAGTCTTTGCCGATAACTAAACAGGGAACTGAGGTATCGGTTCTCAATCACCCAAAAGATCGAACTAAAATGGTTGTTCTGACACCGTCACATCAATTCCCGCTCGGTGGCGCGATGTCGCCGAACCGTCGATTAGAGTTTCAGCAATGGGCTGAGAAAAATAATAGCTGGATCAACGAAGATGACTACGACAGTGAATTTAGATACGAGGGACGACCAATCCCAGCCATGGCCAGTAACAACAGCACTGGAAAAATAATCTACGTTGGCACTTTTTCAAAAGTTTTCTCCTTTGGTTTGCGACTTGGCTATTTGATTATGCCGCCAACTTTGATTGCTCGCTTTGCCGATACCTTATCCATGTTTAGCATAAAGGCCGCCATGCCGTCTCAAAGAGCATTATCTAACTTTATTAATAGCGGGGAACTTTATAGACACATCCGTCGAGTTCGACGAATTTATGCAGAGCGACGCAAAGTATTGGTAGAGCAAGTCCAGTCTCAGCTTCTACCCTATGTAACATTCGAGGATACCCACGCAGGTATGCAGCTGGTCTTAAAACTAGTCATCGATATCAACGATAGCGTCATTGCGCAAGCCGCTAAAGAAAAGGGTATCAATATACTGTCGCTTTCTTCACGCTACCAAACTGCACCATCAGCCAATGGCCTTCTGCTCGGATTTAGCACTTATACCGATCAAGAAATATGTACGAATGTGACTGCTTTACGAGAAATTATAGAACGATTAAACAAGCCTTAGTCTCTAAAAATTATCCACCATATATGGCTCAACAACTACCCTATTCAATTATTCTACTGAGTAGGTTTGCCATCTTTCCGGTGAGAAAAAACCTGATATAATTTTCAACTTAACAATTTTAAATTACCTGTCATCGGACATTCAATTGGCATTGACATGATCAATCTCGGTTAGCAGGACTAACCTAACACTACTGTGCATTAAACCGTTTAGGATAGTACTCAGCCTGACCCCATATTAAATAGTAGTAACAAAATAAGCTTACTTTCTTAATCTGCTTACCTCTGGCTAGTATTATTTCACCAACTCATCACTTTCTTATTCCAACCGCACCTTAATTTCGTCTGGCAAAAAGATGCGGCTGTTCTTGCTTAGGCGCCCGGCATAAGCCTGATCGACAGCCATGTAAACCATAATTTCGACAGTAACATCAGGGTAAAAATAGCTCAGTTCCCCTTCTTTTAGAAATAAGGTATAGCTGCCATCTGTATTGATTTTCTGACTATTCAGATTGTCATTGACGACTTTAGTCGCCTGATGAAACTGATAGTAAGCATTATGTTCAGTTGCAAAGTCATTTAGATGAGAAGCCCAATCAGCATATTGCTCACTGTTCTTATCATCGTTTCGCATTTGATATACAACAACAACCTTGCCCTGTACTAATTGCTCATGAATAGTTAATAACAATCGATCAATATTACTAGAACCCGATATTGCATTAACAGTAACAGCCAACATACCAATGGCGAATAGAATCAATTTAAAGCAAGCCCGCATTCAGTTAATGTCCCAACGGTTCTGATGCAGCCAGTTGCTGTTGATTGAGAAAAAACTTAGCGTCATAATCAAATTGGCTAGCATTTAATTGGGCATCAAAATGAGGCGAGTCTGGTTTTGAAAAGTTACCTCCTCATCGAAAACCATTGGCTTTCATAATTTTGATGAATGCCCTGGCAGCATCCGTCTGTTTATCCCCCCTGAAATCTTTCGAAGTATTCCATCGACCACCATCGATCATATTACAGTCAACTGCATGTCCAATTAAGTGTTGTGATTTCGAAGCGGGTGGTACGACGGCACCAGTCACTTTAGCAGCATGAGTTCTGAAAACTTGATTGAGACTAATGATTAATCCCAGATGTCCTGCCGTCGCATTCATTAACTCGACCATACCCACTGCTGCGCCTGAGATCAGGAATTCAGTATTAGCAACCTGAGGTTGGCCAATTTTTTTGAAGACAAAAATCAGTTGAATATGACTGAAGTTATCGGTTTGCAACCGCACCAGATCACCAGCCACTTGAAAGTTAATCTGCGACCAATGGCGGATCATACCTTGCGTTTTTGTATCGAGTTCCACGCTAACATTGATTTTTTTATTCGGCGTATGATTAATACGATTGCCATTATTTAAAACTACGGCCGCATTTTTCATACACCACTGCGATATTTTCAGTGCTCTTTCGGTGTTTTTACCATAATCCCCATCGACTGGCCCAAATAGGTGCCGATAGCTTTCAAGCCCGATTGAAAGTCCCCAACCGAGTAGTTAGGAATGCGCTCCAAACGTTTTCCACCCCATTTCTTTTTACTATCATTGTCACCACGCTGCAATGCCATTGTCTCACTCCCTGTTAGTTATAATGCCAAGTGGGTATTACAAAAACATTACTAATTTATGAGATACCCAGCTATTGACTACTCTTCACCTGTAATTTCCTTGACGTTATAAAATACACTTCTTTAGTCGTCGATTACAGAACTAAGTGTAAATTCAGGCGAGATCAGACTAGTTTGAAATAAGACATACAAGCAATCAATAGCGTCACAGTTACTATGAACCAATACCGAGGTTGGGGTATGGAACCTGTTAAAAATTAATAATACCAAGATCTCCGATAAGTTTCGTGCAGGTTTATATACAGACGCTAATGTGAAATGCCTCTTATACCGCATCACTAAAAAAAATTTAATACTACTCAACACAGCTTAAGTCTGTCCTTTATTATCAATCGTCAGCTTAACCGACCATACATGCATTGTTGAGTTTTCAACAAGATTTAGGCATCAATAATATCTTAGCTCTGATTCATGCTGCGCAAAGCGGACGTGTACCGCCGGTCTATATTTTGGGAGATCAAAATCCTGCAACAAACCGAGACACTCGATATAAAGTCTGCCTGCGAGAATCGATGCTATGAGCCCTGGCGAAGTAGAAGTAACAATCAAAAAACTAAAACAGCAAGTCCTTAGCCGAATCAACTAATATCTTTACTCCCGGATGTTTAACTTTACGCTCAGGTGAGATCGCATAAAAACGTTCTCTAATTGCTTTAGTTCGCCCTATGACTTCTACACCATATTTCTCGACGACATGACCTTCGATAGTTGAAGATGTACAAAAAATACCATGCCCGTATTCCCCAAAAAACTTCATCAAGGCGCTATCATCAAACTCAGCAATAATGACAGGTACAATATTTTCTTGCTCGAACCAGGACTGTAGGCTAATTTTTTGGGCAGACTTATCGCCACAAATCAGGAAAGGTTGCTGATGAAGCGATGCAGGAAACTCACCTTCAAGCTGCGCCACCTGGGTTTTAGTCGCATAAAAACTGACACCACTTTCCCCCATTAAATGGCTATATGCTTTTATCGGCATACCGGGTGTTACTGGCCGATCTGAGATGATTAAATCGAGCTTACTCAATGCCAATTCACCCAGCAACGAATCGAAGTCACCTTCACGGCAAACCAGCTTTATTGGCCCTTCTAGTGAAAAGCTACTTTGTAAAATATCAAAGGCGAGTATTTTTGGAATAACATCAACGACGCCAACTGTAAAGACAAACTGCTGATGCCTATCTTTCATTTTTAATGATTGTTGTAATTCTGTCCCTAGCAAAAATATGTCATCCGCGTAGCTCAGTATTAACTTACCAGTATCATTTAATACTAACCGCTTACCTTTACGGTCAAATAGCTTTGCACCTAAGTAATCTTCAAAAACACTCAGTTGGCCACTAATGGTTTGTGGTGACAGATGTAATAATTGCGCAGCCTTAACAATACTACCTTCCTGAGCAACCGCGTGAAAATAACGTAAGTGATTGTAATTTAGTTGATTAATGGTTTTCTCCTTTGTGATTTGGTCGTGTATGACAGAGAGATTTAAGGCATTAAATAATTACAACCTTATTCGATATTTACGACCAATACATCAACTAAATTCGGCTTTAATTGATGTGCTACATTGGTATACACTTTCTAAGTGCAATAAATCAAGAGAAATAGGTCATAACAGAACTAACTCATTTATCGCGTCATGGGCCCTAAATCGACTGAGGGTTCGCAGCAAATAATTAATATTGAAAGGAAGTAAAGGAATAGAAGTAACCTTAAACGCTAGTGTTTGTATTTTTTAAAATGAAAGGAGAAACGAGTATGAATATCCAGGTCAAATTTAGAAATGTCAAAAAAAGTAGTGCTGCAATTATGCAAGTGAGTAATCGCCTATCTTTAGCTTTTGCAAGAACAAAGGAAGCTATTCAAAGTGTCTCGATCATTATCAGTGACGTCAATGGCCCCAAAGGCGGTGTAGACAAGCTATGTCGAATTTTAATTAAGTCAGCGCACCTGCCCGACATCGTAATCACCGAAAACCAGACCAGCACAAGCGCCGCAATCGACCGCTGTATTGCTCGCGCTCGACAAAATTTGTCTCGGCAAATAAAGAAAAATAAGCAATCGTTACAGCAGCGTATGAAACTACAGCACTTGCTGCCTACCAGCAATGACGACATAGCTTATCCGACTGCTTAGACACTAGCATCAGAGGGGCTGTTATTTCTATAACAGCCCCCGCAATAAATCATTTTTTAAAGATGGTTTTAAATACAGTGACCAGCCAAAAACTTGTGATTTATCATAGTTCGTCTTTCTCGATCACCAAAACGATCTCACCCACTTGAAACCCCCATTTCGTCATTACAGATTCATTGATCAAAACGTTTTTAGAAACCAGGTACATTCGGTCATCGATATTTAAATCAAGCGTTCGATCTTCATAGGGAATTCGTAAAACGTAGTTCAAAAACAAGCTGTTTCCCGCGACCTTTAACTCTGAGCTGCCAATCACATCGTTTGCGGTACCAATATATTTTCCTGCATCGTCTTTGACAATTGTCCAAATACGTTGTTGCTTTCCACCATCATCGAATACAAAATTTTCTTCTAGTGTACCAACACCCTGTTCCCACGATGCATAGATACTGGCATTAAAATATCGAATCACTTTACCACTTCGATCTTTAACAATACCATGCGCGCGCAGAGAACCATTAAAGAACTCTTGCAGTACTAATTTGGGGCTGTTTTTCGTATAATCGGTCACCGAAACACTGGCACAAGCAGATAAAATACCTATGGTTAAAATCAGTAGGCAACACCTAATCATGTTTTTCGTCATCTTCAATTTCACTCGTTAAATATTCTCTGTATTATTGGTTTTTTCAAAGTTACAAACCACAGCTGTTTCGCGGTATTGATATTTGATGTCGACAACCAACCCATCACCATTGGTGTCATTAATATTCGACAAACCACGATATCGATTCAAACGCATCAGAGTCGAGTCATACCCCAACTCAATTGGTGAAGCGAGCATTCGAAAAAGCCAATTATCTGGCTCTAACACGAAACATTGATCCGTCTTTGTTACGTATTGGCAAAATGATTTATTAACCCGCAATGAAATCAGCTGGAAACGTGACACCAAAGGAAACTGGAAAACCTTTGCCTCTCCTGACACTAGATTTTGCCAGTTGTCGCGAATAAAAACATCGAACCCTGCATCAATCACGATTGGTATTTCATCTAACGCCGATACTTGATACTGCCGATCGCTTTCCGCTCCATCCCTAGCAGTCTTCGCCATCATTAAAGTCTCTTGATCAAACTGAACCGTCACCTTTTCCTGATTCAAGGCGTAATTTAGAGTAAATGATGGCGTAGTAGGCCCTGATTGATAATCGAGTGTTTTATGTGCTATCAAAGCCCCATCACTAGACTGGTAATAAACATCACTGGGCAATTCGGAGGCCGCACCACAGTGAATCTCTTTATAGAGACTTTCGCCACTTTGTAATTCAGTGGCTTCACCTACAACATGCTCGTAAAACTGATAAGCCGAATGACTCAGTACAGGCGTGAGCAAAAAGAGAAGCGCGCTCAGTTGGATAAACTTTACTTTCTTATTCATAGAGTACTTCATTGTTTGAATCGCCCAGTCATATACAGACCAACGGGAAACAGAACCGCCCAACCGGCTGCAATGACCATCATCGATGTGATTGGTGACGCACCAAAAGAGGCATCGCTAAGATTAACGCCAGCCCAATAACTCATCGGCCCAAAAATCGCAGCTGAAATGGCAGCAAGCCACAACAGACGAGCCAGCCAAAAAAGCGAGTGCATAAAAGTAGTAGCGAACAAAACCCATAAACAAACCATCCAGACCGGCAAGCTGAACCATCCCGTATGGGAATATATAATCAAGCCCAAAAACACCAATAGTGAATCCCATGCGATGCCAACGAGTACTACCCATCCAATCAGTTGCCATTCAGATTTGCTTTTGACCAGGTAGCGATGATGGATTAGTAAGGCAATCACGCTATAGATGACCGCCATTAAATTTCCACCTAGGATACAAACTGCCCAGCCAAGTTGGAACATCAGCAGATTAAAAAACTTTAGTCGCATTAGGAAAATGTCATTTCAGTAATATCACTTTGACCACGCAACCGTGTTTTGGTTAGGGTTGCCTTTATCAGGATTTAACCAGCTCATTCACGACGCCAATCAGGTTTAGCAAACAAAATTTGTGATGTCCCAATCGCACGCTCTTCAAAAGCACCCTGGCAATAGCACAAGTAGTATTCCCACATGCGGATAAAGACATCGTCGAAACCCAAAGCCTTAACCTCTTCCAACCTGGCTAAAAACCGTTGTCGCCAGACTGCTAGTGTCTTAGCGTAATCAAGCCCTATTTCTTCCATCCCAATCATTTGCAGATCAGTATGCTGTCTGACGGAAGACATCATCACTTCATGCCCAGGCAGTGAACCACCAGGGAAAATATAACGCTGAATAAAATCGACCGAACGACGTGCATATTGATATCGCTGATCAGGAATAGTAATTGCCTGAATTAACATCAAACCATTTGGCTTTAGCAACGTTGCACAGCAGTTAAAATATTGTTGATAGAACTCGTGCCCAACTGCCTCAATCATTTCGATGGAAACCAATTTATCAAAGCTGCCTTTAAGGTCTCGATAGTCTTCAAAAATAACCGAAACCCGATCTTCTAGCCCGGCATCGGCAACGCGTTTTTTTGCAGTCTCATACTGCTCTTTCGATATCGTGGTGGTGGTTACTCGACAGCCATAATTTTTAGCCGCATGCAACGCCATACCACCCCAACCTGTGCCAATTTCAAGTAAATGATCCGAAGGTTGTAAAGCTAATTTCTGACAAATAATATCCAGCTTATGAACGGCCGCTTCATCTAGTCCCATTTCAACCTGAGCGCAAGTCGCAGTCGGAAAAATCGCAGACGAGTACATCATTTCAGGATCCAGAAATAAGGCGAAAAAATCATTACTCAAATCATAATGGGCCGATATGTTTTGCCTCGCCTTATTTGATGTGTTCCGATTAAGCCAGTGGTAAGCCTTATCGAACAATCGGTGCGTGATTGGTTTTGAATCATCCATACCATTTAAGAAATCAATATTGATTGACATCAGCCGTATCAAATCAACCAGATTGGGAGATGACCACTTACCCAGCATGTAAGCTTCAGCTGCACCGATAGAACCGCCGAACGCGATTTCTCGATAAGCACTGCGATCATGAATGACCATTGTTGCACTAACATTACATGACTCGGTTTGCTGCCCAAAACACTTGACCTCCGCTTCATCTTCGCCAGCTTCATCTTTAATATAGAGTCTACCGAGGGGGATTTTAGTGAATCGTTTTTCTAGCAACGTTTGGGCGAAATTTTTCAATAAACCACGTTGACTACTAACTGTTAATTTAGACTGTCTTAAATATGTCATAACTTAATTCTTTAGGTTTTTTTGACTATTGTTTAATACACCGTTTGAATATTTCGGGTGATCATAAAAGGGGGCTTTTTTGATGCCTAGCTTTAAAGCCTGCCAATAAATGGAAGTCACCACCTTGGCTGTCATCCATGGATGTTGTAGCAAAATACTGGCAAGACTACTGGTAGTGATTTCTCGCCTTTTTAAGGCCATGGTGGCATCTACTTGTGACTCACCCTCAAACAAGGTTTCGAGGTTTAGACTTAAACCCTTCGCCGGATTATTACTAGTCCACTGGTAAGTCATTTCCATAGGATTAAAAGGTGACACATGCATTTCTTTTTGAAAGCTCAAGTGCTGAATGGGCTGGTTCGGGTCACATTTCAGTACATAACTTTTACGTTCGTTCCAGGGTGTGTTAGTCACTTCGGTGACTATGGTCTTTAAGTTTTCATGGTTATCAAAGCAGTAGTAGCTGGTAATGGGATTTATGTTGAATCCGAAATACCTAAGATTGGCAAGCATACGGATCGGACCACTTTGCACTTCACCTGCCACTTCAAAAATTCTATTACGAATCGATTGTTCTAACGACATTGTCGGGTCACCCAAAAAATCTGACCGCTCAAATCTTGCTGGCCGCCACTTCTTTTTCGACCACCAGGGGGACAGGTTTAAAACACCATCGAGTTCACTTAAGTCGAGGTACATCATAAATACCTGATAACTAAAATTATGCGCCACTGGATGGAATCGGCGGTGTCTTACCCAACCCTGGTAGATTGCACTATGCACTGACCACATCCTCAGGCGAAAGTTGTGCTTGCCTGGTCGTTTTTAAACTGGGTAACCGGTTGATCAACGTTGCTACCTGGCGCCCACTGACGACACCATCTTCATGAAAGCCATTCCCCAAATAAGCACCTGCAAACCAGGTATTGTTCGAGCCATTAATATTTCCAATTTTTTGGGCCGCCACTACCGAGTCCAAAGAGAACACCGGGTGACTATAACTAAACTGTTTAATTATTTTAGATTCATCAATGACTTGCGTTGCATTTAATGTCACACAGAAAGTAGTGTCTGACTGAATGCCCTGTAAAATATTCATGTTATAGGTGAGAACAGGACGCTCCTGAAACTGCTCAAAAAGCCTGTAGTTCCAACTCGACCATGCAACTCGGTGGCGCGGCAATAGGTTCTCATCAGTATGCAATACAACATCATTTTGCTGATAGGGAATGGCCGAGAGTGCCTTATTTTCAGCCAGGGTTGCATCACTTAATAAGGCTAATGCCTGATCACTATGGCAGGCTAATATGACATGGTCATATACCTGCGCTTCACCATCAGCCATGATCAATTCAACCGATGCCCCTAAACGCCGAATGCGCTTGATATTGCTACCAAGAAAAATTGCATCTCTAAAGCTTTTGGTTAGTGGCTCAAGATAGCTGCGCGACCCACCCTTAATGACTCGCCATTGTGGTCGATTATTGACACTCAAGAGCCCATGATTTTTGAAGAATTGAACAAAAAAAAGTAACGGGAAATCTACCATTTTGTCGGTCGAAGCTGACCAAATGGCACAGCCCATGGGTAAAATATAGCGATAGATAAAGGCTTCACCGTAGTGATTCGCTTTCAGGTACTCATTCAACGTGATGGTTTCAGAGATATTGCCAGCCTCAAGGTCCCGGATAGCTTCGCGATTAAACCTCAATATGTCCTTAATCATTTTAAGGAAAGTAGGTCGTAAAATATTACGTCGTTGCGCAAACATTGTATTGAGATTATTGCCGCCATACTCAATACCTGTATTCTCACAGCGAACACTAAAGCTCATCTCAGTCGGTTGAGAATCAACACCCAACTCATCCATCAATTCAATAAAGTTAGGGTAGGTCCAATCATTGAAAACAATAAAACCGGTATCAATAGGAAGCTGCTGACCATTATGATCGACATCTACAGTTGCAGTGTGACCACCAATTTTATCAGCCGCCTCAAAAACACTCACCCGATGGTGTCGCCCCAAGTAATAAGCTGCTGTCAGCCCAGAAATTCCTGCGCCAATAATCGCGATTTTCATTACTTTTTATCCCGCTTTGCTGGTTCTGCCTCAATATTAACTGGATCTTTCTGCGACACCATTTTCTGCCATAGACTGGGCAATAATTTAGAGATCAACAGCAATCCCTGCAAGCGTTTGGGGAAACTATAGACCCGTGGCCTGGAAGAGATGTTTTTGATAATCCGATTTGCGGCTTCATCCACATCCATTATAAATGGCATATCAAAATCGTTTTTTCGGGTTAAGGGTGTATCTACGAATCCCGGGTTAACGACTGTGATATCGATATTTTCTGGAGCGAGATCAATTCGAAGACATTCAAAAAAATACTGTAAAGCGGCCTTTGACGCGCCGTATGCTTCTGAGCGTGGAAATGGCGCTTTTGTAACCTGTGAAGCAATCGCTACAATATGAGGCCGAGATGCCTGACTACTGCGCAGTAACGGCAATGCAATTTTCAAACAATTGACCGTCCCGAAGTAATTCACTTCCATCACCCTGCGAATAGCAAGCCAATCAGGCGCAGGGAAATCAAGGTATTCACAGGTACCCGCATTTAATATAATTTGATCGATGCCAGAAAACTTTTTTACCATTTCAGCCTCGACAAACTCCAAACTAGATTCATCAACCATATCGCAGGGCAGCGCAACAATATTGGCATTGAGTGCCTGCAGAACCTGCAATGCTTTTTCATCTCGCGCACTGGCAATCACTTGATGCCCTTGATCTGCCAGCAATAAAACCAGACTTCGCCCCAGGCCACTGCTCGCACCAGTGACCCATATGGTTTGTCTTTTTGATTGAGTCGTGGATGCCATTTAACTAAGCTGCCAATCTCGATTTAAGCCAGCGAGTAACACCACCTAAAATTGGCAGTTTTTCATACAACATCGCCCCCATGTCGTACAAATCCTCGTGATATTCAATTTTATCATTCCACAGAATATGGCTTACACCCCGAACATCGATGATGTCAGTTCCCAGACGTGGGTGCCTGAAATGCATCACCCATTTTAAGTAGGCGGTGTTTCCTGATATCACCTCGTCCAAGTATTCGAATCGGCATTCCAGCAAGTCAGTACAAATATTTGAAAAATAATCCTCAACTGCGACTAACCCTTTTATTTCATGCACAGGGTCTTTAAAAATAATATTATCAGCGTATATTTCACCTAGCTGGCTCCAGTCAGCTTTTGTCAAGTCCTTGAAGTTATTTTTAAACCTGTCTAATAGCGGTGTGGTCATGTCATGCTCTGTTTCATTCTTGTCTAATTGTAGCTTTATACGATTCGAATCAGATTTTGGATCATTCGAGTGATCCAGACTTAAAGTTGATGCGTATAGTTGGTTATACTGGGAAGGCTAACTCCTCACAAACAAATTTTTGACATTTTAAATACAGAGGCAATGGTGCAAAGCAAAACTTCGGCAGATCAAATTACACGATTAAAAGATTGCATTGCTAGAGTTGCTTCTCAACACGACAAGGAAGCGTTTGCAACCTTGTTCGATCATTACGCCCCTCTCATTCGGGCTTATAGCCTTGCCAGAGAACCTGGCGCAAATTTAATCGCTGATGAGCTAGCGCAAGAAGTCTTAATTCGGGTCTGGTTAAAGGCGGGAAGCTACAATGCGCAGCTATCGAATATTAATACCTGGATTTTCACATTAGCCAGAAACTGTCGCATCGACTACTTTCGTCGCAATGGCCGTTATGTAAGTGACATTGATCCAACCGGAATCTTTAACAACATCGAAGATGAAGGTCCAAGCCCCTTTCAACTAGTCCATCAAAAAAGACTAGAAGGTAATATAAAAACCAGTTTGGCCAAACTACCCCGCGAGCAATCTGAGGTGTTGACCAAGGTCTATCTCGAAGGAAAAAGCCATCAACAAACTAGCACTGAATTGAAGCTGCCTCTAGGCACGGTTAAATCCCGAGTCCGTTTAGCGCTGCGAAAGCTTCAAGTATTGGTAACGAGGTAACAATGGATAAGCTACACATGCACCCTGAAGACGAGCTTTTAGCCTCCTATGCAGCAGGCAGTTTGCCACTCAGTCAAGCCTTATGCATTTCGGTTCATCTCGAACATTGCTCCAAATGCAGTCAAAACCTGCATCGGCTGAATCAGTTGGGAAGTGAGTTGATGCTAAAGCTGCAACCCGCCCCGCCCTCGCCGGAGTTAAAAAATAAAATATTCGACCAGATCGATCAGATGTCAATCGACGAGATTTCAAATAAAATAGCGACTCCACACACCGAAGCTATCAATCCATTAATACCCCGTTGTCTGCATCAATTCATTAAAACTGGATATACAGACCTAAAATGGAAGAGATTGTCGCGCGACATCCAAAGTTACGAGTTGTGTAGAGACCAGAATAACGCGAAAGTTGAATTATTACGCATCAAAGCGGGTGGCACGTCTGGCACGCACACCCACATGGGTGATGAATACACAGTTATTCTAGAAGGCAGCTTTTCGGACGAATCAGGACTCTATCGACAGGGTGATTTCCTCGTACGGGACAGCCGCGATAAACACACACCCGTCGCGACTATTGATAAAGAGTGCATCTGTCTGGCAGTCACGGAAGCTCCCATTCAGCTCACTGGATTTTTTGGTCGACTGCTGAACCCACTGATTCGTCGCAGCTATGCTTAAGGGCATCTCTAAAATGCACTTTTGCCGTAACTGCGGGCCTGCTCCGTGCTGGTGTGACAGCCCAGGGGGCTCTAATCAAGTCGCCCTGACTTTACTATTCCCACAGAACACCGCGCTGTTAGCTGTAGCTTGAGCGCCAAACACTTACCGCTCATATAATTTATCGGTTCCCTTTATGCGTGACAACGGCTGATTAATAATTCAAATCAGACTATATTTTACATTTAATATTATAATCCCCATTCATTTCAAGATTCCTGATACAACGGGGTAAATTGTGACACCAGAAGAATTTCGAACAGCAGGCCATCAGCTCATTGACTGGATAGCAGACTATCGATCTCAGATAGAGCAAATGCCCGTTCGCGCTCAAGTGAAGCCTGGCGATGTCAAAAATAAATTACCCGCTAGCCCACCGACTTCGCCAGAATCAATCGATGACTTAATGCAAGATTTGCAAAACATCATCGTGCCGGGGCTGACTCAAGCTCAGCATCCAATGCATTATGGCTGGTTCCCAGCGAATGCCTCGTTATCGTCGGTGCTTGGCGATATCGCCAGTTCAGGGCTCGGCACGGTTGGAATCTCCTGGGAAAGTTGCCCAGCATTAACCGAAGTAGAGCAAGTGGTGTGTGACTGGTTGCGCCAGCTGACTGGCTTGTCAGATCAATGGCAAGGTACCATTCATGACACCGCCTCCACCGCTTGTTTAACGGCCTTAATAGTCGCTCGCGAACAGGCCAGTGATTACGCTCAAAATCGAGGTGGTTTACAGAGTGAACCGAAACCATTGATTGCTTACACAACGGCAGAAGCCCATTCTTCGGTCACTAAAGCAGCAATGCTGGCAGGCTATGGCTTGCAAAATATACGCAAGGTAGCGATGGACCCTATAACAAGAGCCATGTCCAGTATTGCGCTTGCCGACAGCATATCAAATGACCTCGCTAACGGCTGTCAACCCGCAGCCATTATTGCCTCAGTCGGATCAACTGGCATCACCGCGATAGACCCAGTGGCACAAATAGCGCTCATTGCCAATCGTCACAAGATTTGGCTACACGTCGATGCTGCGATGGCAGGCAGCGCCATGTTACTGCCCGAATGTCGTCACCTTTGGCAAGGTGTCGAAGAAGCGGACTCAATCTCGTGGAACCCGCATAAATGGATGGGCACCATTCTTGATTGCGCATTGTTTTATGTTAAGCAGCCCGACCTACTCATCCGCGTTATGTCGACAAATCCTAGTTACCTGCGTTCGACAGTCGATTCGGAAGTTGTTCAATATCGAGACTGGGGTATTCCACTTGGCCGACGATTTCGGGCATTGAAACTTTGGTTTCACTTACGTCTGGATGGCCCCGACGCCATTCGAGAGCGGTTAAGACGTGATCTTGAGAATGCACAATGGTTTACCCGTCAGGTTGAAAGCACTCCCCATTGGCAAATTTTAATGCCGGTAAATTTACAAACCATTTGCATACGACATCAACCACCCGGATTAAACGAAGACGCCCTTGATACCCACACCCTGGCCTGGGTCGATGCCATCAACCAGTCCGGCGATGCATTCATGTCACCTTCGCAACTTGAAGGTCGTTGGATGGTCCGAGTGTCAATCGGTGTTGAATCCACCGAGCGTGAACACGTCCTAAAACTATGGACGCTGATTCAAAAAACAGCTTCGAACTGCCTTAGCACGTTGACGTAAGGACACACCCAAAACTAGATTTCCAACGATTAATGAATTGATTGAAATCCGCTAAATCAGAATTGGCCAATACTTTCCCGGAAAAAAACTATTCAAGAGCTGAAGGTGTACTCTCGCAACCGACCACCAAAGATGAATTCTGCCAATCCATATTAAGGTCTGCTTTGCGCAAAGAAGCAGCCGTTCCAACATCATCTGAGATTGGGTCTTCACAGACCTTTTCCGTCATTGCCAAGGGCGATTCATAGCATGGTAAAAAGGAGCTTTCGTATCGTGTTCGTAGGGGCCCTGCCATGATCTGCAAGGAAAGGAATCCTAATATGTTAAGTCAAGATTTGACCCCATAATTGTTCATAAAGCTGGATGAACTGTAAAACGTGTTTTTCCCTTGTTACCTGAGCCAACCTCAGTGGTTCTCTTGAGAAGTGGTAGCCCAGAAAATCACAAAATTGTCGGGAACCATTTTGAACAGCTTTAGCTGGCCCGAAGGGTGGAAGGCAGGATGCCTAGAATAAACCCCTTCTCAACATTACCGATAGTGCTTTTATCGGAATGCTTTTCTACCTTCAGCTTGTTTAAACTCTGGCTCAGTTGTTTAACCGCTTTGCGATTATGCTATCGGGTCTTGGTTAAGATCAGAATGTCATCCATGTATCTAACGTAGTAAAGATTCTTGTTGGTAAAATGGTCGTCCAATACTTTCAAGTACAGCGCACCCAGTATTGGGCTCATCGGGCAACCTCTCGATATACCCTTACCTATATCTTTAAACTGACCACAATATTCAACGCGGCGATGAATCACCTGATACGAGTAATGGCATAGGTCATTATCACCAACAGCATCATTAATCTGTTCCATCAACAGATACTGGTTGATGGATTCATAAAAACCCTTCACGTCGGTTTTGCAAACGTATTGGTAATCATCCAGATGGCCCTGAACATCTGCGATGGTTTGCTTCAACCCTCCGTGACCTTTGACGTGGGTACAGAGTGGCGATAACGAGAGCCATGATGTTAGATCGATCGCCATCAACTTCATCACCAGACCGTCCTGCGAACCCCACAGATGGGTAATATTCCCATTTTGTTTGATGATTTTCTGCAGTGGTGAAAACTAATAATCACCTGAATTAACCTGCTGAAGCAAGTCGGACTTGATTGCAGGGTAATGACAACGAAAATGCCAAATATCAGCATTGGGTGGAAAGTGCTTTCTCTGCTGGAACAACCAGCGGTAGGCAACGTCTAACTGAGGCAGTTTGTCTTGCATTACACAATTATAGTTTAACCAGAGATATGCGATCAAAGGCATTGATTTAGTCGTCCAGAATCGTTGTTTTAAATGGCTTTATGGCCGATAAACTCTAACCTTATTAAACCCAACTCTGAATGACTGCTTTGGTCAGGCGAATTCGACCCAGTCGTCATTTAATCTCTGCCAACGGCACAAAGAAACCATTTAATGATTAACCTATACTCAATATTTTAGGCTGCATAAAAATCTGTTAACAGATGTTTAAAGTTTATCCTGTCCAATTCAAAAATGATACTGGGTAGGATATGGTCGTTGTAAAAAAAATGGCCAATACACTTTGATAACAATATCTGAAACCCCTAAAAATGAAGCCAAGATTAGAGGGTTAGGTTATATTGGTTTGATGGCTTATGGCTTATGGCTTATGGCTTATGGTGATCATCACCAGCGCCATCATTGGGCTATGGCAACAGGTAAAAGTCCACATAAAATGCAACATTAATCATAATAGTCATACGCATTTGGATAGTAAAAGGCGTGGTGTGTCCTTCGCTCTAATTTTTACTGCCGGTGATGTGTGAAGTTATGCTCAGGGAAATTAAATGACAATTACAGTTTCTAAATTAAATGAGAACGACCGAGAGCAGTGGGAAAAGCTCTACTACGGATACGCGGACTTCTATAACATGCCAATGGATGCAACGATCTTAGATACTATCTGGTCATGGATATTCGATAACAATAAACAGTTTTTCGCTCTAATTGCTAAAAATGAAACTGGTGATGTGTTAGGGCTTGCTCACTGTCGAGAAATGCCGTCTCCTCTGAGAGGAGCCGTAGTCGGTTTTCTAGATGATTTGTATGTGAAGCCAGAATATCGAGGGACAGGCTGCGTTCAAACTTTATACCAAGGATTAAGCGAACTTGGGAAAGTAAGGGGCTGGCCATTCATCCGTTGGGTTACCGCTGAAAATAATTATCGGGGTCGTGCCTCTTATGACAAAATTGCAGATAAAACACATTGGCTCACTTATCAAATGCCTGTCGAGTAAATAGGCTAAACAAGTTCTTGCCCTAGGTTTGGCTAAAGAAAGACGTTAACAGACGCAAAGGACAATCACCCGCCCTCTAAGCATACCCGCAAAAATTCTTTATCAACGCGGCGGGTATTCAGCGACGACAAACCATGAGCTTTTACAAAACTATTATGAATGGCCACTGCTAGTTGCTTACAGACGGAGTCAAAGTTAATGCTAAAGTCTACTTTGGGCCAAATAGTAGTCGTTAAACAACTCATGTCGGAGGGCTTGCCTTGGCCAATGAGCTAAGTCTCTGGTCTATCCATTCCTATGTATCATTTAAATTCCTCGCACGACACAACAGACATTGCGATGGCAACCAGTAACGGTCATCTGGTGACCTTGATCTCATTGATTGAGACTGCCAGTCAGATGGCCGTAATTGAATTACCTGCCCTACGACGAAACTTAAAGCCCAACCATAAATACATAAAATAGACACAAAGCACTACCTTTGATGATACGGACCTAATCCTGCAAAAAAGGGGGTAATAATAGGGCAAATCCAATTTTGAACGACTAAACAATCTAGACTCGCCAGGGTCAATATTTCCTAATTCATTGATGGTTATTAGTACTAAATCTAGTCATATCAGTACGCTTAGGGCTCAGCCTTTAAAAATGTCGTCATAAGAGCACTAGAAACATCAATTTGATAAGACATTACAAACGAAAAACGATACATTACATTTTTCAAAATCCACCAATGACTAGTAGTAACCTATGGCTAAAATAACCTGGAAAACAGAAGACGGAAAAGTAATCAGTGCAGACGTCAAAGACGGCTTAAATTTGATGGAAGCTGCGATTGAAAATGACGTACCTAATGTCGATGGCGACTGCGGCGGCTGCCTGTCTTGTGCCACCTGTCATGTATTTGTTGACGAAGCCTGGTTTGAAAAAGCAGGTGAACTCGACGATATTGAAGACACCATGCTGGAAATGACAGATGTTGAGCGTCGCGATAATAGTCGTTTAAGCTGTCAACTGATTGCATCACCCGAGCTAGATGGTTTGGTGCTTTACGTACCTGAGCCATAGCTAAACAATTTTTCACACCCACCCGGGAAGCCATCATGCAAAAGCCAATCGTTGTTGTTGGAGCTGGCCAGGCTGCCGCCTCTTTTATCTCGCGCCATAAAGCACTGGCCGCTAAAGGCATTGGTAATAACGAACCATTAATACTGGTCGGAGAAGAACCGGTGGCCCCTTATCAGCGCCCACCGCTATCGAAGGCTTATATGTCAGGCGAGCTGGAACGTGAACGGCTATTCATCAAACCCCAGGAATGGTACCCGAATCAGGGTATTAAGACGCTTTACGATACTCAGGTCGAATCCATTGATCGCGATTTAAAGCAAATCAAAACCAGCAGGGGTGAAGCCCTGAACTATGGCAAACTGGTGTTGTGTACTGGTTCAAGCCCACTTTCATTACCGCCAAGTATAGGTGGTGAGCTGGCAGGTGTATTTACACTGCGCAATATCGCCGACGTTGAAACCATTGCACCAGAATTAGTGTCAGGCCGTAAGCTACTCATCATTGGCGGCGGTTACATCGGTCTTGAAGCAGCCGCAGTCGCGCGCAAATTTGGACTTAAAGTCACTCTTATTGAGATGGCTGATCGAATATTAAAACGAGTGGCAGCACCTCAAACCTCCGACTTTTTCCGCGAGTTACACCAGAAATATGATGTCAACGTTCGCGAGTCGACCCAGTTATTACAGCTTACCGAGAGCAATGGTCGCGTGAGTGGCGCCGAACTAGCCAATGGTGAAGTACTAGACGCTAATCTGGTGCTCGTTGGCATCGGTGGGAGGCCCAATGATCAGCTCGCTGAACAAGCTGGGCTTGATTGTGACAATGGCATTGCCGTGAATCATATCTGTCAGACGTCTGATCCAGCTATCTTTGCAGCGGGTGATTGCACCAGTTTTATTCGACAAGGCCAACGTACCAGACTCGAATCCGTACAAAACGCAGCCGATCAGGGTGACTTAATTGCCCGCGTATTGGCAGGCGAAGAACTTAGCTACGATCCACTGCCATGGTTCTGGTCCGATCAATACGACTGCAAACTACAGATTGCAGGCCTTAATGTAGGCTATACCAAAACAGTGGTACGCCCTGGGTCCAAACCTGGCGGGCAGTCGGTTTGGTATTATGCTGATGAAAAGTTACTCGCAGTCGACGCCATGAACGATACAATGGCTTATGCCCTTGGGCGTAAAATGATCGGAGCTGGCTTGCACCCGACCCCAGCTCAAATTGCAGACCCAGATGTCGATTTAAAAGCGTTGTCGAAAAAGTAACCTATAGCGTTAGAGAATCTGCCGGAAGGCGCTCCGCTTTGCCTACAGGGATGTAGCGATGCGGCGTTCCGATAAGGAGCGAAAGCATATGTCCATGGATGGACGGTATTAGAACACCAAAAGTAGGCACCACGAGGCGACGCAGGAGCAGTTGTCGAGGAATGCGGTGAGCTTTTCCGGCCTACGCAGCTAATACTTAATCTTCGTCATTTCCTGCAAGATCAATTTGCCCTGAAACGTTTTCTGTTGGTAGGCAACTGCGGTACCAACTGATGGTGCTAGCCACCAACTCCGAGTGCCCCAACGCTCTTCGCAAACTAGCTTATGTGTATCGTATTCACCTGAAACTGTTTTAACTCGAACGCTATAAACTATTTCACATTCACGCTTACTTCGCCAGCCACTGCCAAGTAGAGAGCTACTGCCTGTGATCGAGTATTTAAATTGATTACCAACCTGTATGGGCCAGATATCCCCTTCTATAAATTTGACTATCGACTTGCCTGAACTAGGGCAGTTCGACCAAATTGTAGCCGGCGCAAAACCTCTTATAGGCCTGACCCACTCGCAGCCATCGGTACGGCTATAACTGGCAGTTGTCGGCGTTCCAGCGACTTTACGCATAAAACCTGTTTTACCATTTTGATCGATATAATGCCATTCCCAACCAAAATTACGTTGATCAGGTCCCGGCATTGACGCAAGCTCATCAAGCCTTGTCAGCTCATCCAGAGCATGACTACTGGAACAAAAAAATAAATATACAGTGATAACAAAAAACCGCTTCAACATTTTTTTGATGATTATTCAACAATGGTAAATTTAATTGATGCACGGCGGTTAGCTCAAACTTTCTTTATTGCTTTCTTAATAACTAATTTCAATAATGATATAGCTAAGTAATCCGCTCGGCACTTCGACCTTAACCTCGTCCCCAAGTTCGCGCTTCATCAGGGCACGCGCTAAAGGCGAGTCAATGCTAATGTAATTCTCTCCATGGTCTAGCTCATCCGGCCCGACGATGCGAAAGAGGCTCACTTCATCATCGTCATTTTCGAGTTTAACAATGGCACCAAAAAAAATACGCTCGGAACTACGCGGTTTTTCACTCACGACGGTTAAATCTGGCAAACGTTTTTGGAGGTATCGAATGCGCCGGTCGAGTTCACGCAACTCCTTCTTGCGATAAATGTATTCGGCATTTTCGGATCGATCACCTTCAGCGGCAGCAGCTGATAAATGAGTGACGACTTCACGCCGTCTTGGCCACAAGTCTTTTTGTTCGGATTCGAGTACACGCATACCTTCAATCGTAATGTAGGCCGATTTAGAGGGTGCTGGGGGTCGGTAACGAATCATTGCAAGGCGAGGATCAAAGGAGCTTATTATATCTGCTAACGCACACTTTATTTAAGAAAATCTCTCGAAATATAAAAAACCTGACGTCACCAATTCAGTAAAAATTGGCGACGTCAGCTGTCCATCAACACTTTTTGCTTTTAATGTCATTGAATCTTGCGGCGGGTAAATCGCTTTTCAGCGCCTCGGCATCAGCTGACACTCTAGTGAGACCTAAATCACGTAATCTGTCGTCCGATAGCAGTGATAATTGAGCACGCTCGTTCGATACTTCAATTTTTAGCCGTAGGATTCGAACCCATTGTTTTAGCGATTGGTACAGACCGTGCTGGATATCATCAAAATTTTGTCTAATGCCTTGATTGCAATTTTTAGTGACTGTAGTCATGATAGCTCCTATCAATATCTGTGATTAATTAGTAAATTACTTAACGAATATTGACTATAGATGAATCAATGGTTATAAGTAAATCGAATAATATTGATAGTAAGAATCACAATTATTGATACTTGCCGCTAAACTTACATTTATCCAACACAACAACAGGGTTTATAACTCGATGACAAATAATCGCCTCCGTAATTTCGATATGGGAACCTTGCGCAGCTTTGTCACTATTGTCGAATCTGGCAGTATGACGCGTGCTGCCAGTCGCCTCTTCATGACCCAGTCAGCCATTAGTATGCAAATCAAACGACTCGAAACGCATTTGGGATTAAGCGTTTTTGATCGTTCCTCTCATGGCATGACGACAACCATCGAAGGTGAACAGTTATTGCACTTTGCGCATAAATTGTTAGCTATTAATGACGAGGGTATGAGCAGACTGACCTCACCCGACTACGAAGGACAAATCAGGCTAGCCGCTCCATCCGACGTCATTTACCCGCACATACCCGGTATTTTGAAAGAGTTTAGCCGTGACTATCCTCGAGTGCAGATCCAGTTTTCGTCAGGTTCGAGCTCTACCCTCACCACACAATTTAATCAGGGTTTGCAGGATGTGGTGCTCACAACTGAAAAAACACCCCGCCCGGGTGGGCAGGTTATCAGCACTCAGCCACTGATCTGGACGGGGGCAGAGCAGGGCAATGCCTGGAAGAAACGACCTTTACCGGTAGGCAATTCGAAAAACTGCGCATTTCATCCTAGCGTCACCAAAGCACTGGATAACGCTGGAATTGACTGGATTGATATGGTCGCTTCGGCAGATGACTTTGCTATCAAAGCGATGATTTCGGCTGACCTATGTATTAGCGCCGAACTCGAATTTGAAAAACATTCAGATCGCGTGGCCGTCGATCATGGCGGGCAGTTACCCGAACTACCTGAGTTTTCTGTAGTGCTCTACTGCGCAGATAAACATGGCAATCATCTGGCACAAACCCTCGTTGAATATTTCTTAAGAGCTTATGCCTAATGATTTAGTTTGACTGAAACCGCTAATCAAGAAAGCTAGCTCAACTGTGAAACGAAAGTAGAGATGCGTTTAAGCGCCTCCTCCAACTCCGATTTCGAGGTCGCATACGAAATCCTGAAGAATGGAGATACCCCGAAAGCACTGCCAGGTACGACTGAAATACTCGCCTCTTCAAGCAATAAGCGGCAAAAATCTCGATCGCTTGAAATAACCTCTCCAGACGGCGTTTTTCGATTGATGATGCCTTCGCAACTGGCAAAGGTATAGAAAGCGCCTTCGGGAACAGGGCAATTAATACCATCAATAGCATTCAGCGTGTCAACCACGAGGTCTCGCCGTGACTGAAAGCTGTCTCGTCTTTCCATCAGAATATCCTGAGGGCCTGTTAATGCCTCGACCGCTGCAGCCTGACTGATCGAGCTCGGACAGGATGTCGACTGACTTTGAATCACCGACATGGCTTTAATCAATTTTACTGGGCCTCCTGCGTAGCCTATTCGCCAGCCAGTCATTGCGTAAGCTTTTGAAACACCATTGACGGTGAGCGTACGTGATTTTAGTTTTGGTTCAATTTGAGCCGGCGTAACAAACTCAAAATCGTTATAAACAATATGTTCGTATATGTCGTCGGTGAGTAACCAAACCTGCTCATGATCTAACAGCACGTCAAGAATAGGTTGATATGCTTCTCGGCTGTAGGCCGCACCGGCTGGGTTACTGGGTGAATTCAATAACAACCACTTTGTATTTTCGGTTATGGCTTTTTCCAGTTCGTCAGCCTGCAAACGAAAACCGTTTTCGGCGCTACAGGGAATCAATACCGGTATTCCGCCACACAGCGAGACAATGTCGGCATAAGATGTCCAGTAAGGCGTCGGAATAATCACTTCATCACCCGCCTGCAAAGTTGCCATAAAGGCATTGAACAGAACTTGTTTCGCGCCGGTAGAGGCAATAATTTGATTGCTGTCAAAATGCAGGTCATTGTCTCGGGCAAATTTTATCTGTATCGCTTTCTTCAACGCTGGCGTTCCAGTCAAAGCGGTGTACTTACTCTCCCCACGCTTGATGGCTTCTATTGCCGCGTTCTTGATATTGTCTGGGGTATCAAAATCTGGCTCGCCAGCGCCCAATTCGATAACGGGGCGACCTTGCGCTTTGAGCTCTTTGGCTCGAGCGCCAATCACCAAAATTTCAGATACCCCAATATCAAGAATACGGTGTGCTATCTGAAATTTTGAATCATTCCCTGAATTTTTAGTCATGCATTAATACCTTTAAGATGAGCGATTAGAAAATCCAGATTGTGCCTAAACTCACAGCTTCAATCCACCTTCAGTGCAAAAGATTTGACTAATGACAGAATTAGACTTAAGTCAAACTTCAGACTTTGATCCAATTTAACTATCTATAGACTATTCAAATGACTTGTAGAAAATAAAGAATTAGTCAAAACCGCTATTTCTTTATAATCTATCACTGGTAAATTGCACAATACGCACCCAAATAGAAAGACAGCTGAATCATAATTGTAACGCTCATCAAGGTAGTTTGAGCTTGACCTGGACCTAAGCGCTTATTACAGCGCTGGAGAATAAAATGCAAAAGAATGTCGTCATTGCCGGATATGTCCGATCACCTTTCCATTTTGCTAAAAAAGGAGATTTAGCTCGAGTTCGGCCTGATGAAATGGTCGCTCAAGTGGTGCGTGGTCTGGTCGAAAAAACAGGCATCAATAGCGCAGATATCGAAGACCTTATATTGGGTTGCGCCTTCCCCGAGGGAGAGCAGGGTTTTAACATGGCGCGCATTGTGACCTTTCTCGCAAAGTTGCCAATCAGTGTGGCCGGTACTACCGTCAATCGGTTTTGCGGATCTTCAATGCAATCCATTCACATGGCGGCTGGCGCGATTCAAATGAACGCGGGCGATGCCTTTATCTGTGCGGGTGTCGAGTCCATGAGCCGAGTGCCGATGGGTGGCTATAATCCGATGCCGCATCCAGGCCTGGCGGCTGACTATGGACAGGCTTATATGTCGATGGGTGTCACCGCAGAAAACCTCGCCGACAAATACGACATCTCCAGAAAACGTCAGGAAGAATTAACCGTCATCAGCCATCAACGTGCGAGTGATGCGAGAAGCAGTGGTCGACTGACCGATGAAATCATCCCAATCACCAACGGAGAGTTAGTAATCAGTAGTGATGGCTGTATTCGCGAAGGAACAAATGCTGCGGCGCTCGCTGATTTGAAACCAGTTTTCAGAGCCGATGGTTCTGTTACTGCTGCAACCTCATCACCATTAACCGATGGTGCTTCAGCCACATTGATCACTTCTGAAGAATATGCGAAATCCAATGGCTTGCCCATATTAGCCAGAATCAAGTCCATTGCTGTTGCTGGTTGCCTGCCAGAGATCATGGGCATAGGTCCTGTCAGCGCCACCAACAAAGCACTGAGTCGCGCAGGTTTGTCGTTAGCTGATATCGACATTATCGAACTTAACGAAGCCTTTGCTGCGCAGGCATTATCCTGTGTTGATGAGTTGAATATCGATATGGACAAAACCAACATCGATGGTGGCGCACTGGCGCTAGGTCATCCGCTCGGTGCAACTGGTGCTCGTATTACCGGTAAAGCCGCTGCTTTGTTACAACGAGAAGGCAAGCAATTTGCGCTGGCATCTCAGTGCATTGGTGGTGGTCAGGGTATCGCTACCATACTCGAGGCTGTGTAACTATGGATATCAAAAAAGTCGCTGTCATAGGCTCTGGCGTTATGGGTGCGCAAATCGCGGCGCACTTCGCAAACGCAGGTGTGCCCACTCTACTGCTTGATATCGTGCCGCAGGGTGCTGATGACCGAAATGTTTTAGCCTCTGGTGCCATCTCAAAAATGATTAAAGGCAGCCCAAAGGCATTTGTTCACAATGCAGCTTCCAAACGTGTCACAGCTGGCAATCTGGAGGATGATTTTGATCAGTTAAGCGATGTTGACTGGATTGTTGAAGCCATCATAGAAGACCCCAATATCAAGAGCGAGCTGTATCAAAGAATTGATAAGGTACGTAAAGATACCACTATCGTCAGTTCCAACACATCGACAATTCCACTATCGCGTTTGGTGCAGGGCTTGTCAGATAGTTTTCGACAACACTTTTTAGTCGCCCATTTTTTCAATCCGCCACGCTATATGCGCTTGCTGGAACTGGTGGTTGGTGCTGATACGAAACCAGCCGTTTTATCTATCGTCGAAAAGTTTTCAGATCATCGTTTGGGTAAAGGTGTTGTTCATTGTCACGACAGACCCGGCTTTGTCGCCAACCGCATTGGTATATTCTGGATGCAAAGTGGATATGCCGCTGCGTTGGCATCTGATATCACGGTTGAAGAAGCAGACGCCGTCATGTCTCGTCCGGTTGGTATTCCCAAAACCGGAATGTTTGGTTTGTTTGATCTTATTGGAATTGACTTGCACCCTAAAATCGATGCAAGCATGGCTGACTTACTACCCGCCGATGATGCCTACCATGGCCAACGTTGTGACCTGTCGCTAATTAATCAATTGATTGCAGAAGGCTATACCGGGCGCAAAGGTAAAGGTGGTTTTTATCGACTCAACCGCTCTGGCGGTGGCAAGGTAATGGAAGCTAAAAACCTAAAAACCGGTGACTATGCGCCAGTCCAGAAGGTTGAACTCGAATGTTTAAAAGCGGCTAAGACAGACGGTTTATCAGGTTTGCTGAACCATCCCGATCGAGGTGGCCAATTCGCCTGGCGAGTACTTTCAAATACCTTAGCTTATACTGCATCGTTAGTGTCTGAAGTAGCCGATGATATTGTTGCCATCGATCGAGCCATGACTTTTGGTTATGCCTGGAACGCTGGACCATTTGCACTGATCGATCAAATTGGCGTGGCAGAGTTTGTAGCAAAAATGAAATCAGAGGGTAGAGCCGTTTCAGACTTTTTAAACCTTGCGGCAAAAGCAGGTAGTTTTTATCGGACAGTTGATGGCGCTCTACAATACCTGGGTGTCAACGGCGAATACCAGAAAATCCCACGAGAAGAAGGTATCCTGCTACTTGAGGATATCAAACGAAAATCCGACCCTATTATTTCGAATCAGTCAGCTAGCCTTTGGGATATTGGTGACGGAGTTACCTGCTTCGAAGTCCATAGCAAAGTGAATGCGCTGGACATGGATGTAATGGCATTGATTGATCAATCCATCGAACTTATTCCGAAAAGTCACAAAGCCATGGTGATTTATAACGAAGCTAGCAACTTCTCTGTTGGCGCAGATATCAATGCATTTGTTGAATTAATCGAACAGAAAAACTGGCAACAAGCAGAGAAGGTTGTAGCCAAAGGCCAATCAACCTTTCTAGCTTTAAAGCGCTCACCCTTCCCAGTCGTAGCAGCACCCTCCGGCATGGCACTTGGTGGTGGTTGCGAAACTGTGCTCTACGCCAATGCAATACAAGCGCATGTTGAGAGCTATTTGGGTCTCGTCGAGGCGGGTGTCGGACTCATCCCGGGATGGGGTGGTTGCACCGCCATGCTAGAACGTTACGCATCAAATATACGATTGCCGAAAGGCCCTATGCCAATCGTTAACGCTGCATTTGAAACCATTAGCATGGCCAAAGTGTCAGGGTCTGCGCACGAAGCAAAGGACATTGGATTTTTACGCCCAGATGATGGCATCACATTTAATCGCGATCGACTATTAGCCGATGCCAAAGCCAGTGCACTGGGACTGATAGAAAACTATGAACGTCCAGAAGTAGCCGAAGTTACCCTGCCCGGCCCAACCGGTAAATCAATTCTCGCTGCAGCAGTACGCGACTTCAAAGCCCGAGGATTGGCCACCGAGTATGATGTCGTTGTCTGCGATGCGCTTGCCGATGTACTCAGTGGAGGAGAAGCCGGTGACGTGATGGCACCTTTGACTGAAGAAGACATGCTTGCCCTGGAACTTAAGAATTTTGTCGGACTAATGAAAAACCAGGGCACACTCGATCGAATCCAGCACATGTTGAAGACAGGCAAACCCTTGCGTAATTAGTAAGTAATTGAGATGATCGTTTGAATGGACACGATAAAATAATGCGCAAACTCAATGTATTATTTTTGTTTAGCGATGAGCATCGACGCGATGCACTCAGTTGCGATGGTCATCCATTGGTGCAAACACCCAACTTCGACCGACTGGCTCAGCAGGGCACTCGATTTCTAAATGCCTATACCACCTCCCCTATCTGCGTACCCGCGCGGGCTTCAATGGCGAGTGGTGAATATGTCCATAAGACACGCTGTTGGTCCAATGCTCAGGCTTATCAAGGTGAGCCGCAGAGTTGGGGACATCAGCTTCAATCACAGGGGCATCGTGTCGATTCCATTGGCAAACTTCATTATCGAGGTAGTGAGTATGACAATGGTTTTGATCAAGAAATTTTACCTATGTATATCCGTAATGGAGTTGGTTGGACAAAAGGATTGCTACGCAACCACGAAGATGTCCTCGATTGTTCATCCTATTCCAAAGAAATAGGACCTGGTGATGATCAGTACACACAATATGATCTAGGTGTTACCCGTCATGCTTGCGACTGGTTACAGAACAAAGAAAACCAGTCGTCAGATAAACCCTGGGCTTTATTCGTGTCCTGGCTCCGACCCCATTATCCACTGACCTGTCCTGAAGAGTTTTATAACCTTTATCCGTTAGATAAAATGGACCAGGCGCGTTTTCAAAGTGATAGCGAACTGCCGTCACATCCTGTACTTCAGGCAGTCAGAAAAAACTTTGATTATGAAAAACATTTTACCCCTGAAACCAAACGAATCGCTCGCGCCTCATATTATGGACTGTGCAGCTTTCTCGATTATCAAGTGGGCCAGGTACTAGCGGCACTAGAAGCTTCAGGTCAAGCTGATAACACCCTGATCATTTACACCAGTGACCATGGCGACCACAACGGCGATCGTGGTCTCTGGACCAAAATGACGATGTATGATGAATCGTCTTCAATCCCCATGATCATTGCAGGTCCTGGCATTCCCAAACAGAAAACAATCACTACCCTGAGTTCACTGGTAGATATTTACCCTACAATACTTGAAGCCATGGGCGCTAGCGATGACGACAAGCAGCGTCCTGGTATTGCATTGCAAACCATAGCAAACAGTGATCACCTGGAACGCGCAATTCTTTCCGAATATCACGATGGCGGATCTCCAACGGGTATGTTTATGTTGCGTACCGATGAATGGAAATACAATTTTTATCCGGGATACTCCGCTGAGCTTTACCATATAGCCGAAGACAAAGACGAGCTGGTAAACCTTGCTGGATCTGCGGAGCATCAACAGATACTGAATGAATGCCATCAGAAAATGCTCGAATTAGTAGACCCAGAACTAGAAAATAAACAGGCGTTCGCCGATCAGGCTGAAACTATAAAAAAGCTCGGCGGTGTAGAAGCTATTTTAAATTCTGGTGAATTCGACTTCACGCCAGTTGGGAGTTAACTAGCAGATAAATTGGAACTGCATTTTTTTGATCCTAAATCCACGTGTGTAAGGCATTGACCTCTACTTCAACTACAGCACCACCCGCGAAATCTCTCTGCTATCTGCCGTAGAAAGCGCTTCACCCTATCAATATTAGAACTTATCTGGCTAAATTTCGTCGACATATAGCTGAATAGCTATACCCAGACACTTTGAAACGCTGTGCAGTAACCAAGAGTCGTGTTTATGTATTACGGAGAAAAACTCAATAGTATTAGCCATCTCATTGGCGCGGTATTCGCGACAATGGGACTCGGTGCATTGATTACTGTTGCCGTTAACCAGGATCATTGGCAGAGTCTGGTTAGCTTTAGCATCTATGGCGCCACATTGGTATTGCTCTATACCGTGTCGACGCTATATCACAGCTTTCGGTCACAAAAGCTTAAAGCCTTTTTCCAAAAACTTGATCACGTCTCAATCTACTTTCTCATTGCAGGCACTTATACGCCCTTTATGATGGTTTCACTAGGTGATGGAAATGGACCGGTATTATTAGCTGCTGTCTGGAGCCTTGCATTCCTCGGGGTACTTCTGGAATTACTCGTACGCCGACGCATTGAAGTGCTACAACTGTCCATCTATTTAACCATGGGCTGGCTGGTTGTATTTGACTACAGCAACTTGAGCAAAGCGATAGATCCAGTCGGACTATTCTGGCTAGTCGCCGGAGGCCTGGCTTATACGGGCGGTATTATTTTTTATGTTCTGGATCACTGCGGAAAACTAGTCCATGCCCATGGCACTTGGCATTTATTCGTTTTACTGGGATCAATCAGCCACTTCATATCAATTATTGGCTATGTAGAATGATGCTTTATCTCTCACACTAGTGTTTTGAGAGCGTAGGGTTATCTGCCCATTCAATTCGAGAGGTAACCGCACATTGCTATTGCTAGAATGTTTTGACCATGCTCAAAACTGAAAGGCATTACCTTACATATATCGGGACATTTAATACATCGATGAAGGAAGCTCTCGTTTCGAAAAATATGCTGATTTTGCACCCCGCCTAAAACTAACGTTGCTGCATCAATCCATAGCATAACCGTATAGATTTGAAATATAATTCGATTAGACGTATTAATTACATCACGCATATAATGACTACTGATATCGAGATGCCAGATCTCAGCCACTCAAATTGATAACGGAGAAAATAATTAGCCATTCAGATTCTTCTTCTCCTAAAATTTGTCGACACATTCACTGTACCGATGATGCCCGCACACTGGCACGTAAACGCATGCCAAAAATCATATTTGATTTCGTTGATGGTGCGGCTGGTAGCGAAGGTGGTAAACAGCTCAATCAGACTGCAATTGAAAGCATTCGATTACAGCCCCGCGTTCTGGTTAATATTGATGAAAGTGAACTCGGCAAGAACATTCTGGGTTATGACATGGGCTTACCGTTTGGCATTGCGCCCATGGGCATGTGCAACCTAACCTGGCCAAATGCTGATTTGATGTTAGCGGACGAAGCTAAACATCGCAGAATACCCTTATGCCTTTCAACCGCATCATCAACTTCGATGGAAGACATCTTCCAACGAAGCGGCGATATGAGTTGGTTTCAATTATATCTTAACCAGTCGGTAGAACATTCAATGCAGATGGTAGACCGAGCACAAAAGGCAGGTTATGAGGTGCTTATTTTAACCGTTGATGTCCCAAAGGTCGCCCGTCGTATTCGAGATGCTAAAAATGGATTTGAATATCCATTTAAAATAGGACCAAAACAATTCATCGATTTTGCTACACATCCAAACTGGTCTATTCAGACACTGCTGAATGGAACACCCAGATTCGCAAACTTCGGAACATCAAAAAGCCCCAAAGACTTTTCCCGAAAAACGGGACGAAGTGGTGCAGACTGGAGTTTCCTAAAGCAACTTCGCGAATGCTGGAAAGGAAAGCTGATTATAAAAGGTGTCCTTTCGGCTGAGGACGCTATAGAAATAAAAAATGCCGGTGCTGATGCAATCTATGTTTCGAACCATGGCGCGCGTCAACTCGACAGTGCGCCAGCAGCTATCGACGCTCTACCCCGTATTCGTCACGCCGTGGGTAAAGATTTCGCTCTAATTTTTGATAGCGGTATACGCAGCGGCGAAGGCATTGTGAAAGCACTCGCTTTGGGTGCAGATTTTGTAATGCTCGGTCGCCCAATGCTGTATGCCATTGGCGCTAGGGGCGAAGCTGGGTTATCTACATTGTTCACAAACCTGTCGGAAGAAATCAGCTTAACATTAGCTCAAACTGGCTTAAGAAGGGTTGAGGATGTTGATGTCAATGTTCTATTCCAACCGCCACCCGAATTGCTCTGAATCATGACAACAAAATGATTGTTGTACATATTAAAGGTAAATTAACCAAATGACTGAAACGAATAAAATTAGAGGCGGAAAAATTCTTGCACGTGCCTTGCGTGACAAGGGTGTTGACCACGTCTTTACGCTCGCTGGTGGTTTTTGTAATCCGGCACTAGAAGGATTTATGGACTATGAAATGCCAGTGATCAACTGTCCACACGAGCAAGTTGCCGGTCATCTTGCCGACGGTATTACCCGAATCACACGTAAACCAGCTGTCTGTATTGTTGGACCCGAAGGATTTGCCAATGCTGTCCCAGCCATGATGGAAGCCTGGGGTGAGCGATCTCCTGTTATCTTTGTGACAGGTTCAAGCACACTGAAGCGGCAAGGTGCCGGTGG
>CAXMOZ010000013.1:0-63373 GCA_964195315.1 uncultured Acidimicrobiia bacterium | reverse complement strand
GGTAAGTTAATATTACCAAAGTTGGCTATGTGCCAGTCATCCAGCTGTTGTTGAATTTTATCGCGGGTCGCGAGTAGTGTTTTATTGCGAGGGCCGAGTGTGGCATTGATGTCCGCAAATGATTGCCAGAACTGGGCAGATACGACACCACTGTTGGGTGCGATTTCCTGGTCGATGAGCTGGTAGAGACCTGCATCAATGCTCAGGCCACTTATTTCAATGCGTTTACTCATTGTGTTTCTCGTTTAATTTTTAGGCGTGAAATTAATAGTTAAGCATAGGCTCAGGCTGCTTGAAAAGCAGCCTGAGCAAGGATCGGTTAAAAAAGCTTAACTGTACTATTCGATGATAACTATTCAGGACTCTCAGTTCTTTTTAATCAGCATCTTCAGGTTCACTGGTTGCCAGTCTAACGCCGCGTTCATCAGTGATGAGCTCTTCGTCCTGGTCGAGGACATATCTTTTTTCGGCCTCGGGTACAAATACCTTGGTGCCTGGAATCGTCTTCTTGTCTTCTGGTTTGTCGCTATTTAAGTTGATGATTTGTTTCCAGGTGCGATTTAAGTCATCGGCGGTAATGACTAGCAGGTCGCCGTCAGTTGCCATATTGAGCGCAAAGTCGACGGCAGGCTCTTCGTCAGCTATCACGGTGATGTTGGCATCATCAATGCCAGCTTCAATTAAGTAGCTTCTCATTAATTGAGGAATTTCGTCATGTCCACGACCACGACGGTTGGTATCGGCTTTCACCACAAAGTGAGTGAACTCGGGTAAACAGGCATTGACCGACTCACGGATATCTTCATCACGTCGATCACCTGGTGTTGATATCACCATAATGCGTCTGCCGGCTGGTTCTAGTCGATCAGCCAGGTCTGCCATCGCACGAAAGCTAGCCGGATTATGTGCGTAATCGAGAATGACCTTGAAGGGATGTTCATTGTAGATATTGGTGCGACCAGGGCTCTGGAAGAATGACGTGTCGAAAGTGCGTAAACCGGTTCTAATTTCGTCTAAATCTTTGCCAAAACTATAGGCCATGGCAGCGGCAAACATGGCATTTTGCACATTGTGCATTGCCTTGCCTTCGATGGTGGCTGGAATTAAATGTGACCACAGCAGGGGAATATGCGCGCCATTGTCATAGATCGTGATCATGTCGCCATTGATACCTTTTTCGAGCACAACCGCTCGACCATTGGCGCGGATATGTTCGCGAACCAAACCATGAGTCGGATCCATGGTGATATAACATAGGTGTTTGGCTCGGGTATTGTCGGCCATTTTAAGGCAGAGTTTGTCATCGGCGTTGAGTACCACTGTGTCATTCGCAATGCGTACCACAGTCTCTTTTACTTTGGCCAATTGCTCCAGGGTATCGATGCCGCCAAGCCCCAGGTGATCGGCGCTAATGTTGATGCAGGCTGCAACGTCGCATTCGCTGTAGCCGAGACCGGCTCTTAATATACCGCCGCGCGCGGTTTCCAAAACAGCAAAGTCGATGGTCGGGTCACGCAAAACAATCTGTGCGGCCTGGGGCCCAGTCATATCTCCCTTGACCGTAATTCTACCGTCAATTTGAACGCCACCGGTTGATGTCAAGCCGACAACATGTCCCGAGGATTTCATGATGTGTGCGAGCATTCGAGAGGTTGTGGTCTTGCCATTGGTGCCGGTAATGGCGGCAACTGGAATTCTGCCAGGCGCACCCGGTGGATACAGCATGTCGAGCACCTTGCCCGCAACATCGCGAGATTCGCCTTCACTGGGCGCGACATGCATACGAAAGCCAGGTCCAGCATTGACTTCGACAATAGCACCACCGACATCTTTGTAGGACTGGGTAATGTCATCGGTGAGAAAGTCTACACCGCCGATGTCGAGGCCAATGGCGCGCACTGCTCTGATGGCCATTTCGCGGTTATCAGGGTGCACAACGTCAGTTAAGTCAATCGCGGTTCCGCCGGTTGATAGATTGGCGGTAGAGCGCAAAAAGAATCGCTCGTCTTTTTTGAGAACGGTCTCTTCATTATAACCCGCATCTTGCATAAGCCGATTGGCTTGTTTGTCAAGCTCTATTCGGGTGAGTACTTTTTCGTGTCCGATACCGCGTCTTGGGTCGGCATTAACAATGTCGACCAATTCAGTAATGGTCAGTTTGCCATCGCCAATGACATGACCAGGCACACGCTTGGCAACTGCGACAAGCTCGTTATCCACCACTAACATGCGGTGATCGAAGCCAGTTACAAAGCTCTCAGCTAATACCGAACGTGATCGGCCCTGTTCTTTCGCAAAGTAGAACGCCTCACGGACTTCTGCGTCAGTCATCAGGTTAATACTGATACCGCGACCATGGTTTGCGTCGAGCGGTTTAATAACTATTGGGTAGCCAATTTTGTTAGCCGCTACAACCGCCGCATCTTCCGACGAAAACATCATTTGTTTTGGCACGGGCAAGCCCATGTCACGCAATAAACTGTGTGTGCCTTCTTTGTCACTGGCGAGAGAGGTCGCGATACAACCCGTGTCACTGGTGACTGTGGCTTGAATTCGCTTTTGGTATTTACCATGGCCAAACTGCACCAGGCTGTAATCATTCAATCGAATCCAGGGAATGTCGCGGCTAACCGCTGCATCGACAAGCGACTGGGTGCTAGGGCCGAATTCTCGGCGTTGAGCGCGGATCACAAATTCTTCTAGTTCAGTTTCGAAATTAAAATCAGGGTCAATGTCATATTCGATCTGCTGTTGTAATGAATAGGGTAACAGGTGCATTAAAAGTTTTAACGCAAGGTGACCCGCTTCGATACCTGCATCACGTTGTTTGTAGGCGTATACCATATTGTATAGACCGGGCTTTCCGGCATTGCGGGTTCGGCCAAACGATACGCCTGATCCAGCAATGTTTTGAATCTCGAGCGCCACATGCTCCATGATATGCCCCATCCATGTGCCCTCGTCTTCGGTTAAACGACGCAAAAATCCACCTGATGTACGATAAGAACAACCGTGCTCAGCCAGGCTGGGGATAGCATGTTGTAATCCGTCAGTAAAACCTTTGCCGCATTTTACAGACGGCCATTCGAGTAAAATACCCAAATCTACTACCATGCGAATGACTGGGAAATTGGCGTAAATACTGGGTCCAACATAGACGTTAGTTGCGGTAATTTTCATAAATACTCCTCATGACTTTCGGTTTAGATGATGATTGTCTCTGACTGTTTTTAGATGCTGTTATTTTGGTGGGAAAGGCTTCCTTTCGTGAATGTCAAATCGACATCCCTTCGATAAAATATGCAGTTTTAAATCGAGCATGCTAAGGGCATCTTTTTTGGATGCGCGGCTCATGGATGAATAACTTAAGTCTATCGGGTCGATGACAGTCACCGCACCACTACCGACTACTTCGAATGTTTGGTCGGCATTGATGAAAATAGCAGTATCTTCATCGATACCAACACCGAGCATAAATGGGTTGTAGGATATTGCTGTCAATAATCGACCGAGTCGATCACGTTGGCTAAAGTGCTGGTCGATGAGCAGTGCATTAGTCAGCCCAAGCCCGGGCGCCAGATTGACACCATCAGCAGAAGGGATAGAGCCGGTTGATCCGCCGGCAATCATATGTTCGGGCATAATAGCAGCTCCCGCTGATGTTCCTGCAACGTGAACACCTCGAGCATTCAATCGCCTGATTTTTTTCGCGACCTCGGTGCCGCCGAGAATAGTCGACAGGCGCAGTTGGTTGCCACCAGTAATAAAAATGCCAGTGGCACTTTCGAGCGCTTCCAGGTAATCCAGACGAGCTGTTTCGCTCCTCTCATTAATGGATAACGATAGTGCGTTGTTGACACCTAATTTAGCAAAGATTTCGATGTATTTATCACCCGTGTCTGGCAGGTTTGACGCAGTAGGTATAATGACAATACGGGCATCTTTGCCACCACATAATTTGACAAACTTTTTTAATACTTTAGCCGAACTGGTACGCTCTTCAGCGCCGCCAATTGGTATGACATAACCGCGACGTTGGCCGTTTTTTTCTGGTGAAGGGGGCACTACTAGTAGACCTCTTATTAATAGATATAAATATATTGGTTTTTTAAAGCCAATGACTCGAAGCTTTAACCTTCAAATAAGCCATGGACTAACTGTTGCTGATTTTTGATATGCCAAACACCATTTGCCATGACACTTTCGATTTGATGTTGATCATTTACAACCAGTAAATCGGCATCGAAACCGGGTGCAATGTTGCCTTTCTGGTGAAACTTTAACAAGCTGGCGACGTTACTAGTCATCAGCGGCAGTACCTTTTCTATTGGCAGGTTGATGTCGAGCATTGCCTTAAATGTGTGTGCCATCGCGGATGATTTTGCAAACCCCATCTTGAGCAGCTCGCCCTGTGAATTGAAACTTGGCAGGCAGCCTCCGCCATCTGAGCTAATAGTGAGCTTTGTCGGATCGCAACCTTTATCAAAATATCGGGCAACTGCGTCCTCGGCCACCCAGCCGGTATCGCTTTTGTCTGCTGGGAATGCGGTGATATCTACGGTGCAACCTCGGCTCGTAATGTCACAGGCTTCTTCGAATAATGCTTTGTTTCGATTGATGTGAGTGGGATTAAAAACGCGCGCTGGAATTTCGCTGATATCGAGACAATCTCGAATCATGGACAAACCCCGAACACCATCACCAAGGTGAAAATGCACGATACCTGCTTTACCTGTCATCAAACCTGCGACGTGTGCTTCACTCGCCAGTCGTAAAATTTCATCGGTGGTCGGTTGACTAGATCGATGGTCGCTAATGGCTACTTCACCTACACCAATCACCGGTTCCAGATTCACAATGTCGCTGCGCACTGATTGAGTTAACGTTACTGCAGGCACATGGTAACCACCGGTGTAGCACCAGGCCGATAAGCCTTCTTCACGCAGCCCCATGACTTGAGTCAGCAGAGTTTGCGGATTACGAGTTAAATCGTCAGTACCAAGCAAGCCGACCACACTGGTAACACCGGCCTGAGTGTATTGACTTAAATGTAATGGTGGCACTCGTGTCGATGGACCTGCTTCACCACCACCGCCAGTAATATGCGCGTGTGCATCGATAAAACCGGGTATCAATCTAGCGCCATTTAAGTCAAGTGTAGATACTTCAAATTGATCGTCGAGCACTGGAATTCTGTCACTAACAGAGACGATTTTACCTGCACAAATGAGCAAGTGCTTAATACCCTGTGGTAGCGGTGAGTATAGATTGGCATTGGTGATCAATTCAAACATAGGTTCTAGTGCAGCTAAGTCTTATCATTAGCGAGGCAGTTTAGAGCAAGCTAAGCCAAAATACTCTATCAACTTGATTTGTTGCTTTGTTTTTAGCAGATTGATTAAAATTTTGGTTAGAAGCAAGGGCTTGATGCGCACATCTCTGGTCGGTAGGCGATGCTTATGACAAAATGACCGACTATTGATCGAGGTAGAACCATCTAGTGGATAAAGTATTAATCACTGTACAAAATCTGCTGGTAGACTTATTTTGCCTGGCGCATCAAGTCTATGAAGATAATTTCAGTCCTGACTTTATTACTCGTTAATCGTTTGCACGATCGTGTGTCATGTCGATCGAATGGAAGTGATTCCCATGGTAAGCAATGGACAATGGAGCGTTTGTCACCATAAAAATCAACAGTAGTATGAAAATAGAGTTTGAGAAAAATAGTGATTTTTAGCGCAGCTTTAGTCGCCTTCGGGCATTACTTCGCCTTCTTTGCGCTCACCGCTGCGCTTGTGCTGCAAATTGTTTTGCTGACAGCATCACCCACAATACAAATAGCAAAGCGTATACAGCGCGCGGATCGAGCCTATGCCTTGATGGCACTACTCGTGCTAGTGATGGGTTTACTTCGTGTGTTCTATTTTGAAAAAGGCGCCGACTATTATTTTGGCAATAGCTACTTCATTATTAAACTCAGCTTGTTTGTATTGGTTGGTTTAATATCGGCTTACCCTACCATCACTTACCTGGGTTGGAATAAAGCGATCAAAATGGGCAATGCCCCTGAATTATCTATCGAGTCGGCCCTCAATTTGCGCCGCGCTTTGCATTACCAGTTGGTCGGCATTCTGGGAATATTATTTTGTGCATCGATGATGGCTCATGGTATTGGTTAAGCGGGCTCTTTAAATAGAGTAGGCCCCGTTTTTGAGTAATACTGAAGTCGCTTTCAGTTTAGCTGGTTTGATAAATTTCATCGGTTGCACCATTGTTTGACGATTAATTTAGGTTTAAAAGTTCATATCAATTTAGGAGACATTATGACTACTCACAATCAAACATTATCATTACAGCAAATTGATGATATTACTCGACGAGCGTTGAGTGCCTGTGGCGCACATGGACATCAACTCGATATGGCAGTGCAATCGGTAGTCGATGCTGAATGCGATGGTATTCGCACGGTTGGGCTCAATTATTTGCCGTTGTACTGTGGCCATCTGAAAGTGGGAAAGTTAAATAAGGACGCAAATCCTAGCCATGAAAAAATTGCACCTTCTGCGATCCGAGCCAGTGCCGATAGTGGCTTTGCTCATGCTGCCTATGAGAAAGCCGAAGCCGACTTTTATGCCTTAGCGAAGCAGCAGGGTATAGCCGCATTGTCGATTGTCGACTCCTATTCGGCGGGTGTGGTTGGCTGGTTTGTAAATCGAATGGCGAACGAAGGGTTGATCGGTTTGGGTTTTGCGAACTCACCTTCTGCAGTAGCACCGGCGCCCGGTGCTAGTGCATTCTTTGGTACTAACCCGATGGCGTTTGGCATTCCACGTGCTGGCGGTCAACCGGTTGTTATCGCCGACATGGCAACCAGTCAGGTGGCACTGGTTACTGTAAAAAAGCATGCGGCTGAAGGTAAACCAGTACCATTCGGATGGGGATATGACAAAGAGGGTAACAATACGACCGATGCCAGCGCCATTATTAACGGTGGTGCACTAGCCCATGCTGGTGGCTTTAAAGGCATGTTACTGGGTATGCTAGTTGACTTGCTGGCAGGCATACTAAGTGGTCCAAATTGTTCTTTTCAGGCGCCCGTTTTCAAAAATAATACAGGTGGAGAACCAAAGGTGGGTCAGTTTTTCATCGCAATTTCACCTGGCACATTCGCACCTGGCGGCGATGATTCCTATGCACAACGTCTGGAAACAATGTTAACGGCCTTATTGAGTGAGCCAGGTGTACGTTTGCCAGGCTCTGATAGGCACGCGTTTAAACGTCAGGCTGAGGTCAATGGGGTTAAAGTACCGAAAGAACTGATCGATAAGTTAGAAGCGTTTGCAGCGAGTTAATAATCGGATTTTACTCAAAAGGGTGACTCGATGCACCTCGTTTCAGGCGGGGAATCCTGGTCAGAATGTGAGTGATTTTGAAGCGGTATTGTTGAGCTAACTGTCAACAATACCGCTACAAGTTTAGGCCTTTTTATTAATGTCGTTTTTGAGGCCTGTTTTCGCAGAATCAAAAAATTCTTTGAAGATCATTATCGACACCAAAAATACGATGATAGCGAAAGGAATTGATTGGATCGAAACTGCGAGGCCAATAATAAAAGCGAGGAACACAGCGACAGCGATAAAACTGCTTATTAAATTATCCATAGGTATCTATCTCTCATCTAAAGTTCGTTTAAGCTATCCAGTAACCAGCGAGCACTTCTAAATAGCCTTGCATCGTCATCTTTTTCTCCGACCAGTTGCACACCAAATGGAAGCCCTTCTTCGCTATTCAATAAGGGTAGATTTAATGTCGGTGTGCCGCAGAATGTCCATATCGTATTCATCACCGGGTTTCCGGTGGTATTCAGTCCTACTGGTGCTGGCCCTGGTGTGGCGGGTGTCAGGATGCCATCATATAATTCAAATACTTCGTCCAGACTGCTGGCATAGTCGGCTATTGTAGCTATCGAGGTATTGTACTCTTCGTCTGTAATTTTCTGGCCACGTTCTATCATGCTGCAAAGACCATCACTTAATTCTGCTTTGCCGCGAGTATATTCCTCAGCGAAGTTTCGAGCCAGGTCGGCTTCCATCACTATCCGATGGTCTTCGTATATATTGTCAAACTGCTCTGGCAAATCGAAGATATCGATGGTTTTGGGTTTACTCTCGTTGACGGCTTCGATCAGTTCGCGAAAGCCATCCTTTGTGACTTGGTCAGCCTTATCCCAGGCTGGCGTGCGAATAAAAGCGAAAACTGGGTCTACCGGCACGGGCTCTGCCATGACTGAGCTGATACTGGGCGGTGCTATGGGCAACATGGATTCATCCTGGGTATCGAATCGCATAATGACGTCGGCAATTAAGGCGAGGTCTTCGAGGCAGCGTGCGAATACCCCAACGGTATCCAGTGGTGGTGATTGTTTTAGGACGCCCTGGCGGGATATGCGGCCGAAGCTAGGCTTAAAGCCATATATTCCACAAAAAGATGCCGGACGAATGACTGAGCCATTGGTTTGAGTGCCAACAGCCAATGGCACCATTGCTGAAGCAACTGCTGCCGCTGAACCGCTGGAAGAACCACCGGGGGTGTGTTCATTATTATGTGGATTGGTAGTTTTGCCAGGTGATAAAACGGCCAGCTCTGTGGTCACTGTTTTTCCAAAGATAATGGCGCCAGCTTCTTTCAGCAGAGACACCAAAGTGGCATCGATAGTTGGTTGGCGTCCCTTGTGCAAAACGGTACCGAGTTCGGTCGCATAATCACGAGTATCGATAATATCCTTAATGCCAATGGGTAAACCATGCAATGCACCCACCCGTAAACCTCGACTGCGAAACTCATCGGCTTCACGCGCCTGTTGCATGGCAATCTCCTTGTCGAGATGGGTCCAGGCACCAATCGAATTTTCGAGGGTTTCGATACGGGCAAAGCAGGCTTCTACCAGTTCCTGCGAACTCAAAAGCCCTTCATCTATGGCTTTTCGAGCATCGCAGGCACTCAGCAAATTGGCTGTTGTAATATCAAATTTACTCATCGTTTATTACTTCGTCTATTACTTATGAAAGGTTGCTTATCCAAACAAATAAACCGGTAGCCAGAGCGCAATGCCTGGGAAGTTATAAAGCAATACCATCGAGAAAATAATGATCGCCAGATAAGGCATGATGCCTTTGAATATCGTCATTAACTGTATATGTGGTGGTGCCACGCCTTTCAGGTAATAGGCTGCCATAGCCATCGGAGGGGTCAAGAATGATGTTTGCAAATTCAGTGCCACGAGGATACCAAAAAACAGCGGATCGACTCCGAAGGTCGCCAGCATAGGCAAGAAAATAGGTACAAAGATGATGATGATTTCAGTCCATTCCAACGGCCAACCAAGGATGAAAATTATCGCTTGCGCTAGTATTAGAAAGCCAACGGTACTGAGATCCATTGACAACACCCAGTCATTGATTAACTGATGACCACCCAGGTATGAAAATACTGAGGCAAACGTCCACGAGCCGACGAACAACCAACACACCATGGCCGATGTTTTTGCAGTTAGGTAGACGGCTTGCTTTAATCGCTCCCAGCTCAGTGAACGATACAGTAGAGCGAGTACTAAACCACCAGCAGCACCGACACCGGCGGCTTCGGCAGGTGTTGCTAATCCCATTAAGATCGCTCCAAGTACGCTCATGATGAGCACAGCGAGCGGAATAAATGAGGTCACAAGCTCCCATACGATCTTGCCGAATGGTGGTACGTCTTCCTCAGGTGGTTTTGGCGCAAGACTAGGATTTATAGCCGCTCGTCCAACAACATAAACCATATACAGACCAGCCAGCATCATGCCAGGGAAAAGAGCCGCAGCGTAGAGACGCAAAGGTGATATTTCGGCGATAGCTGAATAAACGATGAGCATGATGGAAGGTGGAATAAGGATGCCAAGACAGCCACCAGCGCAAATAACACCCGCTGCAAAACTTTCATCGTAATTCGCTTTCAACATAGCCGGAAACGCGAGCATACCCATTAAAGTAACAACCGCACCAACAATGCCTGAAGCGGTGGCGAATATGGCACAGGTAAACAGCGCTGCAACCGCCATTGAGCCAGGTAGGTGGCGTGCTGCCATTTGAATACTGAAAAACAAACGGTTGACGATATTGGCTCGTTCTACGACGTAGCCCATGAACAGGAAGAGTGGTACAGCCACCAAGACGTCATTGGACATCACCGAAAAGGTATTTTGAACAAATAAGTCAAAAATTCGATTGTCGAATAAATGTTGCATGCGGTCAGCATCGTAATAGGCGTAATAACCAAAGCCAAGGCCCATTGCAATTAATGTGAATGCAATAGGAAAGCCCAGCATCACTATGACAATGAACAAACACAGCATGGTGACTGCGATAACAGGATCAGACATTTTCTTTCTCCAACTGCTGTTTCTCTTGTTGCTCTTGCATTAGCATGTCTCCGGTTTCTTGAACATCATGTAATCTTGGTGGCCAGGCCCCCGTCTTGATGCAAATGACGCAGCGGACACACTCAGCAACGCCTTGTAGCGCTACCAGGAAGCCAGCAATGGGTATAAGTGTTTTGAAAAAGTAAATTTGAATGCGTGCTGGGCTGCTCCAGCTAACTTCTTTATAAAACCAGGAGTCAGAGGCAAAGCCGTAGCCGTAATAAACCAGTGCAATAGCACCGGGCATAAGAAATAATATGTACAGCACCAAGTCTATTTTCGCTTGGGTTTTAATGCTCATCAAACGATAGAGGACATCGCCACGAACATGCGCACCTTGTGATAACGCGTAAGCGCCACACATCATGAATAGAGCCCCATACATTTGCACGCTCATATCGAACGCCCAGACAGTGGGTGAATTGAGTACGTAGCGCACGAAAACTTCATAACAGGTGGAGAAGGTCAGGACAACAATGCACCAGGCAAAGGCTTTGCCGAACCAGGCGCTAAGGCTATCGATAAAATAAAGAGTACGAGTCATCATGGCTTGGGACCTAATGGAGTTTTCTCGATATGGGAACGGAATACGAGGCAGTATTAAAGTAAATACTGCCTCGTAGCTTTTGTGGAACTAACTTGAGAGTTACAGCTTGCCGAAATAATGCTCGTAAGCACCTTGGTAATTTGGAGTGTTATTCAATGCGTAAGCACCGTGACGTTTCGCCCATGACATTTGTGACTCGATAACCTTCTTAAAAAAGGGATCCGACTCAATGAAACGCTTAGCAACGACGTCCCAGGCATTAAGTTGGTCTTGCATGACGCTGTCTGGTGTACGGTAAACATTAACACCGTGCTTTTCTTTCAGCGTGACTAGATCCTGTGAGTAACGCTCCATTGCTTTCCAGGCCATATCGGCTGAGGCAGCTTCAGAAGCATATTTGAGAATAGCCTGATGCTCTTTAGCAAGACCATTATAAAGGCGCTTATTAAAAATGATTTCAAAACATTCCTGCGACTGATGGAAGCTGGCAAGGTGATAATGCTTGGAAACGTCCTGCATACCGAAGTCTTTGTCTGAGCTTGGGTTGTTGAATTCAGCAGCATCGATCAGACCACTCTTCATAGCAGGCTGAATTTCGCCACCCGGTAACTGAACAACAGACATGCCCATTTCCTGCAATACGTCAGCAGCCAGACCAACGGTACGATATTTCAGGCCTTTCATCTGATCGCTGCTGGTGATGTGCTCTTTAAACCAGCCCAGTGGCTGAGCAGGCATCGGACCAGTGAAAAAACCTACCAGGTCAAGTCTAAGATCACTCATCAATTCTTCATACAATGCTCTACCGCCACCGTATTGAATCCAGCCCATGAGTTCATTCGCAGACCAACCAAAGCAAGGGCCTGTTCCAAACAATGAAGCAACGGGGCTTTTTGAGTACCAGTACGCTGTAACTAGGTGAGCGCCATCTATAACTCCCTTGTGAACAGCGGTTTGCATTTCTGCAGTTTTGACTACTGCGCCAACACCGAGCAGGTCAATCTTTAGTGAACCGCCAGACATTTCGTTAACACGATTGACGTAGTCTTGTGCAAATTCTAAAAAGATACCGCCGCCCCAGGCAGCCTGCACCTTGAGTACAACGGGTTTTGCTGCTACCGCCATTGTAGGTGCGGCTACTAAAGCCGCGCCGCCGGCGATGGTGGCTGCGCCCTTGGTTAGAAATTTACGTCGTGATTGTTTTGTATCGCTCATGCTTATTATCCTCTTAGGGTTAGGAGTTTATTGTAGACATTTGTCGACTGATATATTTATATTTAGACCACTCTTGGTATAGCTTCCTCTGGTCTCGGGACGAGTATATATTGGACTGACCAATATTGGTAGTACCAATATTACCGCTATATAGCGATTTAAAAGCTCTAGGCAACACGATCACGAGGCTCTGTTCCATTGAAAATCGCGATTAAATTATCGATAGCTCGATAACCCATAGCATTGCGAGTCTCGTGTGTGGCACTGCCAATATGCGGTAGTAAAAAGACATTATCCAATTGGCTGTATCCGGAATGGATATGGTCTGGTTCACCGTTATAGACATCGAGACCGGCGGCAGCGACGCTACCAGATTTAAGTGCGCCAACCAACGCATCGTCATCGATAACACCACCTCTCGACGTATTCACGATGATGGTATTGCTATGCATTATGGCAAGACGCTGACTATTGAGCAGGCCTCTGGTTTTTTCTGATGCTGGGCAGTGAATCGATAACACATCAATCTCTGCTAGCAGTGATTCGACACTGTCGTGGTAGATAGCGCCTGCTGCGAGTTCTGCTTCAATTGGATGTCGATTATGATAGTGAATACTCATGTTAAAACCGCGGGCACGCTGCGCTACAACTTGCCCGACGCGGCCCATGCCGAGAATGCCAAGACGCTTCCCCGTAATTTGCTGACCGACCATAAACGCTGGGCTCCAGTCTTTCCATTGTTGGGTGCGCATAATGCGCTCACCTTCGCTGGCGCGGCGTGCGGCACCGAGCATGAGCAGTATAGCTATCTCGGCCGTGGCGTCAGAAAGTACGTCAGGCGTATTGGTAACAATGAGCTGCTTTTTTTTTGCTGCTTCGAGGTCAACATGATCAACGCCGACTGAGAAATTGGCGATGGCTCTTACCCGGGACGGCAAAAGCGCAATGGTTTCAGCTGGAAATTTTTCGGTATGGCAGGGTAGAATGGCGTCCGCTTGAGCCGCCAGTTGTAGCAGTTCCTCGCAGCTATATAGTTTGTCTTCGGGATTGAGAATAACCTCGAAATGCTCTGCGAGTTTAGTCTCTACTGCGTCGGGTAATTTGCGCGTTACCAGCACAACCGGTTTATTATTCATGTTTACACTCTTCGCCAAGGTTTAACAAATAGGGTTTTACAAATATAGTAACAGCATAACTGTGCGGGGTGCTATGGTTCGAAATTCATGTGAATGCTAAAAAGGTAGATGTTGTTGGAAATTAATTTGCAGCAGGCGAATGGCTTGATTACAGAAGTACTCAAAGCTGCGCGTGGTAAGAACATGCCTCCGATAGCGGTGGCGGTATTGGACACTGGTGCGCATCTTAAAGCCTTGCAGCGTGAGGACGGTGTCTCATTTCTGAGAGTGCAGATAGCGCAGGCTAAAGCCTGGGGCGCGCTGGGTATGGCGACAAATACCGCTCTCATTGCCGATCGTTACAGTCAGGATGATTTGCAAAAAGGTTTTATAAATGCCCTGAATACAATGACTGGTGGCCAGGTTTTACCTTTACCCGGCGGTGTTCTAGTGCGAAATGGGGAAGGTGATATTGTCGGTGCTGTCGGTGCCGCTGGTGGCGTTTCAACTGATGATGAGGCTTGCGTTATCGCAGCCATTGAAGCCATTGGCTTTCGAATATAGATTAACGAGTAGAGATTAATATGATGCAGGTAATAGTTTGAAAACAACCAAAAGAAAGATTTTTGATTTCCTCTATGGGCCGTTTTTTGCGGTACTGGATTATTTCATGCGCCACTACAAGGCTAATCGTGAGCGCCTGGATAATTTTATGGGTAAGGAAAAGGTAGCTTCTTTTCTTCGCGGATTGGCTGTGTTTATATTGGTGGTCTGGATTGTTGTTTTTTATTTTGCACCAGAGGACAAGCGTAAATTGCTGACGATGGAAGTGCAGGAAGGTTTCGAGCAGTTGAAGTCTGGCACTACGAAGTAATATGCCCTAAAGCTGAGTTAATAATACTCGGGTTTTATCGTTATCCAGCTCTCTGATTAAATCGTTTTCGATAAAAGTATCTCTGATCAATTCAAGATGCTCGTTAACGACGCGGCGCGCACCCTTGCTGTCCCCAGCGATGATAAGCTCAACCATTTCCTGATGTTGTCCGTGCAGCTTTAGCGAGTTTATGTTGACTTGGTGGACTAGACGCAGATTTTCCTCTATTTCGCTGAGCAAGAGTGAATAAATGTTGCGTAACATCAACGACAGGGGCACATTGTGCGAGGCATCGGCTATAGCGAGATGCAGTTCCAGATCTGCCCTAGCTTCCTCTGCGGGGTTGTTCATGGGCACAATGGCCTTCAATTGATCCAGCCGCTTACGGATAATGACACGGTCTTCGGCAGTAGCGCGCTCAGCAGCATAAAAAGCAGCGGAACATTCAAGCGTCTGGCGAAGTTCGATGATCTGAAATTTCAATTCGTGATGGCGTTTAATTAAATCGAGTAGTGGATCCGAAAAGCTCCTTTTAATAACATCGCAAACATAGTTACCACCCCCCTGCTTGGAAAGGATTAGGCCCCGATACTCCAGTACCGAAAGTGCCTGTCTAAGGGATGCTCTTGATACTGAAAAATCTCTGGCAAGCTGGCGTTCAGGGGGCAGGCTATCACCAGGTTTAAAAGTACCCTCGACAATCATGGATTCAAGCTTTTCGGTAACTGCATCAGTTACTGATAGGTTTTCTATTGGTTTTGTCGTCATAGTTTGTTAAATTGGTCAGTCCAATTTGGTTAGATTAGAGTATATTAGCAATAACCTGTCGGGATGGCGAGAAGGTTTACATTATCGATTGGCATTTAACCAGACACAAACGAGGGATATTCAAAGCAATGACAACTTCAATGCGACAATCGCTAGCCGATCTTTTTCGGGAATTCCTCGAATTCGAATCAGTAGTTGATCAACCAACCTCGCTAGCCGCCTACGAGTGTGATGGTTTAAGCGCCTATCGTCAGACCCCATTACTGGTTGTGCTACCCCGCACGATAGAGCAAGTACAAAAAGTTATCTGTATTTGTGCCGAGCGCAATATTCCGATTGTGAGTCGTGGTGCTGGCACCAGTCTGTCGGGCGGAGCTTTGCCTCATGCCGATGGTATTGTCTTGAGTTTGGCGAAAATGAATCAAGTTCTTAACATTGATGTCAATGCTCAGAGCATTACTGTTGAACCGGGCATTCGCAATTTAGCCGTATCTGAAGCAGTGAAACATCTGGGCCTTTATTATGCACCTGATCCTTCATCTCAAATTGCCTGCTCTATTGGTGGCAACGTGGCCGAAAATGCGGGTGGTGTGCATTGCCTCAAATATGGTTTAACGCTTCACAATGTTTTAGGAGTGAAGCTGGTCACGGCTAAAGGTGAATTGCTAGTGATCGATCAGCAGTCATTGCAGTCGCAGGGCTATGACTTGCTCGCTCTGGTCATTGGATCAGAGGGTATGCTTGGCATTGTCGTTGAAGTGACCTTAAAGTTATTGCCAATACCACAGTGTGCTCGAGTCATATTGGCAGTGTTTGATGACGTTGAGAAGGCGGGTAACAGTGTTGCGAGTATTATTTCCGGCGGTATCATTCCTGCCGGTGTTGAAATGATGGATAACCCTGCTATCAGGGCAGCAGAAGCCTTTGCGAATGCTGGTTATCCGGTCGATGCGGCAGCCATTTTAATTTGTGAACTCGACGGCACTGAAGCCGAAGTTGAGTCTCAAATAAACAAAGTCGATAGCATATTAAAAAATAGCGGAGCGACAGAAACACGATTGGCCAAAGATGATGCCGAACGATTATTGTTCTGGTCAGGACGCAAAGCAGCATTTCCAGCGGTAGGGCGATTATCACCTGATTATTATTGTATCGATGGCACTATTCCGCGAAAGGCGTTAGGGGCTGTATTAACTGAAATCAATCGGCTCTCCGGCGAATACGGTTTGCCAATAGCCAATGTTTTTCATGCGGGTGATGGTAATTTGCATCCTTTGATTTTGTATGATGCCAATAACGAAGGTGAACTCGAAAGAACTGAAGAACTGGGTAGCAAAATTTTACAGCTATGTATTCATCACGGTGGCACTATTACCGGCGAACATGGGGTTGGAGTCGAGAAGCTTGGTGAAATGTGTGTGCAATTTAGTGATATAGAGCGACATCAATTCCATGCTATTCGATCAGCTTTTGATCCTGCAAATATTATGAATCCAGGCAAGGCAATTCCTACTTTGGCACGCTGTGCTGAATTTAATGCGATGCATGTTCACAATGGTGAGCTACCACATCCAGAGCTGGACCGATTCTAATGGCTATACAGATTCCACAAGTTAACCTTGAAGATGATCTTCAATCGCAGATTGAATCAGTGTCAGCGAATGGTGCGCCAGTGAAAATTGTTGGTGGCAATAGCAAGGCGTTTTATGGTCATGCCGTTGATGCGTTGGATATTGATGTGAGTGGCCATAGCGGTATTGTTGACTATGATCCTGCTGAGTTGGTTATCACTTTACGGGCTGGTTGTAAGCTTAAAGATGTAGAGTCTTTACTGGCTGAAAATAGTCAAATGTTAGGGTTCGAGCCACCGCACTTTGGCGATGAGGCAACGATTGGCGGCACAGTTGCCAGTGGTTTAACTGGGCCAAGGCGGGCTTTCTCAGGTGCTATTCGTGACTTTATTCTTGGTGTCAGACTGCTCAATGGCCGGGGTGAAATCGTTAATTTTGGCGGCCGCGTGATTAAAAATGTTGCAGGATTTGATGTGTCTCGTTTAATGGTGGGTGCCTTGGGTACTCTGGGTGTTTTACTCGAAGTGTCGATTCGCGTTATCCCTAAATTTGAGGCGGAAACAACGCTGCTATTTGAACATGCAGATGGGCAGGCGCATATTGACTGGATCAATCAGCAAGGACGCCTGCCTTATCCAATTTCAGCGTCAGTGTGGTATCAGGGTCAGACTAAGATACGGCTATCGGGCAGTCAGCAAGGACTTGAGAGTGCCTGTCAGGATTTGGGTGGAGATAATAAAATGGAGTGTGATGAAGTCTGGTCTGAGCTAAAAGAACAGTCACATGCGTTTTTTGGTCAGGCCAAAACCATTGCCAGAGTGTCAGTGCCAAGTGTCGAATCAGACTTTTTAACGACTGAATCGCAACTGATCGAATGGGGTGGTGCGCAGCGTTGGGTAGAAACGCCGAAGGATCGTCTCGATTCATTAAGGCAGCAGATGCAGTATCACCGAGGTACGGTCTGTGCTTATCGAGGATATGATAGTGATGCTGAGATATTCCAGCGCCCAACCGATTCGATTATGACATTACATCGAAACCTTAAATCAAGTTTTGATCCAGCCGGTATATTTAATCCCGGCCGATTATACCGCGGACTTTAACAATGCAGACTAATTTAGCAAAGCGCTTTAAAGAGAGTCAATCAGCCGAGGCGATTGAGTCTATTTTGCGCAGCTGTGTGCACTGTGGCTTTTGCAATGCAACCTGCCCAACGTATCAATTACGTGGCGACGAACTGGATGGCCCTCGTGGTCGTATCTATCAGATGAAGCAATACTTCGAAGGTGCGCCAGCTAATAAGGAGATGCAGCTCCACCTGGATCGCTGTCTGACTTGTCGTAGTTGTGAAACAACCTGTCCGTCAGGTGTTAATTATAGTCATCTATTAGAAATTGGACGCGAGTCGATCGAAAAAGATTTACCCCGTTCGGTCAGTCAACGTGGGCTGCGATGGGCTATCACCGAGTTTCTGAACTCAGGCTGGATATTCAAATTTTCAGTACAGGCAATCCAGAAGTGTCGCTGGTTTTTACCGCAAAAATTAACTGAATCGATACCAATGGCAAAGCCACCTATAGCTGAGGTTATTGGTCAGAATGAACGACAAGTGCTCATGTTATCGGGTTGTGTTCAACCGGCTCTGGCACCCAATACCAATGCTGCGGCTAAACAACTGCTGCATCGCTTAGGCTTGAGCGTTATCGAGATAAGCCAGAATAGTTGCTGTGGAGCTGTCGGCATGCATACCTCTCAAATAGAGCAAGGTAAGGCGCAAGCCAGACGATTGATTGATGCCTGGTGGCCTAAAATTGAGTTAGGTGTTGAAGCTATTGTTTTTACGGCGTCTGGTTGCGGCGTAAGCATTAAGGACTATGGCAATATTTTTAAAGGTGAAGTTGGTTATGCTGAAAAAGGCCAAGCTATTAGTGACCTTGCGCTCGATTTAAGTCAGCTCGTATCGAGGGAGATGGCGGATAAAAACTTCACTATTGATGACGCTTCTGATGGACCGAAACGAGTTGCCTTTCATACACCTTGCACGATGCAGCATGCCCTTGGTTTGAAAGGTGTCGTCGAAAAAATATTGGTAAATGCGGGTTTTCAGCTATGCCATGTTGCTGATTCACATTTATGTTGTGGCTCTGCTGGGACTTATTCGATTCTACAACCAGAAATATCAAAGCAGTTGCAGTCAAATAAGCAAATGGCATTAACGGTCGATTCGCCTGAGGTGATTGCAACAGCTAATATTGGCTGTCAGCTTCAGATTGGGACTGGTTCTCAAGTGCCGGTGGTGCATTGGATCGAGCTGCTGAATGACTCGCTTAAGATTGAATCTATTAATTCGTGATTTAAATTACTGGCTCTAATTAGAAATCTGGATTGCTAAGACGGGCGTAGGTAAGCCATTTTCGTCGACCGCGACAAATTTAAACATAGCCTCTGTTACCTTGTCCATTTCACCTATTCGGCCACGTGTGGCCCAGGCTTCAACATAGATATCCATCGACGTATTGCCCACCTTTTTGAGTTCGGTGTATACGCTGAGCACGTCGCCAATTTTTACGGGACTAATAAAACTCATGGCGTCCAGAGCAACAGTGACAGTACGACACTGAGCGCGTTCTACCGCACAGGTGCTGGCTGCAATGTCCATTTGAGACAAAACCCAGCCACCAAAAATATCACCCGATGGATTTGCGTCTGTGGGCATCGCCAGGGTGCGAATTGCAAGGTTGCCATGAGGTTGGTTGCTCATCTCTTATAGCCTGTCATGTGAGATAAAGGTTTTTGTATTCTTTCGTTCATTTGGGTGATTAATTTAACTTAAATAGCCCATTTACTGTAGCTTTTTAACACTAGTCCAAAATCGTCTAATTTAAATAAGGCCAATATTAACCCGGTAGGTGTTGCCTAGGCCGATAAGGCACCGCCATCGACGTCTACAATGGTGCCAGTAACGAATCGATTCTCAAGTAAAAATATCGCGGCAGAGGCGACTTCTTCGGGTTGACCCGCTCTTGGTATTAGATGCTGTTCAGCTCCGTCTGAAAAAAAGCGCTCTCTATCCTCACCCTGTTGAGTAAACATCGGTGTATCGATCAACCCAGGGCAAACCGCATTAATACGTAGTGGTTTGATTTCACTTGCGACGAGTTTAACAAAGCCTTCGACCGCATTGCCAACGGTGCCAATGGCGATAGAGCCTGGTTTTGCTTTTCTGGCGGGGTAGCCGCTCAGTAACACAATAGCGCCATCCTTAGACATGTGTGGTGCACCGAGTCGAACGGTATTCAGATACCCCCAGAGTTTCGCGAATGAATCCTTAAAACCATCGAGATCCATCTCCAGAAAAGGGCCGATAGCTCGCGCCCCGCCGGTTGCTGCATTCACCAGGTAATCAAATCCACTGTGGCGTTCGAAAACATCCTCTAATGCGGCTCTATCCTGAACATCGGCTATTTCGTTTTGCATGCAGTTGTTGGCATCGCTCTGTGGCCCGCGTCGACTGACCGTAATAACTTCTGCCCCAGATTTCAGCAGTGACCTGGCTATTTCGAGTCCAATGCCAGAAGTGCCACCGAACACGATTGCTTTTTTATGAGTAAAATTTGCCATGGTTTATCTCGCTCTAAATGATGCCCGCTTCAAGACTGGCTGCCATCAGCATGCCGAGTTCTTCACATTGGCTTTCGAATTCTGCTTTGTACTCGCCGTGTAGAATAATCGGTTCCTGAACCGCTTTCCAGCGAAGACCAGTAGTTATTTTCCCAACAGCTATTTTAGTGCCAGTCCCATCTAGACCAGCGCGAATATATAGCGAATAAGGCATTGCCTCAGTTTTTTCGATGCAGGGGTAGTAAATACGGTCGAAAAAATCTTTTAGTGCGCCGCTCATATAACCGAAATTCTCGGTGGTGCCAAGAATAATAGCATCAGCCCAAAAAACGTCTTCAGGCGTTGCCTGCAAAGGTGCGATATGCTTCGTTTCAATCCCTTCAATATCCTCATGATTAGCGCCAAGCAAACAGGCATCGACTAATTTCTGAGTATTCGAAGAGGGGTTATGAGCCACAATGAGTAAGTGTTTTCTATCAATCATGGCAGGGATAATATCGGTTGTTAATCGGAATAGGTAGCGACTTAAAGGAGGCGAAGAGATTTTTTTACTGTCAACGTCAATGGCGGTGTAACATAGCGCCGTTTCTAAATTGCTTTGCCGCTACCTTCAGGAATACGATTGATCGATACAGTTTTACAGTTGACGGGTCTTCCGCTACGGGATTTGCTAATTGCCACTATCGCAGTGCTAACTGCTGGCCTTATTCGGGGTTTTGCTGGTTTTGGTTTGTCCGCTATTTTGATGGCAAGCATAGTGACTATTATTCCTCCGGTATCGCTGATCCCCATTTGTTTCGTTCTTGAAGGGGTAGCGGGTGTTGCGATGCTAAAAGGAGGCATTAAAAATGCCGATATGACGCTGGTTTGGGGTTTAGCCATTGGTTCTGCAATCGGTGCACCTATCGGCTTATATGCCACAACCAGTATCGATGTGGAATTATCAAAACTGATTGCTCTATTTATTATTTTAAGCCTCACTATGGCGCAATTATTTAAGTTTCGCCCACGATTTTTAGCCACTAAAGCAGGGCTTTATGGCAGCGGCTTAATTGCCGGTGTGGTCACTGGCCTGGCCTCAGTTGGTGGCATGGTGGTAGCGCTATACATATTGGCTAGCGAACCAGATGCAAAAAAAATCCGAGCATCGTTGGTGATGTTTCTTTTTCTTGGAATGTTCACATCACTGATTTATTTGTTCGCCTACGACATGATAACGATGCAGGCCTTTTGGCGAGCCGCTATTTTGAGTCCAGTTATTTTGTTGGGTGTTTTTCTGGGCAGCTTACTGTTTCGACCCGCATACGAACATCTTTATAAGCGCGTCTGTTTGCTTCTGTTGAGCACATTGTGCATTACAGGTCTGTTACGTCTCTTAACATAGTAGTTTCTTTCTAATTTCTAACTCGAAATAGATGAACGCGTCTCTTTGCAGCACTGGTATTGCGTTGATGATTTGGCGCTAACGTTGAAAAATATAAATATTACTGCCTTATAGTTAGAGGCTGATGCCAAATCCAAAACTAAAATTGCTCTGAGTTTTAGTCTTCCTTTTAGACCAAAGATGCACTTGTTGAGCATCAATAACGGGATAACGGTAAGAGCTTTCGCCTATCGTCGCATTCTGACTTTCAGATATCTTGCCTAAAACGCTAATGGACTGCCCCTGACTAAAACTAGCGGGGTCGAGGAATCCTTGATTGCGAACGATGAATCTACCTGTCGGCGTTTTGTTCAAGTTAGGTCTTTGAAATGAGTCGATTGGATAAGCCAAAATTTCGATGTGAGTTGAATCTTTCAAGTTTTGAATGTCCAGTATGGTGCCCCCCCAGAGCGCGGTTTGTCCGAGGTTCTCGGCAGGTTTATTTAATACTAACTTAGGAGTCAAAGCAGTATTGACTTTGGCTGTATCGAAAATTGGTGTTAAGGCGCAGCCCGTTAATAAGCTGATGATGATAACGATGATGAGTTGTTTGACAGGCATAATTATTTAATTCTTGATGACTTCAAAGTTGGCTGGCGCTGTTCGGTAATGTCTTTGGTGGTACCAGGGATGGTGATACCAATAGTTAGTATATCGGGGATAGATTTGGACTGCCTTTTTTGGCCATAGGTAAGAATGAGTCATGTTAACGACTGGGTAGTTATAGGGGTATTCGCCAATGTCCTGAATGACAGCTTCGGTATAGGTTCCGGTCACGGTGATCAATTGCTTAGTCTTATATTCCTGCGGTTCAAGAAAATAGTTGGCAGTCGCTATGAATCGCCCTGTGCTGGTTTCGTCAATTCTTGGCCTACCGTCATTCATCAATGGAAAGGCCAGGATGATTAGTTTGCTCGCTTCTTTTCCATTTACAGTCTTCAGGATGCGACCACCCCAGCGAACGGTTTTCAACCGATGTTCATCTGCTTGATCTTGGGCCTGCGATACGCTGGGCGCATCCACGGGTGCTTGACGTATTTCAAGCGGAATTTTTGAGCTACAGGCAGACGTCAGTGCTGCTAATGCTAGCCAGAAAAAACGAGGTGTGATGTCAGTCAGTAACATGCTAGTCAGAAATCATATTTGGGTTTTGGTTCCCTGAAGAGGTTTCTAATGATGTTTTGACAACTTTATACCATGCTATCCGGTTCTGAATGTTCATTATAAATGGTTGTTCAATGTAAACTAGTCAATTTTTAATAGAGGGAAAATTATGGATAAAGAAAGATTTGAAACAGGCCTGGAGAAACGAAAGGCAACCTTAGGTGCCGAATATGTAGAGAAAAATCTGGCGGCGGCTGACGACTTTACTCGACCTTTTCAGGAAGCGATGACGGAATGGTGTTGGGGTTTTGGTTGGGGTGATGAGGCGATTGACGCCAAGACTCGATCTCTAATGAATTTGGCAATGATCGGCGCGCTAGGAAAAATGCATGAGTGGGAAATTCATTGTCGAGGCGCTATTAGAAATGGAGTCACAAAAGAGCAGATCCGAGCGGCTATTCATGTGGTTGGTATCTACTGTGGTGTACCTCAGTCACTAGAGTGTTTTCGCGTTGCGAGAAAGGTATTAGAAGAAGAGGGGCAGCTTTAATTCGAAAGGGGCTGCCTCGTAGCCCCTTTTATGGTTCGTGTTTAAGCGAAGTCCATTAGTAATAACGCAATAGTGGCGGGCATTGCCTGAACAAATAGAATTCGTCGGTTAGCGGTTGCAGCGCCATAACAACCAGCGACTATAATGCTCATAAGAAAAAATACCTTTATGTCATTGCCAGCCGCACCGAGAAATAGACCCGAGAACAAACCTGCTGCAAGAATGCCGTTTTACAAACCCTGATTCGCTGCCAGAACTTTGGTTGATATGGCAAATTCCTGCGTTAGACCGAAGACTTTTAAGCCTTTCGGTTTATCCCATAGGAACATTTCCAATACTAGAATGTAGATTGTGAATGCAGGCAACCATTGCTATCACTATGTTAGCGAGTGTCGACATGGGTCCTGCCCTGTTTTATTGGTAAAATGAATAGATAGCCTAATTGGGTTTGAAGTCTATTGGAATCATTATCGTGCCGGAAGGCGCTGAACTTTTCCGGTCAACGTTTTTTGAATCAATCATCTATAAACGATTGTAGATCTTGCATGTATGATGACAAAAATGCTAAAAGGCGCAATGTCTAGAAAAAACCTGTCATTACTTGCTACCTGTCAGGGACTAATGTTGTCCTGTACCTCGTTATCAATAGCAACTTCAGCATTGGTTGGCGTCATGCTCGCACCTACGCCGGCATTGGCTACGCTACCACTAGGGCTAACCTATGGTTGCATGATGTTGATGATGATTCCGGCATCTTTGTTTATGCGTCGATATGGTCGGCGAGCGGGTTTTGCATTAGGTGGCTGTGCTGGCATGATTGGCGGCGTAATATCGGCAGTGGGTATTTACAATCATAGTTTTATATTGTTTTGCATTGGCTCCACTATTTTTGGAGTTGCTAGCGGGTTCGGTCAATATTATCGTTTTGCAGCAGCAGAAATTGTCGATGAATCTTATAAAAGTCGGGCTATTTCATGGGTGTTATTGGGTGGACTGGTTGCCGCATTCATTGGTCCTAATGCCGCTAGCCTGACACGTGATCTAATTCCACATGCAATATTTAGTGCGTCATATGGTGTGATCGCTTTGTTTTGTATTGGCATCATTGTAATTCAATATTTTATCAGAATTCCTAGTCCGTCCGAAGAAGAGACGCATGGTCGTAAGCGGCCACTCCGCCACATATTGACTCGGTCTACATTTTTGGTAGCTGCATTTTGTGCAATGGTTGCTTATGGCACCATGAATTTACTGATGACAGTAACGCCGCTAGCGATGGATCATCGACAGATGACTTTTAGTGCAACGGTGCTTGTTATCCAATGGCACATTGTCGGCATGTTTGCCCCCTCATTTTTCACAGGAAGCCTAATCGATCGATTTGGTGTTTTGAAAGTCATGTTTTCAGGCGCCCTGATTCTTCTAGTTTGTGCGGGTGTTGCGCTGTCTGGGCAATTGTATTCCCACTTTGTGGTGGGATTAATAATGCTTGGCGTTGGTTGGAATTTTCTGTATATCGGCAGCACAACATTATTGACGGAAGCCTATCTGCCAGCAGAGAAGGGCGCGGTGCAGGGTATTAACGAATTTGTGGTTTTTTCAACCACCACGTTGACTGCTTTATCTGCTGGTTATTTACACCACAAATATGGCTGGGAGGCCTTAAACCAAACCACCATTCCAGTGGTTTGCGTCACCGCCTGTATTATCGCGCTGCTCGGTTGGACTCGACACCGGAATCAGCAGTTGCAAGCAGCGTAGAGGTCAGATTGCTAGTTATGGATTTGTTTGACTTATTGCTTGACCCACCGATTAATATTTTACCGAGGGATGGTAGTGCTCACTATCATGGTGTCGTGTTTTCTGAAGAAGATGCGGGGTATTATTTGAAAAATTTTCTCGATCAAATCGAATGGAAGAATGACGAAGCCATTGTATTTAATAAAAGGATTGTGACTCGACGCAAAGTTGCCTGGTATGCCGATCAACCCTTTGACTACACGTATTCAAAAGTGACCAGAACAGCATTGCCATGGACCAGTGATCTGCTCAACCTAAAGAGTAAAATAGAAGAGGTCAGTGGCGAAACATTTAACTCCTGCCTACTCAATTTGTATCATAGTGGTGAAGAAGGCATGGCCTGGCATAGTGATAGTGAAAAACAGTTAAAGCGAAATGGTGCGATCGCATCGATTAGTTTGGGTGCTGAGCGGCAGTTTTGCTTTAAACATAAACAAAGCAAAGAAACCTGTTGTTCGGTATTGCAGCATGGCAGCTTGCTTGTAATGAAAGGTGTGACTCAAACCTATTGGATGCACCGCTTGCCCCCGACTAAAAAAGTAAATCAGCCCAGAGTAAATTTAACGTTTAGAACAATAGTCGCACAGTGATTTTGATTTTGCCAATAAGTGGAAAAGTTGTCTTTTAAGTATCAGTATGGTTCACACTTATATTGGAGTATTTTCTCGAGCTGCTCCAGGAAATAGTTAACCTCTTCGTTGGTATTATAGTGAGCAAGAGAAATCCTTGAGACTGATTCTAGATTTAACGGGTTAAGAATATTCCCAGAAAAAACATCATTAGAACGGGCGTGTATACGAATATTCCTATCGCCAAATTCTGACACTATGGTTTTAGCGTCAATGCCCTTGACTGAAAACGATACTACGCCTTCGCGCGCTTTATTGTTTTCTCCACCCACTATTTCGATTGTTTGGTAGTCACACAAGCCTTTTCTGGATTCGTCACCGTATAAGAGATGCTGTACCAGGCATTCTTCATGCATTTTTATAGCATTACCTGCTGCTACTAGCTTTGGGCGTTTTTCAACTGAGTCAGTAAAGTGTGAACCTAACCAGCAGAGATAACGGCTTACCTCAGAGGCGGCAGCTAAAGCAGAAGGATCTCGACTACCCAGCTCCCATTCATGGTCTGATTTTCCAATCAGATGTTCATGGGGAACACTGCTCATACGATCGGAAACCCAGGCATATCCATTGTTGAATTTTGCAAAAGATTTATAAAGAGAGATGACATAAGCATCGATGCCATAATCAGGCACATCTAAATATCCATGCTGCGCATGCTGAATACCATCAACGATAATGAGGCACTTAGGGGCGATATTTCTAATCACTTTAGCGATGGCCTTTATATCCATCGTCATACCTGTCACGGGGCTGGTATGAATAATGGTAGTGACTCTGGTATTCGGTCTAACAATCGATTCATAGTCTTCTGGCCTGACCATCCCCGTGTCATGTTGAAAGGGTACTTCCAACCATGCGATATTCATTCTATTAGCCCAATATTGAGTTGCGCTATAAGTGGCGGGGTGTTCGACCGAACTGGAAAGTATTGAACTGCCTTTTGGTGCAGCCAGAGTGGCTGATCGAATAAGCCGGAATAAACATTCGGTGCCAGTTTCACCGCCAAAAATAATACCGTCAGATGCGCCAAAGAATATTTTAATATCATCTTTGCCTTTTGCAACAATGCGCGAAAGTTCTTTTGAGGCGGGGTTATTACGGTGCTCGTTATCAGGTATGCAAGAGATCACGGTCGTTTTTTGCACGACTGACTTTAAAGTCAGTGAACCACCAGCATTTTCAAAGAAAATTCTTTTCCCTGCGTAAGGGCAGTGATCAACATAATAAAAACTGTCTCGGATATGTTGCATTAACTCAGCTGAGAAGGGTGATTTTTTGCTGTATTCACTGACTGTATTAGTTTGGTAAGAGGGTATTGTTGTCTGCATGCGGTGACCTTAAATCGGGTTTTCGACGTTACTAATAATACTAATGTATATTTTTAATAGTCACTATTTTAATAACATAGGCTAGCTTAATTGTTCAGTCTAGGCTTTGGCTTCTCGACAAGAATACATTCATTTTTAATTGGCCGAAACGGCAGCTCTGACTCATTATAGTCATACCTGACAGCCGCAAGGACTTACGCTCTCAAGCTCAGCGTCTAATTCAGTTAGCTTCCGGCAAGACCTTGTGACTGCAAGGCATCACTAGCTTTCTAGTTAGATACCCATTTTGGAATATCAGCATCAGGTATGGGTCGAGCGATGGCATAACTCAGCGCCAGCTCACAACCCAGTTTCAATAATGTCACGTCATGAGCGATAGTTCCTACCACTCAGTAATTGATGAATCAAGGCACTGCGTCCATTGCGGATTTAAATGAATGAATTCGTTTGGAGGCGGGTAAAAGTATTATGGATGAAACTGCGTATTGAATTCGCAGATTTCGTAGAACACGAAAACCAGCTGCTTGAGCTAAGAATATTCAAATTTAACCAATCGGCGAATAATACGACCCAATATATTTTCCTGGGGACTTTATTATCGATATTTGTCATAGGATTTGTTGCTTTTATTGTCACTAGATCTCTCGTGGTTTCCAATGCTACCTTGAAGGCATACAGCTTACGGCTTCAGCAAGAAAGTAAAAAATCTGGAGCGGCTAATGTTGCAAAGTCACAATTTCTTTCCACGATGAGCAATGAGTTTCGCACCCCGATGAATGGTGTCATCGGTATGACTCAATTGCTTGAAGATACCCGGTTAACTGAAAGTCAAAAAGTTTATGTCAGAATAATTTCAAGCTATGAAAACAGCCTGTTATGTATCGTTAATGATGTTCTCGATTTCTCTAAGCTCGATTCGGAAATGCTCGTAATGGACTCGGTCACTTTTGATTTTGAGCGGGTTTGTCAGGAGAGTATCGAGCTAGTTTCTAGTAATACAAGTGGCAAAGAATTAGAGCTTATTTTTGATTCCTCCTCTGGTTTCCCACTACATTTCATGGGTGATCCAACACGGCTTCGTCAAGTGTTGATCAACTTGTTGGGTAATGCGATTGTATTTACCAGTGAGGTTTTTATCCGTTTAGGGGTGTTACACGAAACGGAGGGTCGTGTTGATGGGCTGCTGCGTCTGGAAGTCCAGGGCACTGGTATCGGAATAAAGCCAGAGGACAGAGAGCACTTGTTTGATGAGTTTACGCAAGCTGATACGACTACTAATCGTCAATATGGTGGCACGGGATTGGGGTTTGCCATAACCAAGAAATTAATCACCGTGATGGGCGGTGAGACTGGTTTTGATTCAGATTATGGCAAAGGCACTACTTTCTGGGATAGTGTGTATTTGCCCACAGCCGAGTCACCGACAGCTCTTAGAGTATCTTCTCTCGAAGGGGTGCGAATATTGTTTGTCGATGATAACAATGAAAATCGGTGTATTTTCAAACTTATGCTCGGGCACATGGGAGCCAATATCACCATCGTAGCAGATCCGGCTGAAGTCGCTGATATGTTGTGCGATGCGAATCAGTCAAATATCCCATTTCAAATAGCCATCCTGGGCCATAATATACCTGCTATTAGTGGAATGGAGTTGGGTATTAAAATCCCTGGAGATGTTCAGTTTAACGGATTAAAACTACTAATATATTCATCTGTGGGTCAAAAAGGAGGCGTTTCACTTTTTTCAAATGCGGGCTTTAATAGGTGCTTAAATAAATTGAGCCGCTATGAAACCAAACATGCCATGCTTTCGGCCTTACTTAGCACAGATCTGGCCAACGCATAATTACACAACACTGTATTGAAGATGCCAGACGCTCGGATAAGGGTACGTTAGTAGCCTTTAGTGGAGCTATTCTGTTAGAGGAATATATTTTTCTGAACCAGATTATTGCGAAGAAGTTTTTAACTAAAATGGGTCTTGATGTTGATGTCGCTAATGACGGCCAAGAAGCAATTGACACATTTAAATCACAGTGCTATGACTTAATTTCCATGGGTTTTCGTTTACCTGTACTGGACGGTTATAAGGCAACGCAAGCAATACGCAAAATAGAAAAAGAGCGTAATAAAACTGCAATCACTATCAGTGCACTGACTGTAAATTATTCGAGTGATGATCGAATATTATGTGAAAAATCGGGCATGAATGACGTCGTTACAAAACCATTTAGACCGGCTGATTTATCAGAATGCCTGAAGCAGTGGTTACCATAGTACAGTGTATTCTTGTGGTCCGATTCTTCTACGCTTCGGACGCTCAGTCGTAATTCATATGTGATAAACAGTTTATTGTTGCGAATTTAGCTGCAATAGCGCTTTCATTTTCTTCATTTTCCCTATCATTTCTGGTGTTATCTCAGTGTTTTACTGGAGTTGTTGCATCATCGCGTTGATGTCTATGCTGGTTATATGACTTCCCCATTGTCCGTTGGCATCAAGAATATGCATTGGTGCACAGGTGGTTTTATAGGTATCTGTCATTTGTATGCGGTCGTTCGAAGTTTGATGCAGGTCCGTCAGCGGATTTTTTTATTTATGGAAGGAATTTGCGGTGATATTCTGAATCCACAGCAAAAAGCTAGAACTTTTGGTAATGTGCTTAGTATTCGGCAACAAATGAGATCGGAGAGACAGCGTGCCTTAATTGCCTTCAAAGCAGGCATTGACGATAATAGCTATGCAGATTCCAGTGCACCAATAACCATGCCAGCCGCCGAGCTCAATAAGTCGAGAAATATGAGCTAGAAATTTTAATCAACACGGTTATAAACAGTATAGATAGAGTGACTTAGCATTGAAAATAATCAATATACAAACATACTTAACCCAGACATCGAGTAGTGCAGACGGCTGGTCGAAAATCAAACCCTTTCTTTTTGTACGATTGCAAACAAGTGATGGAATTGTCGGCTGGGGAGAGGCATTTACACTCGATCAGCGAGAACATGGGATTGAGCAAATTATATTGTCGCTGGGTCAGCACTTGATGTCATGTTGTGAGGTCACACCACGAACCTTTCGACAGCTTGCGAAATCCATTGAAGCTTGTCATCCAGGGCTTGATTACGCCTGTGCGGTAAGTGCGATCGAAATAGCGTTATGGGATTTGCTGGGTAAATCGTTGAATGTGCCAGTGCACCAATTACTCGGTGGCGCGCTAACAAAAGAAATACCACTCTATGTCAACACCTGGAGCGAACAAGAAATCGATATCCAGGCATTAACTGATAGGTGCCGCCACTGGGTCGAACAAGGTTATCGGGCTGTCAAAATTTATCCGTTGAAATATGGCGGTGCCATTCGAGCGGGCGAATGTATGAAAATGCTGCGAGATACGTTGGGCGACGATATTGAAATTTTACTCGACTTAGGTACACCACCTAATTCTTATCTATCGTTGGAGACAGCGCGGGAAGTCGCACCCTATCGGCCTTACTGGTTCGAAGAGCCTGTTAGTGGTGAGTACCTGGACGTACTTTCCGAGCTAAGACTGCAATCAGGACTGCGTATTGTGACTGGCGAAAAGCATGCGGGAAAGGCACACTTTCGAGATGTTTTAAAATTGCGTGCCGCCGACATACTAAACCCTGATATTGCTGGTAGTGGTGGAATATTAGAAATGTTAGAAATTGCGGCAATGGCTGAGGCACATGCCGCTTTTGTTTCGCCACATTGTTGGGACAGTATGACCGTCGCACTGGCCGCTGTGCTGCAGGTGTGTGCAGTCATACCCAATGCTGAGTTGGCAGAAATTTACCCTGACTATATAGTGCACGGTAATCAGTTTTGTCGCCCTGACTTTAGCATTCAAAATGGTATGGCAATACTGAGTGATGCGCCAGGGTTAGGTATCAATATTGATGAAACCGAGTTAGCAAAAATTGCCACAACTCGGTCCCTGTAATTAACGTTTTGGAGTGAAATTGAAAAAGATGAAAGCTGATAACATTAACAACATTTCAGATGAGGAGTGGCAGCTGCGCTGTGATCTTGCGGCCTGCTATCGTCTGTTTGTCAAATATGGCTGGACTGATTTGATTTTCACGCATTTAAGTGCTCGTGTACCAGGCCATCCAGATCAATATCTGATCAATCCTTATGGATTGCTATTTGACGAAATTACTGCGAGCAATTTGATCAAGGTCGACTTTGACGGCAATGTGATCTCGGGTGATTATCCCTTTAACGATGCAGGCCATGCGATTCACTCCGCGGTGCTAAAGGTGCGTCCAGATATCAATGTCGTTTTGCATAGTCATACTCGCGCTGGCATGGCAGTGTCCTGTATGAAGGAAGGCTTTTTACCCCTAACCCAGCATGCTGGCGAGGTTCGTGATTTAATTTGTTATCACGAATATGGCGTTGCTGATGATAATCCAGAGGAATGCGACAAACTGGGTAAAGACTTAGCCGATAAGTGGTTAATGATTATGCATAATCACGGGTTATTATCGGTCGGTCGAACTGTGGCTGAAGCCTTTTATTTTTTATATGTACTCGAAATCGCCTGTAAGGTGCAGGTTGATGTAATGGCGACTAATGCTGAATTGATTTATTCAGATAGAGATTCGATGGATGTGTTGGCCACCTATTGCTTACCTAATAGTGAGCAACCGAGTGATGCAATTACTCGTTCCTGGGGTGCGTTGATCCGTATGCTGGATGAACAAAGCCCAGCCTACAAAACATAAAGGCAGTTCTGTGCCACCAGGTCGAATCACCATATACTATTGTGCACTCCGGTTCTGTGTGCGTTGCTTCAGGGACGCAGGACCAATTGAACTTATGAAAAAATAACAATTTTAAAACAGGCTCTTAAATTCGAGAGGCTTGGTTAACAACCCCTAGTTTATTGAATAACCAACTTTAAATTGTGAATCAATAAAATGATTGGGAATTGGGGTGATGGTAATTATTTGGATATTGGCATGTATTGGCAGCGCCCATAGCATTAATTTTTTATCCGTATATGTCGCTAAATGAGAAGCGTGTTTCACCGAGAAATACTCATTGCTCAAATTTCAAATTCATGTTTTTATGCGGCCTAATCTAAAGACTTAACGCTTCACAGAGAGCCTGAAAATGAGCCGATTTAGCATGTTGCAGGAATTAATCACTAACCTGTCAGAACGCAGCCTGAGTTTATTTGCGCCGGGGACGACTGCAAAACCTGATGTCAGTACCTTGTTGGAATGGTGCGATACATTGCTTTCACGAAAAGGCGAGGCATCTGGCGTTGCCTGGGCGCAAAGGCTATTAGAAGGTTTTCGCTCACTCGATGATGAATCGCGGTTGGCTTTTTATCGGGAGCTGGCAAAGCGTTATCAACCTGATCCGGCTAATGTGCTTCAAAAGTCGACGGCCTATACAGAGCAGCAAAATGCAGAGACGCTGAAGCAATTGATCATTGCGGTGGAGCCACAAAGACAGGAATTGTTTCGACGCTTGAATTTGGCGCCAAATGGCACGACCACTCTGGTTGAATTGAGGCAGGGATTGTTTCAATACCTCAAAGACGTGCCCGAACTAAAGGCGGTCGATAACGATTTAAAGCATCTGTTTAGTTCCTGGTTCAATCGAGGATTTTTAATCCTGCGAGGAATTGACTGGAACACGCCTGCTTCGTTGTTGGAAAAAATAATCCAATACGAAGCAGTTCACGAAATTAATGGCTGGGATGATTTGCGTCGGCGTGTAAACCCCTCTGATCGTCGCTGCTTTGCGTTCTTTCACCCCGCACTGGGTGAGGATCCGCTGATCTTTGTTGAAGTAGCTCTGACACGAGATACGCCCGGTTCGATTGCAGAGGTGCTCGATGAAAATCGCCAGCCTGATAATGGAGAGAAACCAACGACCGCGGTGTTTTATTCAATATCGAATTGTCAGGATGGTTTACGAGGCGTTTCCTTTGGTAGTTTCCTGATTAAGCAGGTTGTTCGCGAATTATCTCAGGAATTACCCTCACTCAAGCGGTTTGTGACGCTCTCGCCGGTGCCAGGCTTTGTCAAATGGTTAAGATTAAATGATGACGGCATATTCGCTGATCGTTGCACTGCAGTACTTGAAATTATCGATCAACCTGATTGGAACGAAGATACAGAAAAGAATGCTGCCGCCAAGAAGTTATTAATGCCATTGGCTGCTCATTATTTGGTGAAAGTGCAGAGTAGAAATTTGCCGCTTGATCCAGTCGCGCGGTTTCATATTGGCAACGGTTCCTCGTTAGATCGAATTAATTGGGCTGCTGATACTTCGACTCAGGCAATGCAGCAGTCAGCTGGCATTATGGTGAACTATCTTTACGATCTGGATAAGATAGAAGTGAATCATGAGGCTTGTGCTGAGAAAGGGATTGTTTCAGCGTCAAAAAATGTTACTAGCTTGTTATGATGACGTTTGTATCTTTCTCAAGACCGTCAGTTTAATGATATCGTATCGACTGCCTTTGGCATTGCTTTGATAAACTAGTAAAGGAAACAATATGATTAATTTAGAAATGTTTGAAAATCTCTCATCAACTGTACTGGGCTCATTTTCGGACAAACCTACAACGCTGACAGCTGGTCAAACTGAAGCCAGTAATCTGCTTTGGACATCTGCCGATGGGACAACCAAAATAGGCGTATGGGAAGGCACACTTGGTCACTTCACGGCGGATCGTACTGCTGGCGGTGAGTATTGCCACATAATCTCTGGTCGCGCTACCGTGAGCGATGCCGATGGTGGTAATTCGCGTACTATAGGGCCAGGTGACCTGTTGGTTTTACCACAGGGGTGGACTGGTGAATGGGTCATTCATGAGCATATGCGTAAATTGTTTGTGATCGACGCGACATCTCTAGAATAGGCTTCTGCCGATCTCATTGATAGTCAGCTAAATGGGTAGCCTGGTTCTGAAAAGACATGAAATAACACGCCTTAACGAAGGCTATTGAGTTTATTTAGCTGTATGATCCCTGACCAGGTAGGGTGGCAAGATAGTTGTACTGTATGACGTCAATATTAAACTCATTTGAATTAATCTGAACTATCTCAATATTATCGGTTGACAGTTCCGCGACCAATGTCGATAATGCGCGCCTGTTTTTTTAGTCCATTTTTTATAATCCCATAGCGATGGGCAAACACCGGAGTTAACCTTGGCGAACACACCTTCAGCTAAAAAACGCGCAGGTCAGGCAGAGCAACGTCGACAGCGCAATGCAAGTCAGCGTTCTATGATGCGTACCTACGTCAAGGCGACTGTCGCTGCTATAGCAGCATCAGATAAACCAGCTGCCGAAGCTGCTTTTAAGAATGTGGTCCCTGTACTTGATAGTTCTGCGGGCAATGGGATTATCAGCAAGAACAAAGCTGCTCGTCATAAGAGCCGTTTTAATGCTCAAATTAAGGCGCTATAGTCTCAATTGATAGCACACTAAAAGGCCGGATTTATTCCGGCCTTTTTTTTGCCTATAAGGATGGCTATTGCCTCATGCTATTCATGAATCGACATTCATTGAGTTAAAGAATAGATAAGTGGCAGCCAAGTAAAGGGTGTCTTCAAAGCGTCTTTTACAGTTTAATCCGCTATCCAGACCTAAAAATATTGACAACAATATGCCATTGTTTTTCTAGCTCTGCCACGAACAAAACGAGTCATTTTCACAACAGTTCTATTCTATTTACCCAGGAATAAAAGGGCAATGCTGACACCAGCAACTTCCACCATTAAAAATTGAAAAGGGATACCGAGCCTTTCTTTAACGGCTTTGCGATTATGGACAAACAAATCTGGCCAAGTATAAGAAACAAAATCTCCCAGTGGCTGTTATGAGATTTGGTCTTATATACCGTTGTGTCGCCTTTGAATTCAGCGTCAAAGTTCCCTATCAAAAAAATGGCGCTGAAACTTGGCATTCTACATTCGCTCTGCTATCTCAGGGCTATATGTTTGGTGCCTCTTATTGCGACAGCTGGCATTTCCATGCTGTCTTTTATGGGCTTAGCCGACAGCTTTTTCCCGTATGTTATCCCCAACCAAGTGACTATTTTAGAGGCCGCGAGCACATCATCATCTCTAATGATCATGTTAGTTGGTGAACTCATTGTGCTACCAATCCTAATTGGTTACACAGTTCTCGCCTATGTTATATTCCACGGTAAAGCTAAAAATTTGAGTTACAGTTAGCCAGGTGATTACGTCAGCCACTATTCAGATGTCGAATTGATGGCCTTACGCTACGCTCGTCAATCTTCATCTGTGCCTAACTAAGGTTTTTAGCGATGAATGTGCAAGGAATGGCACGGACCAAAAAAAGTATGATGGCGATGAGCTGGGTGATTTCAGTTTAACTTCGCTCATCTATTTCGCAAAAATGGCCGATATTCAATTACGCCCTAGATGCCAAAAACGGTCAGTACATCACAGTTGCTTTTATCTGTGGCTAAAACATGTTTTCTTTTCTTTGGCTTACTGAATCAGCCTGGATCCAGTAAGCAAGAATGACTCTTAGGCCCTGTTTTAAGCGATGACATAACGCATTATTCAGCCACCCATTCCTGACTGACTAATGTTATCTCGGCTGATAGTATCTTACCGTTAAAATGATCTTGAGGATTTATAACGCCCACACCCTTCGGCGTGCCGGTCATGATGATGTCACCATCGTTTAGTGTCATAAAGCTCGAAATTTCCTGCAGGATATCCTGTGGTTTATAAATCATTAATGGAAAATCACCGGTTTGGGTTTCTCTAGCGTTAATATCCAGTCGAAGGCTGAGTGATTCAATAGGCGTGTCGCGAAGTGGAATAAATTCACTGAAGCAAGCCGCACCATCAAAAGATTTTGCGCGCTCCCATGGCAATCCTTTTCCTTTCAAGCGAGATTGCAGATCACGTTTTGTCAGGTCGAGGCCAAATCCAATCGCATGCAGTTTATGCTGTTTCACCATAAAGCAAATCTCAGCTTCGTAATGGATTGGTTCGCCGATCGAACTTTGCAGCTGGTTTGATATGGAAGAATTAGGCTTGATGAATATCACCATATTATCGGGTATTTCATTGCCAAGCTCTTCAATGTGCTCAATATAATTACGGCCTATGCAGACAATTTTGGATGGCGTTATTTGCTCTGATGCAAGCTTGATAGTGTTCATTGGTTGCTATTTCCTAAGTGAGAGGTGCTCTCGTCATTATAATGTAATCTGCATAATTATGGTTCAGTTAGCATTCAGATAGCCTAAGTTAAAGTATCGCCATCGTTCAGCAATGACAGGAGATACCAATGAATAATTTTCAAAATACTCAAGTTGGAATGTTAAAAAGCAGAATTTCAAAGTTAAAAATTGCACTTGTTTCAATCTTGTTGATCTTTGGATTAGCTGTGAGCCCAGCACAGGCAGATCATTATCGTCATGTCATCGCACCGTTGGCGACTGTCGCGGCCCTGGCTTATCTGTTTAATAATGGCGATTCTCACGCTACGATTAAGAGGCGGTCTTATCGTAGTCATGGTTATAACAATAACGGTCAGCGCCATGCTCATCGCAATTATAGTCACCGTAAGCATAGCCACAGTTCGGGTGGATATAGTCACAAATCGAAAAATCGCCATCAGCACTAAGTAGCCCACTTTGATATTGATCTGGTTAAGGAGATAGTCATGAAAATAGTCAATCGAATGCTCACAACTGGGCTTCTTTTCGCTTGCTCTTCTGTGCTGTTTGCACAGGGCGAATTGCTGGTTTCACGCTCGTCAGGGAAACTGGTCCAGGACGATAGTATTGAGCTTTCTCAAAAAATTATGTCGCAAAGCGTGTATTCCAGACCTGCGTCTGATCTGACTAAAGTTGATGCTCAACCGGAACAAAATACAGGTGATCAACAAGCAGGTATTGCTAACAGGCATGACCAGTATTTTGAGGTTTATAGCGCCGACGTACAAATGCTGTCTGACCTCGACTTCGACGGTTATCACCATGCTTTAAATGTTAATTTTGATATTGATGTTAATTATGAAAGTGCGGCTGTATACGTCAAACTTTTCCTCAGTCGTGAGGGTGGCCCCTGGAGTCATTACAGCACGACTGATTTATTCAACATCTATAGTGATGATAGTGGCGACGAATATGAGGTCGAAACTGAATTACTCGAAGGCTACCCCCCTGGTTATTACGACATATTGATTGAGGTTTATAGTTTGAATCATGCGGATATGGTGACCAGTCAAAGGCTGAATTATTATTACCTTGGTCGTGACGTCATGCTGGAAGATTTAAGCTGGGATAAGCGAGCGGTATACACAGAGGAATATACTGAACTAACAGTGACGCATGGCGGTGCAGGAAGTGCCTCATTATTTTGGTTAATACTAGTTTTACTGGTTGCGATCGCAGGTAGAGTAGCGGTTACGTTAACTCCCAAAAGGCTATAACCCAAGTAGCGATAAAAAGTAATAAAAGCTACCTCTGTTCTGCGATCACTCGTTTTAATCAATAAGTTATCAGCAGCAAATCAGTCAACAACCAGGTTGGAGGAGGGTGACGCGTGCCTAACGAATAAGGATAGAACGATTCGTTAAGTGCGCTTCATTTTTATGCCTGCTATTTTATACGGTGATTGTTGTTTCATTTAAAATCCAGTCGCGTACCAATTTGGCCTGTTGTGATAATTCAATCTTAGACGACCAAATCAAGTGAAACTCTTCTCCGGTCACCCAGCTTTCAGGATAAGCCTGAACCAGCAGCCCGCGTTCGATTAAGGAGTCGACTACATGTCTCCAGCCCAGCGCAATACCTTCCCCCGACATAGCTGCCTGGATGACCAATGCATAATCGTTCAGGCGTAAACCTTCGCCACTGTCGGTGTAGTCGATACCAAAAGCACTGAACCAGTCTTTCCATTTTGGGCGTGGTCGATAGGGCTCTTCGAGGTGAATAAAGAGATGTCGACTGAGGTTGTTAATTGAATCTGGTTGGCCGAATTTTGCAATATAGGCCTTGCTTGCAATCGGGATGAGCTCTTCTGTCGTAATACGGCTTGATTGATAACCAGGCCACCGGCCTTTTCCACGTCGAATACCGAGCGATACGTTTTCGTCTTCAAGGTCAGAGTCCTTATCGACTACTTGCAATCGAAGATCGATAGTTGGGTAGCTATTGTGTAATTCTGAGAGTCTGGGGATCACCCAATAATTGGCGAAAGCGGTTGAGACCGAGAGCGTGACCAGGGTTGCCTGCTCTACTTGTCCTAATTCCAGCGCCGATTTAAGTATGCGTTTTAGTGATTGGGATACCTCACTATAAAACAGCTCACCCTGATTGGTGAGGTTAATCTGACGATGACCGCGCTGGAATAATTTGAAACCGATGGAGCCTTCAAGCTGTTTGATAGTGAGGCTTACCGCTGGTTGTGATACGCCGAGTTCCTGAGCGGCCTGAGTGAACGAAAGCAAGCGGCCACAGACTTCAAAGACGAATAAATGATGTGGGGAATGAACCAACTTGTGAAGTTTTTGCATAATCTGAAGTTATGGATAAGTGAATTTATTCAACGGTTACAACCATAAATTTGGTCGATATACTGATGTCTTGATTTTATCAGGTTATGACACATGACGGATACTACCAAGATAATAGCCAGTAAGGTTGACTCAGTCGTTTCATCGAAGCGTCGTCGCTCGGCTCGTGGTCAGAAACGGGAACGGAAAGTAATCACTGCTCCAGCTTATGTGAAGCGGCAGATTCCTTTTTATGAATTTCTCGGAGAGGAGGGCTTAGTCAAGCTAGAAGAGCAAGCTGACTGGCTGATTCAGGAAATTGGTATTGAATTTAGGGACGATCCGAAGGCGCTCGACATCTGGCGTGCTGCAGGTGCGGATGTGAAAGGTACCCGAGTCAGGCTCGACAAAGGGTTGGCACGCGAACTATGCAAAACAGCCCCTTCAGAATTTACTCAGTATGCACGTAACCCCGCTAGAAATGTGCAAATTGGTGGTAATTCGCAAGTATTTGCACCGATTTATGGCGCACCATTTATTCGTGATTTAAAAGGTGGGCGACGCTATGGCAGTTACGCTGATTTCGAAAACCTGGTCAAAATTGTGTCCCAGCTGCCTTCGTTGCACCATTCAGGCTTAGTCATTGTCGAACCTTGTGATTTACCCGTTTCAAAGCGTCATTTAGACATGGTGTACGCCCACATGAAATACGGTGATAAACCGCATCTGGGTGCCATCACTGAAATGTCGCGCGCGCAGGATTCAGTTGAGATGGCTCGGATTCTTCATGGTGCTGAGTTTATGGAAAATAACTGCGTGATCATGGGCAATGTGAATACCAATTCGCCAATGCTAGTCGATCGAGTAGTGACCGAGGCGGCGCAGGTCTATTGCGGTGCCAATCAGGGATTAGTTGTAGTGCCGTTTATCCTGGGTGGTGCGATGGGCCCGGTAACAACGGCGGCGTCAATAGCGCAGGCATTTGCTGAAGCAATGATGGTGGGTGCATTTACCCAGCTGATTCGACCTGGCGCACCATTCATTATGGGTAACTTTCTATCGTCGATGAGTTTACGAACCGGTGCGCCCACATTTGGTATGCCGGAGCCGGTGATGTCGAACATGGTGATTGGTCAGCTAGCTCGCAGACTAGGCGTACCGCTACGATGCGGTGGGGCATTGACGGCATCGAAGTTACCCGATGCCCAGGCAGCTTATGAGAGTGCTGATTCGATGTTGTCGACCGTTCTTGGCGGGGCTAACTTTGTATTACATGCGGCTGGATGGTTGGAGGGTGGCTTGTGCACCAGTTACGAAAAGTTGGTATTGGATGCTGATCGACTGGGTGCTTATCAGGTTATGCTGTCGGGCCTGCCTATGGATGATAATGCGTTGGCGCGTGATGCCTATCGTGAAGTCGAGCCTGCCGGGCATTTTTTGGGCTGTGCGCACACCATGGCGAACTATGAGGCTGCCTATTATGAAGCGGCTCTATCGGATAGTAATAATGTCGAGCAGTGGGAAGAAAGCGGTAGTAAAGATGCATCGCAACGTGCCTATGATCGCTGGAATCAAATTCTCAAAGATTACGTAGTACCGCCGCTGGACGAGGCGAAAGATGAAGCCTTGCTTGAGTTTATGACAAAGCGTAAAGCTGAATTACCGGACGCCTGGTACTAGAGGGCGTATAAATGGAAAAGCATGTAAAAGTAATTATTATTGGTGGTGGCGTGGTTGGTTGCTCAATTTTATTTCATCTGGCCAAACTTGGTTGGAAGGATAGCGTTTTACTTGAACGCAACGAATTAACCTCAGGCTCTTCCTGGCATGCCGCAGGACAGATTCATACCATTTCATCCGATCCGAATATCTCGCGGTTACAGGGTTATACAATCAACCTGTACAAGGAGATCGAAGCAATATCAGGCCATTCGGTTGGTATGCACAATACTGGCGGTTTTTATCTTGCATCGAATAAAGACTGGTACGATTTCCTCAAACGCGAGCGCTCCAAAGCCCGCTATATGGGGCTAGATCAGGAGTTTATATCACTAGAGGAAGTGTCTCAGTTGCACCCATTAATCGACCCAAAACGCTATATCGCCGCCTTGTGGGATCCGCTCGATGGTGACGTCGATCCTTCTGGGGTGACCTATGCCTATGCCAAAGCTGCGAAGGTTTATGGTGCGAATTATCATACTCATACGCCCGTGATTGAAACCAATCAACGCCCTGACGGTAGCTGGGATGTGGTAACTGAGAGCGGCAGCATTCATGCGGAGCATATTGTCAATGCAGGTGGTTTGTGGGCCCGTGAGGTTGGCCAGTTATCTGGGTTGAGTCTACCGGTGCAACCGATGGAGCATCACTACCTGATTACCGAGTCCATTCCCGAAATTGAAGCCTGCGAGCACCGTTTGCCAGCCGGTATCGACTATGAGGGTAATATGTATTTCCGTCAGGAAGGGCAGGGCATGTTGCTCGGTACTTACGAGTCGACAGCGACTCCTTGGTCGGTTAGTGGTACGCCACAGCACTTTGGACATGAACTACTCGAGCCTCAACTTGACCATATTGCCGAAAGACTCGAACTTGGTTTTGAGCGAATTCCAGCATTGGGTCGAGCAGGCATTAAAGACATGATCAATGGCCCCTTCACCTTTGGGCCTGATGGCAACCCTATGATTGGTCCGGTACCGGGTATGCGCAACTACTGGTCTGCAGTTGGCGTGATGGCGGGTTTCTGTCAGGCCGGTGGTGTCGGGTTAAGCCTGGCCGAATGGATGATTGATGGGGAACCATCGATGGATGTGTGGGCAATGGATATCGCGCGTTTCGGTGGTTATGCTTCGCCTCATTACGGTACGGTGAAGTCGGCTGAAAACTATGAACGCCGCTTTATTCTAACCTTTCCAAATGAAACTCTGCCCAAAGGCCGGTGCCAACGCACGACGTCGCTGTACGATCGCCTGACTAATAAAGGCGCGGTTTGGGGTGATAGCTTTGGTTTGGAGCATGCCCTCTGGTTTGCGAATGATCCCGATGACGCGTACGAAGACCCCACTTTTGAACGATCACGCGCACATGATTATGTTGCGGCAGAAGTTGCAGCAGTGCGCGAGCATGTGGGTGCAATCGAGATAGCCAACTTTGCCAAACATCGCTTTACAGGGCTGGATGCTCGACGTTTCCTCGACTATCTGATGGCGGGTAGAATCCCGCAGCCTGGGCGAATTTCGTTAACCCCAATGTTGACCGAAAAAGGGAAGTTATACGGTGATTTAACCGTCGCTTGTTTGGCCGAAAACGAGTTCTTAATCCTTGGTTCCGGTGTTGCGCAGGAAATGCACAGGCGCTGGTTTGAGAGCTATCTTGATGACTATGACGTGTCGTATAAGAATGAGTCGAGTCAGTGGCACGGCATTGCGTTGTCGGGGCCGAATGCACGACAACTGTTAGCAAGAATTACGCGGGATGACGTGTCGGCACAGGCGTTTAAGTTTCGAGATATCCGCCAAAGTTTTGTCGCTGGTGTACCTGCTGTTCTAACTCGCCTGTCCTTCTCGGGAGAGTTAGGCTTCGAAATTTATGTGGCACCTGAATATCTAATTAAACTCTACGACGCCATCACCGAAGCGGGTGAAGACCTCGGACTAAAGTTTTACGGTGCGCGAGCCTTGATGAGCCTACGCCTCGAAAAAAACTGGGGTGTGTGGACGCTCGATTTCCGCCCCGACTTCACCGCTGCAGAATCCGGCATGGATAGTTTTATCTGTTGGGATAAAGGTTTTATCGGAAAACAAGCCGCCGAACAGGAACGCAAAAAAGGTGTCAGTAAGCGTTTAGTCACAATGACGGTAAACAACAGTCATATTGATGTTTGTAATGACGAGGCTATTCTCAAGGACGGCGAATGCATCGGCTACGTTACATCGGGGGGGTACGCTCATCATGTAAAGCAATCGATGGCGATGGGTTACGTGCCAACTGAATTTGCCGCTGCCGGTACAGAGCTGGAAATTGAAATCAATGGTGTGTTCTACCCTACAAAAGTGATTGACCAGGCGCTATACGATCCACAGGGCCAAAAAATACGCAGTTAGATTTATTTTGTTACCGTTATGAATAATTTGGTGAGAAGGAGCAGTAGCCGTGATAATTTCACAGTCTCCGCGTTATTGTGCCTCAGTTTTGGGTCGTTTTTTCACTGAATTGTCTGAGGATGGCAGTCTTTAGGCTTTAAATAATAGGTTGAAATTAGCCATGTCTAATGTTTTCTGTACATGCCCAAAAGCATTCGAAATCGTAATCTCAGATGATTCATCGCCTGCGCGTACACGTAATAGCAAAAGCATGGCAAGGGCTGAGCCATCGAGGCAGTTAGTTCTTGAGTACCAATCAATACTGATCGATAGACTCCAGGGAAGGGGGGCGCAGTGATATTAATGACTAACGCAGTGATTGAATGACTTCTGCCGTTTCAGGCCGGACACCGCGCCAAACGTAGAAAGATTCGGCTGCTTGCTCGACTAGCATGCCTAATCCGTCGATAGCACGTGAAGTACCGTGGTTTCTAGCCCATTCTACGAAGGCGGTGGGCCCCGATGTGTTGTACATCATGTCGTAACAGACTGAATTGATGCCAAGCACTTCATGAGGAATAGGTGGAACTTCTTGATTGAGTCCGGCCGAAGTGCCATTAATGATCAAGTCGAATTTCTCATTGCTGAGATCATCATAGCCACAAGCTTTAACGTCGCCGATCGGGTGAAATATATCGGCTAGATCCTGTGCTTTACTGACTGTGCGGTTGGCGATGGTGACGCTGGTCGGGTCCAGTATGAGTAATGGTGCGAGTGCACCACGAACCGCACCACCGGCACCCAGAATTAAAATTTTTCGGCGCTTAATGAGTACGCTATGATTATTCACCAGATCGCGGGTTAGTCCAGCACCATCAGTATTGTCACCAGAAATTTTGCTGTCAGCACCAAAAATAAGCGTATTAACCGCACCGGCGTCTTCTGCTCGTGGGCTTCTTTCATCACATAATTTCCAGGCTCGTTGCTTGAAAGGAACGGTGACGTTAACACCTCTGTAATTCAGTTGTTGTAGTTCACGAATTTTCGATTCAAAGTCGTCGATCGGCAGTTCCACTGCTGCATATTCTAGCGTCTGATCCATTTGCACGGCAAAAGCTTGGTGGATGAAGGGCGATTTACTATGCCCGATAGGGTTTCCAACCACGGCATATAGGTCGCGTTGAGAAGTGGAGTCTAAAGAAGACACTATTTTTCCTGTAGCCATTCGGTGGCGGCCTTGGCGTAATAGGTTAAAATGCCATTCGCACCCGCTCGTTTCATTGACAATAATGCTTCGAGCACACAGGCCTTTTCATCGATCCAACCTTTTTCGCCTGCGGCTTTGAACATCGCGTACTCACCACTCACCTGGTAAACAAAAGTTGGGAATTTTAATTCCTGACTGACGCGTTGCACGATATCAAGATAGGGCATGCCAGGTTTGATCATCACCATATCGGCACCTTCATCAATATCCATACTGACTTCGTGGATTGCCTCGTTAGTGTTAGCAGGATCCATCTGGAAGGAATGCTTGTTGCTGTCACCTAGGTTAGCCGACGAACCGACAGCATCACGGAAAGGCCCATAAAAGCTGGACGCATACTTGGCTGCATAAGCCAGGATGCGGGTATTAACAAAGCCAGATGATTCGAGGGCTTCGCGTATTGCTGCGATTCGACCATCCATCATGTCTGATGGCGCTACAATGTCGGCGCCTGCTCGAGCATGCGATAGCGCCTGCTTGATTAACACTTCGACTGTAGCATCATTAGTCACATAGCCTTGATCATCGAGCAATCCATCAAGGCCGTGACTGGTATAGGGGTCGAGGGCAACATCGGTAATAACACCCAGATTAGGTGCGGCCTGTTTTATTGCGCTAACCGCTCGCTGAACTAAACCATTTGGATTCCAGGCTTCTGCAGCATCGTCGCTTTTAGCATCGGCGCTTACGACTGGGAATAATGCCATTGCTGGAATACCGAGTCGTTGTACTTCTAAAGCGTCTTCGACGAGTAGGTCGATACTTAATCGATTAACACCCGGCATAGATTCAATTGCTTCGCACTGTTGATCTCCCTCCAGCACGAAAGCGGGGTAAATAAAATCGTCAGCCGATAAGCTGTTTTCACGCATTAAACGACGAGAGAAGTCATCTTTGCGCATGCGGCGTTTTCGAGTGTAGGGGTAACTAGACACTGTTCTTTACTCTGGTTTAGACGCTTAGTTGCGTGTTAGATTAATAAAAATAGCGGTAGGATTGTGTGAAGTTAATCAATATTTTGAGAAAAAGTTCACAAAATCACGATGATTTTAAATGTCGTGATAGCCAACGCACCATTCCAATCCACATTTGGCTGATCTGATTTTTACTGGGCATGATACCAGAATGCGGAAGTTCAAGCGTAATCACTGGTATTTCGAGGTAAATACCAGCAAAGTTACCAAGTGATCCAGGGTAAGTGCCCATTAGGTTTTGATGTAAATAGCCAATTCGACGAGGCGCATTAGCGCGATTCGGTGCATCATAATCAACGAGTGAAAAAGGCGCATGAACGGCAATTATGACATCGGGTTTAAAGGTCGATATTTCATTAAACAGCCACTTTGTTTCAGGCTCGCTTAACGGTGATGGCCCAGGGTATCGGCGTTCGCTACTGTAAGTTTTGTTTTTCCAATGATCGAGTGCTGCCTGTTTTGCAGCACCAGGCGAATTGAAATTGCGATTTAGATCAACACCGTTAGCATTTTGACGGGTATGTTTGCGAAGCAATGCGCCATCGGGATTAAGCAATGGCACGACTCGCCAGTGAAATTTACCGGAGTGATATTTCTCCAGTTTATTCATCCATTTGAATACGACACTAATCGAGCTTAATTCATCACCATGAGTACCACCGATTAATAAAACTCGGCCTAAGGGTTTCTTGTCGCCTAACGGGGGATATTCTTTTATTAATATTGGGAATTGGTTGACGGAAAAAGCCCCTGTTAAATCCAGTTCGATTGCGTTGCATTCTTTTTTACCAACACTGGCCAGCTTGCTGGAAATTTTCTGACAGGCTTGCGCTGGGGTCATTGCAAGTGTGTCACTGGCAAAAATGGGCAAGGCGAAAACAACAGCCATCAATATCGAGGTGAGTTTAATATTCAAGAGTAATAATTTAATCTGCTGGCAATTGGAAAGGCTACCGTTCGGAGTAGCAGGGTTACTAGTAATGTAAGCGTTTGATATGTGAAATGTTGCATGGCGTTATTGTAGCCAGATTTAGCGGGTTGGATAGTGGTTTTAGAGGTGACCTTTAATATTGCACCTTGGAGGGTTCCCCGCATAACACTATAGGCAAAAAAAAGGGTACGCAGAGGCACCCTTTTCTAATTTGTCACTGACTTCTATTTTCCGTAACGCTGACGGAATTTGTCGACCTGCTTTGCGGTTTGCATGATGTGCTGCTTACCGGTGTAAAACGGGTGAGACTGGCTTGAAATTTCAAGCTTGAGTAATGGGTATTCGTTGCCGTCTTCCCACTTGATGGTTTCACGAGTAGGCACGGTAGAACGAGTCAAAATTGCGAAGTCAGATGATAGATCCTGAAATACAACAGGACGATAATCTGGGTGAATACCTTCTTTCATGGTGTAGGCCTAATCGGTAAGCGTTTTAATGGGCGCAAATTTTGACTGTTTACGAATAAAAGTGCAAGTGTTTTTTAAATAACAGGCGACTACATTTTCTAACCATTCTATTCGGCTGGTTGGAGCGGGCAATCGTCCGCTAAGATCAGGCTACTATTATAGGCTAATTTACGTCTGTTTGTTAATGTGATTTGTCATTAGTGTCATGTAACGCACTGTCGAAAAAGTGACTTTGTGGTTATCCACAAAATCTGTGGATAACTTTGTGCATAACCTAGTATGAAACGTCTACAGGCCAGATAAACAGTAGGGTTTTGTTAGATTAGTCATTTTTTGATCAATTCTAATAAGTGCTTGTAAATCAATTAGTTAAAAAAATTAAAATTAAATTTAGTTTTTTGGTAAAACCCTATTGACAAAAAACAGCGGCTTATTTCGGGCTGTGTATAATTTCTATACTCGAGTCAAAAAGTAGTTGATTTTTATTAATTTTGGGATTTAGGAATAGCGTTTGAAGGTTGTTTAAATATTGAAGGCCTTTTGCTGTGGGGTAAATACGTTTGGTGTTATATTCTAAAAGACCCTGTTCTTTAGCTTTATTTAATAGTGGTAGGATTAAATTGAGCGAGAGTCCAGTATTGTCAGCAAATAGCTTCGATTCGAAACCATCGGTCAGGCGTAACGTATTCAGCATGAATTCGAATATTAAATCAGCCTCACTCAAATTGGTTTCGCTTAATATAGCCTGGTTGCCCTGAGTTTTAAGATAAGCATTCGGTTGACGTTGTCTGATGCGTCGAATGACACGGTCTTCTCCAACTAGTGTGATTTTACCGTGCGCGCCTGCACCAATACCGAGATAATCGCCAAATTGCCAATAATTCAGGTTGTGCTGACAAATCTTGTTGTTACGACCATAAGCAGATATCTCATACTGAACGTAACCATGATCGGCTAGCAATGCCTGGCAGCTGTCTTGCTGATCCCAGGCGAGGTCATCGTCGGGCATCTGCTCTGGCGGCTTGTGCTGAAATAGCGTGTTGGGCTCGATGGTAAGCTGATAATGCGAAATGTGCTCGACTTTAAACGAAATGGCAGTTTGTAAGTCGGCCTGTGCCTGTTGTAGCGTTTGACTCGGTAAGCCATACATCAAGTCTAGATTAATGTTATCAAATCCTGCGTTGCGAGCCGCATCGAATGCCTGGTGTGCCAGGTCCGAGTCATGGATGCGACCGAGTAGCTGCAAATGATGATCATTGAAGCTTTGCACGCCGATGGACAAACGATTAACCCCTGACTCACGATAGGCGCGAAAGTTCTCCTGATCCGCGCTACCAGGGTTTGACTCCATGGTTATTTCTATGTTCGGTGCAAAGTTGAGCAAAGCTCGAAGGCCAGAGAATAAGCGTTCGATAGCATTACCCGAAAAGAGCGATGGTGTGCCACCACCGATGAAAATGCTTTCAATGGTTCTACCCCAGATTAATGGTAAATCCTGCACTAAATCATTGAGCAGTGCATCAACGTATTCGTTTTCTGGCAGAACATCTGTTTCATGCGAATTGAAATCGCAATAGGGACATTTTTTCTCGCACCAGGGTAGGTGAATGTATAAGCCCAGTGGTGGGTTGCTGGTGAAAGCCATTATAGATCTACTCGCCTTGAAGCCGATCAACGAGTTGGCGTAATGCCTGGCCTCGATGACTTAGTTGATTTTTTTCGGTGGCGCTTAACTCAGCGCTGGTGCAGCCTTTTTGTGGCAGGAAAAAATAGGGGTCGTATCCAAAACCGCCATCACCTTTGGGTTCGAGTTGAATCAAGCCTTCCCAGCTACCTTCACAAATAATCGGTGAAGGATCGGCGGCGTGGCTCATATAGACGATAACCGCTCGATATCTAGCCGTTCGTTTAGCAGGGGAGATATCGCGTAATTTCTCGACCAGTAGTGCATTGTTTTTCTGAGCGGTGGCATTAGCGCCTGAAAAGCGCGCGCTATAGACACCTGGCGCTCCATCGAGCGCGTCGACTTCAATACCCGAGTCATCCGCGAGTGCTGCAAAGCCCGTGTGCTGAGCGGCATTACGGGCCTTTATGATGGCGTTTTCAACGAAAGTGGTACCTGTCTCAGGCACTTCAGGCACGCCAAGCTCTGCTTGCGAGCAAACCTGATATCCTAACGTTTCGAGCAAAGCGCTCAATTCGCGAAGTTTTCCTTGGTTACCAGAGGCAAGTACCAGCTTTTCCATCTTAATTCCTGAAGGCCATATTTAATATTAAGGCTTAAGCTTGAGTTTGAAGTTCAAAAATTTCGTTAATACCTTTGCGCGCAAGTTTTAGCATAGAAGCTAATTCCTCATCACTAAATGAAGCGCCTTCAGCAGTGCCTTGAACTTCGATGAATCCGCCTTGATTATTCATGACCACGTTCATATCAGTTTCAGCCTTGCTGTCTTCTGCATAGTCCAGATCGAGTACCGCTTCACCTTTATAAATGCCAACAGAAATAGCCGCAATCTGACATTCAATTGGGTTTTTCTTCAAAGTACCGTCATCTAATAAAGTTTGGATCGCATCGGATAAGGCAATCCAGGCGCCTGAAATAGAGGCGGTACGAGTACCACCATCGGCCTGAATGACATCACAATCGATGGTAATGGTTCTTTCGCCGAGTTTTTTAGTGTCGATGGCGGCACGCAAGGCGCGGCCAATTAAACGCTGAATTTCCATCGTGCGTCCACCTTGTTTACCATTGCTGGCTTCGCGGCGCATACGGCTGCCAGTCGAACGTGGCAGCATACCGTATTCGCAGGTCACCCAGCCGCAGCCCTTACCGCGTAAAAAGCCAGGCACAGAGTTTTCTACGCTGGCATTGCACAACACCTTGGTGTCACCCGATTCTATGAGCACTGATCCTTCGGCGTGTTTGGTGTAATTTCGAGTGATCTTGATCTGACGTAGTTCGTCCACTGTGCGTCCACTGGGTCTCATCGGGTGTTCTCCTAAAAAGTAGCAGGGAATTATACGCATCTAAAAAGCAGACGCGAGCTTATGCAGGGCGAAAAAATTCGGGTATTATCCGCGCTAACTTTATATTAGAGAATAACAACGTGTTAAAAAGCATGACAGCCTTCGCCCGAATCCAAGAAACTTGTGATAGCGGCTCGTTAACCTGGGAAATCCGTTCGGTCAATCATCGTTATTTGGAGCCAGGAATAAAATTGCCAGAAGACTTCAAACTGCTAGAAACCGATATCCGAAAGCTCATCACTAAATACCTCGAACGAGGCAAGATCGATATTGGGTTACGCTACAAACTGGATGAGTCGAGCACCAGTAATATCCATTTGAATAACGATTTAGTGCATCGCTTGCGTATGGTCGAGCAGTCGGTGCTCGATATCGTGCATGAAGGGCAAAAACTATCGGTCTCAGACATTCTCAGTTGGCCTGGCGTTATTACCGATCAACAAAAGGATTTGTCTCCCTTGGTCGCGATCGCGCTCAGTAGTTTGGAAAAGGCACTTAAGCAACTGATTGAAACACGCGAAACGGAAGGCAAAGCGCTGGGCGAAATGATCACCACTCGCTGCGAGCAAATTAGCGAAATCGTCAAACAATTGCGAGTGCATCGACCTGCAATGGTGATCGCCATGCACGAAAAGTGGAAAGTGAACTTGAACGACAAGTTGCAGCAGTGGGCTGAATCAGCCAACGAAAGTCGATTAGAACAAGAGCTAGCGATTCTTGCTCAAAAACTTGATGTGGATGAAGAGCTGGACCGTCTCGATACTCATATCGCCGAAGTCACCAATGTCCTAAAGCGCAAAGAAGCGGTAGGGCGCAGGTTAGACTTCTTGATGCAGGAATTAAATCGCGAAGCGAATACCCTGTCGTCTAAGTCCCAGGACAGTGTAAGCACTCAATGGTCAGTTGATTTAAAAGTACTTATCGAGCAAATGCGAGAGCAAGTTCAGAATATTGAGTGATTGTTTAAGTGGGCAGGACATTCTAATGATTCGAATCTAAACTGGATTAAACCGGAGGGATAACGTTCTTCTGGATTATTGGGTTTTTTCGATAATGCTTCTTAAGCTTCCGGCATAAAAAAGCCCAGCCAAATGGCTGGGCTCGAAGCGCTATCTTAATTTTTTTATTGAGCTGGCCTAATATAAATAGACCGCGCCATTGCCATTACCGCCTTCATTGGGTATCCCGTTCACCGTGTTAGTGGTGCTATCTTCTTCGCTAGCACCTATGGCAATCGCCATACCATCACCCGATATTTCCACTCTTCCACCAAAGGAATCGGTTTGCTGCGGGTTGCTGGCACCCAAGGTAGATAGCTCTGACCAGTTACCTTGAATTGGGCTGAAAAGATAAGCCGACCCCTGTAAGTTATTGCCGAAACGTGAGCCAACAGCGAGTTGATTACCGTCTGAACTGAGGCTGAGATCGGAGCCAAAAATATCAGATTCAGATAAATCACTGCCCTTGATGAAGGCTTGTTGTGACCAAATGCTGGCTGTGCGGGTAAATACATAAGCTGCCCCTGAATCCGGTAAGTTATCATCTGGCGTAGGATTATTAATGCCAGTCGTTGAGCTATCTTCATCAAAAGCGCCAACTGCAAGCGTATTTCCATCGTCGCTGAGGCTGATTGCTTCATCAAATAAATATTCTGCACCAGCATTAACGGCTTTAATATAGGCTTGTTGTTCCCAAGCGCCATTATTGTTGATAAACATATAAACCGCGCACGCAGCAATAGCGCTGTCATTCGCTTCACCGGAATTAATTATATTAGAGTTACTATCTTCAAAATCAGCAGCCACCGCCAGAGTATTACCGTCTTGCGAAAGACTGATACCTGCTCCCCCAAAATTATCAGTGACACCGGTATTACTGGCTTTAAAGTAACCAACGGCCTGGAGTAGGTCGCTGCCAATGCTAACTAGACTGTCATCGTTACAACCAGTATCGTTACGACTCCATAGCATATAACTCGCATTCGTTCTTTCGAATAGAGGAACCGACAAGTCGACTGTTTGCACACCCGATAAGATGTCGCCACCTACCTGACTAAACCCTGAAATACCGTCGGAGTTTTCATGTAAACGGTACAGTGTGGCGTCGCCGACATCGCTCCACGAAAAGCGATGTTCAAGTCTGCGGCACTCACGGGTGGGCGAGTAACACTGACTGTATAGCCCTGTGTGGTGCCGTCCGCTGCTGTAACAACATAGTGCCGCCTGGTTTAAGGCAATCGACGCGCCGGTCGCTCCAGATGCGACTGCTAGACCTTTGACGGTGACAGTCGCATCGCAAGCGGTTGTGGTGTGGGGGCACTGTTGTTGCTGTGACGCTATTAGCCACTGTAAGCGAATAACTAGTCGTTCTGGTTTGATATACTGGTGTAAGAGTGCCTGCAGATTCTGTCTATTTGTGGATTGAAAATCCATTGATGATTCTGTTAATTTTGGCCGGTTTGTTCTGGGGTAGTACCTGTTGGTTATTTCTAGTCCCCGGGGATATGGCCACATCTATATTTGCCGCCTTAGCAGTGATCGCTATTCCACCTAGTGCACTGCCCCCCCATTTTCTGCATTGCCCTATACTTGGCTTGTTTATTGGTTACCGCTGGCACTGCTTAGCGACGCAAAACTCTATAGCGTTAGTTTTTGGGAGCCGACAATATTGGCTGTTATTAATTTACTGGGATTGACGCCGCTGAGTAAAACCCTGGGTGAGACGGTTAAAAAGTCCATTTCGATAATCTGTCCCTGATCGAATACAAGAATGCGGTATTCATACTTAAAAAAAATCTACCATAACTTACTTATTTTACAGAATATTACCCCTGTATGATCTAATGGAGTAACGATTGAGTTAAAAGCATCAGACAATGAGTATCGAACAATGAACATCGGCCAAAAAATGCAGGCGCTTTATAGTCGCTTCGTTGATATCGACGAAGTGAAGATAGAGCTGCATAAAGAGCTATTGGCGATCAATATTCGCAATCGAGCCGCCGAAGCGACAATATTTCTGCAGGGTGCGCAACTGAGTCAGTATCAACCACACAAAGAGCGGCCCGTTATCTGGCTAAGCCCTGATTGTGACTACAAGGTCGGTTCGCCATTGCGAGGTGGTATTCCAGTCTGTTGGCCCTGGTTTGGTGGTCTAGATAAAAACCCAGAGTCTATCCAGCAACAAGCCTCTTCCAGTGTTAAGCAGGCTCATGGTTTCGTACGAGCGCTTGAGTGGGATATCGATTTTGTAAAGGCGATTAGTTTGGATGAAACTGAGCTGCAAATGAGTCTAACCCTTGATGCTAACGACCTCTGGCCGTTTGCCTGCAAGCTGGTGTTGAAATTTACTATCGGTGCTCAGCTTACCCTGTGTTTTGAAGTGCAGAATAATGATAGTAAAGCCTTCGTTTTCACGAGTGCTTTGCATAGCTACTTTTCGATTGGCGATATAACGCAAACAAAGATTAGTGGGCTGGATGGCAAGTCATTTATTGATGCGCTACATGACTGGCAAATTTTTACTCAGCAGGGTGATATTACGATTGATCGTGAGATAGACCGTATTTACGAGTCCAATGGAGAAGTTATCCAAATTGTCGATAGTCAATGGCAACGGCAAATTTCAATCCTGAGTAAAAGTAGTGCCCACGCAGTCGTTTGGAATCCCTGGGTAGACAAATCAAAACGGTTGTCTCAATTTAGTGATTCGGGTTTTAAGCAACTGCTGTGTGTCGAGTCGGCCAATATTGGCCGTGACGGTGTGGCGTTGCAGCCAGGCGAGCGGCATATCCAAGTGTTAGAGGTTATGAGTCAGTCGCTGCCATCATAATCGATATATTCCAGCAGTTTGGACATAGATTGAGTTGATTCTTTTCGTTTCTATTTGAGATAGTTGATTGGATTAAAAGCAAGATGTCCGATGGGCTTGTTTTAGATGTATAATTGCTCATTCAAATAAAGTGACCGTTGCAATTCAGCTTCAATGCCTACCCAATCAAAATAATGTTCAAGAGACTCAACCTACAGCAGTTTAGTGCGGGCTTAATCCTGGCATTGGTTTTAGTGTCGATGCTGATCTGGAGTTGGTCGTTACAGCTAATTGTTGATAATGGCAACCAGGCACTGATGCTGCAAACGAAACAGCTGAGAGAGTCACAAATAACGTACTTACAACAAAAACAACAGTTATGGCTGCAATCTCAGTATTACCTTATTAGCACTATTCTCAAAGTAGAAGGCCTTAATACGGGTAGCCTCGAAGCAGAAAGACTCAAAACAGAGAAGCAGCGTAAGTACTTGCAATCTTTCGTGTGGGATTACTATCAGCGCAACCCCAATATTTGGTCAGTTGCGCTGATGGAACCAGATTTGGTGGCTGAACTGACATCACAAGCGGTCAAGTCAGGTTGTCTGACGCCCAGCAAGGCTAATTTGAAGGCAGTGTCGGATTCCTTTGTGCCATTGATATCGAGCTGTCTAGTTGACAGTAAAGCCTTGCTTGAAATGGCCGGGCCGGTGCCTGGCAGCGATGCTGTACTGATTGTCAGTATGGATTATTTTAGTTTTTTGACTGAATTGTCAGGGTTGACCCAAGATAAAATAATTTCGAATCCCTCTACCGATAACCCGTTTGAATTTACTGAACTTGCCAATGGCGTCGTACCTGAAAATGCATTCAATATAACCATTACTAACCAAGACCAAGCGTTTGGCGTCGTTCGTTTGTCGTGGCAGTCGATTAACTATTTCGATTTATGGTTGCAGCAATTTTTGCCTGCATTTATTTTGTTGTTGCTGGTGGCCGCTTTGGCGTATGCATTGGTTATTCGTGGATTAATTCGTCCCGTGCTTGATCTTGCTGAGCGTATGTATCAGGTGTCTGCCAGTCAATACGGCAGTGCTGATCGAAAACCAGACGCGGTGAGACCCGGGCTATTGGCGCTATATCGGTACTTCAGTGCTTTACAAAACATGGCAAAACACGACGCACTGACTGGACTCAGCAATCGTATCATCTTCGAAGACAGGCTGACTCAGGCGCTCAGTGAAAGCAAGCGATCGGGCAGACGATATGCTTTGATATTAATGGATATTACTAATCTTGATGATATTCGCCATCGACAAGGGCAGTACATTGCTGATGGATTAATAAAAAAGTTTAGTCTTCGTTTGCTGTCGGCGTTGCGTGAGTCAGACAACGTATCACGATTCGATAAAAACATTTTTGCTGTTTTGTTAGAAGTGAGTGACAACGATCAGTTTTCGGGCCTAGTCGAGAAATTATATTTGTCATTAGTGAGGCAATTTACTATCTATGGTCGAGAGCTTGATATTACGCTCAATATCGGTATTTCAATCTATCCTGATCATGGTGCTGATGCGATCGAGTTATATCGTAACGCCAGCCTCTCGCTGCTCGAAGCAGGTCAGGACGAGTGGCCTATCGCTTTTTACAAGGGTGATGATGCCAAGGACGACTTTACTGCTTTAACCATGATTCAATCACTGCGAAAGGCGATTGATAACGAAGAATTCAAACTAGTGTTTCAGCCAGTGGTTGATTTAAGTAATCATAAAACAGTGTATCTTGAAGCCCTGTTGCGGTGGAAAGAAAACACAGACCACGAAACATCGATTGAAAAAACAATTCAACTCGCCGAAAAAAATAATTTGATAAAACCGCTCACCAACTGGATTTTTGTCGTAGCTTGTAAATACCTACAGGCATTGAATATTGATAATCTAGTGATAGGCATTAATCTGTCGATGATTGATTTGCATGATAAAAAATTACCGAAACGTATCGAAGGGTACTTAAAGCAATATCAAATTAAACCATCACAGATAGTCATCGAAATTACCGAAGGTCAAATCATGCAAAAGCCTGATGATGTGATCGAAATTTTATCCCGTCTGGGATTGATGGGTTTGTCACTGTCGATTGATGATTTTGGTACGGGCCAGGCTTCACTTACTTACCTGAAAAAGCTACCGGTAGAAAAACTCAAGATTGATCAATCATTTGTGCGTGATATCGAAACAGACCCCGAAGACAAGTTAATCGTCAAAGCGACCATCGAGCTCGCACATACGCTGGGTATGAAGGTGATTGCTGAAGGCGTCGAAACAGCTGCGGGTTATGAGTTACTGCGTCAAATGAAATGTGATTATGTGCAAGGCTATTATATTAGCCGCCCGATTGAAGTCGATCAAATTGCCAGTTGGTATGGTGATACAGTTGCCAAAGATATTGAGGCTTGTTAAATCGCGGGCTTTAGTCAGCGCCAGACCAGACAACCAAAAATGATATCAAGCGTATCTCTAGAAATAGTGTTTTTTTCGTGAGTACGAGCGGCCCTGCGTTCCAGAAGCACTGCACGCAGAACCTGAGAGCACTTGGTATACATGATAAGGTAGACCCCGGGTGGCACACCGCGGCGTACCGCACCACCGAGTGGCACCACTGGGCTGGGACACCAGCATGGAGTTGCCAACATTAGTTGTCACGAGGCCATGACGGTAATCGCAGAAAAAGTGCATTTTTAGAGACATCCTTAAAGCAATCCGCGTTCCGAAAAGCAAGTAGTGTCGTCACCAACAATGACGTGATCCAGAACTCTAATATCGACCAACGCCAGTGCTTTTTTTAATCGCTCGGTTATTTGGATATCCGATTGACTTGGTTCGGCAATGCCCGACGGATGATTATGGGCCAATATAACGCTAGCGGCGTTGTCGACCAGGGCTTGTTTGACTACTTCGCGAGGGTAGACGCTAGCGCCGTCGATCGTGCCATGGAACATTTCTCGATAGACGATGACTCGATTTCGGTTATCGAGCATGACACAGGCGAATACTTCGTGTTGCCTGTCTCTGAGTTGGCTGTGCAAATAGTTGATGGTTTGAGTGGGATTGGTCAGGCAGTCATCCCGTTTCATGCCTTCGGATAAATGGCGGTTGGCCATTTCGAGCACGGCTTGTAATTGAACGAATTTAGCATTGCCGAGTCCTTTATGAGCGCAAAATTCTGTTTTAGGCGCAGTCAGCAGGGCCCGCAATGAACCAAAGTTGGTGAGTAGTTGACGGGCCAGCCCGACTGCTGAAACACCTTTTATGCCGGTACGAAGAAAAATTGCCAGCAGTTCAGCATCGGAAAGACTTGACGCGCCTTTTAGTAAAAGTTTTTCGCGCGGCCGTTCTTCACTGGGCCAGTCTGTGATTGCCATGTCTAATCCTTTAGTTAGCTTGAGAAGGTCATTCTGAAAGATGGTCTTTACCTAAACACCTTTGTCATTAAAATAGAGCATATGAACGCAACTCTCAAGAAAAAGATATTACTTGGCATTACAGGCGGCATCGCAGCCTATAAGTCAGCCGAATTAGTTCGGTTGCTAATCAAAGCTGAATTTGAAGTGCGCGTTGTGATGACAAATTCGGCGCGCGAGTTTGTGCAACCTCTAACCTACCAGGCGTTGAGCGGTCATCGCGTCTACACAGATACCTTCGATGGTGAAGCCGATTCGGCGATGGACCATATCGAGCTTGCACGTTGGGCAGATTTAATGCTCATAGCGCCGGCCTCGTCTAATTCACTGGCAAAGCTGGCCGGTGGTTATGCTGATAATTTGTTACTGACATTATGCCTTGCCTGTAAGGAAGCAGTCGCGGTAGCACCCGCTATGAACCAGCAAATGTGGGCTAACCCGGCGACTAAAGAAAATTTATTGCAGCTTCAAAAACAGCAAAAATTAATCTGGGGTCCAGCATCAGGCGAACAAGCCTGTGGCGATGTCGGTCTCGGTCGAATGCTCGAACCGGAGGCCATTGTGAAGCATGTGCTTGCTTACTTCGAGCCCGGAAAACTAATGGGTAAGACGGTTTTGATTACAGCAGGCCCAACTCGAGAAGAGATTGATCCGGTACGTTATATTAGCAATAAAAGCTCTGGAAAAATGGGATATGCGCTGGCGCGGGCGGCCTCTCAGGCGGGTGCTTCAGTGACGCTGATCAGTGGCCCAGTCTGTTTAACAACGCCCGAGCAAGTGAAGCGAATCGATGTGTCGAGTGCGATAGATATGCGTGACGCGGTAATTCAACGCGTTGAGCAGGCTGATATTTTTATCGCCTGTGCGGCAGTTGCTGATTATCGGGTTGCTGAGGTGTCCGACCAGAAGATCAAAAAATCGTCTGAAGCCATGCAAATCAACTTGACGCGTAATCCAGACATTGTGAGCGAAGTGGCACATTTGGAAAACAAGCCATTCACGATTGGTTTTGCTGCCGAGACACAAAATTTAGCTGAACATGCTCATGAAAAACTAGAGCGTAAAAATCTTGATATGATTGCCGCTAATTTGGTTAGTGATGGCATTGCTTTTGACAAAGACAGTAATGAGTTGTTGGTGCTGTGGGCAGGCGGGAAAAAAAATCTGGCTTTTGCTAGCAAAGATGAAATTGCCGGTCAGCTCATAGACTTAATAACTGACCGCTATCTTGCCCATAGCGAAAGCTGAAACGATTGAGTTTGACCTTTAAAACATTGACCCTGAAAATCCTACACTCCTGGTAACAAAATGGTCGTAAACAGTACTATGAATAAGAATAGTGTCGCCGAAATTCTGATCGAAGCATTGCCTTATATTCAGGCGCTCGACCGAAAAACAGTGGTTATAAAATTTGGTGGCAACGCGATGATCGACGAGGCGCTTAAAAGTAGCTTCGCTCAGGATATTGTGTTATTGAAACAGGTTGGTGTGAACCCCGTTATCGTCCATGGTGGTGGTCCTCAAATTGGTAAGTTACTCGAACAAATCGGCAAAGAAAGTCGATTTATCGAAGGCATGCGTGTAACCGACAATGAAACTATGGATGTCGTTGAGATGGTGTTAGGCGGTTTGGTCAACAAGCAAATAGTATCCCTGATCAACCGGCATGGTGGGCGAGCGGTGGGCCTAACGGGTAAAGATGGTGGCATGATTAACGCGCGTAAAATGAAACTAGCGCGTAGTGATGTCGGACAAAGCGACCTGGGCCAGGTTGGTGAAGTGGAAAGCATCGATCCATCCGTCGTGAAGATGTTGGATAACGATCGCTTCATTCCTGTAATTGCGCCCATCGGTGTTGGTAAAGATGGTACCTCTTACAATATCAATGCTGATTTAGTCGCGGGTAAACTGGCGTCAGTATTGGGTGCTGAAAAACTCTTATTACTGACGAATACGCCGGGTGTGCTCGATCTTGATGGTAATTTACTGACCGGTATCGATGCGGCTGAAACTGATCGGCTGATAGAGTCGGGTGTGATTCACGGTGGTATGTTGCCCAAAGTGGACTGTGCGCTAGATGCTGTTAAGTCGGGCGTTAAAACCAGTCATATTATTGATGGTCGGGTAAAACATTCGGTGTTGCTCGAGTTGTTGACTGATACTGGCGTCGGCACACTGATTAAAGGCTAACGACTAGAGCTTAGGGTAGGGTTTGAGTCTTTATTGCTAAAAAGTGCTTACCGAGACATTCCCGTGAGCAATTCATTGATCAGTCAATGAACGGTATCTTTTGAGATCCACCGTAAACTGTTGATTAATTTTATCTTTTTCAGCTTGCTTTTGCTGTTGTTGATTCTTTTGGCTATCGATTTTGCTGTTTAGGTGCTCGATGTTTTGCGCGAGTCCTCCGGGCACTTCCAGTCCCTTCGAATGGTAGGTTGTTTCAGCATTGGTTTCGAGCCGGGCTAACCTTTCTTTGCTGGTGACTATATTTTTATCGATTAAGCGAATGACGGAGTCTATCACTTCAATTCGATTGTCCCGAACTAGGCCTAATTCCTCTTCAGAACTAAAAGTCATCAATAACACACGGTCTTTTGCGTCTTGTAGTTGTTTTTTCCTTTTATCTTCGGCTAGTTTTATCTTAGCGAGTTGCTTGGCTTTTTTTTCGTCAGCTAATTCTTTTTCGGTTTTTGGTGTCCCGGCACTTTTTATGATAACACCATGAGAATTGAGTAAATCGTATGCTTTATTAGTCGGGGGGTGACCGGTATAACGAACATCACCGTTATCATCGACCCATTTGTACAGCGCAGCCTGGGCCACAGGAATGGCTACGCAGAAGCATATGCATAGCAATAGTCGAATGATATAGGTGTTAATCATTTTCATGAAATAAGAATAGCAACTCTGTGTCTTGGCACCTTATTTCTATCTTACGGGATAAAATCTGGTGATCTCTAATTTATCATTAATCTTATCATAGTGTAAAACACTTGTTGTTACACCGATTTCTATTCTAATAGAGACGTGATCGGCGTATAAACCGCTTGTAGGTATTGCTCGCTACCTGCTGTGGTGACTAATGCGGCGATGCCAATGTTGCCAAGCTGCCAGTCAGGATTGATTTTTATGCTATGACTGTCACTTTCTACTGATTTGAATGCGGCGCTCATATATCGAACGACTTGTTCATGTTTCAATACCTCTCCAGCATTTTCTCCGCGTTTAACATCGCTTGATAGCCCATTTTCATAAACAAAGTAACGGTGTTGCAATCTGGTGGTGTCTGATCCAGATGTGGTGGTTTCTAACTCGACCATTAATGAATACTGATTCCTGGATACCGACAGCTTTAGGCGTATGGGTGATTGTTTGCTTTTGTTCTTATGGATTTGAGAAAGCACATTTCGGGTGCCGCGAGCTTCTTTACCATCGACGAAAAATTCAGGCGTGTATATTGATCGCTGCCGATTATTTGTGCCTAACTGGCGCTGCCGACTAGTATGTTTAGGGTCTGCAAAGCGGTCTTTCCATCCAATATAGTCCCAATAATCAACGTGAAATGCGAGCGGCAAAATATTCAGATCCTGTTTGGGTGCTTCGGCCAATGCCTCGAACCATTTGTCTGCCGGAGGGCAACTACTGCAGCCTTCGGAGGTGTATAGTTCGACAACTGTGGTTTGTTCTGTGCCGCTGTCTACGGTGAGTTTTTCGGCAGCAAATGCGGGTAATAGGGCCAGACAGGCAATGAGCAATAGTCGAAACATGGTATCTCCTGAATCTCTAGTTTGATAGACCAGAGGCTCTAGTTAGAGTTCACTTTGGCGTTAGGCACTAATAACCTTATGTGAACAACAAAGTTGGATTAACGGCCTTGTCGCCTATCACCTATCACTAAGCCCTCTGCACACACTTTAATCAATACCGTAGAGTTTCCTATATTCATTGACCGATTCTAAATGTTCTGTTTGATTGTTAGCTTCCAGATACTTCAAAATGTCCGCCAGTTGAATGATGGGGACGACTCGAATACCGAGTGCCTCGAGTTCCTGTATGGCAGAGTGTTCACCCTGTCCTTTTTCCTGCCGATCCAGCGCAATGGTAACTGAACAAACCTTAGCGCCTAACGACTCGATTAATTTTAGTGACTGGCGGATGGCGGTGCCTGCGGTAATAACGTCATCTATAATCATTACTCGACCCTGAATCGGCGCGCCTACGGTGATGCCCCCTTCGCCATGATCTTTCGCTTCTTTGCGATCAAACGCATAGGGCATATCACGTTGATGATCTTGATAAAGGCTACTGGCGGTAATAGCCGCGAGTGGAATGCCCTTGTAGGCTGGGCCAAACAATAGGTCGAAATCAATATTGGCATGTTGGATGGCTTCGGCATAGAAAGAACCTAATGCTGAGAGATCTGCACCTGTATTGAAAATACCTGCATTGAAAAAATATGGACTGGTGCGCCCAGATTTTAAAGTGAACTCGCCAAATTTAAGTGCGCCACGTTCAAGGCAATAGTCGAGAAAGCGTGATTGGAATGGTTGCATAGTTTACCCAGATGAAAATTAACTGATGTATCATAACGCCAGATTTTACGAATGAAAGTAGGACGTCTCTAAAAATGTACTTTTTCCGCAATTGCCGCCGTGGCCTCATGGCCCCTACTGTTGGCAGCTCCGTGCTCGAATCCTCATGTACTAACGTACACTCCGGTTCTCCGCGCGATGCTTCCTTGCACTCATGAAAAAATTACTATTTTTAGAAACGCCCGATATTTAACTCCAACCCTGCCGAGATATGTCTTTATGCGAGTGATTTCAGTCAATACCAATGGTATCCGTGCCGCGTCACGCAAGGGCTTTTTCGAGTGGTTGAAGACACAGCAGGCTGACTTTGTCTGTATTCAGGAAACAAAGGCACAGGTGGATCAACTTGAAGACCCGATGTTCCACCCAGAAGGCTACGTCAGCAATTATTTTGATGCGCTCAAGAAAGGTTATAGCGGCACCGCGATTTATAGTTTGCACAAACCATTACAGGTTATTCGAGGGTTTGGTGAGTCAGAATTTGATAACGAAGGTCGTTATATTGAATATCGCTATGCCAACTTATCGGTTATTTCATTGTATGCGCCGTCTGGTTCATCGGGTGATCATCGGCAGGAATCGAAAGTTCGGTTTATGGAAAGCTTTATGCTGCACTTGCAGGCATTGCGCCGCAAGCGTCGAGAATTTATTATCTGTGGTGACTGGAATATTGCACACCAAAATATTGATTTAAGGAACTGGAAACCGAATCAAAAAAATTCAGGTTTTCTGCCCGAAGAAAGAGCCTGGCTTGATGATCTGTTTGATCGTGTTGGTTTTGTCGATGGGTTTCGTCAGGTTGATCAGCGTGAAGAGCAATATACTTGGTGGTCAAATCGTGGTCAGTCGTGGGCCAAAAATGTCGGCTGGCGTATTGATTACCACATAGTGACACCCGGGCTAAAAAACCTAATTGAAAGTGCCTCTGTTTATAAAGATGAGCGGTTCTCGGATCACGCACCGCTGATTCTAGATTATGACTTTGCACCAGTGCTGAAGTAAATATTATCAATGAGTGATGAATTAACTAGGAAAAGCTGGCGGGCAACCCTTAAGGGTTTCACCCATCCTCGAGTAGTGACGCTTTTATTCCTTGGGTTTTCGGCTGGCATTCCTTTATTACTGATTTTCTCGTCGCTAAGTCTTTGGTTGCGTGAAGCTGGGGTCGAGCGAGCGACCGTGACTTACTTTAGCTGGGCAGCACTTGGATTTTCGTTCAAGTTTGTGTGGGCGCCGCTGGTGGATCAAATACCGGTTCCATTCTTAACGCGATGGTTGGGCAGGCGTCGTGGCTGGATGCTACTCGGGCAACTGGCGATTATGTTGTCGATAGCCCTGATGGCTTCGGTCGATCCTCAATTCAGTTCGCATAGTTTAACCCTAATGGCAATAGCAGCAGTGATGCTAGGTTTTTCAGCTGCGACACAGGATATTGCGATCGACGCCTATCGAATCGAGTCAGCTGAGCCTGATATGCAAGCATTAATGTCGGCGACTTATATCGCGGGTTATCGTATTGGCATGTTGGTGTCGGGCGCTGGCTCTTTGTTTATTGCTGATTGGCTCGGGTCTAGTCGAGATGTTTACTCATATCAGGCCTGGCAATCAACCTATTGGTTAATGGCCATGGTCATGCTGGTTGGTGTGCTCACGACACTGATTATTAAAGAGCCTACAAGACAATCGCCACTCAACTTGGCTGACAATAGCTTGTCTGGAACCCAAGGTGGCTATTTACGTATTCTGCTATTTTTTGTTTTGGTGGTCGGGGCCTTCATCGCGAGTATTTACCTTAGCTCGAATTTGGTCAGCGTGATCCGATTACTATTGGCGATAGCGGTGGCCTGGTTAGTCGCCTTAGCATTGGTCAAGATAAAAATCATCGAATACACAGTGCTAGACCAGACTTATGTCGCCCCAGTACAGGACTTTTTCCAGCGCTACGGTCTTTCACTGGCTTGCCTGTTGCTCGCACTGGTTGGCTTATATCGTATATCCGATATTGTATTAGGCGTGATTTCGAACGTGTTTTATCAAGACCTTGGTTTTAGTAAATCTGAAATCGCCAGTGTTGTGAAAACCTTCGGACTCTTAATGACCATTGTCGGCGGCTTTATGGGTGGATTGCTATCGATGCGTTTTGGCGTCATCCGAGTGCTGTTTCTGGGGGCTCTGTTATCGGCAGTGACGAATCTGTTGTTTATGGTGCTTGC
>CAXMOZ010000012.1:0-4557 GCA_964195315.1 uncultured Acidimicrobiia bacterium | reverse complement strand
AGGAAAGCGTGGATGCGATTGCCTTCAAAAACAAGATCGTCTAATTGATGATTATCAGGTAATAATTACGAATTCGCCACTCGCACCTGTTCCAGATTATTCTGATTTAGTTTAACGACGATTTAAGTTTCCAGAAAGGTGACTGTTTCCAACGTTCTGGAATGCTATACCAATAATCAGCATGCAAAAGATACGAACTCCAAATAGTTTGTAATGCCTGATTGTAATCACATAAATCAATTAATTTCCCATCCAAATATTGTCGAATGGTTTTAGCCGCATATAAGCCGGTATATAAACTATTAAATATTCCCTGCGAGCTGATAGGGTCGAGACACATTGCGGCATCACCGACAGCCAACCAGTTTTCACCACTGTATCGCGTTAGAGTTGAGGAGTGTGCAGCAATACGCCCCTGTGTTTTATCAGGGGTAAACTCACATCGGTTTAATAGCTCAGCTAACTGGCTTTGTTGTTTTGCTGCATTAAGCTGAGTTTGTGAATTACTAAAATGACTTAAGGTGCTTATTCGTGTATCGGTATGGAAGGATAATATGCGTTTTCCCCCAGGTATGGGCGCAGTATACCACCAGCCATTTTTGGTTGCCTGTACATAACTAAAACCTGCATCAACATGGCTCGTCTTCTCGTGACCCCTAATCCAGCTGCATACCATATGATCATTGTTTATGCGGTGTATTTTAAGTTGCTTGCTTAATGGGGCGGCTCGCCCGCCTGCATCTATGACTATTGAGGCTTCAATCGTACTAATTTTGTTATCTTTTTTAAAGCCAATTTGCCATCCGTTTTTTGTCTTGTCGAGCGATTTAAAAATTGCCCGGTTATAAAATTTCGTGCCTTTCGTAAGGGCGTGTTCACGTAACTGGTGTTCAAATTTTTCACGATCAAGGTGCCATCCATGGCCATCTATGTCCTGTAAAAAATCTGTTTCATCAATATTGTTGCTTGCCCAAACAGAACGATTTCCATAACAGGGCTGGTGCCCCTGAGTGATGAAGCTATCCCATAGTTGCATTTCTTTTAGGATGCGCTTACTCGCGGGGGCAAGTGATTCGCCAATTTTAAATTTTGATTTTTCTGTGCGGTCAATAATTGCGACCTGTATACCGGGTAACAAATTAATGGCCGCACTACAGCCCGCCGGCCCAGCACCGAGAATAACAATGTCATAAGAATCTGGCTTATGATTCACGATTAAAACGCCTTACCTTATCTATTTGGCTGAGGTCATAATCTCCTGCTTCTTCAGCCTCTTCTATGGTGCTTATGGGTTGGACTTTAAAAGGGCCACTGACCTTGCGTAAGTGTTTTTGCAGTGGATGCGGATCAATGATTTTTTCGCGATCTGATACCTGCATGATTGACGGGAATTCTTCAGAAGTTGTTTGTGGATGCGCTTCTACGACACCGAGTTTGTCGAAGTGCTTTATCATTTCATTAATTTGAAATGTATAACTCTGTGAAAGGTTAAGCGGCTCTAGCCAGTTAGTGCGATAAGCAAATGCCTGTTGGCGTTGTTCGAGCGGCAGACTTTCATTGGTGGTTGCCTCAAAACTCGATTTATCCATAACCTGGTTGGGTACACGAGCCGGCCAAAATGTGGGCATATAAGGATCATAGGATTTATCATATCCGGACCGGCAGCTTGCTGTGTCGGTTTGCCAGGGCACCGCCATCCAACGGGTAATCGAACCAGGGGTTTGTCCGCCAAGTATTGGCCCCTGGGGCAGGCTTAAAACATCGTCATTGAGTTGGGCTCCATAGGGTGGTTCACGCCAGCCTGGTTTTTTAGGATGTTTGAACCGAAATGCTCCCGAATACAACCCCGGATTGCGCACCGGCCAGGTCATTTCGCAGCCCGGGTGGAAGGCGTCGGCTAGGCAAAACTCCAGTGAGGCTTTATCTAACATGGCAGGTTGTTCAGACGTTGGTACCTCATCTATGGAGCGGGGCGGTTGCCAATCAGGTACATAGTCATCAATAAAATCCCCGGCGGCCCATTGGGATAAAAATTGCATTTGAGTTTGCGATAGCTCGGCATATTGTCTCGGGGAATCAGCGGGAGGAATACTCATTGCATCACCATACACATAAGGCCAGGGCACAGGTGAGGTGCTATCAATATTAAACTGCCGAAACTGGTGAAATAAATGGCGCCGGAAACCACGGTTTGCCGGGGAAAAGCTGGAGAGTTTTTTAAGCCATTCTGGGGAGGTAAAGTTAAACGGGGCCTGCCAGCCAAAGGCGGCATTAAAACCCGCATTAACCCATTGTAAATTAGTCAGGCGTTCAAATATGGGTAGTATATCGTGACGGAATGATGGCCGTTCAGGCTGAGCTATATATCCGGAATTAATAGCAATGTCGCGCATTAAGTCCCACATGGTTCTTACTGACTTTTGCATGGGCGCGTAATCCGGTGGCGCTACCACTACCCAGGCCGGGGCAACATTAAGTTCAACGTTCTGGTATTTAACCACCGCTGTTACGGGGCCATCAGATGTATCATCTTGCCAGGTGTCATTATTGGCAAAGGTAACAGCGGGCAAGTCTTTATAAGAAGCGGATATACCAAAACCACCCAACACAATAAGTCGGCCTTTTTCATCGGTGCGCATTTCACCCAACTCGACCTGGCTTTGCATAAATGAACCGGTATCAAATCGATAGGCTTTACCCGATGTATTACAGCCTTTTATTGAGCGTGGACCCGGGTCGATAATCAGTTTATCTCGTTCTGAGATGGTAGCGTTGCGCAATAGAGACGGCGGTGCCATTTTAGATTCTGGAATATCCATGGCCAGTTGAAACTCATACCAGGCGGATTTTTGATTTGCCAAATGAACCGACCAGTCTATCTCTGCATTTTCAGGAGTGAGCTCTTTAACAACTTCGCCATTAATATTTAAACCATAAATTCTAAAGCGAGCCGCCTGTCGTTTTAGTGCGCCGTTTTTATCACGATAAAAACCGAGCTTTTGCGGTAAAGGCCTGGCAACTTCAGGACCAATAAAAAATTCTTCCGCACTTGAACCGACGCGGGCAACACCAATCGCCGGGTGGATGGCGGCGCAGACAATACACTCATCTTTTTCGGCTTGTGATGGTGTGTAATTACTTTGTGGATCACGTGGAGTTCCCGGTTCGCGTTCGGATACCCCATTGGCCTGATGACGATTATACGAGCTGGCCGCATAGGTGCCCTTTCTGGCTGCGGATAAACTGCCCTGGGGTTCATGCTCGAGCAAGCTATGCCAGGGATTAAATGACAGGTTATCGCCGTATTCCGCCTGACCCTGGGTGCAAATATCCTGTGCGGGCAAGACCAGGGTTGCGATATGAATAGGCGGGCTCAGTTCCTCGCTCCAGCGAATGGTTGCTTTGTCTAAGGGCATTTCCTTTTCATTAGTTTGGAATTGCACCATAAACTTGTACCGAGCTTCGCCTCTGCGTAAGCGGCGCTGTAAATCTATTGCAAGATAATCATTGCTATCAAAGGCTTCACCTGGTGACTGCTCTTCTGGTTCAAGTTTGTACTTCACATATTTACCTTTACCAAAGGCATAGGGCAAACCACTCCAGTAAGTTGTGGTGAGTATGCTGGCTTCAATCTTTTCCATCTCATCAAGAATTTTATTGGTATCCGGATTATTTTTCAGGTATTGAGGCAGGCTATTTTCGATTACGGTGGCCGCGGTAAATTCACACATTTGTTGCGCATTATCTACAAAAAAAACATCATGGTTTTGCAATATGAAATCTTGAGTATCTCCATCACCTAACAGTTTTTCGCCCTCTACTCCAAAGAGTTTAATGCCAATACCAGTGGTGGCTTTTAGGTCAGCTGAAGCTGGCCCGGTGTCACTTGAGAAGCGCACCCAGGCGGGAAGTTTTCCCAACGCAAATACGCCCACTTTATACTCGTCACTCAGGTTACTCAGCGGTTCAAAATACCCATGGGCGACGCCGTGAAACTTTCTAAAAACTGCTCGCCGTGCCGGTAAGGCCCCTGTTTTAATGCGATGCTTCTGACCGCTGGTAAACATTTCTTCTATACGCTGATTAGCATTACCTTCGCAGTCCATACAGCCGGGAACATTATTACTTTTGATTTTGGTCACTTCGCAACTCCTAAGCTAGATATTCGAATTATTATCTTCTCATCGCTACAATATACCTAATTATGCACCGCTGTTTGGACTTCCCAGGGTTTTCTAGACACCTAGTAGCATTAAAATGTAACTCTGTCGACGGTGATTATGAGCAGCAACCGATGCACTAAAGAATTTGAAATCGAAGCAGTAACACAAGTTACTGGGCGAGACTATTCTGTGACCTAAGTGGCACTTCTATGGTTGCCGGAACCTACACGATTATCGGTACGACGTTAGAGCCGTTATAAAACGTGGGCTCAGGAATAGGGTGATTTGCGTCAGGAAAAGTTGGTCTAAGAAATCTACCTTAGACCAGGAAATAATTTAGTACGACCAGATAAATATTCAGCCAAGCTTAATCTAACTGATTGATTTTAAAGGG
>CAXMOZ010000011.1:0-4337 GCA_964195315.1 uncultured Acidimicrobiia bacterium | reverse complement strand
AATGCTGAGGCAAATTATTAAAACCAGGGGAAAGACAAAAATGTGCGATGCGATGTGCGGTATTTCAAATGACTCAAAATCGCTAAAAGAAACCAAAGCGCTTTTTCCTTTCTGGCTTAGACTGATCACCCCCATACGCTGAGGGATAAAGCATTTTACCTTTGCCTTTGTCTCGAAACCATTTAGTGATTATCATTTTGGTTCCACTTTTCACTTTCATGCCATGATGTAAGGTCTCAGCATTTGGACGACCAAATTCATCCAGGTTATTCCAGATAACAGCCTGACCTTGTTGCGGATAAAACGTTTTATCGAGTTTAACGAACTTGGTTGCGCCGCCTTTTTTGGTGTCTTGAAGGTAAATCATAAAGGTCCAGGTACGTTGTCCGAGTTTTTCAGCAAAATCGGAAAATTCCTTTGAGCCCGGCTCGAAATAGTCGGTATGGGCTTTAAACTCTTGATCCACATTGTATCGCTGCGCCTGAATACCCTCCGAGTAAGATGAATAAATGCCTAATGCTTTCGCTATCTTTTCATCTATTTCCTTAATAAACGAATCTTTAAATAATGAAAGGTCACAGGTGGAGCTGGTACGAAACTGCCCATCTCCATTGCTCACCGTTACCGTCGAAGGACGAAGATGTTTGTTAATAATCTGCTTGAGTGCAGCACATTCAGCCGTACTGAGGAAATTATCCCAGGTGAATAACTGTATTTTGGCATTGTCGATTTGAGTGATATCGGGGTGAATATTGGGGCAAGCCAGATTGATTTTGGATAAGGCGCTATAGTTTATTTCAGAGTTCGATTCACTACGAATATCCTCGCCATCGATAAATCGACTAGCCAATGCTGCTTCTTTTAATGCCTTTGGGTCAACCTCTCCCAACTCTGTCTGTCCACTTTCTTCAAGAACATTAACGGCAGATTCATCCATAATTCGAATGATTTTTTTATTACTGAAACCTTCCTTTTTTAGCGTGGCTCGTAATTCATCGATGTCACAACCACGTTCAACATTTTCACTGACCCAGGAAACCCAATTCGCATCCAATCCTCGGCCCATGATTTATTCAATCCTCATTCGTTAGTAAACCTATCATTAATTACTGCGAGTCATAATTTTATACACTGCTCTTTTACTTCACAAGAGAAGCTCGAAAAAGGATCGCACGGTTGTTGGAAACATTGGAGTTCAATCTTTCGACATTGGAAATTGTTTTTGAGACCTGAGCACAATGGCTATTTTATTATTTGGCAGCACCGCTTAAAAGCGCCTGACTTGCTAACCGCTGATGAACAATCAGCCAGTTGTTTGCGTAAACCCATACGCATCGACCTTTTGCGGTGTCAAACAATAAAGCCCTTGCCCTTGCAACCGTGTCTTTATTATATTGATCAGCGAGTGGGCAGTATAAAAAGGCGGTTTTGATTTTGATCGACTAGCTCGATATTTGAGTAATCACCCTGTTGCACAGCCAATGCTAAACAAGGCTGGGTTAATAATTGAGCCTGAATACTGGAATCATCGGGTACTTCCCAGCTTACTGTGACTGTGGCGAGATCGCCATCAACCTGTAACGATGTTTCTAGCAACGACAGGCTATAACCTGCGGTAGGCTGGCTGCCCATATTGACTATTAGCAAGGTACGATCGACAAAATCCTGAGGGTTCAGTGGTTCACTGACACTATCCAATTGTTGGGGCATCACCTTCGCCATCATTGCATTGGCTGCCTCAAAATTATCGAGCCAATGCGCTGATGGATTGACCTCTAACCGGCACTGGTTGCTATTGCTAATTTCATCGACACTTAGCTTCTGATGCTTGATGTTGGGGTCACCGGCTACCTGGCAACCCGAAGCAAGGATGATGGTTGTGACGAGGAAAATTAAACTGTTACTTTTCATTGGATGAGAACTCTTTGTCGTCTTCCACAGATTCGTTGCGTAGCAATTGATAGCCTTGTGGACCATTAGCAGCATTAGCTTGACTGGCGGTATTCAAGGCAGCAATTGGAAACCCTGAAGTAAATCCCAGGCTGCTATTATCTGCATTCACTGTAATTGTAGTCAGTTGATTGATAGTTGGGTAGCCACCACAGGCTTCTCCAGCATCGCAGATAAAACCATCATTATCCAGGTCACTTCCCGCTACTATTTGGTATTCACCAGCGGCGATATTACTAAAGGTATAGTTGTAACTTCCATTACTAACGTTGAGAGCAGTTTGTTCAATAGTAGAACTGTCCACGGGATTCACTAACAATACATAGTGGCGCGCGGCATTGCTCTCGATAGAGGTTGTTTGCACGGACATACTAACCGAAATCACAACTGAGCTAACGGGTGTTGTCGAAGCAAAGGTTATTTCCGCGTTGTACACACCAGAAGCCAAACCACTTCGGTCAACGGTGGCAGTATAGGAGCCGAGCCCCTCACCATCAACACTCGTAGTATTGACCGTCAACCAGGGCTGGTCATCGCTGACAGTGACACCTGCAAGGCCCGAAGCACCGCCATTGGAGGCGTTTAATGCCAGTGAGCTGCCGGTACTACCAAAGTTAATCGATCCAGGTGTGACTACCAACGTCGGTGTCACGATTGGCGTTACTACTCCTGCACTATTTCCGGCCTCTTTAACGGCTTTAAATGCATCGATTAGGCCGTGACCAAAAATATCATCACGCCCTGCTGTGCCAAGATCTTCACTAATATTTCCGCTGCTGATTAAGGTATCGAGTTTTGCCGGTGTCAATGTTGAATCAATGGCTTTCATTAGTGCAACAACGCCTGCCATATGGGGTGAAGCCATCGACGTACCCTGATAAACAAGGTAGTTAGGTGTGACAGGTTGCCCTGCACCGCCGCTGGCAGCGGTACTACCAACTCCATCAGTAATTGAGTCACCATTAATATCTTTTGAGGTATCCCCACCGGGTGCAGCAATATCAATCTCAGTACCAAAATTAGAATAAGGTGCACGTTGTTTGTTGATGTCCAATGCGCTTACCGATACGACACCAGCATACGATGCAGGATAGCTAAGCTGCCCAGTATTTTCGTTACCTGCGGCTGCGATAACAATGACACCAGCATTGCGCACAGCAGTGTAAACATCTTGAGCACTCTGTAAAAAACCACCACCACCAAGGCTTAGATTAATAATATCCGCCCTAACTGTTGGCAGTGTGCCAGATGAATTGGCCAGCCGTGCTGCGTACAATACCCCTTGCTGAATATCAAACGAAGTACCACGAGCACCTTTACCTAACACTCGAATAGGCATTATCTTAGACGACCAGGAAACTCCCGCGACTCCTGTCTCATTGTTAGTTGCAGCAGCAACAGTTCCAGCAACATGAGTTCCATGAAACGAACTCGGTTTGACCCCCGAGCCATCACCCGGATCATCCGCATTATTATCGATACCATCACCATCAACTGATATTGTAGGACTCTTAATAAAGTCATATCCAGTTGTAGTCAATTGCCCGGCAAGATCAGGATGAGTGAGCACGACACCGGTATCCGCCACGGCAACAATGACACTGGCACTGCCCGTAGTAATAGCCCAGGCTTGTGGCAGATTAATCAGTGGATAGTGCCACTGATTCTTATAAAATGGATCATCAGGTACTATAGGTACTAAAGACGCCTGACGAATATAGTTGGGCTCGGCGTACTCGACGTCGGCACGCTGACGAAGATTATCAATCACGCTCAGCGTGTCCATTTTGAGCCGCATCTTAGGGTCAGTTGCATAGATCTGGCGCTTGGCACTTGAGCCCCAGGGCATAGCTAGAGTCGCAAACGTATCCTGACGCTGTACTTCATCACCCAACGCCATCAACATAACTCGACCATTGCCACGTGACCTGGGCTGCATACCGATAGATGCCGCACGAGACGCCAAGGTGTTAATTACACCAGACTTTGCTTGTAATTGATTCGTCTTAAATTTAACGATGACTTCGCCGGGCATAAAGTCTTGATCCAACGAAGGCAGCGCAGCGCTAGCAATGTTCTGGCTGATTGAAACCGAATAGTTTGATGCGCCTGCAAAAGAGCAGACCTCTAGAAAAAAATCACCCGTCAATGGGGCTGTAAGAGTTTCAGTGGCAGTTGCCAGGATACTACGTACATCGAACCCTGAAGCGTTACTAACACTACAACTACTGGATCCACAGGTTGAGTCATTACAAGTAGACGGGTAGAGATACATATCCAAATCAGGGCTTGCCGAGGTTATCGGATCGGAGATGCGCAATGTGATATTTTGTTTGGCGATGAGTGAAACACTATAAAAGGCGCTAATATCCCCGTTTTCGAACGAA
>CAXMOZ010000010.1:0-3649 GCA_964195315.1 uncultured Acidimicrobiia bacterium | reverse complement strand
ACCCCATAAGTCGTATGCATCTTGCATTGCAAGCCAGCTTTCAGGGCTACGGCCTAGTGCTTTAGATAAGCGAAGTGCCATTTCAGGGCTAATACCACTTTGCTTTTTTAAAACTCTATTTAGCGTAGAAGCGGCAACATTGTAAGCGTCCGGCGAACCCCACCTATTCAGTCTTTGTCTTTTGCGTCAGCTCAACCTGCCAGGGCAGCAGGTAGTCAATGCTATTAGGTTGCTTCGGTAGTTCATCCAGTAAGTATTTAATATAGTCAAACGGTATCAGTCCATTTGCTTTAGCGGTTTCGATCAGACTGTAAAGAACCGCACTCGCCTGAGCACCGTTAGCCGTGTTCGAGAACAGCCAGTTTTTGCGCCCTATCACAAAGGGTTTGATCGCTCGTTCTGCACGATTGTTATCAATTTGCAGATGGCCGTCCTCCAGATATCGTCCCAGCTTTTGCCGCTGACCCAGGCTATAGGCAACGGCTTTACCCACAGCTGACTTCGGTGGTACCTGCAGGGCGGATTTATCCAGCCAGGTTTTAAACTGTTCCAGCAATGGCTTCGCCTGTTGTTGTCGGATGGCGTGTTTGTCTGATGGGCTTTTATCCTTGATCTCGGTTTCTATCCGGTACAGCTTACGGATATGATTGACTGCCCAGTCGGCTTTACCGGTCTTGCCCTTCGCCTGTAATCGCTGCGCTTCAATAAACTTTCGTCGCGCATGTGCAAAGCAGCCCACTAAAGTCGCTTCGGTTTGTTCATAGGCTTGATAGCCGTCGACCTGCAGGTAACCTTTGTAGCCTTGCAGGTAATCTTTCGCACATTGTCCACGGCGCGATGCCTGATAGTCATACAAAACGATGTTCGGTCGATCTGGATGACCACTCGGTGAATCGCTGCCGGTGCAATATACCCACATGTAACATCGGTTTTTATCTTCGTGGATAACCTTGAGCGGCGTCTCGTCTGCATGGATCACAGTTTGTTGTAACTGAATGACTTTTAAGCGCTGGTAGATGACCATGAGTCGCTCACTGCTTTTAATCATCCAGTCCGCCATGGTCTTGCGACTTAACTCGATACGATATTGCTTAAACAGTTGCACCTGCCGGTACAGCGGTAGTGCATATTGATATTTGCTGGTGATGATCTGGGCTAGTAGCGAGGCGGTGGCAAAGCTTTTGGGAATTGGCGTCGGTGGCGCCGGGGCGATCTTGATGGCGACTTCTGTACCGTGCTGTTCACAATGACGGCAACTGTACTTTAGGCGGATATGTTCAATGACTTTGATGCTCGCCGGAATAAACTCTAACTGCTCGTTTTTATCTTCACCCATCTGATGTAGATCATGACCACAGCAGTCGCAGGTTTTATCGGACTCTGGAATATCATGAACAACGATGTCTCGTGGCAGGTCATCGGGTAGCGGCTTTCGTTTAGGCTTATTGCGGGTATAAGAAATCGTTTCCGGTTCGACTTCGGCGTCATCTTCAATGCGTATCTGTTCGGCTTCATTGAACAGGCCCAGTTGATCGGCGCTGGTTTCACTGCTTTGGCCAAATTGTTTTTGCTGGGCTATGCGAAACTGTTCGAGTAGCTGCTGGTATTGTTGCGAGAGCTGATCTATCTGAGCCTCTTTCTCGACCAGCTGATCCTGCAAATCGAGCACGATTTTTTGTAGTGTTTCCGGGTCAGAAGTGAGTGGCTTTGATGCTGTTTGCATAGCCACTATTCTAACAGAAACACTATCAATATCAGAGGCTTATATCAACGATTTAGCCCGCACAATGCGCATAACTTAAGGCTTGATGCCCAATCACATCATAGCCTGATAACAACCATTCCCACTGTGTTTCATCGAGTGTCATCATCGCTTGTGAATGTCGGCGGGGCCACTTGAACTTCTCCTTTTCCAGGCGTTTATACCACAGACAAAACCCGGTTCGATCCCAGTACAGCACTTTCATCCGATCTCGGTTACGATTACAGAACACAAACAAAGCATCGCTAAACGGCGACAATGCCATCTCCTGCTCGACGATGGTGACCAGACCATTGATCGACTTACGAAAATCCACCACATCACGGTGCAGATAAATCGCACCGGCATCGACGAACATCTTCATCGCAAAGTATTCATCAGTTGCGCCAACCAGAGCGGATCGGTGCCTTTGGGAAGCTGTAGGCGACTTTCCCGGTGTTGGAGTGAGAATGACTGATCATCTGGTGCCGGATGACTCGTCCTTGGTTGGACTCGAACAAACGAGGTGCTGACGGGAATCAGGTTCTGTTGTCTCAACAGTTTACGTTGACGATAAAAGGTCTTTGCCAGTAATCCCTGTTGCTCACAAAATTCCAGTCCACTTAAGCCGCTTTGAGATTGCCGCTCTATCAGATTTCGCCACTCGCTTTTGCTTCGATAGGTTCTCTTCGTCAATACCGTTTCCTCAAAAAGGAAGCTAGTCTATTGCCAGGGCTGCGCATTGACAGGTGGCGTTCGCCGGACGCTCACAGTCGAGGCCGATGCGCGTGATCTAACCTCGCTCGAAAATGCGTTCACCCAGGCGTGGCGTTGATGCATTCGGTCGAGTTGACGTGGTGCACGCCAATGCGGGTGTTTCAATGCAGAGGAGGCACAAAAATCTGTGGTAGAGAGACCATTGCTTTATTAGGTGTTATTGAATGCATTGCTATTTTACTTTTCGTGTCTTAAAAATTCTGTTTTACGAATATTTTCTTTGGAATTAAAAAAGGTATGTGTATCTAAATCATCTATCACAATTCCCTCATCCATCATCATTACTCTATCTGAAACATTTTTAGCAAAGCTTAATTCATGGGTAACAACAAGCATAGTCATTCCATCTTTTGCAAGATTTTCTATAACCTTCAAAACCTCTCCTATCGTTTCAGGATCTAAAGCACTAGTAGGCTCATCAAATAGCATTACATCTGGATTCATAGCTAATGCTCTTGCTATTGCGCCTCTTTGTTGTTGCCCTCCTGATAGTTTTCTTGGGAAACTGAATCTTTTTTCATATAATCCAACTTTATTCATTAATTCTTCTGCTTTTTCTATTGCAGCTTTTTTCTCCCATTTTAAAACTCTTATGGGTGCTTCAATTATATTTTCTAATAAGTTCATATGCCAAAATAAATTAAAGTTTTGGAATACCATTCCAAATTTTCTTCTCTGCACACAAATTTGTTTTTCAGATAAAATACTACCTTTTGAGTCAAGTCCTATTAGCTGATTGTTTAAAGATACTTTTCCCTCGGAGGGGTATTCTAAAAAATTTAAGCATTTTAGAAATGTGCTCTTACCAGATCCGGATGGACCTATAATACTTAATACTTCACCTTTATTTAAAGAAGTCGATACTCCTTTTAGCACATGCAGATCATTAAAATACTTATGAATATTTTGAACTTCCAAAAACACTAAGAGCCATCCCTATGAGTATTGTTGTTTAAGCTAAAGTTTTGTTTGATTTTTTGTAATAAAGTTTTCTCTGGGTCTTGTTCATGACGCTTTAGGCGATACTCCATCATTAATTGTAGCAAGGACCAGCCCATAGTAATGACTAAATAAGCAATTGCTAAAACCAAAAACATCTCGAAAACTCTAAAAGTTGCAGCGGAAATAGTT
>CAXMOZ010000009.1:0-3523 GCA_964195315.1 uncultured Acidimicrobiia bacterium | reverse complement strand
CGATGAAATTGATTTTTTCAATACTGGCACTCTTTCTTAGTGCATGCGCGTCCAATCAAAATTATGCAAACAGGATTGTAAATATTTCAGACCTTGCCGACCGACCCTCTCAGATAATTGACGAATACAAGATAGGTATCGGTGATACCATAAAAATCAATGTTTGGAAAAACCCTGATTTGAGTGTGACTGTCCCGGTACGTCCGGATGGAAAGATTTCTGCCCCCCTGGTGGGTGATATGCTGGTAGCAGGATTTACCCCTGAAGAGGTATCGACGTCTATTGCAATAAAGCTAAAGGAGTTTATCAGATCACCCAATGTTGTAGTCATTATGGTTAATCTTGGCAGCGCCGAGTATCTTTCCAGAGTTAGGGTGACTGGTGCGGTTATCACTAACGTATCCCTAAAACATCAGCAGGGTATGACAATACTGGACGCGATTTTAGCTGCTGGAGGTCCAAATGAATTTGCGAAATCATCGGGAACTAAAATATTTCGAAGAATCGATAATGAAACAGTATTAATCCCCGTCGATTTAGAAAGTATGCTGATTCGAGGAAACCTGGCGGAAAACATTATTTTGAAACCTGGGGATACTATCACCGTGCCAGAGCGTAGTTTTTAAATAGTAATGCTAAACTTATCTGTCGATAAACAACTTCTGATTTTACTTAACGAGGCCTTTGATAAAAGACGCTTGTTTGCAATTACGTTCTCTATTATTTCGATTGCAATATTGATAGTCGGTTTATCCTGGCCCAAATGGTACGAGTCTTCGACGATGCTGGTTTGGAATGAGGCCAAGGCACTTAGACCATTGTTAAAAGATGCTGAGGGCAATGATTTTAGCTTTAAACAATCGAGAGCAGTAAAGGAAGTTATTTATAGTAATAAAAATCTCGCAATACTGATCGAAAAAACAGGTCTCGATTATTCTTCTGCTGGAAGAAAATTATCTGATCGAGAAATTGAAATATTAAAGGCGCAGCTTCGCAAAACGATGCTGCTTGAACTCGGAAGAGATAATACCATCAGGATATCCTATAAAAATACTAATCCCGAGTTAGCGTTTCTTGTTGTAAGCATCATTTCAAATCTGTTTATCGACGAAAGTACCTTAAATAAGAAATCTGATAGTTATGATGCCTATAAATTTATCGAAAAACTGGTTATTGAATATCGGGTGAAGCTGGAGGAAATCGCTAAAACTATTAACGAGTTTAAAGGTGAGAATGTTGAGCTACAGGTAGACACCTCGCAAAGTGTCAACGCTAGAGTGGGTAATTTGAAAGAACAAATAAAAGTTACCTCGTTGCAACTCAAGGAAGCAAATATTCAAAAGAAGTCCTTAACCGAACAGCTTGCGATCGAATCAAATAAAAGTATTTTAGTTGAAGAAGCAAACGACAATAAACAAAGACTAATTACTTTGGAAAGCCAGCTGAATACTTTACGACTAAGCTACACAGAAACCTATCCAGATATTATGCAAATTAAGGAGCAAATCAAAAATTTAATAAGACGCATAGAAACCAGCACAGACAATCAGCCAGGCAAAGCCGATACCTTAAATTCAGATAAAGGTAATTTGAATAGTGGATCGAAGGTAAAAACCCTACTCTATCAGCAATTACGACAGCAGCTCTCGGAAAACGAGACAGCTCTCAGGACTTTGTCGGCCAGGAAAAATGATCAGGAAAAACAACTGTCATTTGAGCTAGGGCGTTCAGGCGAAGTGAATCTCATATACAGTCAACTTCAAGGATTATCACGGGATTATGATGTTACTAAAAATCTTTACAATAATTTATTAACTAAGAGAGAAAACGCTCGAATTTCGCTAAATCTCGAAAACGAAAATGCAGGATCGCTCTATGAGGTTCAGGAACCCCCTACAATACCCCTGGTACCACAAGGCCTCAGGTTTTTACACTTTGCATTTGGTAGTATTATCGGGGGCATCAGTATTCCTCTGGCAATAATTTTTGGGTTACTTATGATAGATCCTAGAATACGGCATGAGGACAATATCGATTCGGACGATGCAATTCCGGTAATAGGCGTTATCTCGAATTTTAAAAATGGAAATGAAATAAAAAAACAACGCCTTGCCACAATTCAGTCAGTTATAATTTTTAGTCTTTCGTTTGTTGTATTGTTTACATTGTCACTGTCACGATACTATGAGGTGATTTAGTGTCTTCAAAAAAGAAACAGAATCATGCCGATTCGTCTTCGACCGGAAAAGTAATTCTCCTGCCTTCAAGTGATGATCCATTGGATCTGGATTTGACCGATAGAACCGATGGTGACTACCGAGGGACACCCCTGGATATCACTCTTGTTAGCGATCCAGGTTCTGTTGGTGTTGGAAAGGATATTGCCACCCGAGCACATAAACGTAGCTTGAGAAATATTCCGAATTCGAAATGCCTGGATGCTATTGAGTCAACAGAAAAGCGAATTATTCATCCTGATATGGCTGACTATTCTATATTGAATAGCTTTCGGGAGATCCGAACCCATTTATTACAAAAGAGCGAAGGAAAAAATTTCATATTAATGGTGGTATCTTTGGCCCACAATATGGGTTCGACCTTTACTTCTGTCAATATTGGTGCCGCCTTTTCGTATGAAGGGCAAAAAACTTCCCTGCTTATAGATTGTAATCAGCAAAAACAAAAACTTAATCGGCTTTTTGATATAGAAACGGGATATGGGCTCTCCGATTATCTCCATGACCCCAGTATCCGTTCGAAAAATATTATTTACCCAACAGGTGTTTATCGAATGAATTTTATTCCGATGGGGAATCGAAAAACGGTGGGTGAAGAATTTTTATCGTCAGAACGAATGCAGGAATTTGTAAGTATTTTGAAAAAAAGATATGCCGACCGATATGTGATTTTAAATGCCCCACCATTAGAAGTATCTGCTGATGCTGCTATATTGTCTGATATTGTCGATTACATAGTAATAGTTGTCCCTTATGGGAGAGCGACCACGGTTCGAATTAATAAAGCTGTAAAATTACTGCCAGAAGAGAAGATAGCTGGAATCATACTAAATAAACGAAAAAACTATGTTGGGCATTAAGGACACTTCGAAAAATAGTGATTTTTTCGTGAGGGCACGGAGCTTATTTACCGGGATGCCCGTTATGCCGATTTTGAGGAACATAAATCGGTGACGGGGCCAACGCGAGAAAATTGCATTTTTCGAAGCGTCCATGGCATTAAATCCTGCATAATAACGGCGATAGTAATGTGTGAACTGCTTGGTTGGCAGACTGCAGAAGCGAGGATAATGGGGCGATATTATTACGGCCTTACTGCCGAAGATCATTCTGATGCCCCGAACGAGGTCTATTCAACACTGGGTTTAGGGATTAGCGACAATATAATTTCATCTAAAGCTCCAACTCAGTACAGTCTGGATTCCAGCTGGACTTATGACCGAGAAAATAGCGTCACAAATGCACAGTATTCCGGTTTTTTCACGGGGATGTATGTATTTAGTCCA
>CAXMOZ010000008.1:0-9772 GCA_964195315.1 uncultured Acidimicrobiia bacterium | reverse complement strand
CTCTAATACAAGCTTACTACCTTCGATATTTTCCAAATCAACCATTACAGCGATAAATTCATCACCACCAATACGCGACAGCGTATCACCTCCACGTAAAGCCTCTTTCATCCGTTTTGACAGCGCAATGAGTAACTTATCTCCCATATCATGGCGTAATATCATTGACGACTTTAAAGCCATCTAAGTCCATATATGCAACGGCTAATGACCGATTATGGCTTTGACACTGCATCATAGATTGGTCAAAACTGTCTGCCAGCAATGTACGGTTAAGTAGATACGCAATTGAAAGAATTTACTTAGCTAAAAAGTTATCCTGAGAGTACTCCCCTGGATTCACTCTGACTTTAAAACTTTTATAGGTTGGGTAACGTGAAGATGCCTTTAGTTTATAGTATTGGGTGTTTTTACGAAACAGTAAGCGTTTAGCATGTTGATCAGTAATTACTATAAGTTTGATAGACTTCTAACTTATTATCCTGGTTTATTGAAAATACGCGGAACTCATCCTTTGGCGCCCCTGGCATATCCATTCCGGGCGTACCGGAAGGCATTGCGGGCACTGTCAGTAACCTAATCTCACTTTTCTTTGTCAGTAGACGTTTGATGTCTTGTGCAGGCACATGACCTTCAATTGCGACTCCATTTACCATTGCGGTATGGCAAGATGCCGCTTCTGATGGGATATTGAACTGTTTTTTGAATTCGTTAACATTGTCAACGGTAACATCGGTCACTTCAAAATTATGATCTTTAAGATGGTCTATCCATCCTTTACAGCAACCACATGAAGCACTGCGATAAACCGTGATTTCATACTGTTGGTCTGTCTTACCCTCGAGCCAGACCGGATTTGCTGCCCATAAAGGCACAGCAACAAAGCAACCCATAATTCCGAGTATTCGTAATTTCATAGTTTGATCAACCTTTAATACTACAATCTTCGATAATTTTTGAAATATTAACACCTTGGATACAGGGCACAATACTTTTTATTTTTCAAGATTTTTTCTTGAAAAGTGCGATTCGAAACTAATTGTTAAGCGACAATAAACGATTCTTTCTGATCGCTAATAATGGCCAAATCATGCTGTCAATCAGTATATGGTCTGATGCTTATTATTCGATTCAGTTCAGTTTTTTTACATCGTGTTGAATAAAGCGCCGGCATACTTATACTCTGGAAGGCTTTAGCCTAGGTGCTCAGCGTTGCGGTCGCATTTAAAAAGTCTTGGTTGTAGATGCTAGCGAGATAGGCATAGGCAAGCGCTATTCTCCTAATTATGTTTCAGCCTAAAAAGTCTTGCCGTCTGGACATTCTGACGCCGGTCCTTATCCCAACTACTACAAAAGTGATACTCCCAGTTACTACTAAGTTGGTACTCCTATCGAGTTATTGAAATCACTGCGTTTGAAAGGGATTATGGCCAGCATAAAAAATGACATTTACAGAAGTGCGCGAGCACATGACTATTTGTGACGAGCGTTTTTCTAATCTAAATAAAATAATGATAATAACTGTTCGTGGAGGATAGGCAATGAAGAAGACCCCGATAGAAGTATTTGAAAGCAAATTTGGACGTCGTAAATTTCTTGGCTCAGCCGTTGCTGGTGTCAGCGCTGCAGCACTTGGTATCTACCCAAGTGTGAGCCTCGCTGGTAAGAAAACGGTAAAGATTGGTATGAATATCCCGATGACAGGAGATTACGCACCATGGGGATTACCTGGGCTCTATGGCTGTCAAATTGTTGCTGATCAAATCAATGCCGCTGGTGGCGTAGAAATTGGTGGAGACAACTACATGATCGAAATGGTCGCCTATGATCATGGTTATGACACAGAAAAAGCAGTGCAAGGCTACAAAAAGCTAGTTCTCGATGATGAAGTTAAAATGGTCATGATGTTGGGTGGTTCTACCGTGGCTTCGGTATTGCCATGGGCTCAGCGTAAAAAAATGTTAACAACGACTTTATTGCCGAGTGATATCACGCCGAAGTCAGATTACCTGTTGGCACCGGTTGAATCTCATCCACTCTATAATGTAACGGGTGTTGAGTGGCTGGCGAAAAACTTCCCAGATGCCAAAACAGCGGCGATTGTTACTAATAACGATGTTGAGTTTGGTTTGCAGTCGGCTGCTACCTACCAGGCTGCCTTTGAAGTAGCTAGTATTGAAGTTTTAGAAACTAATTTGCACGGATTTGATATTACTGACTTTGCTCCGATAGTGAGTTCAGTACTGGCGAAAAATCCAGACATTTTTTGTATGGCCACTAGCTTCTACGTGACGCCATTGATGGAGCAACTTTATCATCAGGGTTTCAAGGGTAAGATTATTTCTTGCACCCTGGATTTTTATGACGAAATTATCGCTAAAACTAGTGTCGACTTCGTTAATGGTACGATTTTCGAATTCCCTGATTTCGATGATCCTGCCCTACAGCAGGAAGGTATCACTTTCCCTGATCCAGCTGGGTTCGATAAAAAATTCAGAGCTGATCATCCCAATGACTGGTCTGCGGTTACCTGGGAATACCCCTCTGTATTATTAAACTGGATAGAAGGCGCTAAAGCAGCCGGTAGCGTCGAACCAACTGCGGTTCGAAATGCGTTGAAGTCCCGCATAAATCCATCCTTCATATTTGGTAAAGGTCGTTGGTGGGGCAGCGAATTGTGGGGCCTCGACAATACCATTGTAGGGCGCTGGCCGGTAGTTGTGGTGGAAGGCGGTAAAGCGCGTATTCAGGAATACGGCGATGTTTCTGGATGGCTCACCGAACATTCAGCTGTTCTCAAAAAACACATGAAAAAGAACGGTTTAAACGTCGTTTAGTTTCTTTCACTGTGCTGCCCCTTGAGAACAACCATAAGTTGGTCTCAAGGGGCTAGTTTTATTTGTTGCCCAAGCTTATCAAGCAGGGTAATGAACTCGATTCAAATAATTAAACCGACTATTGCTGGCAGCTCGAAGAGCTGTTTTTAAGGCTTATCTGTTAATTGTTTCGATTGTTTATTCAAAAGCTAAGTCGGTATCTGTTTATATGTGATCAGACTATAGCGGTTATCAAAGAGGTGATCTTTTCGTGGATTTGTTTATCCTGTCAATAATCAATGGGCTTATCCAGGGCGGTTTTTTCGCGTTGTTTGCAGTTGGTCTCGTTTTGATATTTGGAGTCATGGGTGTGGTTAACTTCGCCCATGGTGAATTGGTGATGGTCGGGGCTTATACCGTCTGGTTTCTCCATGCTCAGAATGATTTTCCGTTTATTCCTACCATTTTAATATCCTGTGCATTGGTCGCCTTGATTGGTTTATTGATGGAGCGTTTTCTATTTCGACCAACTCGTAATGATCCGCTGGCAGGTTTGATTTGCTCGATTGGTGTGTTGTTTATTTTACAGGTTGCCGCGACTGTCATAGGTGGCGATGGGCCATCTAAGCAAGTGCCTCCGCCATTTCATGGCACCATGATTCTATCTGAGAGCATACGAATACCTTATCAGCGAGTTTTTAGTTTTATAGTATCGGTAGCAGCATTGGCAACACTCTGGTTTTTTCTGACACGCACCAAACTGGGCTGGGCATTGCGCGCCGTGGCGCTTGATCGTGAAGCCTCGGCATTACAGGGTATTAATATTAACCGCATATCTATGATAGCGATTGGCGTGGGTGGAGCGCTAGCAGGTCTTGCAGGAGCCTTAATGGCACCTTTAACCAATATTAATCCACATATGGGCCATAACGTCATTATCACAGCTTTTATTGTGACCATTGTTGGTGGCGTGGGTAGTTTATCAGGGGCCGTTCTGGCTGCTGTTTTATATGCATTATTCCATACTCTGGTAACAGTTTATGTCAGCGGTACTATCGCCACTATTTTGGGTTTGATCCTGATGGTTGTGGTTTTAATTATCAGGCCGAGCGGCATTATGGGCGCGAAGGTGAGCGAGTGATGAATAATTCAAAGAAAGTATGGGCTGGGTCCGCTGTTTTATTGGCCGGGTTGTTAATACTGCCGCACTTCCTTAAATATCATCATCAGGATTTACTTATTTTTCTGGTCATCAATGTCCTGGTTGTCTCAAGTTATCGACTAGTTACTTTAAGTGGCGAATGGTCCCTCATTCATGCGGTCATGATGGGCGTCGGTGCTTATACCGCAGCGTTACTATTCCGAAATTTTGAAATGGCTATCTGGTTTACGTTGCCATTGGCTGGTGGTGTTTCGGCGCTGATTGCTGCATTGCTCTCGTTCCCATTATTTCGCATGACTCAATTTTATTTCCTGATTGGATCATTTGCGGCAGGAGAGGCGATACGGTTGTGCTGGATCTATTTCATTCAGCCATTTGGTGGCACGGGTGGCATTGCTGGCACAGAGCCTCCTATGATTGGTAGTATCGACTTCATTGACTCTATACCTTATTACTATCTGGCGCTCGCCATAGTCTCGTTTTGCCTGTTCATTTTATACAAAATTGAAGTATCACGAGTCGGTCTAACGTTACGCGCGGTTCATTGGAAGGCGCCATTAGCTGAATCAGTCGGTGTTGATACCTGGCGCTATCGTGCATTGGCATTTGTTGTCGGTTCTTTTTTCGTTGGCATTGCTGGAGGATTGAAAGTCCATTACTTGGGCACTGTGACGCCAAATCAATTTGGAGTTGGCTTTATGGTATTCATATTGATCTGGGTTATTGTTGGTGGTTATAACAAGTTCTATGGGCCGATTTTGGGTGTTGTCGCGCTCACGTTATTTGATGAGTCAATCAGGAGCTTCGTAGAGTATCGTCCCGCTATATACGGATTCGTATTGATATTATCAATTTTATTTTTACCACTTGGGCTTGAAAGCGTTTGGGTGAAATTGAAAGCGAAATGGTTTGGCACTGACAATGATGATTATTCTTCTAATGTTGATTCAACCCCTGTTGAGCCAACTAACGCAGATAAGGTTTAGGAGGCGTCATGTCAATATTACAAGTAAAAAGTGTAACCAAGCGTTTTGGCGGCCTAACCGCTTTAAATGATGTGAGCTTTGAAGTTGATGAAGGTGAAATTCGTGGTTTGATCGGTCCTAATGGCGCAGGGAAAAGCACCTTATTTAAGAATATAGCCGGATTTTATACGCCGAACAGCGGTGATATTATATTTGAAGGCAACAGTATTGTGGGACGTAAACCGTACAATATTTCAGAGTTGGGTATTGTGCGTACGTTTCAGGAGACAACATTATTCCAGGAGCTTACCGTGTTCGAAAATGCGTTGGTTGGTTGCCATACTCAGGCGCGCAGTAATATATTTTCTGCCTTGTTTGGGCTAGATCGCGATAGTCAAAAGATAGCCGAGGATCGGGTCAACGAAGTACTTGAATTCATGGGGCTTATCGATCGTCGTCATCAGTTGGCATCGGAGTTACCACTAGGGTCGCAGCGTGCGCTGGCTATTTCTATCGCACTCGCATCTGAGCCCAAGTTAATGTTAATGGATGAGCCTTTTGCTGGTATGAACCCGGAAGAAACCAATCACATGATGGACTTAACACGTAAGGTTCGCGACTCAGGCATAACCATTATTCTAGTCGAACACGACATGAAGGCGGTGATGGGGTTATGTAATTACCTCACAGTACTTAACTTTGGCCAATTGCTGGTGCAAGGTACGCCTGACGAAATTCGTCATAACGACAAAGTCATTGAAGCTTATCTGGGTGGTGCGAAATAATGCTTTTGCAAGTTAATAATATTCACGTTCACTATGGTCAAGTTGCTGCGCTCAAGGGTATTTCTCTCGAAGTCAGCGAAGGTGATTTTGTCACGCTTATCGGATCGAATGGGGCAGGTAAGAGCACCACTTTACGAGCGATATCTGGTCTTGATAATCCTAGCAGTGGCGAAATTATTTTCGATGGTGAAAATATCGAAAAAATGTCGGCCGATCAGATACTCAAACTGGGCATTGCGCATGTACCAGAAGGTCGTCGTGTATTTAAAGATTTGACTGTTACAGAAAACTTGCGCTTAGGGGCTTTTACTCGAAACGATAAAGCCGAGATCGAAAAAGACTTAGAGTCCGTGTTTGAGCGATTCGCAAGATTAAGAGAACGTAAAGATCAAATTGCGAGAACAATGAGCGGTGGTGAGCAACAAATGATCGCCATCGGTCGGGCACTCATGTCACGTCCTCGTTTGCTGTTACTGGACGAACCTTCATTAGGTCTTGCCCCCGTTATTGTTCAGGACATAGCTCGTATTATGGTTGATATTAATAAACAAGGCGTGTCTGTTGTTTTAGTTGAACAAAATGCTGAGCTGGCTTTAGAGCTAGCTCGACATGGTTATGTACTGGAAACGGGAACCATTTCGCTCGAAGGTGAGGCCAGTGGGTTAATGGATAATGATCATGTTCGAAAAGCTTATCTCGGTATATAGGCTTAGGCATATAGACTCAAGTACCTAGATTCAGGTATCTAACCCCGAATAGTCATTTCCGGGTCATAAAACTCGAACCTTGATCCCCCTTGTGCCCCCGCTTGATCCATCGCGATCACTGCATTATGCATCAGACTGTCGATAGTGTTGTTGATACCAATACCATTTGAACAACCAATACTGCAGGTGATAAATAGCGTCTTATCAGCTGATTGAATTGGTGTGCGCATGGTTTCCAAAATTTTCTGAGCCAATGCTTCGAGGCTATCTCTATCGTGTGGGCGCTCAATCAATATAGCGTAACGATCTGATTTTAAACGGCTAATACTATCGCTATCATTGATGATTTCGATCATCCTGCTGGATAGATCGAGCGTGATTTGTTTGCCAAATGCATCGTGCGAATGCTCGAAGGTGTCGATTAGTTTGTGTAGTTGTATAACGAGTAGTGAAAACTGATCATTGTGCGAAGTGTGGTAGCGCATGATGGCTCGAGATAGCCTATCCCAAAACAATGGTAATTGTATCAAGCCCGTTTGCGAATCGTAGAGCCTATCGTTGAGCAGTCTTTCATTACGTAGTTTTTCTGCTGTTATATCGGTGATATATCCTTCTAATCCGAGCAGTTCTCCATCAGCACTAAATATGCCTTTACCGCGTTCCCAAACCCATTTCTTTTTTCCTTCAACCGTAAAAATTCTGTAAGTAATATCGAAATAATGACTATCACGTAAACCACTTTGAACTTCAGCCCAGACCATGTCGCGGTCTTCAGAATGAATCAGGCTATCCCAGGATCGTTTGACATTGTTGATAATGTCGGATGGTGGACAGCCAGCTAGCTCTTTGCAACCTCCGCTCAAATACTCCATTGTCCAGTTTCTATCATTACGGCAGCGATACATCATGCCTGATAGGTCATTTAACAAACCTGACAAGCTTCGGTTGTTGGCATGCAATAGCTCTTCTTCGGCGACGCGTTCGGTGATGTCGGTCATGCTGCCGATTCGTAATGGCTGACCATCGGGTGCCACGATTATAACGGCATTTATTTCGATACGGCGAGAAATGCCGATTTTAGTCAGCACCCGAGCTTCTATGCTTTGGTTGTTGGTTTGGCTTGGGTGCAGGCTTTGTAAATAACGACGTACCTGATCGTTATCTTCGGGGTGAAAGTATTGATAGCAGCTCTCCCCAATACAGCTGTTGCGTGGTAAACCTGTTAATTGGTGCCAGGCTTTATTGAGCAAAATCCATCGATATTCTGAATCAAGTTCAAACACAATATGAGGCAAGTTTTCTAGCAAAAATGCATGTGGTGATTCTAGCTTTGCTTTGGGACGTGTTAACTGCTGAAGGATTTTGCTAAACATGGACTAGCGTTTGATATCATTTTCAATCGCCCAGATAGCAGCTTCCAGGCGAGAACTTAAATTTAGTTTACGTAATAAATTTTTAACGTGTACCTTGACTGTCCCATTACTGATACCTAACTCCCGGGCGATTAGCTTGTTATTTTTACCGCGAGCAATTAGAGCGAGGATTTCAGCCTCTCTTTCGGTTAGGGATGCCTCGGACATATTTTGAGTCGGCTTATCATTACGTAACGCATTAATCAGCAATACCGACATTTCATCGCTAAAAGCAGGTTGACCTAAAAATACGCCGTTGAGTTTATTTAAAATATCTTCGGGTTCCATATCTTTCAGTAGATAACCATCTGCACCATTTCGCATCGCTGCGACTAGGTCTTTTTCAGAATTGGACACTGTTAGCATAATGATCTTTGATTCAACACCAGCCTCGCGCATCGCTTTCAAGGTTTGGATACCGTTGATATCCTTCATGTTCATATCTAATAAGATCAAATCAGGTTTAAGTTCTAAGGCTAAAGTTAAACCATGACTACCGCCAGTAGCTTCATCAACCAATTTGAATCGCGAGTCTAATCCCAATAATTGAGCCGCACCTTTACGAAAAAGCGGATGATCATCAACGATTAAAACACTAGTTTCAAAACAATCACTCATGATTTGACTCTTCGGCTATTGCAAATTCGGACAGGTAACTAGGGACAAAAGAAATAGTAATATCTGTACCTGCCATTTCCGTTGATTGCGGTGGCATTACTTTTAAAACACCGCCAAGACGTTGCGCACGTTCTTGCATAATGATCAGTCCATGGTGTTGCATTTTATCGGGAATCAGACCAATACCGATACCATTATCGATTATTTTCAAGACAACATTGTCATTAAAAGAATCGAGTGAAATATGGGCTCGAGTGGCATGCGAATGGCGAATAATATTGGATAAACCTTCACGAACGAGTTGAAGCAATTGTAATTCTTCTTCTGCGCTGAGTTCTTCGCCACTCAGTCGAATATCAGAGTCAATAACAATGGTTGTTCGCTGTTCAAACTCGAAAATTGAATCTTCAATAGAGCTGGCTAGATGCTTGCCATTCATCGTCAGTCGAAAGGTTGTCATCAATTCCCGCAATTGGCTGTAGGCACGGTTGAGATTACTGCGTAGCTCATCGACTGCTATGTCCAGTTTTGAATAATCGGCACTTCGTTTAAGTTTATTTCTATCAATATGAGACTGCAAGCGAGTCGATTGAATTTTTAAGTAGGTGAGTGATTGCGCAAGCGAGTCATGTAACTCTCGTGCTATGGCCGCTCGCTCCTGATAGACATCCTGACGGCGATTGATTTGGGCTCGATGGCTACAGCAAATAACGTCAGACAGTTGGTTGGCAAGCCGAGTATAGAAAACCCGTTGTTCAGCATCGGTTAATTTTTGTTCGATTAGCAAGATGCCGTATAAGGCTTCTTCATCCCAAAGGCCGATCGCGAGATAGGTACCGGCATTAAACTGATCGCTGATATCAACAATAGTATTGCCTGTTTTCTCAATTTGACTGAGAACTTTTAAAGGCAAGCGATTGGGTAGTGTTGAGTTTGTTTGATCATTATCAATTGCTAGCGTTACTAACTGGCCTGTTTGCTCTTCAAACACATAAATCGCTAGATGTTTGGCACCTGTGTGTTTTTTGACTGACTTCAAAATTACAGAAAATGGTTCGACAATATCAGGATTTTCGATCAGCTGGTGAATAGGTTTGAATAAAAAACGTTCTGATTGATTGCTATAGGATCGCTGTGATTGGTTAATCGCAATTGTGCGTTGTTGAGTATGGACACCAAACAACACGCAAGTAATACTGAAAACTAATGTGAGTGAGGCGATGAGTGGATGATCAGCCCAGATGAAAGCAATGGCAAATACTATTCCTAACAATGCAACCATTAAACTTTTAAATAATCCGGGTGAT
>CAXMOZ010000007.1:0-3348 GCA_964195315.1 uncultured Acidimicrobiia bacterium | reverse complement strand
TAGTCAAAAAGATACACGTTATAGCCATATTCCGTTAGCCAATAGACATTGGCGAAATGACTGCTAATGTTTTGACCATTGCCATGAAAAAATAAAATACTGCCTCTATATTGCTCTGGTGTGATTAACTTCCAGCCATGTAGTTCTATTTGATCCGATGATTGAATAACTAAATCTTCATAAATGACATTAGCGACATCAGGCGTCATATAGTGCATACGATGAGGCTGAAATATAAACTGAGTACAACCCGCAAGCGATACTATTAAGATCAAAACAAAGCAACTACTCAAAATGAACAGGCCTTTCCTCTTAAAATTGATCCTTATCTGCAAAACTAACACTCCAGTTTCATTTTTATTAGCGCGCTTCAATAGTTCAATAAATCGATTAATTATAATCAGACTCGGCATATTAGAAAAAACTCAACTACTATTATAAGTGCTCGAAAACTAATCACTATTTTCTCAGGAGAGATTAATGAAAAAACAATAATTGGTATCGCTCTACTAGCAACTTCTTCCTCCGTATTCGCCGTCTCCCCTGGTGGGCCAAACTGCGGATGGGGCAACATGTTATTTGAAGGTGACTCAGGTATTGGTTCGCATTTCCTTGCTTCTAGCACTAATGGAACTTCGGGTAACGCAACTTTTGGTATGACATCTGGCACAAATGGCTGTAGTGCAGAAGGCGCACTCACCTACGGTGGTGTTGCGATGATTGGTTCTATGATGAACGAATTGACCGAAGATGTAGCACGTGGAGAAGGTGAAGCAATGAATGCGGTAGCAGTACTGTATGGTATTCAAAAAGAAGACCGTGCAACATTTGCAAGCACCATGCATAAAAATTTCAACACCTTATTTCCAAATGAAACAGTAACAGCAGAACAAGTGATGGCATCTATGAATGAAGTGATGAAGACTGATTCAAGACTCGCTAAATACCTCGCTTAAACAATAGTACTCCGAGGTACTATCTAAGGCCTCGTATCTTTCGATACGGGGCCTTTTGTATTTTATAATACTCAAAAAGTAGATTCATCTCCTGCCTGAATTAAGGTTGTCATTGCTCACTATGTTACTTTCTTGCAAAAATTATTTTCGGTCTCTACTTTTCATTTTCGCTGTAGTTGCGTTAAATTCATCTGCCAGTGCGGGATACGACTATGTCACCCAACTACAGAAAGCGGCTCTAGAACAAAACTTATGGGTTAACCCAATATGGATTAACCTGTTGCACTATGATGTTAGTCATCAAAACCAACTATCCGATATTCGTTTTTTAAGCCAGGTCGATGATGATCGTTTTTTTAATGCAGAATTCGGCAAAACTAATTCAAAAGCTGAACTATTAGCAACAATCAAAGCGTTTTATAGAACCGACGTGCGCGATGATCAACACCCACAGTGCCTCTTTACAGCGCGTCTTAACTGGTTAACTGAACAACTTTCTATCGCTAGTCAGTCTCTACCTGTCAATGACTGTGTTGAATACAAAGCATGGAGAGCCATTGTAGATGCAGACCAGGTTACATTGATTTTTCCCGCCTACCATTTAAATAGCCCCTCTTCCATGTTTGGTCATACGCTATTGAGACTGGATAAAAAGTTTGGTAATAATGAGTCGAAATGGCTTTCCTACGCTGTGAACTTTGGCGCAAATACCAACAGCGTTGATGACAATTCAATATTTTATGCGTTTAAAGGATTAGCGGGGGGATATCCTGGAAATTTTATAGTGACCCCTTATTATAAAAAAATTCAGGAATACAACAGAATTGAAAATCGCGACATCTGGGAATATACCCTCGACCTTAATGCGCAGGAAACAAGTCGCATGATTACCCACTTATGGGAACTAAAAGAAATGAATTTCGATTATTTCTTTTTTGACGAAAACCGCTCCTACCGCTTACTCGAATTACTTGAAGTCGCGCGCCCCGGTATAGAGTTGACGGATGAATTTATTTTAACCGCTATACCGGTCGATACTGTGCGTGCTATCGAACGAGTAGATATGATCACCAAGATTGAGTATCGGCCCTCGCAGTTAACAAAACTGCAGCAACTGTTTGACCAAATGTCCGATTTGGAACTCGACATGGTTAAAAGCATTTCTGCTGATGTTAGTTATACGAAAGATAATTCCTTCACTTCTTTGAGTCAATCTAGTCAAAAAAATATTGTCGATGCATCATATAAATACCTACGTTACCTCGAAAAAGATAAGAGTCGAGATTCAGCCACAGATAAACGTTCCTTCGCGTTACTCAGGCTATTAAATTCTTATCCACCTACCGTAGAAGCCGTTACCCGTCGTAAACCTATATCGCCTGAAAATAGTCACCTCAGTAAACAGGTTTAATGCTCAGTTGGTGAGCGACTGGATAACAGTTACCTCAACATTGGTTTCCGCATGGCTTTTCATAAACTTGAAGACAATCAGCACGGGTTTTTACAGGGTGCTCAAATTAATATGGCTAATTTTCAGATAAAAACCAACCGTAACCAAACTACCCGACTCCACAGGCTTGACCTGGTTGACATATTCTCACTACCACCCAGAACTGATTTTTTCAATCCACTTTCCAGGGTTTATACTGGACTGGAAACACAATCAGTCGCTGGAGTTGATGAGTTAGTCAGTCATGTAAGCGGTGGCGTTGGTGTTTCCTATGAATTATGGCGCAATCAGGGAATGAAAAACAAAATCGACCCGAGCATCGGTATTTTAGCCGGATTTTTACATCACTTTGCTTCAATTTCAGTCCGCATTGAATATAGTGATATGCGGTTCGATAATAATATTGAAAGAAAAAGCTTACCTACAAACATAACTTTGCGATAGACACTAATCATTCCATAAAAATTAACAGTCAATCGCGAATGGCATAGATTGTATGATTTCTCTGAGCATTGTATTTCTTATCAGCACTTTTTTGATCAGCAGAGAAATAGTAGCTACTGCCTCAGATCCGACTATGGAAAACTGAAGCCAGATTCGTTTAACTTTATCTGTTAGGTTTTTTAGCAGCTTCAAAAAATGACATCTGTCTCTTTTATCCGCTATATTTTATAATAACCCTGTTATGTCGTCAGTACAGCAATAAGCCTGTCGGTGATTGCCTGCCATCTGAGGCGAATAATATTAAGGCTTACTGGATTGGATAGATAGATCGATCGGTACATAGTCACTTACACAACTGATAATCAATTTTAATAATGAAAAAAGCAATGGTTACCAAAGCACAACCGAAGACCAAATCAAAAAATACGCTTAATGCGACGTTAAAAAACAAACTGACCATTGTCGGCATTGGTGCCTCAGCCGGTGGTCTCGAAGCAC
>CAXMOZ010000006.1:0-3011 GCA_964195315.1 uncultured Acidimicrobiia bacterium | reverse complement strand
ATTTTTAAAGTGTACTCCGTTTGAATACAAATGATTACATTCTTAGTAGTTAAGAATTCACTTAATTTTTTGACTGTTGACATAATTAGAAATCGTACTGCAGGGTGAAATAAAATGGCAAAGACTGATTTTCTGAGGGCTCGTCACCCAAATCGATGGCATATTGCATTTTTGCTGTGAATTTATTAAAAGGCACCACCTGTACGCCAAAGCCCAGTCCCGATAGTGAAATGGATGAGATATCGTTGGTCAGTGGGTCATTTAATTTACCGGTTGCATAATCATAGAAGATCGAAAACTGCAGCTTGTTTAACCAGGTCTGTGGGATTTCTGGTGATGCATCGGCTTGCCACTCGGCGCTCAATAGCCAGGCTTTATCGACCAGCGCTTCTGCGACTGGGTAAGCTCGCACTGTATCGGGCCCGCCGAGCGAAAACTGCTCCAACGACGTCAACAGATCCGATGATGTTTGCCCGCTAAAACGCAGTAACAATGACTGGAACTCAGTCAATCGACTGACACGCAGGTAGTCAATATTAAGCTTTGTAAAATCGCCACCTGCTCTTTCCTGTATATCGCCCCGTCGCCCCGACAAACCATCGCCGGTACTATCCATCGACCCCAAAAAATCGGCGAGACCAATGCTCAGTTTAGCGCTAATTTGCTGATAAGCTCTAGAACTCGACCAGCTAGTACCGGCATAGTCGGCACTAAAACCAATGACGGTGAGTTTATCGCGTGAGTCCAATGTACTGATAACTTTGCTCTCAGCTAACTTAAGGCTCAAGTCGACAGCAGTCGTAATACGGGCGGCTCTTCCTCTGCTAATAATACGCGTCATAAAACCGCGTAAAATAGTCGATTTGCCATTGATCCCTAGATCAGTCAGGTTGCCGCCAACGTCAAATGCGTTGGCATTATAAGAACCGCCAACCAGATAGCGGTTATCTAGCAACGGCTGCTGATAAGCAAAATCGTAATAAATACTATTTTGTGGATCAAACGTGTAGATTCCATTCAAGTCGATCCTATCGGCCTGGCCAAAAACATTGTAAAGCTGGTAATTACCCCGAAGCCGATTTTCACCGGTAAAGGTCGAGCCATAGTTATCAAATGTGAGATAGGCATTTGACGTTTCTTCCTTTACATTCACTTGTAGCGCGGCTGACCCTGGTTCTAACCCTGGCCCAAATAGTACATTTGCGTTCATGCCAGGGAAGTCGTTTGCTATAAAAGCCGCACTTTCGACATTATCAAGAAAGATAGCCTCACCCTTTAATCGATCAAACACATCTTGCAGTTGCTCGACACTATATAAATCATTGCCACTGAAGACAATTTGATCGATAAACCCTTCAACGATGTTAATCGTCACTATGCCCTTTTCTACTTTTTGTTCGGGTATATAAGCGCGCGCAAGGAAGAAGCCTTTTTCTCGGTAGTAGCGACCAATGGCAATATTGATCGATTCGAACATCGATAGCGTAAAACCGCGAGACGCCTCTCCCGCGACTAATTCTTTTGCGCTAGAAAGCACTAATCGCTCAATCGATTCCTGATTGATCCCTAGCTTTTCATGAGGCTTAACACCGTTAATTCGAAATCCTCGAACTTGCAAACGCGGTGCATCGATGTCCTCTGCCCGAATCTCTTCGGCTTTATCAGGGGCAAAAGTGGGATCAGGATATACGAATGGTTCTGTTATTTCGTCATTTAGGTTAGGCAAAGCACCACCCGGTGTTGCACCCGCAGGTAGATCAGCTGCATAAACCGAAGCACAGGAATAGGCAGCAAGCACTAAAAACCCAATAATTCGAGTTTCGAAAATACAATGGTTTTGGTTTCGCACCCAACGCTTATGCTTCGACGCTATCATTTATTTATTCAAGCTTTGTTGTAATTGCTGCTGCGCTTCTGCGAGCGCCTGACCAAGACGATTATGAAGTTCGTAGGCGGTCGCGATAGAGAATACGATGCGATTGGAAATAGTCGCGTTACTAGGCATGGAACGATGGATATTACCTAGTTCGAGCACCACATCTCCCCTACCAACAAATACATTGGCGACATCGCGATAGTGATAATCGAGATCGGGTGGGATATGCACCTGTATTTTTTGTGTTTCAGGCTGTTGATTATGTTCGGCTTCTTCAGTCATTTTTAACTTCTCTAATTCTAATTCTAATTCTAATTCAGCATTATATTTGTGTTAAGCCAAAACCATGAGTTTGACCTGGCTGGGTGCCAGCGATGCACCGAAGGCACCCGGTGACATACCATTTTGACCCGTAGGACTTAACATTTTGGTCACCGGCAGGCCACCAAACATTGTTTTAACGCTACCCATTAAATGCTTGGTAGGCCCCATTACCATACCCGACATCGGATTCATCATCACGCCGCCATTGTCACCATTACTCATCGGCGTCACCGTCATTATGTTATGTGCAGGCATTGCCAGCACTAAAACCTTGACCTGTGACGGAATAGCGGTCATCGGTAACGCCGTGTTGGGATAAGGCATTGGTGTTGGAATAGGCCCTGCAGGGGATGGTACCGGCGTTAAGCAGACATCCGGCATAGCAAAATTCATTCCCATCATTTGTGTATTTACGAACATGTTTTTGCTCCGTTAGCCCATGTGAATGCGTTCGCCGTCGATACGCATATCTTTACTGGCGGTAATCACTGCCTGATCAGAATGCGACGTATAATTTTTTCGCACATTCTGGATTAAGTTACCGATATTCAAGGTCTCGACCTGCTCGACCCAACGAACCAGAACATCCGTTTTCTGGCTCACCTGTCTGGCGACGCTACTGAACATCTGGGTATACAACTTCATCGACTGTGAATGTGATTCGACATCGGTGGTATGCGCCGTTAGCTTGCCTGCGTTAACATTCATGTCGCCCGAGGTCATATTAATCTCGGCTGATAACAGATTGGTTTTGGCGGTGGACAGGAGGTTAACATCGCTGCCGGCAATCATGTCTATCTGACCATCAGCT
>CAXMOZ010000005.1:0-39618 GCA_964195315.1 uncultured Acidimicrobiia bacterium | reverse complement strand
AGAATAAATGTCAACTGAACTGATCCTGCTCCAAGTGCAAGACTGACTGAAAGAATGGGGGAATTATGCCTTTAACAACTAGTGCAAAACCAGCTTTGAGTGTTAGAAGGCTAATGAGTAATTTAGTTTTGCTTTTCATTCTGGGCGGATGCGGTTCAGGTAGTTCCAATTCAAATGATTCTGGTAGTCATTTAAATCCAGCTCTGCCGTCGGTCGACCTGTCCGCCAGCCTATCTAACCTGGCTTACAACGGGGCGACAACATTGAGCTGGACTAGCAGCAATACCAGCAGTTGTACTGCCTCGGGTGACTGGTCAGGTATCAAGAGTACAACGGGTTCACAGAGCATTAGCGCGTTGACTGCCAATAGTAACTTTATTTTGGCCTGTAGCGGTACTGATGGGAGTTCGAATGACTCAGTCAATATTACCGTGGCTGCGCCAGCTATGCCGTCGGTCAACCTGTCGGCCAGCCTATCGAACCTGGCTTACAAAGGTGCGACAACATTGAGTTGGACTAGCAGCAATACCAGCAGTTGTACTGCCTCGGGTGACTGGTCAGGTATCAAGAGTACGACGGGTTCACAGAACATTAGCGCATTAACTGTCGATAGTAACTTTATTCTGGCCTGTAGCGGTACTGATGGGAATTCGAATGACTCAGTCAATATTACCGTGGCTGCGCCATTGCCAACACTCACTTTTTCCGCAACTCTCAGTAGTGTTACTCAAAATAGTTCGACAACACTGAACTGGAGCACTGCTAATGCGACGAGTTGCACAGCCTCAGGTGACTGGTCCGGCAGCAAGGCTACAGCAGGTTCCAAGACCACCAGCACATTGTTCAATGACAGTCAGTTTATTTTAACCTGTACCGGACCTGGCGGCACTGTCAACGATATGCTGAATGTAGCAGTGGTACTGAATCAAAATGGAACGGCGCTATTATCGTGGACACCACCAACTCTGAACACTGATGGCTCTGTGCTAACTGATTTGGCAGGTTATAAAATTCGTTATGGCATATCGTCAGGCAGCTATAGCGAAACCATCATCACTAACAATCCTGGACTAAGCAGTTATTTAGTAGAGGATCTTGCCAGTTCAACCTGGTATTTCATGATGACTTCTTTCAACTCAAGTGGGGTAGAGAGTGAAAATTCAATCGAGATCAACAAAACCATCAATTGATATCAGCTCGACTATTAATGCGTTAAGTTATGTCAATATTGCTGCGCTATCTAAACTCTGTTGAAACTACTATTCAGGGTTTGCCATATAATCGAGGTGACATTTCTAACCAAAGTCCGATCATCGTCTGCATCGAAAAAACTAAATTTAAAAGAGGGTTCTGCCAATCAAGCAATGGATCTGTTCGTGCTACTTTTTCCTGATTCGATGCCTCTTCAAAAATCAATCAAATTTGGTAGCGGCTTGTTTACCTACAGCGTTGTTTGTCGCCTCGGTCAAAAGAGCAAATCTCGCTATTTCAGTCCAATGATAAATTTGACGGTTCTCAAATTCGGCAATACGTTTGAGTGCGGCACTAGCCCAACCTTTCTCACTGCAATCTAAAGAGGATTGCGAATAACCCTTAGAAGTCTAAGTTTAACATCCCTCACGGGTTCTCAGAGAAAGCTAAGCAACTATATTAAAGAAGAATAGCGCTTGACTGATTGTCGTTAGGGCCTATTTCGGACCTGCAAGACGGCAGGCCCATTAGTTAAGTTACAGTCTTAAGCGACTTCTCGCCGAGTAACTGCCTTAGGTTCATTTAAATAGTCGGTTAATGTTTGTTGCAAAATGCTCATCAATTCGGCACCGACCGACTTATCTTGCAAACCCAACATGAGGTTAGCTTGCAGGAAACCGAGTTTATTACCACAATCAAAGGACCTTCCTCGCATCATGAGTGCCTGCATACTTGACTGAGCCAGCAACTTCAGCAATGCATCTGTGAGCTGGATTTCACCACCGGCACCTTTGCCAGTCATTTTCAGTAGTGCAAATATCGATGGTGGTAAAACATAACGACCAACAATAGATAGATTGGAAGGTGCTGTCTCAATGGAGGGCTTTTCGACCATGCCATGCACCTGTGCGGATGCCCCAATGTCTAACGTTCTCAAGCCACAATCGATAATTCCATATTGATCAACCAGTGTTTCAGGTACTTTCTCGACTAGTATTTGAGCATGGCCACTTTGTGAAAACGCATCGATCATTGTTTTCATATTCCAGCGCGCATCATCTGGGGTGCTGAACAAAACATCAGGCAACATGACTGCGAATGGTTCATTTCCAACAACCGGTGCAGCACAGCGAATGGCATCACCAAGTCCCGCTGCCCGGGATTGTCTGATCGAAATCAACTCGATATTGTGAGGTATGATTTCATGGATAGCATGGAGTAACGTCACCTTACCTTTTTGTTGCAACTGTGTTTCCAGTTCAAAGTTACTATCAAAGTGATTTTCAATAGCCTCTTTTCCGGACCGGGTGACAAGAACAATTTTGGTCATCCCAGCGGCGACGGCCTCTTCGACTACGTGCTGAATGACAGGTTTATCCACGACGGTAACCATTTCTTTAGGAATGCCCTTGCTAGCTGGCAGCAGTCGTGTACCGAGCCCGGCTACGGGGATTACAACAGTTCCTATAGATTTAATTTTCAATATCCTATGCGTGGGTTAAACAAACTTCAGAAGGATATTGCAATCTTAATGCCAGCTATGAATATGTGTTTAAAATTAACTGAAAATTAAATATATCGTTATTAAACAATGATTTAATATTAAAATTAACCACTTTAAAAAGGTTCCGTGAATATACCAGTGACCCGCAGGTTGCTATCCTGAATTGCACATTGCAAAGTGATTATCACAATGCAAATAGGATTGCGTAGAATTAGATATAAAGCTCAAAAGTTGCGCCAATCATTTACATTCAAACCCTTATCCAAGCTTTGCTTTATGACGGGTTTAGAGATGAGCATGGTATATAACAGGCCTTCGTCATAAACAGCTGAAGAAAGCAGCCATCTTTTCATCGCAGTTATTTGACATTCTGCAGATGACGAGCTAACTGACGATTTTTAAGCCTGTATGCCAAGCGGTAATTGCAGCCTAGCGCTCAGTGACTGGCTATCCCTCATGAAGATGCCTATCAAGTCCAAGCGGTTTACGTTTCATTACCAAAGCCTCAACCAGACCAAATGTGGTCATGAGTAGAATTGTGGAAATATAGACCTGGAGCACAAGTCCATCATTAAATGGCAAATGCCCCTGCTTACATTTCCAAATCAATAACGGAACCATCGCTAAAAATCCAGGGATTGCAGAGTAGCAGAGGTTGCGCATCAAGCGATAGATCCTCAGCGCTAGTCTGAGTCCGATAGTTTCTTTTAGATAACCAAGCAAAAAATAATAGAACAAGGTATGGCTGGTGCCTAGAATAACGATAATGATAAACAATGTGTCTATCCTGTGGTCTCATAAGCTGTATCACCAACAATAGACTCCAGACTTACCGCCACTAACAATATCAATGCGATACGGATCAATAGCTCAATCAGCATTACCACAAATAGCGGCTGTCTGGCGAGTTCTCCACTCTGGGTACGCTGAGACACGGTGAGGTCGATTGCTCTCGGTGGCGTTATCAGTAGTACATACCCCAGGGTATAAAAAAGGCTGATTAGTTTCAGGACTTTTTGCCCGATTTAAAAGTTTGATTTGCTCATTTCTCTATCCATTGCTCACGGTTCGAATTATTGGTGTCAGGATTATTGTTATCAAGATTAACTGACCCATCGATTGATTGAGCGTTAAGCGTCTCAGCATAAACTTTTAAATCGGAGCGTAATTTAGATAACACGCCCAGAACAACTACCCCGGCAAAGCCAATAAATAAGAGTCCTACCAGCGTTAACGCTGTCCACTTCTTACGTTTGGGATAAGATTCAAATAAAGGCTCGGTGGCCGGTTGAATCATTTCTAATGGGTAGTTTGCACGTGCATTGATCAAAGATTCAACCGCGAGCTGCGCTTCAAGCAGACGGTAGATTGAACGATGAATTTCGGTGTTACTCACCTCCTTCAGTCGGCGTTCCAGATAAACTCGCCGATTTTTTAATTCTTCAGCGTACAGATTACGCACGTAACGGTTGAAAGCCTGAACAAAGTCATTCGCAAGATAGGCGGCTCGTTCTGGTATATCCGCAGTTATGCGAATGTTCAGAAGGTCCGTCTTCTTATCAATGCTGACATAGAGTCCCTCAGTCTTGAACACTTTGACGGCCTCACGCATATCCGGTTCGACGCCCTCTTTCCATTTCTCATTGGTTTCGTCCCAATCCTTCGCATACAACCACGGCAGCAAGTTTTGTTCTGTAATAAACCAGCTGATAAACCCAAACGATTCCATACGCGCCAGGTGCCTTTCTCGCTCATTGCCCTGACTGCCATCGATAATGAAGTCATATTCAATGGCACCAATGGTATTGGCACCGCGGTAGTTCTTTGGCTGCACACCCCCGGGGGCCTCGTTGACATTGATCGCGACTGTAGCCTGAGCCGAGAAGCGTTCCTCGATTAGCCATGACAGTCCAAAAACCATGCCAGCACCGAGAAATGCGATAATGGCTATACGGTATTTATAGCGCAGCAACTCATGAGTGTATTTAAGCAGCAGTTGATACTCTGCAAACTGGGTCTCACAGACCGGAGGTTGCATTGATGATTGAGTTTTCATATTAATTAACCAGGTTAGACAAAGTCGCGGTCGATATGATGCTCTTGAAAAAGACATCGACCCAACCTGTGAAGGCTTCCCGGCCGTTGATACGATCGACGCTCAGAGGTACATAGATCGTTGCACCCGGTGTGACTTTGACATTCGTTGGCGCCATGAGCCAACCCCAGCTGCTGGCTCTTGAGCGCACCGACATCACTTCGCCATTGGCCTGAACGATATAGGCATGCTCGTGTTGCGCCAATTCCCTGGTGCCACCACTGAGACCAATGTAATCGAGAGCAGCTCGGCTCGAACGATACTTGTGCGAGGTCGGAAAGTAGACCTGACCTACAACGCTCACGTCATCCTGAAACTTGGGTATGATGATTCGATCGCCATCTTCTAGCACGATGTCAGAAACTTCATCACATCGGGTCACAGCATCTTCCATATCGACTACCATACGACCTAGCGCCTTCTCTGGAGAAAGTTCTTTAAGTACATTGAAAACATCTCTGGCCGATTGATCCTGAGGCATTTTTTGATCCTTTTCAAAACCCTGGGATACATGCGAGTCGGCCACCAGTCGCTCGAGTTGATCAAACATCCGATCAAGCGCTCTTTGCTCTTTTTTGCGAACACTCTCGCGCAGGAAGATAGAACCAAACAGATAAGCATCCTCGGTAAAGCTACCCACTCTTTGAACCAGAGAACAAAGCGTCTCACGCTTGTCGATACGATAGCGCCCCGGATAAACCACCTCACCCTCGATCTTGACGTGCTTCGACACTTCAACCCATTCTGGCTTTTCCCGTAAGACCAGGTGATCCTTTGACTGTAGGATTAGGTCGGTTGTCTCTAGTAAACGATCCTTTCTGGTCAGGCTGATAGACAGCGAATCGGTACGACTGAATTCATTGTCAAGTAACACCTGACGAGACAAGCTCGCGGCGATGCCATAGGCTTCCTCCTTCATGCCACCTGCCGCTTTAATCAAATCTTCTACGCGCATGCCGGGGACCATCGGATAATTACCGGGATGAAAAACTGCACCACTGACTTGAACCGTTCGCGCCAACTGACCAAAGCGGGTTTCGCGCTTGATACGCTCCAAAGGCACTTCGATTAATGCAGAGCGATTGATAGACTTATCAAAAAGGTAAAATTTGTCTTTAGGTTGCAAAAGTGGATTGTGATCACCATATTGTGTTCGCAATGCCTCAAGCATATTTAATTGCACAAAGTACAGCCGATCTGTTGTCAGGTCTGTTCTTGCAAGCAATGCGTAGTCCAGATCAACGCCCGCTTTCAAACCACCAACATTGTTAACCATGTCCAGTAAACGCGTGCCAGGCTGCAAAGGATAAATACCAGGGTGACGCAGGAAACCTTTGAATTCGACTAGTTTGGCCGGTGAGTCAGCGGTGGCTTCACGCTTCAATTTCAAGACAACGCGCGACAGTTGCTCTGCTCGTGCTGAGTGCGTGTCGAAGATAATGACCTGATCTCGTGAATCGAGCTGGATATTACTATCCGAACCTTTGTCGGCTAGGGCTTCACCTAGATTGAAGTAAATCACCTCGGTGCGTTTTTCACGCCGATTTTCACGCAGAACTATGGCCACATCAAATTCAGCCCCCTGCCTCAAAATGCTCGAAGAATTGATCAAGTCTGAAATCCGCATACCCTGACGCCACTGATAACCACCCAGTGTTAAAACATGACCAGACAGCAGCACAACACTATCCATTTTATTCAGAACAGGTAAAACCCGAATCAGATCACCGTTATTGACTGTAATACCTTTTCCTCCATCAGCCAGATTAGCTTGCAACAAGTTATAAAGTCCTTCGTTGGAGACTCGCTCAATTTGTGCTTTTGCCTTATTAGCGGTCGGCAACAAACCACCCGCTAGTTTCAAAACATGGCCCACGGTCAATCCCTGTCCAATTTCGTAAATTGCAGGACGCAAAACTTCGCCTGCAATGCTAACGGTGGGACCAATAGGCGGCACAAAGATAAGATCGCCCTGACGCAGATAGATGTTGGCGCTGTCATCACCATTGAGCAACAATTCATAGAGATCCATGCTCGCAATGACTTTACCAGCACGTTTAACCTGAATGTTGCGCAATGAGCCAGTGCGTTTAATACCACCGTTGGATATCAAGGCATTAATCAAGGTTGAAAAACCACTAACTACGTAGGAACCAGGCTGCACCACTTCACCAACCAGTATCACCTGAATCGAGCGCAGTTCCGACAGAGTAACCACTGTCTTGATGCCAATGCGCTGTCTCTCGATGGTCTTCGATATGACATTTTTGGCTTCGCTGAAAGTCAAGCCACTAACGGATATGGCACCGCTCTCGGGTACTAGAATCATACCTTCTCGGGTAACCGTTAAAGCATATTGCACGTCTGCAGCACTGAATGCCTGAACGGTAAAGGTATCGCCAGGCCCAATCACATAATCTTGGGGTACAGGTGCACCCGTAATTGGCGCAAAAGCTTTTGCCACACCTGAAAACATTTCATATCCGAACAGCGCCAGACTGCTTTGCACCACTTGCTGCTGAATTTCTTCTTCCAGACTCACGGGGTCAAGGGCGCTGGATACGTTTTTCTCTATTTCAGAGGGTTGAGTATTGCTTTCAAACACGGGCTCATTGACGATAACAGTTTGCTCTAGTTCAAGTGCTTGATTGCCTTCAACTTGTGCATCAAAAATTGCCTGTCGACGTTGCTGTTCTTCAAGTGTTGCGATACCCAGACGTTCATCCGCAGCCAATGAGTGATTCGTTGTGATGGCACACAATGCGAGGATGATAGTTACGTTTATAAATATTTTTTTCATTGGTAAATCACTCCTTCAGTGGCAGTAAAACGAAGACAACCCGAATAATCGACGATTCTCCCGCTAGATGTATTTGGGCAGCGGTCTAAATAGTCGTAGATTCCGTCACTATCTGAATCAGCTGGCCCCTTGTACAACACAGTCTGTACGAAATGAGCCATATCCCTGGGCTGTGCAACCTTGTTTGCAGCGACTGAATATCCACAACTGTCAACTGTTTCCAGGCGAGTCCGAGAAAGCTGGTTACCGACACCCAACGTGTATAAACAAACGCCCGATTGTCGACCCTGCCAGGTTGTAGACTCCAGTCCTGAATCTGTTATTTGGATACCATCTGAAAAACTGCTGCGTTGACGCATACGCATGACGGCTTTTTCGACATTTCGGTCAATTTGGGTCCAGGAAGTTACCAGGATCAAGGCAGAGCTACCCTCGGTCTGGTTAATGAGTTCAGATAATTGATCAATGGCCATCGCTAAAGAGTCACTATTAGTGAGCTGCATTGACTCTGATATCACCAATGCCTTTTCAAGGTCAGCAGCGGTATATGAGGTCAACTGAAGTGGCTGTCTATTCGATTTAACTTGCTGATCGTAAACTAACAGCGCACCGCTATAGGTGTTTTCCGGCATGGTTTCAGCAAACCGTCTTACCATCTCTCGGGCATACAGTCGACTTGGCACACCCCGATAATCTTTTGAGAGTGCCGCACTTTGGTCTACCAGGAAGAACAGGTTTTCAACCCGTGGTTCTAGACGAAGTTTTGCAACCCGATTATCCAGTGAAATAGGATTGAAAATATGCGTGGACTGCCGATGAAGTTCAGTGTTGTAGTTTCCAACAGTCGCCAACCCAGATTGAGCAGGCACCTTCACTAATCGCTCCATGGAAACACAGCCCACTGCATTTAAAAGTGCAAACGCAATGCACAAGGGTTTTAACGATCGCACCAAATTTATATTTCTCATCATGTTGAGTTCCTTCTAAACTAATTTACTATTGGCTGAAAAAAGCCGATGACAATAGATCGGAAAGGTGAAAATCAGAGAACATATTGATGCCTACCAGGTTCTTTATTTTGTATAGCAGAATGAACACAAAGCTGACTACGACCAATAACACCACGAGTGACAACAGAGAGTGAATAGCCGATCGCAGAGGTCTCGGAATGTTAGAAAGACGCGATTTTTCAAGCCTATAGGCCGAAGCACGGCGATCACGCCCGGCGAACAACACCAGGTAGTAACTGCGTAAGAACAGTGGTACCCGCAGCCTGATATCGATGCGATGACAAGCTCGCTCATCCTTAGCAATTAGAGCTGACCGTATCGCTCCATACTGCGTATCAGTTAGTGAATCACGAATATCTTGGGGAACTCTGCTTAAAGTGAAATCAGCAAAGGTCTCGCTACTGGCTCTTTGTCCTATTCTCATAAGGATTCCCGTTCTTGGTTGGTGTCACCCTCGAAAATGATCGGGCGTTGTTAGTTCTATATACCCCTCAGCAAAAAGCAGGCCAAACTGATTGTCGATAGGGTTTTGATGTTCAAAAGCATCACAGAGCCCTTTAGGTGAGGGATCTGGAGATAGAAATAGGAAAGGACAGAGCTGCTTTAACCATCATCCAATAATGCAACTCCATGAATCAAAACCAGCCAATAATTTCTAAACTGCGATGCAATTTGCAAAACAGGAACTATTGGGTTGATTGGTTCTAAAAATTTCATTCACGCTTAAATACTCTGAAACGGCTTTAGGTCATTATTAACACATTCCCTGAATGCTTCTGGCATGAAAGCTGCTCCGTTCACTTAGAGTTCGGACAGATAGTGATTACGGCCCTGCCCGATATGAACTTATTTAAGGCTGATAAACCTTTTTAGCGTTGTCCTTTAATCATTGAACAATAGTAATTAACCTTAAGGAGCAATTCGATGTTAGACGTATTTATTCTTGGCTATACCAAGTGCGCCACCACCAGCCTATACAACCAGCTAATGCAGCATGAAGGTGTATCAAAAACTAGGCGTAAGGAACCTCATTTTCATTTCTCGCAGATCCTGGGTGATCGCTTTGCTGGGCCTGCGGATAACGACACAGTGAGCCAAATGTTTATTACTAACCCTGATCAATACCTCAATCTGTATGAACCAGGAAAAATCGCTATCGACGGTTCAGCCATGTCGATTGAGGACCCGCGAATATTGGAAGTAATGAATAAGCAATTCCCTAAAGCCAAGTACATCATCATGCTTCGTGATCCATTAGAAAGAGCTTTCTCTGCCTATTCCCACCTGATCCGTGACGCCCGTGAGGCTCGCAGTTTTCGTCAGGCGATTGATCACGAATTGAGCGGCGCTCGCGCCACCTATATGCCGATTTGGCACAACATAAAATCAAGTCGTTACGTCGATGCCGTGCAGCATACGCGAGCTCTGCTCCGAGATCGCCTCAAGGTTATTGCCTATCGAGACTATGCCAGTAATAACCAGCAAGTGATGGACGAAGTAGCCCACTTTATCGGCATACAACCAATTGATTGGCAGCGTGATTATGCCAATCGCTCTGGAGTTCCCCGATCAAAACTGTTTCAAAAGGTCTTAATGCGCCAATCGCTGGCGAAAAATTTTTTTGTTAAAACCTTTCCGAAAAAAATCATTACCTCGCTGAAACGCAGCCTGTTGGAGCGCAATACTGGGAGCAAGCCCAAAATAACGGATAAAGAAAGGTCTTATTTTAAGTCTTTAATCAGTGACGAGACACGCAAGATACAGCCGAATACAGCGGATAGTGCATTGTTAACTTTACTCTACAGTGCGTGATGGAAACGAAACGAAGCTCATTGGTTCCACGCATATTGTTCGGGATGTTTATCCTCGAGCTCTTTTTCATATTTGTTAAAAAAATAGATGGAACCATTTACGGAGTCTTTGATGCTATTGAAAAACTGTATCCAATCATTGCCATAATGCTGCTGACCACGTTCATGAAACCCAGGCTCAACTTTCATTGGTGGATGGCTCTGGGCTTTTACAGTGCCTATGTGATCTATGGTGTTTTGATATCAATGGCCCAGCTGCATGGCATGAAGGTCATTCTGGTTCAGCTTTACCATGAGATGAAATTTTTTCCAGTTATTTTTCTATTTGCGCTAGCCCATTGCGATGACCGATGGTCGAGATGGACACTCAAGATCATAAAATTGATCATCTTTTTTACCCTCGTGTTAATACTGTTTCAGCTCGTAGCACCTGGTGCCTATGACTCCATATTTTCAAATGGAGGACATTTTGAGAAAGCCCATATTGGCGGTATGTTGCTGCCCCGCTTGGTGGGTTGGTTCTGGCACCCAGGCCAGATTGCTCTATTTTTCGTTATCGCCTCAGTCTTTTGCATCGCTGAATACCGCAAAGGCAATATCAGATTTGGCTTTTCAATGATTTGCCTTAGTGTGTTGTTTGTAGTGTTGTCTATTCAACGTTTCGAGCTGTTTCTGCTTTTCATTGTGCTGATGGCTTTCTGGTTCCAGCGCTATATCAATCTGGATTATCGACCTTATCTGGCGTTGCTGGTGTTTGCCCTGTTTACCGGCGGTATTCTTTATATCATTTCAGACCAGGCCCATTTTTGGACTCTGATTGAGGACTTCAAATCACCTCGAACTGTTTTCCTGGTCGAGGCCCTGTTCACACTGGTCGACAGTCATTACTGGGGCGCAGGCTGGGGCACCATTGGCAGCCACGCAGCTGCAGACGTTGCTAATGTTTACAATTACAACGCGATGAAGGATATTTGGTGGGTTATAAAGGAACAATATTTCTACGATACCTACTGGCCCCATGTCATCGGCGAAACCGGTTTGCCAGGCTTTTTCCTGTTGCTACTATCAATGACCTTCATGATACGCGCATTAAAAACTCCAGAAGCCAGCATGCTGCTATTCGTGCTCATTCTAACCAGCGCACTATCATCCAATGTCCAGTCTCTTTACCACTTAACTGTTTTTGGCTGGTTCATCATGCTATTCGAAAATAACCATAACCGATCTGTTTCAGATAGCCAAATTCAGGAAACAGCCTCTTTAAACTTAAACTATAAAGGAGTTAAGGAATGAAACAAGACCGTAAACAGAAAGGTGTGGCCATAATTGGCACCCGTGCCCGTGGCGGAATTCGCGCGGTAATCGAGAACCATATACAAGCGGGTGTATACGACGGATACAAACACTACTTTATTGCCTCGCACGATGAAGCAGAAATATTAAAACGCCTAGCTCTGACAATCAATTCGCTTTTATCCCTCGCGACCCTAATTGTTTTGGGGAAGGTATCATTGTGCCACCTTCATGGATCTTACAGGGGCAGTATTTGCCGTAAAGCCCTGTTTGTCTTTGTTAGCCGACTACTCAGATGCAAAGTCATATTTCATTTGCATGGCTCTGAATTCGCCAAAACTTATGACAATGCAGGCCGGTTCTATAAGGGCCTGGTTCATTATGTACTTAACCATTCGAACAGCGTGTTTGTTATCTCTAGCTACTGGAAATCTTATGTCGAATCAATCTCCGATAACCTGGAAATAAGGATCATCAACAACTTCCCATCACCAGTATTTGAAGACCTCTACGGTAAACGAGTCTTTTCCAGAAACGAAACCACTGAGCTACTCTTTCTGGGCTACATCGGTCAACGTAAAGGCATATATGATCTTGTTGAAGCTGTCACCCTACTCAAAACCAACGGCGTAAAGAGTTTCCGTATCACAGTTGGTGGCAACGGAGAAGTCGAAAAGTTGCGTACACTAGTTGCTAATAAGGGCCTGGATGAATACTTTAATATTATCGGTTGGGTAAGCGGTGAGCAAAAGTATGAGCTGCTTAAAGAATCTCAGCTTTTATTATTGCCATCGCACAACGAGGGTTTACCCATTGCAATCCTCGAAGCGCTATCATCAGGTCTCGCGGTATTAAGCACCAGGGTTGGTGGCATACCCGATGCGATTCGAGATGAGCGCTATGGCCTTTTAGTAGAACCAGGACAGCCAGAAGAACTGGCTAATGCTATCACCAGATACCTGGAGACCGACGGTTTGATTGAGACCGTGGTTCGAAATGCAAGAGAGTTATACGACCTCAACTACTCATCGAAAGCCAATGTCAAAATCATACAAAACGTCTTTGATGATCTAGTTTGCGTTTGAAAAACCTGATGAATATGACAATCAGAAGCGATGCAGAATTTTACCTGTTAGCCCCACTCTGTTCGGGTTAAGGTTATAGAGCCGTTTTGTAGAATAAAATGCACCCAAAAATCACAGTAATCATCCCGGCATACAATGCACAGAGCACAATTTGTCGAGCCGTCGACTCAGCCTTAAATCAAAAGAATGTAGAGATTGAAGTCATTGTCATCAATGATTGCTCGCAGGACTTTACACAAGGCATTGTCAATCTGCGGTACTCGCAGAACGAATCTGTTAAATTATTTAAAACACACACAAACTCAGGCCCCAGTGCTGCCAGAAATATAGGCATTGAAAAAGCCTGTGGCAGCTGGATTGCAGTTCTTGATGCCGATGACTGGTTTGCATCAGGCAGACTATCAGCATTATTAAACAGCGCTTTAGAGTACAAACTCGACTTTGTTGCCGATAGCTATTACTTATGTCGCGACCTTGGTATATCACTTTACTTGGCTAGATTTACCACCTTGTCAGAGCCAGGCACTGTAATGCAATTCAGCACCGAGTCTTTTGTCAGACTTGGCCTCGGATCGGTAAAACCCCTGATAAAAAAGGCCTTTCTTGAGCGAACAAGCATTCAATTTGATCCCTCGGTATGGCGAGGTGAAGACCTTCTGTTTTATGTCACCCTATTACTCAACAAAGCTCGTTTTGGCCTGCTAAACACACCACTCTATATTCGAAGCGAAACACCTCACTCCCTGACTAAATCAAACAAGGTGAAATTTCTTTCTGACCTTCTCGAGGTATTCGAAGAGTTACAAATTCGGGCAATTGCTGCAAGTAACGATAACAATGAATTAATCAAAGCTTTGCAATATAGGGCCAATGTGGTCAAGGATTCATTAGCAGCAGCCAGGTGGCAATCATGGTTGAAAAACAATGGCAATAAACGCAGACCAAACCTCTCCAGTTTACTAAACGCAATGCGCCACCTATTGCTCAGAAAAAAACGATTCCCAATTTCGAGCGCCACCGATCTCCATGACTTAAATGACCAGAACATCTCGCACATTTAGGCTCGCTTCGCATTCTGCACTTGAACACGATTAAAATTTTTTTAATTTGCAATTCATGTTTTACGAAAAATCATTTTATCTAATAAGCTATTGCTTTAATTGAACTTTATAGTTGGCATGTATGTTGCTTTTACCTTGATAGCAACCTTTGCTAAAACTTGAAAACTCGTTGGGAGTAGAATTACCATGAAACAGAAAAAGCTACTTGCTGTCGCGTCACAGGGCGGCCACCTAATTCAGCTTATGCGTCTTAAACCGGTGTTTGACCAATACGACTCGAGCTATATTTCCAATCAGCATCATGACGGCATGGACGATAACTTTATAGCTATTGTAGACGCTAATCGAAATTCCAAATGCAAACTGCTACTGCTGTTCATGCAGATGTTATGGATCATGATTCGCAAGCGTCCTGACGTTGTCATTTCGAGTGGCGCTGCACCTGGTTACTTTGCAATGATGCTAGGAAAGCTATTCGGCGCAAAAACTATTTGGCTGGACAGCATTGCCAATGCCGAAGAACTATCACTGTCAGGCCAACGAGCCGGTAAGTTTGCTGACCTATGGTTAACCCAATGGCCAGAAGTCGCAACCGAAAATGGCCCTCAATATGGAGGCCGCGTACTGTGATTTTATTAACTGTCGGTACCCAGCTACGCTTTGATCGGTTCGTAAGTGTAGTTGATGAGTGGGCGCATAAAAATCCAGAGGCAGAGATACTTGCCCAGATCGCTGATGGCGAATATCTTCCGAAACATATGCAATACGTTGAATACCTGAAAGGGGAGAAATACACCACTGCGTTTAATCGGGCGTCTGTGGTGCTCTCTCACGCTGGCATGGGTACCGTCATCAGTTCGCTGATCGCATCCAAGCCTGTTGTTGTCTTTCCCCGCAAAGCATCACTTGGAGAGCATCGAAATGAGCACCAACTCGCCACCTGCAGCAAAATCACCTGCCTGAAAGGTTGTTACGTTGCCTATGAACCTGATGAACTATTTCACAGGCTCGACCAGCTGAGCACTCTGGAAGGTGGCTCAATCGGGCCGTTCGCCAATAATGATCTGCTCAAAACCATTGATCAGTTCATATCCAGTCAGGTTTAGAAGCTGTGAACTTCATGAACAACCGAATGCAAAGGACGGTGATTAACCTGACAGACCCGCACCTGCGAGAAATGTTGATCAGCAGCGTTATCGGTCTGGGCATTAAGGTGTTGGCGGCAATCAGCATATTCGTCATGAATATCGCGGTAGCTCGAACATTAGGTGCAGCCGAAGCGGGCTTGTTCTTCCTCGGTTTCACTCTGGTCACCATGGCAGCTGCGATTGGTCGCCTGGGACTGGATCAAAGTGTTGTTCGATTCATCTCCGCACGGCAAGCTACAAACGCGATTGGAATGCTGCATGGTGTTTATCTAAAATCAATTATATGGGTTGCTCTAGCAAGCACAACAATTGCACTGTTAGGTTGGGTTAATACAGACTGGCTAGTTAAATATTTTTTTGAACAGCCTGGTTTCGAACCTGTGTTGCGATCATTTCTACTGGCAATCCCCTTGGTCGCACTCTATACAATGCAAGCTCAGGCACTTCAAGGTCTCAGAAAAATAGCGAAATCAATGCTCACTCTTAATGTAATCATGCCTATCACAATAGTGCTAATGATGTTGCTGTCACCAGTAACATCTGCAGCTACTCTTGTGGGCTACTTTAATATTGCCTGCCTACTGACCCTCGGTATAGGTCTGATGTTCTGGTTTCAATCGGCACCTCAGAAAAGGATCACCGAGAACTTTCCTTCCAGCCTACTAAAAAAAACCTGCATACCACTTTGGGCCGTTGCTGTTTTGTCTCAGGTAGTACAGTGGTCATCACAATTGATGCTGGGCGCCTGGAGCACTTCAGAGGAAGTCGCTTTCTTCGCAACCGCTCAGCGCACGGCCATGCTGACAAGTTTTGTACTTTTTGCTGTAAATGCTATAGCGGCGCCTAAATTTGCTGCCATGTATGCCAAAGGTGATCATGATGGCCTGAAAAGATTGGCGATAATTTCGGTACGACTAATGTTGTTGGCGGCCATCCCTGCATTGACTCTAATGCTGCTCTTTCCTGAATGGCTAATGAGTTTCTTTGGCGAAGAATTTCGAACCGCCTCAACTGCTCTGGTCATTCTGGCTTTGGGACAGTTCGTCAACATAGCCACTGGATCAGTCGGTTATTTGCTCAGTATGACGGGGTTCGAACGTAAAGTACGCGACAATGCATTTTTTAGTGCGTTAATCGGTGTCGCACTCGGATTCGCATTAATACCGACTTACGGGTTACTGGGGGCATCCATCGCCACAGCAATCGCAATCGCATCCCAGAACTTATTAGGCGTATACCAAGTACAAAAGCACCTGGGTTTTAACACGTTGGTATTCTGGAAATAGATGTCGGTGGATTTAGCTCAAGTGCTCATACCGACCGCCGCAAGCGATTGACCAGTCAGGCTCAAGTCTAATTCAGTTTCCACGATGGTGGCAGACACCTGGCTGATGTCATGTAACACAATGGTTTACAGTATTTTCAATTCTAAACTGCGCAGGTTCACTTCAGGATGGGCTGGCAAAAACGCTGCTTTGCGATATACATTGCCCGGTCGGCATGACACATGAGATGGTCTGCGTCTGCAACGTCTTGTGGGTAAAACGGTGTAACTGCAGCGGTATATGAATCTGCAGAGTGTCATCTTCATTCAAGAGCTGGCTATCTACTTTAAATCATAGTTCTGGTTTGTTGAAAAGCAGTCATCCAGGTGAAGATGTTAAATCACCCAGTCAATGCAATTACGGACATTCCTGACAGAATTTTGCGGTGTAGCCATCAATCGGTTGTTTCAGCACTGCTATTTTCTTTTGATGACTAATAGTCGAGAGTAATCAACAGATCGCCTCATGACACCTATCGTGGGTGCACGAAAGATCGATAATTATTTCTGGCTTTACAGTAAATTATCGGGAGAAGGATAGATTCTGAGTTGTGCAAATAAGTCGAGCCATCACAAATAGATATAAAAAAGTGTGATTTTGTCGTTTGTCAAACTGGAAACACCATCAATAAGCACTTTTACCCTTCCAATCAGCCAAAATAGTCACCCAATTAGAAAATAGCTACTGCACAGATGTTTCAAATATAGATTATTTGGCCTAACATTGAACGGCACATGAAGTAGAAAGCTTTTTTAATCTATGTAGAAGGAGTGTTTTTTATGATTAATGTTTGCTCGCAATTCAAAATTGTTATTATTTTTATTTCCGCTTTATTATTAACATCCTGTGGAGGTGGCACTGCCAGTACTGGAGGTACTCCAGCAGCGAGTACTGCAACTGGTATTTTTCGAGATAGTAATACAGCCGGTTTAAGTTATGTTTCAGGTGCGCAAACTGGTGTTACCGATGCGAATGGACAGTTTACTTATGAAGTGGGTGGCATGGTCACTTTTTCGGTCGGTGGCGTTACACTGGGGACTACCCTAGGTAAAACAATTATAACCCCAGTTGATTTGGTCGCAGGTGGCAGTTCCAGTTCTGTCGAAGTACAGAATATCACCCGATTCCTGTTGATGCTCGACGAAGATGGAAACTCAGCCAATGGAATTAATATTTCCGCAGCGGCCCAAACAGCCTCAGCAAACTGGGTTCAGGTTAATTTTCTAACTGCAGACCTCCCTTCTGAGTTAACTTCAATTATTTCTGATGCAGCAACCGCTGACAACGGCAATCATACTTTACCGAATACGACTAGTGCGCAAACTCATTTAGAAGAAACCATTCTTTGTACCTACGCTGGCGCATATCGAGGTACCTATACAGGAAATGACAACGGTACTTTTGGCCTACTGGTTGATGCGAACAATGGAAACGTTTCCGGTTTGGCCTATAGCACGGATAGCCAGGAAGATATTATTTTATCTGGTACTGATTCAGTAAGCTTCGATCAAAATGCCGCTTTCGTGTCAGGAAACACTTCAACTGGGACGAGTTTTAGCGGTCGTTTCACTTCGACTAACGCGCTAACTGGCACCTGGGAAAATAGTCCTGAGAGTGGAGGTTTTTCGGGTTCTCGTATAGGTGGTAGCAACAATGCAAGGTATCGCTATACCGGTTCCTATAGCGGCGGTGATTCAGGATTATTCAGTTTTGATATCGATGCATTAAATAACGTGAGTGGCCTCGGCTATAGCATTGCAGGAGATGAGCTGTTAAATATTTCAGGTACATTGTCGGGTAGTGCGTTAACAATCACATCGGTAAACGGAACGAGTATTTCAGGCTCTTTGAATACCACTACTGGTAGTTTGAGTGGAACCTGGAGTGATTCTACCGAAGGTACATCTGGCACCTTTACCGGGTCTGGCTGTGAACTTAATGCCCCACCATCAACATCACCCGCTAACTCGCAAAGCATTGACGGTTTTGCTGTCGCTTCTCCTATTTCTGGAGGAAATGTAAAGCTATATGAACTTAAGGAAATAGGCGTTCTTGGAACTGATGTGCTCGCCACGGCGACGACAGGCACAGATGGTAGCTTTCAACTCGATATGACAGGGCTGAGTGGGAATTATCTGGTCGAAATCAGTGGTGGAACTTACATTGATGAAGCCAGTGGTACTTCAACTACTAATTCTGTTATCAGAAGTGTTATTTTCGACTGGGAATCAGGAAAAGGACCGTTTACGATTAGCGTTACTCCGCTGACCGAACTCGGTATACAAATAGCAGCGTCATTACGACCTGAAGACATTGAAGCGGCATTTAAAAACGCAGCCATATTTGCCGGTGGATTAGATATTGCAAACACCCGGCCGCAGGCCTTGACAGGGAGCGCCACTGCGACGCGAGACGAGCTAGAGTATGGTGCTGCGCTGGCAGCATTATCACAGTTGTCAATGGATCAATCTTATGGATCTGTCGATAATACGCTGACGGTTTTATTGAATGATTTTTCAGATGGTCGTTTGGATGGCGCGGGTGCTATTTTTATTACTGCCTTCGAAACTTTTCTGGAGAGCACACAAAATCAGTCTGCTTTCAATACAACCCTGAGTTCAATACCGGGTGTAGTACAAGCCAGTATTCAGAATGTGCAGCCAATCGATAACTTAAGCGTGGTTGATTGCAACCGTACCAGTTGCAGTCAACCTTCAGTGCAGGGTTTGACTGTGCGTGCTGAAGTTGCGAAGCCATTCCCTGCATTATGCGACACAACCGTGAGTGGAAGCTGTTCGGCCGGAGACTATCTGAACTGTTATGGCAACACCTGCCTGACCTATACCGACAAACCAGCCACAGGCCAATGGTATAGCAGTGTTTGTAACTGGTTTTGGGGGTTTGATGTCATAGGTCCCGCTAATGTCTGTGCTGAAGGTAGGGGACTTAGTTCTGCACACGAACTGGGATTGAACGCCTGTACATCACCATCGTCAACTGCACGTGGTAACGGCAGTTGCCCCAGAGACGGTCGCATTACACTAGTTGCGCCTTCTGATACAAACCTTAAAGGCGCTTTGTTTGTACACGACGGAACCCGCTTGATCACTATAGGTGGCGCCAATGCACATCATCCGTTTAAAGATCGGAAAATGGTCTCAGATTTTAGTAACTATATCGAAGCCGACTGTACTCAGGTTGGCGCAGATGGTGGCTGCTATCAAATTCTGGACGTTTTTATGGACCCAGGATGGAAGGATGTCGGTTCTCATACCTGGTCAATGCTCACCACCTATGGATTCGAATGGGATGTTGCGATCAATGTACCCGACGGCGCTCATATGATCTGTAATATCATGAATGGTGAATGTGCTGAAAAAATTAATACAGGTGCCGAAGGAGAGGTAAAGGTAACCTTGAGTTGGCAGACAGCGAATAGTGATATGGACGTGCATTTATTCGATCCTTGCGGTAACGAAATATATTATGGCGGCAGGACTCAAGTCTGTAACACATTGACAGGTGAGCTTGATGTTGATGATCTTGGTTTTGGACCACTGATTGAAAATATAGCTTATGCGAATGGCGCTCCGGCGGGTGATTATCGCGTTGAAGTAGATAATTTTAGTGGCACCGGAACAGTCAATTACAGTTTGAAAATAATATTTGGTGCTAGTGTCGAAATTCACCAGGGCTCATTAAATTCTGCTGATAATAATGATACTTATAACTTCACGCTGGTTAAGTAACTGAAGCAAAATTTAAGGAGAATAGATTAATTCTACGAGTTAGGAATTGATTTATTCTCCTTTCACTTCAAGCATTCGAATAGCACCTCATATACAACTTAAACTATTCGTTGCAGCATCAAAAGAGTAGGTTTTTTCTTGGGTTTATTAATAACGTTCTAAAACCATAAACCAGAGATCTAGCTGAATACCTTCACATTCTTTTGATTAGCCCTTTAATTTGGTTTAGACATTCGGCGAAAGACGCTGCGCTTTTCAGCCCTACGATGTAGAGTACCCTTCTCCCTTCATCAGCATCTTTAAAATTATCGATCCTGGCCTGGCAGGCTAATTATTAAATTAATCTAACTTGTGCGCAGCATAGGCGGCTTTGAATGCGACCTCCTGGAATGCCTTTAAACCAGTATCAGAGAATTTGACGGGTAACATATTTTCAGACAATGCCAGTTTAATTTGCGATGGCGATAATAATATGACATCCAGATCTGCAATGAGTTGAATGGCAGACTCGAGTTTAAAGCTGATAGCACCACCAGCAAATTTCCCCTTGTGCATACGCTCTCTTATCACCACTTTGTCAACGCTATAATCACTCATTAGTTTTGCGAATTCAAACTGGAACTGACGTAAGTCTTCGGCTGTATGCCCTTTTATTAGCGTTAGTTTTCGTGCCCGACAGTCGGGTAAATTAAATTCTCCCTTATTCTGTTCAAGCAAGCAGATAACTGCATCGTTAGCTGTCAAATCTACACCACAAATTTTCATATTAACCTTTTAGCCGAAGTATTTAATTCATCTTCACAGATCCGGCTTTGAATTGACAACTAAATACTAGAAATATGATGGACATCAATCTGTCGGTAAGTCTAAACAACAATGAAATTGGCGATGATCGGGGATTAATCGAGTTGAATTTACGACTATCAGAATACCCTACAGTAGTATTTTAATAGGTATACTACTGGTAAGTGTTACTACGGAACCAAAACCTTATGAGAATGATCATTATATTTATGTTTGCTGGATGTTTACTGTCCACTAATTTATTCGCTGATCACCAGCGTTATAACGTTCGAGGCTATGTACTCAGTGCTGAAGAACGTAGCATCGACAAGTTGACCGTTCAAGTGCTCCGTGAGGGCAATAAGCTCGGTACTACGCAAACTGACGCCGATGGTTACTACTCGCTACATTTGCGCCTGCATGATGGCGACACAGACCGTATTTTCAAGATCCGAGCAGGACGACACGAGGCAGATTTGCATGTCAAATTTGATGCAGGAGACGCTAGGTCGGTCCCTATACACGAGGCAAACTTCATTGGTGGAAAGTTTATAGAGGGTGCAATTACACGCTTTCGCATTCCACCCTGGAGCTATGCCGTCGGGGGATTATTATTGATCTTTGTGATTGCGTATTTCCTTGAAAAGCGTCGAAAAAAGAAGATCAGGCTGGCAAAATACGGTTCAACAGGCAAGCATCCTGCATCAAAGAATAAGGTCAAGAAAGCGCGGCGTAAGCATCATTAATTTAAATGACAGATGCATTACTTATGTGAAATTCCTGGTCTAGCGGTTTACCCAATAAAATCAAAAATACGGAAGTAAAAAATATGCTAACCCAGTTTTTTAAGCCTGCCTGGCAAAGCCCTTCGGTTGAGAAACGTTTAAGCGCTATCGCTGGTCTACAGAGCGATAGTATTGAACATCAGAAAATATTGCTTCAATTGGCTTCAGACGATGACGATGACGCCATTCGCATTGCTGCAATGCAGGGGATAACCGATGTCGAAGGTCTGCATCAACTATCTAAAAAGAATCTAGATAGTAAGGTTAGTGTGGCAGTCAAAAACAGGCTAAATGAATTAGTGGCGACCGGGCGGGTCGTCGATGACGCACAATATCGTAATCTGTTAGCCAGTCACCCGGAATTGCATTTGAGTATTGCAACCCACGCTGATTTCAACTCGATTCGAACCCTGGCTATTGAGGACTTGCCGAGCACACAACTACTGGAGCTTCTTAGTGTCACACGACATTCCGATTGCCGACAGTTAATTGCCGAAAAACTTTCGGATATCGAGAGCCTTGAATCTGCTCGCAAGATGATGCGTGGTAAAGACAAAAATGCGGAACGTATCATCAAGGCTAAAATAGATGCTATCAGGGAACATGAGCGCGAACTGGCCGAAAATAAAACCCAGGTCGGAAAACTAATTGAAGAAGTCGAATACCTCGCCGCTCATGACTGGCTACCAGAGTTCCAGGCACGCTGTCGGACGCATCAGCAGCAGTGGGACAGTCTCACTTTCGAAGTCGACAATGACGACCGCAAGCGTTACCAGCTCGCGCGCGAGCTTGTCGATTCGCACTATCAGCAGCAACAGAAAATAGAGCAAACCCAGCAATCTCAACAGCAATTGCTCGACGAGCTTGAGTCTTTGCTGCACAACGCTGCCAAGCGAGATATCGCCGCTTCAGTCGAAGCCCAGTCAAAAAACCTACTGCAGCTTCAGCAATTGGGTGCAAGTTGGCAGACCATGGCCGAGATCACCAAAGCTGACGAGCCGCTAGTGAAGCAATACCAGAAATTGTTCGGTGCAATTCAATCTGCCATGCAGTTCGTGACCCATACCGCTGAACTACTACAGAGTGCCCGCGAGGATGTCAGCAAACAGTCCGAAAGCATTCCAAAACTTGGTACAGCACTGAAAAACCTCAGATGGCCAGATGATTTAACTGAACTTCAGGCGGCAACAGAAGTACAGCATCAGTTGATCGACTGGCATAATGAGCAAAAAGCAGCTACACAGGCGCAGGCTGAGAAGCTGGCCAAAATGCATAAGAACATCAGCTCAATCTCCCGTTTTTCACGCGCTGGGAATCTGGCGAGAGCAAAACAGACGGCTCAAAAAGTGCAGAAAGCTCTCGACCAGTTTGATGGTAAAGATCTGTCAGATTTACAAGAGCGTTTCGATGAAGCCAGTAAAACACTTGGCGATATGGGAGACTGGAAAAATTTCGCGACCGAACCTAAATACATCGAGTTGTGTGACGCCATGGAACTGCTGACCACCTCCAGCCAACACGCTGACAAGAAATCCACTGAAATGAAGGCACTACAGCAGCAATGGAAATCGTTGGGACACTCTGATATATCCGAACAGTACTGGCCTCGCTTTAAACTTGCAGCAGATCAGGTTTACCAGGTCTGTGCTGTTTTTTTCGATCAACGACACGAAGTTCGCCAAGCAAATCTCGAACTAAGAAAGCAATTTCTAGAACAAATGCGCGAATTACTGGAAAGCACCGATTGGGATGGCAGTCCTGACTATAAAGCCGCACAGTCCAGCGTATATAACATTGATAGCGGTTTTTCGAATATTAAAGATATTGAACGCAATGCTGGAAAAAAACAATGGAAACAATATTCGACATTGAAGGCAGCAGTGATGGCTAAAATCGATGCTGTCTATGATCAAAATATTGCACTAAAACAACGTTTGATTGATCAGGCAGGAACGCTTGCGGAAGCCGCTGCCATAATAGATAACCTGACTAGTCTTAAATCCCTCCAGGCCAGATGGAAACAGATTGGTGTGACGCGCCGAGGCGAAGACCAGAAGGCTTGGAAAGTATTCAAAAAATACGGGGATATTGTCTACAATAAAGTTCAGGCGCTGCGCCAGAGTCAAAGAGATGAAACCGATCAACAGCTCGAAACCTATCGAGATATCATCAAATCAATTGGCAAACTGGCAAAATCAGCCAATGATCTGGCCGAGGCTGACCATCAGTTTTCAGGGCTAACGGCCAGCTACAGTGAGCTGCCGGAATTACCCCAGCAACTGCCTGAAAAGTTACTGGAAGGCATCCAGCGAGACTATCGCAATGCCTGCGGCCAGTTCGATAATTGCCGTTCGAGAATCATTAAAGGCAGACACAATCAACAGCTCGATGGGCTTCGACAAAAGGCCAGTCTCTGTACTCGTCTAGAAGCATTAGCAACATCAGCAACGGAACAACAATTGCAGGAAATATCACAACAATGGGATTCGATAGAATTACACAACCCTGGGCTATTGCAACGTATTGAGGCTCGTCGAGAGAGCGCCAATACTGACATGGACAGAGATGCGATTACTATTGAAAGGCGCATGTTATGTATTCGACTCGAGATTCAAATCGGTGTCGAAAGTCCGCCTGAAGACAGAACATTGCGCATGAAGTATCAACTGCAACAGATGAATCAATCTGGACTGAGTCAATCAGTCATCGACGATAAGCAACTGACAGCGGATATGGAGCTTGACTGGTTATGTATGCCGGGAGCGACGGCCGAACAGCAAGTAGGGCTGGATCAACGATTCCAACGCGTATTAAAAAATAAGTAACCTTTCCCTGGCATAGACAGAAATAACAATAAACCCCCATTTCTATACGGCAGCGTTTGATTGAATAGGTTTGGGGCTGACCAAGTTGTCTTTGCGGTACTTATTTCTGGGGCCTTACTAAACAATCAAGCCTTAGGATTTTTTTAAAAATCACCCAATTACGTGTGATACGTTAATATCTTTATAAACAGCTGAATTTGACACGGGACAAATGGAAAACATCGACGTAAGTTCAAACGAAGAAATCACCTTGTTCACTGACGATGAAAAAGTTGTCCTCGAAGAAGTTAATTTTGAGTTTGAGCAATCCAGTAAAGTCTGGGGGTTCTACAATAAACTGACTGTATTCAATGGCTCCCACTGCTATCAGCTCATCAGGAATAAACATCATCCAAAAATCAAGTTCCGTATTAATATTGCCTATTTAAACCCTCATCCGATAAGACAACACAAAGTAGCCTGGAAGTGGCTTATTATTGCGATTCCTTTTTTCTTAGTCAGCTTGATTATGGCCTATGCTGGTTTGTTTTCGGCCACTTTTGAACCATCTAGCAACTTTATGACCGTATTGACTGGCTTGTCGCTTTTTTCGATTATTTGCATACTGCTGGTTATTCACCGTTCCTACGATAAATGGATATTTAGCAGCGAATACGGTCATGTTGATTTAATCGAATTATTCAACAACCATCCTGACACAGTATCTTTTAAATTGTTTATAGAGCAATTAACACTACAGATTAAAAAAACCAAACAAGCTAAAAACAAACCTTTGTCTGAATATCTGGCTGAAGAACTGAGGGAGTTAAGGCGTTTGAAAGACGAAACCGTTATTTCTAAAAATCAATACGAAACCGCTAAGCAGCTCATCTTTAAACATAAAGGGTTTAGTCAAAATAATACCCGTCCCTAAACAAACACTCATTACACCGCCCTACTCTCTTAAACCCATTTGAACTGAGCCAATATCATGTAAAATGATGCTCTTTTCACGCTAACCAGCAACTATGACTATGCCTTTAAGCCAATTAAGTGCGATCTCGCCAATCGATGGACGTTATGCTAAAAAAACCGAGTTGCTCCGGCCTATATTTAGTGAATTTGGACTTATTTACCATCGCGTTCTGGTAGAGGTTCGTTGGTTACAAACGTTAGCTCGCCATCCTGGAATACCCGAAGTACCCGATTTTTCGGATGATGCGACCGCTTTACTTGAGGTTATTATTAGTGACTTTAGCGAGCAGGATGCTCAACGCATCAAGGATATTGAAAAAACCACCAATCACGATGTAAAAGCGGTTGAGTATTTTCTCAAAGAAAAAATCACCGACTCTGCAGAGTTGGCCCAAATATCTGAATTTTTCCACTTCGCCTGTACCTCTGAAGACATTAATAACCTGTCACATGCACTAATGCTAAAGGCTGGCAGGGATACTATTTTGATCCCAACCTTGAACAAGGTCAGCGAAACGCTATCTGAATTGGCCAGACAAAATGCGAGTGTCTCAATGATGAGTCGCACCCATGGACAGCCGGCATCACCAACCACTTTAGGCAAGGAATTTGCTAACGTTGTTTATCGCTTGCAACGACAGTTATCGCAAATTAACAATGTGCCTATGTTAGGCAAGATTAATGGTGCAGTTGGCAACTATAACGCGCATCTAAGTGCCTATCCTGACCTTGACTGGCCCAAACTGGCGCAAACATTCGTCGAGTCTTTAGGCCTCGACTGGAATCCTTACACAACCCAAATTGAACCCCATGATTACATTGCCGAATTGTTCGATTCAATGGCTCGATGCAATACTATTTTGATCGATCTCAGTCGTGATATTTGGAGTTATATTTCAATTGGTTATTTCAAGCAAATAACGATTGCTGGTGAAGTGGGTTCATCAACGATGCCGCATAAAGTCAACCCAATCGACTTTGAAAATGCTGAAGGTAATTTAGGCATAGCCAATGCGATATTGAATCATCTTGGACAAAAACTACCCATCTCTCGGTGGCAGCGTGATTTAACTGACTCAACCGTTTTGCGCAATCTGGGCACAGGTTTTGGCCATGTCATGATCGCGCTTGACTCGCTTCAACGGGGCCTTTCCAAATTAGAAGTTAATCATGCTGTGATTAGTGATGACCTCGATCGCAATTGGGAAGTTCTGGCCGAACCGATTCAAACAGTGATGCGTCGATATGGTATTGAACAACCCTACGAAAAGCTAAAAGAGCTCACTAGAGGACAACGAATTAGCGCCGAAATCATCCGCGAGTTCGTCGAAAAACTAGACTTGCCAGCGCATGCTAAACAACAGCTAATCGATATGACTCCTGCGTCTTATATCGGTAATGCGGATAAGCAAGCTGCAGATATTTAGTCAGGTATTTTCAGTCAGTAATTTAAGAGACGCCCTAAGATGTACCAATTACAGAATGTCGACTTCGAAGTATTTCTGAATGAGTATTGGCAAAAGAAGCCGTGCCTGATTCGTCAGGCATTTAAACACTTCGAATCACCAATTAGCCCAGAAGAGCTAGCAGGCCTCGCCTGCGAAAAGGAAGTACATAGTCGGCTAGTGCTAGAAAAAGGCGGCACTAAGCCCTGGCAGCTAAAGTATGGGCCATTTGAGGAGAGTGACTTCCTGTCACTACCGGAGACTCACTATTCCCTGCTGGTATCAGAATGTGAAAAATGGGTGCCAGAATTTGCTGACCTAATTGATCAATTTAAATTTATTCCAAACTGGCGCATTGATGACTTAATGGTCAGTTATGCACCACCTGGAGGATCAGTCGGCCCTCATAATGACGAATATGATGTTTTCTTGTTACAGGCTGAGGGTCATCGCCACTGGCAATATAGCGAAAGACGAGTCGACAAACCTGATTTAATTGCCGATACCGATTTAGCTATCATGCAAACATTCGAGTTTGATCACGAAGCAACCCTGGCACCCGGCGACATGTTATACCTTCCGCCTGGTGTTGCTCATTTTGGCGCAGCGGTCGATCGGTGCCTCACCTGTTCGATTGGGTTTAGAGCGCCTACGGCGACTGAAGTACTGGAATCAGTAGCGCTTGAAATTGATCGTGCGGACCTGGGATCAAAGCGATATTCCGACCCACAGTTAGAAACCAAACGTCACCCCAGTGAAGTTACTGCGTTTGAAATGGGTCAGTTTAAAGCCATGATAACGACTCTACTCGATCAACCCGACGAGATATGGCAAGCAGCGGTTGGCAAGCTATTATCTGATGGCGTGATGAGTGAAACAGACGAGTTTGAAGTCCCCACTGAATTCGAGGCGCTAGCTGAATACCAATGGGTCAAAAACGTCGATAGCAAAATGCTCTATCATGTGGCGGGTGACAGTGTGCGATTCTACTGTAATGGGGAAATGCACGAATTAAGCGCAAAGCCTGGGGTTGTTGATATCATTCAAACGCTTTGCTCAGAACGTTATTTGTCTCCTGCTCTGTTAGACGACTGTGCAACCAACCCAGAATTAACGCAATTAATCTTGAATCTGGCGATGACTAGCGCTATCCTGCCTGAGCAAGATGAATGACTATAAAAGCCATCATCTATGAAGAAATATCTATATTTAACAATAACTAATGAATGATTCCTCAAGTCAATTATTATCTATCAGGGGTGATTGCAAACAAGCCGCTAGCGACCTGATCTTGATGGCTAAGGAAAGCGTCTTTCTACTCACTCAAAAACTTGAGCCAGAGCTATACAACGATAAGATCATTCACCAGCATCTGGTTTCACTTACCACCCATAATAGAAAAACGGATATTAGAATAATCGCTCACGATACCCGGAGCGCCTCAAGCAATGGCCATTACCTCATAAACCTGGCGCAGCGCTTACCAACATTCGCTCAAATCCGTTGCACCGTAACACCCGCCCACAAAAGGTTTAGTGAAAGCTGGTTGATTGTCGATAATCAACATATTTTGCGCATTAGAAACCTGGCGCGTTACGAAGCAAACCTTGAGGTTAACAATCGGCTGGAATGTAAGTCTTTGATCGAAACTTTTGTCGATATTTGGGAGGCCAGTGAGCCGGACCAGAATACGCGGCGGCTTAGCATTTAAATCCAAACCAGCTGGTTAGCTATGCGCTATTAATTTCCAAGCTTATCAAGTTCTTTTACGCCGATGGCTCTTTGCATTAAAACAGTATCAACCCACCGCCCTAATTTAAATCCTACTGCCTCTAGCGTACCAACCATTCGAAATCCCAATCGACGATGCAGTGTAATCGAACCGATGTTGTCACTATCGCCAATCACGGCAACCATCTGCCCGAGTCGCAATAATTCACAGCGGTTTATCAATTCATTCAATAAACTGGTACCAATTCCCAGACCAAAGCTCTCCTGCTCTACATAGACAGAGTCCTCAATGGTGTTTTGATAAGCTGGGCGCGAACGGTAACTAGAAGCACAGCTATACCCAACCACACGGCCTTCAATCTCTGCAACCAGATACGGTAGCCCTGGTTGCGAATACTTGCCCATCGCGAATTCATCTCATCGACGCCAGGTGGTATTTCTTCAAAAGTTGCCAATCCGTGAAGTACCTCATAGGTATAAATTTTATGGATCGAAGTCATATCTGCGGCTGTTGCGTCACGTACGACACTGCACTTTTTATCTATAACAGAGTTCATAGGTTAAATCCTGTACAGGAACAAATCCCAAACTACCCTTTAGTACGGGATTTTTTTGGAAAAGCTTTTTTAGCAAAGGCCGTAACCTCAGCCATCGATGTCGTTCGCTTCATCGGTGGCAAACTATCTAACATTTTCTCGCCATAAGCTTTACTGATTAGGCGGTTATCGCATAAAGCGACTATGCCCTTGTCTTCGATGTCTCGAATGAGTCGACCTACACCCTGGCGCAGGTTGATTGTGGCTTCTGGAATTTGAACATTCATAAAGGCGTTACCGCCATCCTGATTGGCGAGTTGCAGTCGTTTTTTGTATAGCGGATCCTGCGGTGATTTAAAAGGTAGCTTATCGATGATAACGCACCGTAGTTGATCACCTTTCACATCAACGCCTTCCCAGAAACTGCTGGTACCCAACAAGACGGGGCTTTTTGCTTTCATGTATTGTTGCAACAGTTCGCTGCGTTGATAATCGCCTTGCACGAATAGTTTGTTCTTAATATTTGATCGCAGATAAGACGCGGTCCAAGTTAACATACGATAACTGGTAAACAGGATAAAGCAATAACCATTCGTTGCCTCGATGAGATCACAACACAATTCACCAAAAAGTTTGGCGTAATCTCTATCTGACGGATCGGGCAATTGCTTTGGCAGGTATAACAAAGCCTGTTTTGAATAATCGAAAGGACTATCGAACAAACTGGTACTGACATCCGAAAGCCCTAACCTGTCGGCATAATATTTAAACGATTGTTGCGAGCTGAGTGTTGCTGAGGTAAAAAAGACGGATTCGTTGAGAGATTCATCGAGTTGTCGTCGAAACAAGTCTGACACCTCTAATGGCGACACCATTAGCCGAAAGCTACGTTCATTCCATTCGTACCAACTGACATTGTGATCATCAAGACACAGAAACTGTTTAAAGATTAAATCGACCGATTCGAGTCGTTTTGAACAACTTGCCAATTCTTTACCACGTCCAGTCAGAGTGTCGAGTGATTGCTTTAGCGCCTTAAACTCTGCTTGCACCGCCTTCACCGCCTTTTGCATCGGAGGCGCATTTTGAATTCGCATCCATTCCGCTTTTTCTGGGAACTGGCCTATTGCTAATCTGAAGTCAGCCACAGCTTTGCTTAGGGCTTCGCAGGACGGTTTCAATAACTTTGAGTCCGCTGCCTCTGTTAGTTCTGCCTGAATAATATCCTTACACATCATCTCAATTTGGCGCATTGTTAGCTGGTTGCCAAAAAACAGGCTGGCGATATCAGGTAGTTGATGTGCCTCGTCGAAAATAACAACCTGAGCTTCGGGCAGAATTTCACCGAAGCCATCTTTCTTTAACGCCTGATCCGAAAAATAAAGATGGTGATTAATGACAATGACATCGGCGTCCATTGCCTTCTTGCGCGCTTTCACGACAAAACAATCATCAAAACTGGGACATTCATTGCCCAGGCAATTGTCGGCCGTTGATGTCGCATAAAACCATAGCGGATCATTTTCAGGTATAGCCGCGAATTCACTAATGTCACCTGTTTTACTGGTTTCTGACCACTCATGAAGCGCGGTAAATAGCGAGGCCATTTCTCGCGACTGAGATTGCTTTTGATGACGAAACAATTCGACTCGGTGTGGGCAGCAATAGTTGCTACGACCTTTGAGTAGTGCTGTCTTTTTTGAATTGACTATGATGCGCTTGATCAATGGAATATCTTTGTAGAACAATTGATCTTGCAGGTTCTTGGTACCCGTCGAAATAACAACTTTTTTCTTACTGAGAAATACTGGCACCAAATAAGCAAAAGACTTACCGATACCCGTGCTGGCTTCGATCAAGTGGCTTTCACCGTTTTCTATGCCCTTATCGATCAAACGAGACATCTCGAGCTGACTTTGACGTGGCCTGAAATCGGCGATTTCCTGCTTGATAATGCCATCAGTACCCAGTACTGCGTCGACATCAAGCTCTGTAGATAATAGACCCATGCTTAACCCACCATACACAGAGTTTTAAGTTCATCGTTGGCATTATCTAAACCATCTTCAACCGAGCTATAGCTATAAGATCGTTCGATCATATCGAGACATTGGCGATAACTTTTTTTATACCAGTAACTTTGCGCCAGGTAATACCAACTGCGCGCATTACGTGGTTCAATTTTTATCGCACGCTGCAAGTAACTGACAGACTGATCATATTGCTGCTGATTTGAAGCACTGATAGCAAGACGGTGTAACTCTGTCACTGGGCCATTGCTGGCATTTTCAGTCGTTTTTACACCATGATATTGGTCAGTATTAACCGTTGGCAGCGAACAGGATACCGCCAACATAGTCAGTAGGATTAACCCAATTTTAGTTGATTTAATTCTAATTAAGTTCATTCTGGCTGGATACATTTATCCTGATTCTCATTCTTAATATGACTATCGAAACACCCATTATTCGCAGGCTGAACGCCCTGTGGGTATCTGAGATTTAATGAACGGTAACAATACACTATTTGCACAATGCTGCTTTGTTAAACCACCATTTTTACGATTAATATAGCGCCACTCAAGTGCCGCATCCCGACTGATTTTAAACGGTTTGAATTTTTGCTGCGCCATGATATCAGCCCATACTCGCAAGGCACCTGACGAGCCGGTTAATTTGATCGACTTGTTGTCATCATTGCCTAACCAAACGACACCCAGTAATCGGTCGCTAAATCCAGAAAACCACGAGTCCCTGGTATCATTTGTGGTACCTGTTTTGCCAGCCAGTGATTGACCTTTAAAACGAGTATTGAGATATCTAGCGGTGCCCTCTTCGACAACACCAACCATCGCTCGTTGGACCTGAATCATTTGCGACTGATTAAATATTTTTTGTGACTTTAAAGGAATTCGATCAAGCACTCGGTTATCTTTATCGCTGACCTGACGAATAGTCGTCAATGGTGTGAAATATCCATTATTGGCAATTACCTGATACATTTGAGCCACTTCAAAAGCAGACATGGCAGAAGTCCCCAATAAAATAGAAGGATAAACAACCTCATGTTTAAGTAAATCAATTCGCTCTAGATTCTTAACCAGTGCTTCAAGTCCCCCTTGAACACCAAAATGGACAAAAGGCAGGTTATAAGACTTCACAAAGGCCTGATAAAGGCTCATCTTTCCGTGAAATTGACGGTCGTAATTCCTTGGAGTCCAAACCTTGCCATCTGACTGCTTAATGTTAATTGCCTTGTCATTTACTAAAGTGGCCAACGAGCGATCACCTTCCAAAAGACTGTAAAGCAACAGCGGTTTTATGAGTGATCCAATGGGGCGTTGCGCCATTACCGCTCGATTAAAACCCGGATAATCAACCTGCTTATCGCCAATTAGCGCCTGGATATCGCCGTTTAAATAGTCGGCTATGACGACGGCTGCCTGCAAATCGGGCTGACCAAAACGTGATAGCCCATTTTCTAAACCTTGATGCAGTGCGCGTTGAATTAAAGGATCAAACGGTGTGAATATGCGTAATCCCTTAGCCGATAGCTCGCTAGACGAGTAGCTACTTTTAAGTTGGCGCTTCACCAGGTCAACATAAGCCGGAAACGGATTAACCCCTGGCAAGCGTTTAACCGTGCCCAACGGTTGGCGAATAAGGTGTGAATATTCTGTCTGGTCGATTACCTTTTCATCACGCATCACTCGCAATACCAGGTTACGCCGGGTTAACGCAGCTGCGGGATGTGCCATTGGGTTATAACTCGACGGTCCTTTCACCATGCCGACCAGTAAAGCCAATTTGTCGGTGCTAAGCTGTTCAATAGACTGCTTAAACAGTCGCTGACTCGCCAACTCGAAACCGTGGATTGCAATCTTGTTTTGCTGTAATAAAAACACTTCGTTGATATAGGCCGCAAGAATGGTTTGCTTGCTAAATCGGGCCTCTAATAACAAAGCCATGAAAGCTTCATTGATCTTGCGCAATAGTGACCTCTCCGACGTTAAGAAGAGGTTCTTGGCGAGTTGCTGAGTCAATGTACTACCGCCCTGCACCGTTTTCCCCGCGCGCACATTGGCGATCAAAGCGCGTGCTATCGATATTGGGTTGATACCAAAGTGATTGAAAAACTGCTGATCTTCAACCGCAATTAAAATTTGCTGTAATTTTTGAGGAATACGATCACTGGCTAACAATAGGCGATCTTCACCATTTTGGGGATGATAACTACCAATGATAGCGGGCGGTAACCGATGTAATTTAATTGGTTTATTGGAAACCAAGTCTTTGATAGCCGTTACTTTGTCGCCTGAAAATTCAATATTAACTAACCGACCTGGCTCTACTGAATCACTATATTCAAAGTCTTGCGTGTAGAGATCAATTGATTGCTTAAGTAGTCTATATTGACCGGGCTTAAGTTTCTTGTGACCACGTTGATAGGTAGACAGTTTTAATTCAAATTTTAACGATTCGTAATCAAGAGACATTCCCGTATAAAGCTCGAGTGGACGTGCATAAATGCGTGAAGGCAATGCCCAGGTATCTCCATCAAAGCGCTGACTAATTAAATGATTAAGGAAAAAAAGATAGCCACTAAAGGCAATTAAAGTAAAGACTATAAAACCAATTAGATAACGCCGAAAACGGTTATTTTTCTGGATCGAGGCTGGCTTTTTTGATTGTAAGCGGTCAGACCTGGATTTGGTTTGAGGCTGTTTTACCTTAGCCCTGAGTTTAGAATTTGAGCTCGGTTTAGATATGGGTTTATTCGCCATTAAGAATTCGACCACCAAGATAGCTCAAGGTGGTCGACTCCAATTAGTAGTGGTGACTGAAGATCAAACTGAAGGACATTAATTTTGAGCTGCCCTTTAGCTAGATTTTGCAGTCTTATTTGGCTCGCTCCCTTTCTTCTCTGACGGCTTCGGCTAACTCATGTAACAAGCTGGCCGATGCATCCCAACCAATACAACCATCGGTAATACTTTGACCATAAGTCAACGCTTGACCAGCGACTTGATTCTGTCGACCTTCGACTAAATGGCTTTCGATCATTAACCCGAAGATATTGTCTTGTCCTGTCTTTAACTGATGAATAATATCGCGGCAAACTTCAATTTGCTTCTCAAATTTCTTTTGACTATTAGCATGACTGCAATCAACCATCATTCGCGTATTGAGACCTTTGCCAGCCAATTGTTCTGCGGCATCGTTAACACTCTCACGATCATAGTTTGGGCGACTACCACCACGTAAAATAACATGAGAATATTCGTTACCAGTGGTACCGAAAATAGCCGATTTACCCTGTAGTGTCAGTGATAAAAAGTTATGTGGGTTCTGAGCTGCGCCAATCGCATCAATAGCGATTTGAAGGCGTCCATCGGTTCCATTTTTGAAACCGACAGGGCAAGACAGTCCAGAGGCTAATTCTCGATGCCCCTGACTTTCGGTAGTACGTGCGCCTATTGCACCCCAAGATACCAGGTCAGAAATGTATTGAGGGCTAATCAGATCCAGGTATTCATGTCCCGCAGGGATATCCATTTCTGACAACTTAAGTAACAATTCACGAGCCATTCGTAAACCTTTATTGATATGGAAGCTTTCATCTAGATCAGGGTCATTGATTAAGCCTTTCCAACCAACTGTTGTGCGAGGTTTTTCAAAATAAACCCGCATTATGATCAACAAGTCATCTTTCAATTCGTCATTAATCTGCTTTAAGCGCTGTGCATATTCAAGGGCCGCTTTAGTATCATGGATTGAACAAGGGCCAATGATCACAACCAGACGATCGTCCTTGCCATCTATAACGTCATAAACACCCTGACGGGCGTTATATACCGTTTTAGATGCCTGTTCAGTCAGTGGCAAATCAGCCATTAGCTCTTCGGGAGATAGAATTTCTTTCATATCCTTAATGCGCAGATCTTTGGTGTTGTGCATGGTCATTAGTACTTGGAATCCTGTCAGAAAATACGATAACAACGGGCCGGTAAATTCGGCCCGCCAAATAGACAAAGTGAAACATTTTTAACTATTGGCCAGTCAAATACCAGCCTTAAATTCAGCCAGTATCGCTTTTGTTTCACTCGCCTCTAACCTCGGCCCATATTGAGTGACAATTTTAGAAGAAGCTACGGATGCTAAATCACCACATTGTTGAAAACTCATACCTTGAGATAAACCATACATGAATGCGCCAGCGAACAAATCGCCAGCCCCTAGAGTATCAATAGCATCGACAGAATGCCCCGCAATCTCAATCAAGTTCTCACCATCAAAAACAATGGCGCCCTGCTTGCCGCGAGTGATCGCAAATGTGCGGGCATGGCCTTTAATAAAAGCGATTGCCTCGTGTAAATCCTTCGTTTGTGCCAAACCACAAGCTTCTTCTTCATTGGCAAAAAGTAAATCGACACCGTCGCCAATCATTTTTAGCATGCCATCTCTAAAAAAGGCAACCATGTTGGGATCAGACAAGGTAATGGCTATTTTCTTATTGTGCCGTTTTGCCAATAGGCTTGCTGTTATTGCCGCCTGAATAGTGCCTTCAGAAGTCACTAGATAACCTTCTAGATAAACAGTGTCTGAATGTTTTATTGCATCCTCATCAACATCAGCACTACTTAACTCAATACTGGCACCTAAAAATGTATTCATAGTGCGGTCGGCGTCTGGCGTAACGAAGACCAAACATTTACCGGTAACACCGAGATAACTATCATCGAGTTTAAGATTAGAATCGACATTGCTGGCATGTAGATCACTCGCGAAAAACTGACCACTCATATCATTCGCAACATGACAATCATAATGTACATTGGCACCAAACTGAGCTAAGCCAATAATGGTATTAGCTGCCGAACCACCGCAAGCCATGCGCTCGTGTGAATCACCCAAGTGATTCATTAAGCTGTTTTGCTTTGGCTCGTCAATCAAGGTCATTACGCCTTTTTCGATTGACAACTCGGTTAGTTTTTCATTACTGGTGTGATACTCAATATCAACCAATGCATTCCCAATTGCGTAGACGTCGTAGTTTTTCATATTTAATATATTATTTAAATTCAGTTAGTTAGAGTATTAATGTAATAAATTACATTAATTTTATTTTTTAATCATTTGATTATTGGTCAAATAAAAAAATTTTGTGAAATCTTCATTGCAAATATTTATAAAAGAGCTATAACTAGTAGTTAATTTAATCAATGATATGTACTAGGGGGATCATTATGACATATCGAATAGAGACAACCGACCCTATAACTGGCAAATCTTTAGATCAACTGATGGATATGCCCTTCGTTATAGAGGATGAAGACGAAGATAAGCTGGTTATTTATTTTGAATCAGAAGCAAATCGGGATCTATATCGCGAAGACCCAAAAGAACATAAACTAGAACATTATGAAGCACACTCGGGAAAATTGGATAATTAGAATTTTTATCCTCTTAACCACCAAAGCCGCTATTATAGCGGCTTTTTTATGTCTGAAGCCCCCTCAATCTTAAATAATTTGAATATCATTTTCGTATTCTTACCTCTTTGTAATCTGTTGCCATTTTTAATAGACCAGAACAGTATAAGTGCTCATAGGTAATAACTATTAATTGGATAAATAAAGTTAACTACATTTAAGCCTTTTTGATAGATAATGGACTAGAGACATTTTCTCATTAAGCTTAATTTAGTCAACCTTACTGGAGGCATCATGTCCTTAAAAGGATCAAAAACAGAGCAAAACCTGAAAGACGCATTTGCAGGCGAATCCCAGGCAAATCGTCGTTACCTTTATTTCGCTGCCAAAGCTGACGTTGAAGGCTTTAATGACGTATCTGCTGTATTTCGTTCTACAGCTGAAGGTGAAACTGGCCATGCACACGGTCACCTGGAATATCTTGAAGAAGTAGGTGATCCAGCCACAGGACTACCCATTGGTAGCACTGAGAACAACCTAAAATCAGCCATTGCTGGTGAAACTCATGAGTATACTGATATGTATCCTGGCATGGCGAAATCAGCGCGTGATGAAGGTTTTGACGAGGTTGCTGACTGGTTTGAAACCTTAGCAAAAGCGGAGCGTTCACACGCTAACCGTTTCCAAAAAGCGCTCGATACCCTCGACGCTTAGTCATAGGTTCTAAAGCTGCGGCGATATCGCTGCAGCTTTTTTACTATAGGTTTTTTATTACCTCATACATTAGATTGGCAAGGAGTTGGATTAAAATATGTCATCAGTCACACGCGAAGGCAGTCTGCAGGCCCCAACTCGTCATCCTTTAGGTCAGAACGAACCTGACTTTTACGATGAAGCTAAAATTTTTGACGAACTTGAACGCATATTCGATATTTGTCACGGATGTCGTCGTTGTGTGAGCTTGTGTCAATCCTTTCCGACAATGTTTGATTTGGTTGATGAATCTCCCACTTTGGAAGTTGATGGTGTCGATCGAAAAGACTACTGGCAAGTGGTCGACCATTGTTATCTTTGCGACCTGTGTTATCTGACCAAATGTCCTTATGTTCCACCACATGAATGGAATGTTGATTTTCCACACTTGATGTTACGTGCAAAAGCACTCGGTTATAAACAAGGCCGGACTAAACTTCGTGATAAAATTATTACTTCGACCGATAAGATTGGTCAATTTGCCAGCATTCCAATTGTTGCCAATGTTGTAAACGCGGTTAACCGAAATGAGCATACACGTGCATTATTAGAAACCGCAATTGGCATAGATGCCGAAGCCAAATTACCTGAATATCATAGTAATACTTTGAGCAAGCGTACTCGTCAGCACAAAGCTGACCTGACCCAGGTGACGCCAACTAACAAGACCAATGGCAAGATTGCGATATTCGGTACCTGCTATGGTGAGTACAACGAACCTCATTTAGGCGAGGACTTGATAGCGGTATTCGAACACAACAATATTCCGACTATGGTTGTACCCAATACAGTTTGTTGTGGCATGCCTAAATTAGAAATGGGTGACCTTGACTCAGTTACCGGATTAAAAGATCACAATATAGAGATTCTGGCGAAGCTGGTTGACGAAGGCTGGGACATTATTTCGCCCGTACCTTCCTGTACTTTACAGTTCAAACAAGAGTTACCATTAATGTACTCTGAAGACGAAAAGGTCATTAAAGTGCAGCAAGCCTTTTTTGATCCTTTTGAGTACTTAATGCTGCGTAACAAGGCTGGATTACTCAATACCGACTTCGAAAACAAACTTGGAACCATCAGTTACCACGTCGCCTGCCATCAACGTGTTCAGCGTATCGGCATGAAAACTCGTGACATTTTATCATTGGTGCCCGACACAATAATCGATACGATCGAACGCTGTTCTGGTCATGATGGCACCTATGCGATTAAAGAGGAGTTTCATAAGACGTCAATGAAGATTTTAAAACCAGTCGTCAATCGCGTTAAAAAGGCTGCTCCTGACGTTTATACCAGCGACTGCCCGATGGCGGGCCACCATATTTCTTCGGGTCTTAATGACGGTAGTGAAACTGTCCACCCGATTACCCTGCTAAAACAAGCTTATGGAATTTAGACATGAACCAAGCGACTGAAATTACTAGAAACGACTTAATGAGTCTTGAGCAATACGCAGAAAAGCGACCTGTTTTTCGTCAAGAGGTGCTACAGCACAAAAAGAATCGCAATGTAGCGCTTGGCCCGAATGCGACCTTGTACTTTGAAGATCGTCTGACTTTACTCTATCAAATTCAAGAAATATTACGTATCGAAAAAGTGTTCGAAGCGGACGGTATCATCGAAGAACTAGAAGCTTATAACCCGATGGTTCCATCTGGGCGAAACTTCAAAGCTACCTTCATGATTGAATATACTGACGCTGTCATACGAACAGCACAATTAGAAAAAATGATTGGCATCGAAGATCTGGTTTGGATGAAAGTTGAAGGTTTTGAAAAAGTTTGGGCCATCGCAGATGAAGACCTTGAGCGATCTAACGCGACTAAAACATCAGCCGTGCATTTCATGCGTTTCGAAATAAGTGATGAAATGGCTGTATCTATAAAAGCAGGCTCTGAGTGGTTGATTGGTGTCCAGCATCCTGTTTATACCTACGAGTATCAGGTTGAAGGCGAAACCAGAGATTGTTTGCTTCATGATTTAGCCTAGGGCGCTTTTTGAAGCGCTTTAAAAAACTAGACCATGCCCTTCCCGTCTGTTGCTCGGACCGACATTCCTTTCGGATCAAATCCCTCAAGACAGTAAACATTGACGCACAAATGATCAGGGGTGACTCGCTTTCGATGGAAAGGATAAATACCGAAAACGCTACAAAAATAATGCTGCGCGATATGGGTATGGAAGGTATACGTTGTTAATCTGTCTTGCCCCAGCAATAACCGTAGAGCACTCTCGTGAACCTTAACCATCAAGGCATTCTTTCGAATACAAATAGAACAATCGCAGGTTGTTAGTTCTTGTA
>CAXMOZ010000004.1:0-36199 GCA_964195315.1 uncultured Acidimicrobiia bacterium | reverse complement strand
GACAATGCTATGAATTTTCTCAAAGGTCTGATTGAGCGATTCGACTATTTCAGCCGTCACATCACTGGGCTTGGCCGTTAGTCTGGTGGCTAAATCAGAATTTTGCTCGATACTCTGTATGTCATGTTGAAGTTTTTCGATGGGTCGGGTTAAACGGATGCTAAATAACCAACCAAAGCCAATCGCTACTATTGCTAGAATTAATGCAACAACGGATGATGAAACTAACAGCGTATTGGATAGATTGTTTGATGGTAGTTGAGCTTCTGCAACCGTCATTTCGCTCAAAATAATCCAGTCAAGACCAGGAATACCAACCTTAGCGTAAGCTGAGAGGACTGGAACACCCCGATAATCGACTGATTCGCCAAAGCCTGATACTTCGGTTGTCGCCATACTAAATGCTGCTGGCGATATCCCCTGTAAACCAGCGGTGTTACCCCGGCTTACTATTAAGTTTGCCGTTTCTTCATCCAAACCATTCGCCTTAGCAGCGATTAGATATTCGTTTGGGGACTCAATAAAAAAGCGGCTTTCCGAATGCGTTTTATTATCGCCGCCTATGATAAAAGTTTCCCCAGTTTCGCCTAGCCCCACGTTCTGCCAGGCTTCATTACTGGTTGTAATGTCGTTAATTTTTGAGATGGGTAACTTAAATATAAGTATACCCACCTTTTTCTTGCGATCGAAGATGGGGGAAGCTATGAAAGCCGCTGGCGCTTCATAGGACGGAGTGTAAGGTTCAAAGTCGACAATTGAAACTGAGTCTGGGTCTGTTGACTTGTTTGCTGCTCGGAAGACTTCCCCCAGGCCGCTGTTGGCATAAGGTCCGTCAATCAGTGAGGTGGCATAGTCAAGCTCTTTGAAAACAGAATAAATCACGTGTCCAGACTTAGGATCTACGATAAAAATATCATAGTAGCCATATTCTTCAAGAAAGGTCCGATAGGAGGGGTGGTAGTTTTTGTGCTTGGTGCTGTAGAAATTGCCATCTTCAAACCTGTCTAGTTTGTGTTTTTCACCTAGAGGGTATTGATTGGCAACAATATAATTGTGTTGAAGCGCGATGGTGTTGTCACTAAGTTGGTTAATAATTTTGTTGGTATCAATCGTCGTACCTGCATTTTGTCGAGCATACTCAATCCCAAATTTTGATTGATAATGTGCTTGTAAGTTGGTTTTCATTTTATCAATACCAATGCCAGAGCGGTTACTTTTATGGTAATACCCGAATGGCATCTTTAGCTCCTTAGTCGCTGTGATCGTCATTATGCTTCTAGAGGTAATGATTAATTGAGTTTTGAATAAATCAAATACCTTTTTAAGCTGACCCTTTTTGTTTTCACGTTCAGAAATCAGACGCTGCTCTGTTTCACCTATCAATGCTTCCCATCCAGCGTCTCTGGCGACCCAGGTGCTGATTACAACTGATATGGCCATGGGCACAATGGCCAATAAAATCAGCGTGATAATTAGTTTGTGTTTCATAGTCATAGAATGCTCGGTATCATTTCTAATTGAATTTGGATACAGACTTAACGGGTGTAACTCCTAGAACTATAGATTGTTATTTACAAGTCACCCAGATAATTGATGCTGATGGGGAAATAATCGTTTAGATTTTGCGGCGGAGGTGTTGCCGGTTGAGCCAGCTTAGTTTGACCTATTGACGGCTTAGGCTTGACTCACTCGAGATTGTCGAGGGGTCGTAGACGAATCCGAATGATCGCTGAGGCTCAATAGGTTACCGATTACTCTCCGGGGTAGTAATCACTGCTGTGATCAAATTAACGGGCGTTTCTAGATAAAAAATGCTTGAGAATTTGGCACAAAAAAATACTACGGATTACGAAAGCAGGTCGTAAATCCTAAAGCAGAACCCTATCGTCCCGCATTGTTTTGTTCGATACCTGGCGGTAATAACCGCTATGGCCTAACCTAGCTGAGCATTAAGTATTAAATCTCCGGATATTTGTCCTTGGGCATAGGATTAAGATAAGAGCCAAGTTCTGGAATAGTCATTAGATAAATCAAAGTGGATGAAACTTTATCTTTAAGCTAAGCCATCAGCGAGTTTTAATCTGCAACGACCGCTGTGCTCAGGTTCTTCAGCAAAAATGATTCGGCTCAATCAATGGTCAAAATATCATGCACATCCTGGTATTTTTGCTGAGTCCTATCGATGATGTCCTGTGGAATGCTCGGCGCTGGCGGTGTCTTGTCCCAATCGAGCGTTTCCAGATAATCGCGAATAAACTGTTTGTCGTAGCTGGGTGGGCTAATGCCTTTTTGGTATTGATCGGCCGGCCAGTATCGAGATGAGTCTGGCGTTAATATCTCGTCAATCAAGACTAGTTGGTTGTTTTCATCGACGCCGAATTCAAATTTAGTGTCGGCAATAATAATACCTCGCTCAAGGGCATAATCAGAAGCCATTTTGTAGAGTGCAATACTGACATCTTTAACCTGATTTGCCATGTCTTCACCGATAAGTTCAATCGCATCTTCGAAGCTAATATTGATATCATGATCACCAACCGCCGCTTTGCTCGACGGTGTAAAGATAGGCTCTACCAATTGCTCAGCCTGTTGTAACCCTTTGGGTAATTTGATGCCGCATAATTCACCGGTTGCCTGGTAATCTTTCCAGCCAGAACCGATGATATAGCCACGAACGATAGCCTCGACAGGCAATGTTTTGAGGCGCTTAACAATGATAGACCTCGATTTAAGTTGCTCTAAGTCTTCGGCAGAAACATAATCTTCAAGGCTTAAGTCACTGAGATGATTTCGAATGATATGGCCTGTACGCTCAAACCAGAAATTAGAAACCTGGGTCAATAACGCACCTTTATTCAGGATGGTTTGTGCAAATACAACATCGAATGCTGATAGCCGATCGGTCGATACGATAAGCATGTGTTCATCGTCAATGCGGTAGATATCACGCACCTTGCCTCGGGCAATTAATTCAAGGTTATCTATGTTGGTTTCAAATACAGCTGAGGAAGTGTTTGTTGCGTTCATTGTTATCTATAAATTGTAGTGGTTAGGGTCTTTAAGCAGAAATCAAAGAGAGCGGATAATAGCATATTGAATAGCGATATTCAGATCATCTAAAGCTAATGGTTACTTCTTATGAAAAAGGGGTATAATCGCTCGCTTTTTCGAAACGACACGGAGATAACCATGTCGAAATTAAAGGTTGCAGTAGTAATGGGTAGTGACAGCGATTGGCCTGTCATGCAGTTTGCGGTGGAATATCTGGAACAGTTTGGCATCGAATACGAAGCCAGGGTGGTTTCCGCTCACCGGACCCCAGATTTATTAACTGATTTTGGAAAGTCTGCTCGTGAAAACGGATTCAGTTGCATTATTGCGGGCGCTGGTGGCGCAGCACATTTGCCTGGTATGTTGGCGGCGAATACGACTATTCCAGTATTGGGAGTGCCAGTTCCAACTGAGCATTTAAAAGGGCATGATTCATTATTGTCTATCGTACAAATGCCGAAAGGCATTCCTGTCGCCACGTTTGCAATTGGTAAAGCAGGTTCAATCAATGCGGCTCTGTTTGCGGTGTCGATGTTATCGGTATTTGATAGCGAAGTTGCAGACAAGCTCGAAGCATTTCGTCAGCAACAGAAGAGCGCCGTATTTGAAATGACCCTACCTCCGGTAAACAAATGATGTCGAACGCAATACTACCTGACGTAATCCTGCCTGGTGCAACACTGGGTATGCTGGGTGGTGGTCAACTGGGGCGCATGTTTGTGAGCGCAGCCCGAACAATGGGGTATGAAGTGATCGTGCTTGATCCTGCTGCGAATAGCCCCGCGGGCAGTATGGCAAGCGAACACTTGCAGGCCAGCTATGATGATCGCGAAGCACTGGACTATATGGCTAAAAATTGCGCGGCTGTTAGTACAGAGTTTGAAAACATTCCTGCAGATACCCTGGAGTATCTTGCGAACTCGGTGCCGGTTCATCCCTCTGCCAGCGCCTTAAGAATTGCGCAAAATCGTTATAGCGAAAAAACCTTCTTCCAGTCCCTAGGGTTGAGCGTCGCTGATTTTTTATCGATAGAATCTGAGGCTGATGTCGAGCAGGCTAAAGACTTTAGTTTCCCAGCTATCCTGAAAACTAATACCCTCGGTTACGATGGTAAAGGGCAGGTAGTTTGTCAAAACTACGATGAATTAGTGGATGTTTTTTCTAAGGTTGGATCGATATCTTATGTACTCGAAAAACGTATCGACCTGGCAAAGGAAGTTTCGGTTGTCTTATGCCGTAACCAGGCCGGTGAGGTTGATTGTTTTCCATTGGCTGAAAATCAACATAGCAACAGCATACTTGATATTTCTATTGTGCCGGCTACTTTGTCGCAGGAAATGACAGCAGAAGTGATCGATGCAGCAATTAAAATAGCGCATGGTTTAGATTATTGCGGTGTATTGGCAGTTGAATTTTTCATCTCGTCAGACGAACAAATCTTAATTAATGAAATGGCGCCGCGCCCACATAACTCTGGTCATTATACATTAGATGCCTGCTTCACCTCTCAGTTCGAGCAGCAGGTACGTATGATGTGTAGCCTTTCGCCCGGTAACAGTGCTTTGCACACCCCCGTCGCTATGTGGAATGTGTTAGGTGATATATGGCCTGAAGCGGCTTCACCGAATTGGGATTACTTGCTACAGCAGGGTAAGGCAAAATTACATTTGTATGGAAAAGCCGAAGCCCGGGCCGGTCGGAAAATGGGGCATGTCAATTTTCTTGCTGATAGCACGCCTCAAGCACTTGAGCTACTCGCTGCCACTAAGCAAAAGCTAGTCGGTTAGGTATCGCGATTTTCCGACGGTTTAGCCAAATAACGGCATTTTTAGTGATGCCCTTTGATCATTTTGATTGTTTGATGCCCCTGGCAACAGTATAGGTCTTGCCCTGTTTTATCTTTTCATAGTGCCCGAAAACCTCATTGAAGCCTCGTTTAAAGAATTGGCGTAGGCCAGTGATGGTAACGATATAAAATGAGCCGCCGGGTTTTAGATATTCAAGCGCATCGAATAAATAAATGTACAGCATTTCCTTGCCAACTTTAGCTGGAATATTGGAGACGATAATATCAAAACTTTGTTTTGGAATGTGGTCGAAGCCATTGCTTAGCTGGCAACTAGCGTTATCAATATGATTCAAAATACGGTTTTTTTCAGAGTATTCGACCGCAATGAAGTCTTTGTCGACTAGTAACGTCTGGCCATTGGGTGCAAGTTTGGCCATGGTTAAGCCGAGCACACCGTAGCCGCAGCCCATGTCGAGGCAGTCGTCAGCTGGATCGATATCGATAAAGTCGAGCAGCATTTGAGAGCCATTATCAATTCCCCGAGGCGAAAATAATCCCCAGGTGGTTTTAAATTTCAAAGCATGTTTATTACTGTCACTCGGGATATTTAAATCTTGTCGGATAGTTTGGCTATAATCTTTCAAATCAATCATATTGGGTACTGTTCAGTGTTGGTTCAGCTGGGATTCATATCCTTTACATCATCGAGTGGCTTTGCCACAATGAATAGGATTATTCGTTGTTATTATTTTATCATCTTCTTTATCATTTTCCTTTATCATTATTGGTTAATGGCATATCAAAATTTACTATTAGGGAGTTTAGAAAAATGAAGTTTGTTGCAATGGTTGTGTGTTCTTTATCGGTTTTGCTCAGCGGTGCTGCTTACGCCGATGCTGCTGCAGGTCAGTCAGCCTATGCCGCTAAGGGTTGTATTGGTTGTCATGGTGTTGGGGGGCAAAGTGTTGTGCCAACTAACCCCGTATTAAAAGGGCGTGATGCCGCTTTTATCATGAAAAATCTGACTGACTACCGAAGTGGTGCTCGCCAGAACGCGACTATGAACGCGATGGCGGCTGGTTTGAGCGATGCTGATATTAAAAACCTGGGTGACTATATTGGTAGTTTGAAATAGTTAAGCCCATATTAGTATTGAAAAGCAGGCAATAGTCGGCTTTTTTATGTTCAGGATGAACGGTATGTCACGAACGCATGGATGCGACGGTCCGGCGCTCCGGGGAGAGACGATGTTCAGGATGAACGGGGCGTTTGTGTGCTCCTCGACAATTACTCCGATACGTCGGACCGCTGCATTGTTCTAATTATTTACACCCATGTAACGTTGCACAAACGACACTTCCGCCATCCATGGCGGTCGTATGTCACGAGCGCATGGATACAGCTAGCGAAAACCTAATCTAAGCACCCAGCTTCACAGGGCTGAAATCACCATTAAAATCGTGTACATTGCGGGTCAAATTGACGCCTCGGAATACTCATGCCAGATTTGATAAAGACAGACTTCCAAATTGCACCTTCGATATTAGCCGCAGACTTCGCTCGCCTGGGAGAGGAAGTCGATAATGTACTCGCCTCTGGCGCTGATATGGTTCATTTCGACGTGATGGATAATCATTATGTGCCAAACCTGACTATCGGCCCGATGGTTTGCGATGCGTTACGTAATCACGGTGTCACCGCTCCGATTGATGTGCATTTGATGGTAAAGCCGGTTGATCGAATCATTCCTGACTTTGCAAAAGCGGGTGCTACTTATATTACGTTTCACCCCGAGGCCTCAGATCATGTTGATCGTAGTCTGGGTTTGGTGCGTGACAGCGGCTGTAAAACGGGGTTAGTTTTTAATCCGGCAACACCGCTCTCTTATCTTGAATATGTGATGGATAAAGTCGATATGATTTTATTGATGTCGGTTAACCCTGGTTTTGGCGGGCAGAGCTTTATTCCCTCGACGCTAGATAAATTGAAGCAGGTTCGCAGTCTGATTGATCAGTCAGGACACAATATTCGACTCGAAGTTGATGGTGGTGTTAAGACAAACAATATTAAATCGATCGCCGAAGCGGGTGCCGATACCTTCGTGCTTGGCTCGGGAATTTTTGGTCACGCACAGCAAAGTGATGTCAGTCGATACGATAGTATCATCGCCGAAGTGAGAGCTGAGCTAGGCCGAGATTAATCGTGATGAGTTTGTTTCAAAATTGCAACGCTGTATTAATCGACCTAGATGGTACGCTGGTTGATAGCGTACCAGATCTTGCCCTTAGTATCGACCAAATGATGCTGCAATTGACGATGCCGGTCCGAGGCATTGATGCGGTCACCGAATGGATCGGTAACGGGGTCGAGCGTCTGGTCAAACGAGCATTAGTCAATTCAATGCAGGGCGAGCCGAGCGAAGCGTTATTTCAAAAAGCGTTGCCTCTGTTCGAGGTGGCTTATGCGGCTAACAATGGTAAGCACAGTTACCTGTATGATGGTGTTGAAACGGGCTTAAATTATCTACAGCAGCAGGGCTATCGTCTGGCTTGTGTGACCAATAAACCCGCGGCATTCACTCAGCCTTTACTGGCGGTGATGGGTATTGCCGATTTCTTTGATGCCACCATCGGTGGCGATCAGGTCGCAAGGATAAAACCAGACCCACAGCCACTTTTAATGGCAGCACAAAAATTAGGTGTCGATCCAAAGCAGGCTATTATGCTGGGGGATTCCATTACCGATGTTATGGCTGCTCGCGGTGCAGGTATGCCAATTATTTGTGTCAGTTATGGCTATAACCACGGGCAAGCCATTAGTGGACAGGAAGGGCATGGACAAGAAAGGCATAGCCATCATCCAGATGCTGTGATAGATTCTTTGGCCGAACTCAAAACACTGATCTAACCATGATCCAGCAAGGTCAAATCATCAAGGTACTCAACATCTCCTGGCGATGGTGATTCGTTACAGTTGCTGCCCTGTACTTCCCCATTTGACCCTTGTTTCCGTATTTTGAGTGATTGCCATGAATGCCACACAGTTCAACCAAATTAAGCACGATTACAACCGTATTCCCCTGGTGAGAGAAGTTCTCGCTGATTTAGATACACCGCTAAGTACTTACCTGAAGCTTGCTGACGAACCTTATTCCTATTTATTCGAATCCGTTCAGGGTGGAGAAAAATGGGGGCGATATTCGATGATTGGTCTAGCTTGTCATACTCGACTAAAAGTCTTTGGTCATCAAGTGTCTATCGAGATAGACGGGCAGGTGGTTGATGAGGAAGAGGTTGATGATCCACTGCAATATATTGAGGATTTTATCAACTCATTTAAGGTCGCTGAAACTGACGGTGTACCCAAATTCCATGGTGGACTAGTGGGGTATTTTGGTTATGACACTGTGCGTTATGTCGAACCAAAGTTGAAGCAATGCCCTAATCCAGACAAACACGGCACGCCGGATATTTTGCTCATGCTAAGTGAAGACTTGATCGTCTTTGATAACTTGTCTTCCAGAATGTTTGTAATTGTACATGTCGATCCAGCGCCAGAAAATGCCTGGGCCGACGGTCAGAAACGGCTCGATGATTTAGAATCTAAGTTAATCAATGTGCGGCTCGATCGCTCTCCCAGCAGTGTTAATCAAGCGGTGTCTGAAAGCGACTTCCAGTCTGAATTCACTCAGCAGGGATATCAGGAGGCAGTAGAAAAAGCGCGCCAATATATTATCGATGGCGATGCAATGCAGATTGTTTTATCGCAACGAATGTCGATTCCATTTAAAGCCAGGCCAATTGATCTTTATCGTGCTTTGCGAAGCTTGAACCCCTCTCCATATATGTATTATCTGAATTTGGATGATCATTTTGTTGTTGGTTCCTCACCCGAAATTTTGGTGCGTCTAGAAGACGACAATGTCACTGTCAGGCCAATCGCAGGCACTCGACCGCGAGGCAAGGATAGTGATCATGATCTGGCTTTAGAAAAAGAATTGTTAGCTGACCCGAAAGAGCTAGCTGAGCACTTGATGTTGATCGACCTTGGTCGAAATGACGCCGGTCGCGTGAGCCAGACAGGCAGTGTAACGCTGACAGAGAAAATGATTGTCGAACGGTATTCTCATGTTATGCATATTGTTTCTAACGTCGAAGGAAAATTGAAGCCAGACATGTCAGCGATGGATGTATTGCGCGCCACTTTTCCAGCCGGTACGGTGTCCGGTGCCCCTAAAATTCGAGCGATGGAAATCATCGATGAGCTGGAGTCAGTGAAGCGAGGCATTTATTCCGGTGCAGTTGGTTATCTTTCCTGGGCTGGTAATATGGATACTGCCATCGCGATACGCACGGCAGTGATTAAAGACGAAATGCTTTACATTCAGGCGGGTGCTGGAATTGTCTACGACTCTGTCCCCGAAAATGAATGGGCCGAGACAATGAATAAAGGGCGAGCTATTTTCCGAGCGGTAGCATTGGCTGAAGCCGGCTTATCGACCAAAGTATCTAGCAATTTGAAAACTAGCTTACCTATTAAGGAAGATGGTAGAACTACCGATCAAGAGGCAGAGTCATGAAAGTACTAATGATCGATAATTACGATTCCTTTACCTATAACCTGGTGCAATATTTGGGTGAGCTCGGTGCCGAAGTCGAAGTCGTCAGGAATGACCAGGTGAGCGTAGAGCAAGTCCTCAATAGTGATGCCACTCATATAATGATATCACCGGGCCCTTGTACACCCAACGAAGCGGGTGTTTCGATGGGTGTGATAAAAGCTCTGGCTGGTGTTAAGCCTATTCTTGGCGTATGCCTTGGGCATCAGAGCATTGGTCAGGTTTATGGTGGCGATATTATCCATGCAAAACAAATTATGCATGGTAAAACATCGATGGTAAAACATACCAATCAAGGTGTTTTTAATGGTCTTTCTAATCCATTCGAAGCAACACGATACCATTCATTGGTGGTCGATAAAAATAGCCTGCCTGATTGCCTGGAGCTAACTGCCTGGACTGAAAATGAAGAGGGTGGTATTGATGAAATAATGGGTGTCAAACACAAAGACCTTGCCATTGAAGGAGTGCAGTTTCACCCCGAATCGATATTGACCGAACATGGCCATGATATGTTGCGCAACTTTCTAAATATGCAATGTAGCTAATTGGCACCCTTATAAAGAGGTAAGAGATGAATATTCAAACAGCTATTAAGTCGGTAATTGGCAAGCAGGATCTGAGTCGACAAGAAATGACAGCGGTCATGAATCAAATTATGACGGGTGAATGTACGCCAGCGCAAATTGGTGGCTTCCTGGTCGGCATGCGCATGAAAGGCGAGACTGTTGACGAGATTACAGCTGCCGCCACGGTGATGCGCGATCTATCAACAAGCGTGATGGTGGATGTCGACCATCTGGTTGATACCTGCGGCACTGGGGGCGACGCCTCTGGCAGTTTTAATATATCGACTGCGAGTGCGATCGTCACTGCCGCTGCTGGCGCACATGTTGCGAAACATGGTAATCGATCGGTATCCGGAGCCACTGGCAGTGCGGATGTACTCGAAGCCGCTGGGGTGAACCTGAATATTACGCCGGCACAAGTGGGCGACTGTATTAGTCAGGTAGGTGTGGGCTTTATGTTTGCACAAAAACATCACAGTGCCATGCGTCATGCCATTGGTCCAAGAAAAGAAATGGCAGTCAGAACGATATTCAATGTGCTTGGCCCTCTAACTAATCCGGCCGGCGCCCCAAATCAGGTGATTGGTGTTTTTGCTAAAGAGCTTGTTGAGCCACTTGCTCAAGTGCTTAAGCAATTAGGCAGTCGACATGTAATGATTGTTCATTCCGACGATGGCATGGATGAATTGAGTGTTTCAGCGGTCTCGACTGTTGCCGAGCTGAAAAATGGCGAAGTTAAGACCTATACCGTCGAACCATCAGATTTTGGGTTTGAGAAATCTGATATTAAATGCCTTAAAGTCGATAATGTCGAACAAAGTCTGGCTATGATTCAATCGGTATTAGCAAATCAAGCGGGACCCGCGAAAGATATAGTTTGTCTCAATGCGGGTGCTGCGATCTATGTGTCAGGCATAACTGACACTCTCCTGGCTGGCGTGCAAAAAGCGCAGTCGGTTATAGCTGATGGCAAAGCGGCAAAGATTTTAGAGGGGCTGGTAAAACAGTCGAATAGCTGATGAATCATTCAACACCGGATATTTTGCTAAAAATTCTAACACGCAAGAAAGAAGAGATTGCAGTGCGCAAGCGTCTTTTAAGCGTAGAGCAATTGCAGAAAAAAATAGAAAAGGCATCACCTGTTCGTGGATTTATTCGATCGCTACGGGAAAAGAATGCTCAAGGTTTGTCGGCAGTCATTGCTGAAGTTAAAAAAGCTTCACCCAGTCAGGGCGTTATACGAGAGAATTTTAATCCGATCGAAATCGCAGAATCTTATTCGAATGCTGGAGCCGCCTGCCTGTCTGTGCTGACCGACGTTGATTTTTTTCAAGGGCATGACGACTATCTTGTTGCGGCTCGAAAGGCTTGCGCATTGCCAGTCATACGAAAAGATTTCATTATCGACGAATATCAAATAGTTGAAGCCAGGGCACTAGATGCCGATTGTGTTTTGCTTATTGTTGCAGCATTGGATGACAAGGGACTTAAGCATCTTTATCAAGTTGCCAGTGACTTGGGAATGGATGTGTTGGTCGAAGTGCATGATCAGCAAGAGTTAGATCGCGCCATGAAGCTTGGCTTGTCACTAGTCGGTATTAACAATCGAAATTTGCGAACATTTGAAACGAGCTTATCGACAACGATTGATCTGCTCAACCAAATACCTGATGACTGTACCGTAGTCACTGAAAGCGGGATTCATACCAGCGCCGACGTAAAGCTCATGCGTGATCATAATGTGAATGCATTTTTGGTTGGCGAAGCATTTATGCGTGCCGAACAACCGGGGGATGCGTTGCACTCGTTATTCTTTAATTCTGAATAACAATAGCCACAACATCGCGATCCTCTGCGACCAAAATATTGAAGGTTCGGCATAACGCGCCAGTATTCATCACTTCAAGGCCAATGCCTTTTTCCCCCAGTAATCCAAAAATTTTGGGTTCTGGGAAAATTTGCTTTTCACCAGTACCGAGCAATACTACATCAGGATTTAAATCGAGTACGCTTTGCAGGGACTGTTCATTCAAGTCGTCTATAGACGTGATTGGTGACGGGCAAATGAGCACTTCAGGAGAGAGGATTAGGCTCTGCGAGTAGGGCTTTTCATTGATCGTAACATCGTTTGCCGTATAGGCTGAAATGCTATAACGGCTCGTAATATTGTCTTCGGCTAGAGGCATGTGTATAGGATATTCTAAAGAGAAGGGGTGTTCAACTTGAGTTGATCATTCTAAAGCTTTAATTCCATACCCACCGTGAATGTTATCGACGAGTATGGCGTTTTCTGGGTCTATCGAGTACCAAATACCACAATAGTTTTACCATGGGCCGTAATCAGGCCGTCTTCTTCAAGGGTTTTCATAACGCGCCCTGCCATTTCACGAGAGCAGCCTACTATTTTGGCAATTTCCTGGCGAGTGATTTTAATTTGCATGCCGTCGGGATGGGTGATTGCATCGGGTTCTCGAGCAAGATCTAGTAGCGTTCTGGCTACTCGACCAGTGACATCCATAAATGCAAGGTTGCTTACTTTACGACTGGTGTTGCGTAACCGACTGGCAAGCTGAGTCGATAGCTGGAAAAGAATTTCTGGCGTTTCTTGGGCTAGTGTCATGAACTGGTTATAGTGAATTTCAGCGACTTCACAAGGGGTTCGAGTGTTCACCCAGGCGCTGCGCTTTGTGTCTTCTTCGAATAAACCCATCTCACCAAAAAAGTCACCTGGGTTGAGATAAGCAAGGATAATTTCGTTGCATTCCTCGTCTTCGATGACTACGCTAACCGACCCCTCAATGATATAGTAGAGCGTTTCGGAATCATCCCCAGCGTGGATTATTGTGCTTCGAGCAGTGTATTTTTTGACATGACAGTGGCCTAAAAAGCTGTCAAGTGCAGGGTTTTGTCGAGGCGGCGCTTTAACTATGGGGTTAACAATCATGGTTCCATCCGGCTGATTTGGTTATTTATTGGCGTAAACTACCATAAATTAAGTGGAGCAACATTAATTGAGTGAGAAATTATGAAATGCAAGGTTAAGTGGCTGGATAATATGACATTTGTTGGAGAGTCCGGCAGTGGTCATGCAGTCGTGATGGACGGTGCTCCAGAGCATGGTGGACGCGACATGGGTATTCGCCCAATGGAAATGTTATTACTAGGGTTAGGTGGTTGTACCGCTTTTGATGTGGTGATGATATTAAATAAATCGAGGCAAAAGTTTGTTGATTGTCATGTCGAAATTGAAGCCGAGCGCGCTGAAGAAGTGCCTAAAGTATTCACTCGTATTCACGCACATTTTGTTGTCAGTGGTAAAGGCCTTGATCCTGCTAAAGTGAAAAAGGCAGTTAACTTATCGGCAGAGAAATATTGTTCAGCTTCAAAGATGTTTGAAGCCTCGGCGCAAATGACACACGATTTTGAAATAGTCGAAGTCGAATAAAGCGCCAATACAGCAGCCGAAGGGTGTCACTAAAAACACTATTTTAAGAGATGCCCTTAAGCTCGATAGGCCGCGAAGGTCATAACCTTGCTTGTCAGCGTCATGGCTCTTTTAATAACGTTCGGAAGTTCGGCTGCGCCGGCCTCATGGGCATTAATCGCGTGCCTCATTTCGTCTGCTCTCATGGCTTTGAGAACAGCCTTGCTGCGCAAGTCTTGCTCAGGTAGTTTTTGCAGGTGGCTTTCGAGATGTTCGCAGACTTGTTTCTCAGTCTCTTCTACAAAGCCTAAGCTCCATTTGTCGCCAATAGCGCCGGCGACAGACCCAATCGCAAAAGAGCCCAAATACCAAACCGCGTCGAATTTACTTCGGCTCTCACTTAGTTCTGACAAGCGCTGCTGACACCAGTTGAGATGTTCGTTTTCTTCTTCGGCCGCGGCTAGCATGGTGGCACTCGTTTTTTTATCTCGCGCACTAAATGCCTGGCCCCGGTACAGTCCCTGAGCTGCGACTTCTCCTGCATTGTTAACACGCATTAATCCGGCTGCGTGCTGTTGCTCGCTGTCTGATAGCGAGGCATTTTCAATGGTTGCGCCTGGGTAAGGTCTGGCTTCGGTGAAAGGGTGCAACTGACAAGTTTTTAAGCCATGTTGGAGCTCATCAAGCAATGTGTCGATCAAGTTCAGTTTTTGTAGCATTGGGTTGGTTTCCAGTAGGTAGCAGCGTACAAGCGGCTATTATATAGATAATTTCATGGGGGATCAGTTTCTCTATTAGATAGTTTGCTAATTAATATGATCGATGGTTGCCAATATCACGGTTTTGGGTGCGCAAGCTGTACCAATGGCTGGTAATCTTGATGCGCATAAGGCCCATGTCAAAAAAAGCTGGCCTGCAACCTCTAAAATCGAACTCTTAAATTGCTAGTATGCAAAAACGTATCTTAAAAAAGCCTATATTGACTTTCAATATAGGTATGTAGTGTAAAGAGGCACGTCCGCTCTTTGAAATGTTAGCGAGAGTAAAGCCTATCGTTGGCGCTAAAAGCCTTATCACTGCCCCCCCTCCAAAAAAATTTTTGGATTGACGGTGGCTATGTCGGCGGGACAAGTGATCTAAGCAATCGATTGAAAGTGACGGTGGAGCCAAATCAGGATCGCGGGCAATGTTCGCTTTCTCCAATTCGCTAGACGGCCCTTTAGATTGTGGCTCCGTTAATCTACTTTTATACGGGTAAATCACTTGCGTGACTGGAATTAAACCGAATAGCAGTGCCGCCAGGCTCAGTCATCATAAATTCATCGTGGATGTTGCCTCTCTCGATATCAGTCGGCTTTAAACCCAGATCGGTGAACTCTCGGTGACTTGCATCAATATCATCAACCATTAAGTCGAAACTAGACATGACTAAGCCAGAGTCTGGATTACTGGTAATGACTAAATGCGTTCCACCTCGCATTTCCAATACGGCAATACCTTCGTCTGAAAAAATATGGCGCATGCCAATCGATAGCATAAATTCACTGGACTCCGCAACTTTGCCGCTATGCATGGCGACATGCCCAATCCACACAGCCGGACGTTGGTTCTCATTATCAATCATATCTTGGTCATTCCGCATGTTTGGGAGGGTTTAGATACTAAAGGGGGCGTCATAGTGATCAAGGTGCAATATTTGATAAGGTAATTTAAACAATTGCTGCTATAATCTCGCGTCCTGAATAGGCCTAGTTAATCAGCATTGTTAATCGACATTGCATCATTAAAGGCGATTCAGGCAGCGGCATTAGAGCTAGCCAGAATATTTCAACTTTCAACGCCTGAATTGGCTTGTCAAGGTTGATTTTATCCGTTAGTATTCGCGCCCTTTGTTAGATGAAGCCAAAGCGTAATATTGACGCTTAACCGGAATTAGTATGAAAACCTTTAGTGCCAAGCAAGAAACTGTTAAACGAGAGTGGTTCGTTATCGATGCTACTGATAAGGTCCTCGGTCGTTTATCGACAGAGATTGCTCGTCGTTTGCGTGGAAAACATAAGCCAGAATATACCCCTCATGTTGATACTGGTGATTACATCGTAATCGTCAACGCCGACAAAGTTCGTGTTACCGGCAATAAAGAGCAAGACAAAATTTATTATCATCACACAGGTTTTATCGGAAGTTTGAAATCAATCAATCTTGCGAAGCTACGTAAAGAGCATCCTGAAAGAATTATCGAAAAGTCAGTTAAGGGAATGTTGCCAAAAAATTCGCTTGGTCGGACTATGTTTAAAAAGCTGAAAGTTTATGCTGGTGCAACACATGAGCACGCAGCACAACAGCCACAGCCACTAGAAATTTAAAGGGTCGTTTATTATGTCAGCCGAACAATATTATGGTACTGGTCGTCGCAAGAGTTCAGCAGCACGAGTTTATTTAACTGCTGGTAAAGGCGCGATTACAGTCAACAAGAAAAGCATTGAAGATTACTTCGGACGTGAAACTTCACGTATGGTTGTTCGTCAGCCATTAGAAACTGTTGATATGTTAGAAAATTTTGACATCAATGTCAGTGTTGCTGGCGGCGGACCAAGCGGTCAAGCGGGCGCCATTCGATTAGGCATTACTCGTGCATTAATGCAGTATGACGAAACATTTCGTCCAGCATTGCGCAAAGAAGGTTTTGTTACACGCGATGCGAGAGCAGTAGAACGTAAGAAAGTCGGTCTGCGTAAAGCACGTCGTGGCGTTCAGTTCTCTAAGCGTTAAGAAGAAAGTTACAAGTTTTGGAAAAAGCCTGCTTTATGCAGGCTTTTTTTTGTCTGTGTTTTGATGTCAGGTATTTATGGTCCGATTCGGTTGAGATGATAAATAAACCCCAGCAAGACCATATTAAGAACCGTAGGGCGTATTAGCGAAGCGTAATACGCCGCATGGATTCAAATACAACCTTAGGCAAAAACCTTTCGAGCACCATTATCTTCGCCAAGAATCAAAACATCTGCTGGACGATGAGCAAATAAACCAACACAGACAACACCCGTCATTTGATTGATCTGATTCTCTAACGCAAGCGCGTCTTCAATTTGAAGGCCGTGCAAGTCGAGGATGATATTGCCATTATCAGTCACAAAACCTTTTCTGAACTTTGCTTCGCAGCCCAATTTCTCAAGCTGCCCGGCGATTAAATTTTGAGCCATTGGAATGACTTCGACGGGTAGCGGGAAGTCACCGAGTACATTAACCAGCTTACTGGCATCTGCAATACAAACGAATTCATCGCTGGCGGCAGCAATAATCTTTTCGCGAGTAAGTGCGCCACCACCGCCTTTAATCAAATGTAATTGGTGATTAGATTCATCAGCACCATCGACATAGACAGACAGGCGTCCAGCGTCATTAAGATCAATAACGGGTATGCCGTATTTTTGCATGCGTTCGGTAGAGGCAACTGAGCTGGACACTGCCGCTTTTATTTGGCCTTTAAAGTTTTCAGCGAGTAAGTCGATGAAATGGTTAACTGTCGACCCAGTGCCGACACCAATGATGGTGTTTGGCTTGACGTACTCTAACGCAGCATTCGCGGCTACAATTTTCTTTTGATCGGGTGTCATTTAATATTTCCAGTTTGGTTTTTATTGCATCATATTGATAGCGAGGAATTTTATCGACAGGGTGGGCAAATGTCATTGTAATCGCAATAAATAATCCGTCAGAGTTGACTTTGCTGGTGCCTCAAGCACAATCGATATCCCATTTTAATTCATTTCTAAAGCGACTCAAGTTATGGCACGACAACAGTTTTTGGAAAAAGTACTGACGGCAAGAGTTTACGACCTCGCACGCGAAACATCCTTAGACTTTATGGGCCGAATTTCAGACCGAACCAATAACAAAGTTTGGATTAAACGAGAAGACTTACAACCAGTGTTCTCTTTCAAGATTCGTGGTGCCTTTAATAAAATATATCAAATGCAAAAGGTTAACCCGGCGCTATCGGGTGTTATTACGGCCTCTGCAGGGAACCACGCACAGGGGGTTGCGTTATCAGCCAAAAAACTGGGCCTTAAAGCCATTATTGTGATGCCAGTAACAACGCCAGACATAAAAGTGTCAGCGGTTAAAAGCTATGGTGCTAAGGCGATACTGTATGGAGAAAACTTTGATGCTGCAAAAAAATACGCATTGGAAATGTCTGCAAAAGAAGGATTAGCCTTTATACATCCGTTCGATGATGTGGACGTGATGGCAGGGCAGGGGACGATAGCCCATGAAATTATTCGACAGCACCCCGATCATATCGATGCCATTTTTGTACCTGTCGGTGGTGGTGGATTAGCAGCAGGCATCGCTGGTTTTCTAAAGGCCGTTCGACCCGAAATTAAGATCATTGTGGTAGAGCCAGAAGACTCGGCCTGCTTTTATGAGGCGCGAAAGGCGGGGCGTCGAGTGATTCTGAAAGAAGTGGGCACATTCGCCGATGGCGTTGCAGTCAAGCAGGTTGGTAAGCATCCATTTGCGATGCTCAAAAATCGAGCAGATGACGCTATCACAGTCACCACCGATCAAATCTGTGCCGCTATTAAAGATACCTTTGAAGATACGCGCTCGATATGCGAACCGGCTGGTGCAGTGTCTCTGGCCGGGCTTAAAAAGTATGCTGACATGCATGGTTTGAATGGGAAAACGCTTATTGCCATTAACTGTGGCGCCAATATGAACTTTGATCGCTTACGCCACGTTGCTGAGCGTGCAGAAATAGGTGAAGAGCGAGAAGCGTTGCTCGCGGTGCAAATTCCGGAGCGTCCAGGTAGCTTTAAAGAGTTTTGTCAGCTAATCGGTAAGCGCTCCATTACCGAGTTTAACTATCGTTATTCTGATCACAACCTCGCGCGTGTATTTGCCGGCATCCAACTGAGCAAAGGTAGTGACGAAAAAAACCAATTTATTGAGAAACTGCAGCAAAACGGCTATTCGGTTGTCGACATGACCCAAAATGAAGTTGCTAAATTACACACGCGTTATATGGTCGGTGGCCATCCCGGTGGCGGCGTGAATAATGAGCTGTTATACCGGTTTCAATTTCCAGAAAAGCCAGGCGCCCTATTAAATTTTTTAATGAAGATGGGTAAAAAGTGGAATATCAGTTTGTTTCATTATCGCAATCACGGCTCAAACTTCGGTCGAATACTGATGGGTTTTCAGGTTGAGAAGGCAGATTATAAAGCGTTCAACACATTTCTGGTGGGCTTGAATATTCCACATTGGAATGAAACTGAAAATGAAGCCTATCAATTATTTCTGAAGTAGTTAAATACCGACTTAAAGTGACTTCTGAATGGAGTCACTTAAGTAACCGAAATTACTATTTAAAATACTTTGGAGAATCAAAAAGAGGATACCAACCACGATGCCGTCGCAAATCTATCAACCTTGAACCAAAGGTTCAGGTGGGGATATTGACAACCTCATCAGGCTTCCCGACGAATCGGGCATGCGCACCAGCGTTATACGAAAGTCCCCAAGGTGGATAAAACGGCTCAAGGATTATGATGGCTGCTAACGAACACCGCAGTAGGTATAAATCCACTATACCCTTGATGAAGAACAAAAGTAAATCTAATTTTTTAATGACTCTGATTGTTCAAGCACTCGTGAAATTTTGTTTTCAAGGTTTTTTAATCGGGGTGATAAATCTTCGCTGATACCCTTCACTGCATCGCTGGTGCTAAGGTAATCGTTGGCAATATTTAATGCGGTAATGACCGCAATACGCTCAGACCCGAGGATGCTACCGTTTTCACGAACTTCGCGCATTTTTTCATCAAGATATTTCGCCGATGCCAGCAACGCGGCCTGTTCGCCGACAGGGCAAGCGACCTTATATTCTTTGTCGAGAATAGTGATGCTAATCGGTTGTGGATTACTCATGACTTTAGCTCAAGTGAGCGTAATCTTGAAATCATTGCTTCAACCCGGGTTCTGGCAGTTTCAGTTTTATCAAGTAATTGGGAGCGCTCGGCTACCAGTTTTTCCTGTTGTTGACGCAGGCTGGAATTTTCATTTTTCAATGACCCAACGGTGTCGATTAACTGGTCGATACGCCGTTCCAGCTGGCGTAGATCATTTTCGGTAAAAAGCGTGTTATCTGAATCCATAAGCGAATCATCGTGCTTAAAATACAATCAGTCAACCGATGTGTATTTTTGCAGGCTATGTGAGTGATAGAATACATAAATAAGTAACGGCTCAGTTTACGGTAGGGATAGGTTGTATCAGTGTTAAAAATGATTATTTACACTTGTAAACTCACATTTTCGCCTTAATCTAACCTATAACAAAAGCAATCCAAGCTGTGACTGTAAATTCCAACTACTTTTTTAAGTAGTTTTTAAAATTATACAAATCTATAGGTTTTCTACAATGCCGGAATTCGATTCAGTGCAAAATGCATTGGAAAAACTGGGTGCTACTGTCGATGCATCGGAGTCTCACGGGACCCTTTGTGGGCTATTACTGGATAATTGCGGTATGGCAGTATGGTTGCAGCATACGCTTGATGACCTGCCAGATAGCACTGATGTGCTAGCAGTCGAACATTTACAGGTGCTAAAACAGCTATTCGAAACTAGCCGCGAACAAATAAACACCGAAGATTTATCTTTCGAATTATTGTTGCCCGATGATTCGGATGATTTTGGTGTTCAGTTGTTAGGGGTGTCGACCTGGTGTGCTGGTTTTTTGTACGGATTAAGTGTGACTGCAAAGAATAATTCAAAAGAACTGGATGAGCTATCGAAAGAGTGTTTGTCCGATTTACTCGAAATCAGTAAACTCGATCACGACGAAATTGAAAGTCCCGAAACTGAAGACCAGTTAGTTGAAATTGTCGAGCATGTACGGATGGCTGTTTTGTTTTTAAACGATGCCATAAACCGTGTCATGCCCGCACCAAAATTGCAGTAAAAATAGTATGAATCTATCAGAATTTAAACGCCGTCGTGCTCAGTTGATGAAGATGATGGGTAAAAATAGCATCGCTATCTTACCGTCATCATCCGAGGTAGCCCGTAACCGTGATGTTGACTTTCCATTCCGACAAGATAGTGATTTTTTATATCTAACCGGATTCAACGAACCCAATGCCTTGGTTGTTTTGGCCCCAGGTCGAAAGCATGGTGAGTATATTTTATTCTGTCGAGAAAAAGACCCCGAGCAGGAAACCTGGCATGGCAGACGAGCAGGACAGGAAGGGGCTCTCGAAACTTACGGTGCCGATGATTCTTTCCCCATCGATGACATCGACGATATTTTGCCGGGGCTGCTCGAAGGTCGAGAGAGTATTTACAATGTGATGGGTCTGTCTCCTGAGTTTGACCAAAGATTGATCGGTTGGGTGAGTCATATCAAAGCTCAGTCACGTAGTGGCATGCAGGTGCCATCTGAATTTTTAGCGCTGGACTTTATTTTGCACGACATGCGCTTATTTAAGAGCAAGACCGAGCTCAAGTTAATGCGTCAGGCGGCGGCTATCAATGTCGTTGCTCATAAAAGAGCGATGCGGATATGCGAGCCAGGTCAATATGAATATCAGGTGGCGGCCGAATTTGATCATGAATTCAAACGAAACAATACCCAGCATGCCTACCCGGCCATTGTCGGTGGCGGTGCTAACGGTTGTATTCTGCATTACACCGAAAATACCGACGTGCTCAATGATGGCGATTTGTTGCTCATCGATGCAGGCTGTGAAGTGGAGGGTTATGCGTCGGACATTTCACGTACCTTCCCCGTCAACGGAAAATATAGCGCCGCTCAGCGAGAGGTTTATGAGATTGTTTTGGCGGCGCAAACGGCAGCAATTAAAAAAGTGAAACCGGGCAATCATTGGAATGATCCACACCATGCGGCCGTGCGTATCATTACCAAAGGCCTGATCGAAATGAAGTTACTCAAGGGGACGCTGGCGAAATTGGTCAAAGAGCAAGCCTATCGACGTTTTTACATGCATCGCACCGGTCACTGGCTGGGGTTAGACGTACACGATGTCGGTGATTACAAAGTGGGTGATCAATGGCGCCTGTTAGAACCAGGTATGGTATTAACCGTTGAGCCCGGTATCTATATTCCGGCGCACAGCAAATCAGTCCATCGCAAATGGTGGGATATCGGTATTCGCATCGAGGATGACGTGTTAGTCACCAAAAACGGCTACGAAGTGTTAACCGAAGCGTTGCCAAGAAAAGCCGACGACATAGAAGCCTTAATGGCGAGCTGAAAGTAAACCGGCCTAAATAATGGGCACACCGACAATGGGCACACCGACAATGGGTACTTCGCAAAGACAAGAGAGTATTGCCATTGTTGGCGGTGGTCTGATCGGTTTATGTGCCGCATTGGCATTGCAACACTCTGGTCGAAAAGTATCGGTTATCGAATCGGGCTCATTGTTGCAAAGCGAGAAAGACCCAGTCGGTCTTAATGCTCGTTCAATCGCATTGTCTTATGCCAGTGTGCAAATCTTTAAAGCGCTGGATATCTGGAACGAAGTTAAGCATTTAGCCTCTCCAATCCGAACGATTCATATCTCGTCGAAAGGGCATTGGGGTGTCAGTCGTTTAAAAGCATCCGATTATGAGTTGGAAGCAATGGGTTATGTCATTGAAAGCCAATTGCTGGGCAATTGCCTACTTGAAAAAATTAACCAGTCAAAATCAATTAACCTCGTTACTCGCGCGACGGTTGAGTCCATCGAAGTCGAGCACAATAGTCAGCTTAGTTACCGAAGTCCTGACGGCATTAAAAGCTTGCAGACAGATCTAATAGTGATAGCTGATGGTGCGCAGTCGAAGGCCAGAGATAGCCTCGGCATCAAGCACGAAACCATCGATTATGAGCAGTCTGCGATCATCACCAATGTTATTTTCGACAAGCCAATAGCGGCCGCAGCTTATGAGCGATTTACCGAATCAGGTCCGCTCGCGATGCTGCCGCTTGGCCAAAATCGATATGCCTGCGTCTGGACTTGCAAGCCTGATGATGCACTCGAGTTGATGGCACTGGATGATGAGGCGTTTATGCAGTCATTGCAGCAGTGCTTTGGTTTTCGGCTGGGGTTTATCGAGCAAGTGGGTAAACGTTTTAGTTTCCCGTTACAGCGGACCGAAGCAAAATCGTTAACTCAAAACCGCTGCGTTTTGATTGGCAATGCCGCCAATGCATTACATCCCGTAGCAGGGCAGGGCTTTAACCTCGGCCTGCGTGATATTGCAAGTTTGCAAGGTTTGCTGGAAGGTCGGTCGATTATTAACCAGGTAGCTAACCCAGGAACATTATCGCAATTGCTGGCAGCCTATGAGCAGTTAAGGCAATCCGAACAAACGCAGGTGATACGGTTAGGCGATGGCCTAGTCAGCCTGTTCTCGAATGACTTGCCGTTGCTCAATCACTTTCGTTCAGCCGCTTTAGGCTTGCTTGATATCATGCCTGCGTTGAAATCCGAAGTGGCGCTGTCAGGCATGGGTTTAGCGACAGGTGGTAATGCGATGATGAGAGGCCATTTGAGATGAAACAAGATGACATGAAGCAAAAAAAACAAGCAAATAATTATGAAGTAATAGTCGCAGGTGCTGGCATGGTGGGCGCTTGTGTGGCTTTATCGTTTGCGCGAAAAGGGTTTCGTGTTGCACTGGTTGAGCCGTCGCCAGCAATCAAAAAAGCAAATCCTGCCGACACGGGTGCCGATGCCATTTATGACTCGCGCTTGTCTGCAATTAGCCCGGCCTCACAAAAATTTTTAAGTGATCTTGGCGTCTGGTCTGCTATCGATCAAAATCGGGTCTGTGATTACGAAAAAATGTTTGTTTGGCATGACAACGGTAACGCTGCAGTCGATTTTGATTGCGCTCAGCTAGCCAGCCAGAGTCTCGGCGCTATTGTCGAAAACAATCAAATTTTGGTAGCACTGCACAATGCCTGTCAGGCGCAGCCATCAATCGACTGGTTCTTATCAGACAAAATTACAACACTGACTGAAAATTCCGATAGCACTGTTTCGGTCAGTCTTGAATCGGAGGTGAAGTTATCGGCAGACCTGCTAATTGCCGCCGATGGGCGAGGATCGAACACACGCGCCTTAACCGACATCGAAGTGATGAGTGGTAGTTATGATCAAATCGCCATCGTAGCCAACGTGACAACTGAATTTCCGCATCAGTTAACGGCCTGGCAGAAATTCCTCAGCACTGGGCCATTAGCATTCTTGCCACTCGCCAATGGTGATAGCTCGATAGTCTGGTCTTGTGATACCGAAATGGGGAAAATAATGATGTCACTAGACGATGATGCCTTTTGTGCAGAACTCGGTGAGGCATTCGACGGTCGGATGGGTAAAGTAACCAGTATTGGCAAACGTCAGAGTTTCCCGTTGGGTTGGCATAGTTGCAAGCAATGGTTGAGCCATCGAGTATTACTCATCGGCGATGCCGCACACGGTGTGCACCCGCTGGCTGGACAGGGCGTTAATCTGGGTTTTAGTGATATTGCATTATTGATGCAGCTGTTAGGCGATCTCGATTGTCCCTGGAACAAGAAGAAACTACGCCAGTTCGAGCGTCAACGTAAAAGCGAAACAGCCGTAGCCACACATTTATTCAGTGGTCTGAAATTAGTCTATGGGTTAGATCATCCTGTACAAAATAAGATTCGAGATTTTGGCATGCAAGTGATTCAATCGAATAGCAGTATCAAACGCCTTTTGATGCGCCAGGCAATGCGCAATATGGCTTGATGGTCACCTCTTCTTTGATCGATCCCGGCGTAACAGAGTAGGCCGAAAAAGCGAAGCGCGTTCCGGTAATCCCTCTGGTCTATTAGAACGACAAGACTGGTTCTATTTGACGATTCATACTAGCACTAAGATTTGTAGGCTAGTCACTAAACATTAATAGGGGTTTGACATGTTAATAGGTGTACCAAAAGAGATAAAAGACAACGAATACAGAGTCGGTCTTGCGCCCGAATCAGTTCGAGAAGTGGTTGCCCATGGTCACGAGGTTATAGTCGAGACTAATGCTGGTGCTGGCATCAGCGCACCCGATGATGAGTACAGGCGTGCCGGTGCCTATATCGTCGATACCGCAGCCGAAGTATTTGCCCGTGCCGACATGATTGTCAAAGTGAAAGAACCTCAGGCTGTCGAGCGCGCAATGTTACGTGAAGGTCAAATTCTATATACCTACTTGCATCTCGCGCCAGATCCAGAGCAAACTCGCGATCTAGTCAATTCTGGTGCCGTTTGTATCGCCTACGAAACTGTTACCTCGCCTTTTGGGGGATTACCATTGTTGCGCCCCATGTCCGAAGTGGCGGGTCGTATGTCTATTCAAGCAGCAGCCCATAGCCTCGAAAAGACCCACGGCGGTATTGGCATGTTGATGGGTGGTGTGCCCGGTGTCGATCCAGCCAAGGTAGTCGTTATCGGTGGTGGTGTGGTGGGTACCCACGCGACTCATATCGCTGTTGGCATGGGTGCGGACGTTTGGGTGCTCGATCGATCCAACGAAACGCTGGGACGGCTGTGGTCGGATTTTGGCCGATCAGTGAATACAGTCTACTCAACGCGTGATGCAATTGAACGACACGTGCTCGAAGCCGATGTTGTCATCGGTGGTGTATTAATCCCCGGTGCTTCTGCGCCAAAGCTGGTCACCGCAGAGCACGTCAAAGCGATGAAGCCAGGCGCGGTCATGGTCGATGTCGCGATTGACCAGGGCGGCTGTTTCGAAACATCACATGCTACCACGCATAGCGACCCTACTTATGTGGTCGATGACGTCGTGCATTACTGTGTTGCCAATATGCCCGGCGGCGTGCCGCGCACATCAACCTTCGCATTAAACAATGCGACACTGGCAGGTGCACTCGCTTTGGCTGACAAAGGCTATAAACAAGCGCTTGCCGATGACCCACATTTACGTAATGGATTGAATGTCCATCGTGGCGACGTTACTTATAGAGAAGTAGCCGAAGATCTTGGCTATGAATATGTTGAAGCGCTAGTTTCAATGGCGAAATAACCAATAAGCTAAAAAATAAATACCTCCGACATCAAAGTTAGATGTCGGAGCCTTTAGTATCAATCGGTAAATAGGCTAGTTCGACAAAGCTCTACCAGCGGTATATCTGCCGGTGCCCATTTGACCTGGTCGAGCTCATCAAGTGAAAGCCAGCGTAATTTATCATGTGCCATTAACTGAAAGTCACCAGAAATATGTGTTACCAGATAAGCCAGTAAATGAATGGTTTTAGTGCCGTAGTCATAAACGCTGTCACCGAAATAATTGCCTACTTTTGTGGCGATACCAAACTCTTCAAACAGCTCTCGCTCTAGACATTGCTCGGGCGTTTCATCGGCTTCGATTTTACCGCCCGGAAATTCCCAGAAACCCGCCATATGAGAACCTGAGTTGCGTCGAGCGGCGAAAACCTTGTTGGCCTTCACCATGATGGCGGCCGTTACGATGATTGGTTTAGACATGTCTCAATCCGAGGTGTGAGGGGAAGCTGCGTAGGCCGGAAAAGCGAAGCGCCTTGCGGCAAATATATCATGCCTGATGGTACCTGTGGTTTATCGCGCCTGATAGCGCCTAGGCTTTGCCTACAGGGGTGTAGGTAAGGGGCGAGAGCAGGATGCGGTGAGCTTATCAGGTCTACGTTATTACCGACGGATTCGCGACATTGGATCCTGGCGATAATACTGCTTCAGCTGCTCGTGCACATCTGCATAGGCTCGATGAATGATCTCTGGTCTTTCAAAGAACACCTCACTTAACACCGCAAAAAACTCTGCTGGCGAACTCGCCCCATAACAATCGATACCGATGTTTCTTCCCTGGCTGCATTGATGTTGGAAGTTTTCAAAACAGGCACTGAAAGCCTGTGTCCAGACAACACCATTCATACCTGGATGTAAGGGTGGGAAACCATTGGCTTCACCATTTTGCATATCGAGTTTATGTGCAAATTCATGAATAACCAGGTTGTGCCCATCAATAATGCCGGCATGCTCGGTTTCATCCCAGGCCAGCACCACAGGCCCGTGCTGCCAGGCTTCACCGGCTAAACTGGATTGCACAGTATGCTCCACACCATATTCATCACGCACTACACGCTTAGGTGCAAACCCGCTGGGATAAATTATCACCGACACCCAGCCGTCATAGCAGTCCAGACTCAGCTTTAAAATTGGCAAGCAGGCCTGCACTGCAATGATCAATTTCATGGTTTGAGTTATCACCAGCCCATGTGCACCTTCGAAGACCTTGTGATGGCAAAACAAAATAACCAATTCCTGCAAACGCTGCATTTCGTCTGACGACAAACCCCGTAGTAGCGGCAATGATTCAAACACCTCTGCCCAATCCGTCAAGGTAATGGTCGATCGTTTAATGATGCGGTTATCTAGATAGTTTTTGATAAATTGAAACATTGAATTTAGTCTGCCTAGTTTTCTAGCTCGCGCCTGACCACTTCCAGCAATCGCACCATCGCCAGGGTATCGAGCTCACAATAGCGTTTCAGCGCATTCGCTTTCGCCGCTTTCTGCTTTGCATCATCGGTCTCAATCATGCGTAACCATTCCAGCGATGCCATACCGCCTTCCTGCACCTCCAGGTCTTTGTACGACAGTTCCGGAACCAATGTGGGCAGTACATTCTTGATACTCGATTTAGTGCCCCACTGCCAGTGGCGGTAATGCTTTTTGAACACCTGTTCCAGATCCCAAATTCGACTTGAGATCTGCCTCAAGCCATCGCCCATCTCAGAAAACTGCCTTGCAAGGGCTTTCAATACGCCTCGTTCCATGGTTTTGTTGTAGACAATCACCGACCCGGTAGACGCAATATGTGCCAGCAGACTGTTAGCTAGGTCTTCACCGGGATCAGTACGCTGCTCGTGCAAAAACTCGATATGGTTGACCTCGCCATTTTCAGTTTGAATATGCAGGCTGTACTGAAAGGCATATTTGTGCCAGGGCGAAGAATCATCGAGTAAGGGTACCGCGGTAGCCACCGATTCAAAGTCGAGAAAGTACAGTGGGTAACTTAAATCGCTCAGCATCTTTTTTATAGGGCCAGGATTGATATCAATTCGATGCTGCTGCATGCGTTCAACCAGTGTGCGCTGCGCTGCGGGCAAGTCGGCGTCGGCAGGAATATCATCGATATAAAAAATACCCTGCGCCTCCAACGCCGGGATTTTTCGAACATCAATTGCGTTATAAATAGTCGGCCGATCTATGTTGGCCCAGCAATGCGCTTGAAAATCACAGCCCACGCAGGCTTTCTTAAATTGCATCTCGGGTATCGCAGTACCTTCCGCTAGCAATGCCGACATGGGTACCAGGTTCGACGCCACAGAAGGCAGGTAAGCCGTCACTTTCTCGGTCACATCGACTTCATTGAACAGGCTGGGAATATCCGGCGAATGCCCCGCAGTATTGGCATGCAATACACTACATCGTGATACCCGATAACCACTCAGCTCCATCACATAGCGTTGGAAAGCCAGGTCGGGAATATGTGCGCGTTTTACTTTTGTTGCAGACTTTACCTCGATCAAATGCCAGCTACCATCGGCCAGCCGCTGTACCACGTCTGATACCACGCGGTACTGATCTGACCGAAAGGTCGCCTGCAGTATTGTGCCTGCACCGGCTTCAATAGCCGCTAGCGTATCTGCCTCTGCCTTCGCTAAATTTCGGATGTCGATATCTATATCAATCAAAACCTCATCGTCGAACAACTGTTGCGCCAGCTCACCGAATAACGAGCCCTGTTCCATAATAAGCGGAGTCATGCCACTGGGTTGCACCTGCAATTCGGGTCGCCAGAGCAGCAGCCACAGCTTACGTGAGCAGGTAAGTCCCGCTCTGTATTTAGATTTGGATAAGTATTTAGGCATTGTAAAAATTCTAGGTCATCTCAGCTCAGAAGGCTAGATAATCCCATCCAGAAACCTCACTTGTCATATTAGGATTCATACATATGTGGTTACAACGATCGAGTACCCTGATGGTAGATTCGAGTCAGGAGCAGTGACCGAGAGTAATCCATTTGAGCGGTTCGCCCGTAAGTACCGGGATGGCAACGAGGTTATCGAGGCATAATTATTAGGGGCTAGAATCTTAAATGAGGGAAGCAGGCAACAAAGAAAAAAACTGAGACACAATCTGGCTCAAACAGAGTATGTCCCTTGAAATTTTTAGTAGTAGGATAACGAATGATAGAACTACACAACCTTGGCATGGGCTATAGCCTCGAGCAAACCCAGTTAAAGGTGCTAGACGGCATTAATCTTAGCGTTGCGGATGGCGAAACAGTGGCCATAGTCGGTCCGTCTGGATCGGGAAAAACTACTTTGCTGATACTGCTTGCCGGTCTAGAACAGCCACAGTCTGGTGAAATAAAGCTGGACGGCAAAAAGCTTAACCCGCTCGATGCTGATGCCTTAGCCGATCTCCGTCGTGATAGCCTGGGCATAATATTTCAATCGTTTCATTTAGTACAAAGCCTGACAGCGTTAGCCAATGTTGCTCTACCACTGGAGATTGCCGGTAAGCCTAATGCGCGTGAACATGCCAGAGAAATGCTCGACAAAGTGGGGTTGATTCAGCGTCAAAACCATTATCCGACGCAGCTATCGGGAGGCGAGCAGCAACGCGTAGCGATAGCCAGGGCACTGGTGCATAAACCCAAACTGGTACTAGCCGATGAGCCGACTGGAAATCTGGACACTGCTACCGGTGCAAAAATCATCAACCTGTTGTTTGAACTGAACGCAGACGTTGGTTCCACACTAGTGCTGGTCACTCACGATGACGAGGTAGCGCGGCGCTGCCAGCGTGTCGTACATATTCACCAGGGTCAACTGGTCGAGGACCCGCATGTCGAAGGTAAGCCCGATGCGCTTTCTGCTTAAGCTCGCGTTTCGCGACCTGCGCGCCAGCGGTCGCTCATTGTGGGTGTTTTGCGCCTGCCTGGTGCTTGGGGTAACTCTGGTATCAGCCACTGGTGGTCTGTACCGCCTGATCAATGTCAGCCTGCTCACAGATACTCGCGTACTGCTGGGTGGCGATCTCGAAGTGGAAACTGAACAACCCTTGCCGGACCCTGCGTTAAGCTGGATAAAGGCTAACGGAGAGGTCTCACTGGTGACTGAGGTCGACACCATGCTGGGCACAGCCGGCGATCAATTTTTGCGCGTTGAATTGCAGACCATGGATTCACTCTATCCGCTTTACGGTGAACTGGTGTTGAAGCCATCGAAACCGCTGGTTGATATCACTGCATTTGCTGACAATCATTGGGGCGTTGCGATCGACCCAGTGCTGGCCGAACGGCTCGAAATTGGTATCGACGATAGCGTTTATATCGGATTACTCGAGATGAAAGTCCGTGCGCTCGTGCTCAACCAACCCGACCGTAATCTCAATGCCAATTGGCGTGGGACACCGGTACTGCTCAGTATAGACGCGCTGCAGGCTTCCGGGCTAGTACAACCCGGCAGTCGCATCGAATACGAGTATCAAGTCCGCAGCAACATGCCCGCCGAAACCTGGCGCACGCAGTTCTATGCCGCGTTTCCAAACGAAACCTGGCAAGTCAGAACTTTCGCCGATCGCAGTCAGCGGCTGGCGGAACGCCTCGGGCAAATTGCATCGGGGCTTTTAATCATAGGCTTCAGCACGCTGTTTATTGGTGGACTGGGCGTGTTTAACAGCATCCAGGCCTACTTGCAGGGCAAACTGAAAACCATCGCTACACTGCGTGCGCTTGGCCTGCGCAACCGGCGTCTGGCCATAGTTTATCTGTCTCAGGTAGCCATACTTGGCGGTGGCGCCAGCCTGCTGGGCGCATTCATCGGTAGCGGACTAGCCATCATAGGTGGCAAAGTTGTTGCGTCACAGGTGCCACTGACCACCAGCTTTAGCGGTCTGATACTGCCTGGCTTGACTGCCATCTGCTTTGGCCTGTTAACCGCTTACACCTTCGCTTTGCCAGCCCTCGGACGAGCCCTGGCAACAGACCCTGCATCGTTGTTCCGGGGTCAGGGTCTGGGGAGTGGGCGAATGCCTCGTCGCTGGTGGTTGGCGACCATTGTTTGTGCCAGCATGATCATATTACTAGTGCTGCAGGTGCTACCCGACACCCTGTTTGGCATAGGTTTTGTACTCGTTATCGGCGCGATGCTGCTGATTTTAGATTTTATCGTGCGCGGTATCCGTCATGCAGCGCGGTCACTGGATAATCACCCGTTACTCAAAAACCGGTTCGAGTTAAAATTAGCGTTAGCGAACCTATATCGGCCCGGCAGCTCATTGCGCACATCGTTACTGTCACTTGGCTCGGCCCTGACCCTGCTAGTGGCCTGTACTTTGGTTGTGTCAGCCCTGATGCGCTCGGTGAATCAGACTATTCCCAACGAGACGCCAGGGATTGTGCTCTATGATGTGCTTAACGATCAGTTAGACCCCGTAGTCAACGCCATCGCGCAGCTTCCTGGCACCAACCGAATCGAGATCGCGCCACTCGTGCGCGCCCGAATTACAGCGTTAAACGGCAGCGACCTAGGCGAAATTAATGGCCTGCAGGAAGCACAGCGCCGCGATAGCTCACAGGGTCGATACAAGCTTAGTTACTTGGGCAATAACATCGACGACATCACCGTCGTGGAGGGCGCTTGGTGGTCTGAATCAATTCAAGGGCTGCCAAAACTGGCGTTTGAAGACCGTGAAGCCGACAAGCTTGGTTTACAGGTCTCCGACGTGGTGACATTTGCAGTCGAGGGACGCACCCTCGATGCAGAGGTTGCCGCAATCTACAGTCAGAAGGGTGTACAAACTCGTTTTTGGTTTGAGGGTATCCTCTCCGATGGCGCACTCGATGCTCTTATCCATCGGCATGTCGGTGCGGTCTACATCGATGACAGTAATGCGATCATTGCACAAAATCGTATCGCAGAAATTGCACCTAATGTAATTAGCGTGCGCACCGCTTCAGTGCTGAAGGTCGCCCGAGAAATTCTCGGCAAGGCTGGCGCTGGGCTGGCCGTTGTAGCAGCAGTGAGCCTGTTAGCGAGTCTATTAGTGCTGATCAGCGTAATGGCCGCGGGTCGCAGCCGGCAGATCTACGATGCGACTATTTTGCATAGCCTCGGTGTCAGGCTGTCGTCAATCAAACGCAGTCTGCAATTGGAATACCTGCTACTGGCACTGATCGCCTCTGTATTTGCAGTATTGCTCGGGTCCGCCATCGCTTTGCCCTTATTGGAGCTGCGCCTGAAACTGCCATCGGGAGACCTGGTCTGGTTAGGTGCACTGGTTGCTATTAGCGTCAGCAGTCTGGCGTTGGGTATTGGGGCTAGTTATATATTACGGCGGCTGCGGTTACGGCCGGCGATTTTATTGCGCAGCCCCAGCTAAGCTGGGGAAACAGGGGGCACCTAGGAGCCTGTCGGGCTTAGGATAAATCTACTGCGGAAAAGCCATTTCGGCCAAATTTCTCGATCCAATTCGTTGAATAGAACAGCTATTCGCCTCATTCGATCAAAAAAATTAACTCAAAATGACTTTCCCTCGCTACGATTACCTAAGTCCGACAGACTCCTAGGAATTAAAAGGGAAATAAGCCCTGCTGCTTAACCTTTATTTTTGGATAGAACCGACCCACATCAAACTTAGCGATCCAGTCGTAATATTACGATTATATTTTTATCAGCTGTTGGGTGGTATTGGCAATATGGTCACCCCTGATGGCGCTTAGGCTTATCAGGCCTACGGTGATAATGTTACCAATAGAGATGTCAGCATCGCTGTTACTTAACTGATAACCTTTTCCAGCAACGGACCGGCGTCGGAATAAAGTCGTAATTGGGCCAAATCATCTGCCCGTGTTGCGCCAGGGTTTACAATAGCGATTGGCTTGCCAAGTTTGTGTGCCTGCCGGCAAAATCGAAACCCAGATAAAACTGATAACGAACTGCCTAGCACCAGCAGGGCATCAGCATTTTCCAACGCGCTCATGCAACGCTGCACGGTTTTAGCTGGCACATTCCCACCAAAAAAAACAACATTCGGCATTAGGCTGCCATCACAGCTTTTGCACGTTGGAAGAGAGAGTGTGGTAACCAGTGATTCGGGCACTTCCATATCGCCATCGGGACGCGGGCTTTGCGAAATCTGATCCGGAAGATTGTTCTCTTCGCGCAATCTGTTTTGTATGTGGCAGCGAGTCAAAGTGGTACCGCAACCCAGGCAGCGCACCTGATCAAGTCGCCCGTGCAAATCCACCACATTTTCGCTACCGGCCTGTTGGTGCAGCCTGTCCACATTTTGTGTAATGAGCAGTTCAACCTGGCCTCGGCGTTCCATCTCCGCCAGTGTCAGGTGTGCTGAATTCGGTTTGGCATCGCGCATTAAAGGCCAACCGTAGTAGGATCGTACCCAGTAACGCTGGCGAGTATGTGCATCCGTTAAAAAGTTATGCTCTTGAATAGGCTTACGCGACAACCATTTGCCGGTGTTGTCACGATAGGTGGGTATGCCGGAAGCCTGACTGATACCCGCGCCAGTTAATACCAAGACCCTTGGGTGATTGTGCAGGAACTCCGTTAGCAGAGGGACTTCTTCTGTTATGATGTTCATCACTGAATTATACGCACAGCAAAGCGATACGGATGCCATAACCCTGTGCTTTTATGAGCCGTAACAAAGCCGAATATTATGATGATTTGCGCGCAAGGGGAGGCGTAAGGTAGGGCGCAAGGCTAAATTACTGTCATACTCTGTTGCAACGTTACTGATAAAACCACACCAGAAGCAATGCCCAGAAAAACCTGCCCAAACTGCCAGCGCCCACTGCGGGTTTGTTACTGTAGCGCACTGGTGAAAGTGGCCAATACAACCAGGGTGCTGATCATACAGCACCCACTAGAACAGAAGCACCCCTTTAACACCGGCCGCATGGCGCACTTGTGCCTCAGTAATAGCGAGCTCATCGTGGCCGAAACATTATCAACCATCCAACTGGCCAGCATACTTAATACCCCATCCGCACTACTCTACCCATCTCTGCCCTGGCTACCCAACACCCCAGAAATAGAGCCAGGAAAAAAAGAATCTGCAGTCCACAGCAACATTCAACAACTGATAGTGATTGATGCTACCTGGAATAAATCAAAGAAAATGCTACACCTCCACCCAGCCCTACAGAAACTCCCCCGACACCATCTAAAGGGCAATTTAAGTTCTAACTATCAAATCCGAAAAACCACCGTCGCCAATGGCCTATCAACGCTGGAAAGCATCGTTAAAGCATTGAATGCAATGGAACCCAAGAGTGAGGGTGAGGGTGGGTTCGAAGCGATGCTGCAGCCCTTTGAGATGATGATAAATTTGCAGAGGAAAAACAGCTAAAAAATGGATTCAATATTCAAATACACAGCCGCTTACTGCGAAGAGAATATCTGGCACCTGGCCAGTGAAGCCCAGTTTGATGGACTCAATGCAAAGGTGGTTCTGGTTACAGGACCCGGTAGCCATCGCAAGCTTTGGTATCAAACTTGCGGTGAACACGACGCACTGCCCGTGCACTGGGACTATCACGTCATACTACTGGTATGGGACGACATCTGGCAGGTCTGGGACCTCGATACCACACTGGAATTTCCAGTGAATGCGTCTACCTATTTTCGCAAGACTTTTTATGGCCCCGATGAAAGCTTTCAGGGTAATAATGTTCTATTCAGAACAATAGATGCAGATGAGTACATCGAGAACTTTAGCTCCGACAGGTCTCATATGAGGCTACCATCGGGAGATTGGGCAGCGCCTCCACCATCCTGGACACCCATTATGAAGCGCGAGAAATCGAACCTGATGGCGTGGCTTGATAGTGAATCGGACGGACCCGGGGCGTTGCTGACACTGGAACAGATGATAGCGTTTTGCAGTTCTTCCAAAAACAGTTGCGAGTAACGTAGGCCGGAAAAGCGCACCGCATCCTGCTTATTAGACCTACATTACTATTGCTCACCTATTTCCAAAATCTTTATTGTTTATCAGCTATTTCTTTAAGCATATTGATAACTATCGAGACACGTGCCTGACTTGCGTCATCCGGTGGCATGTGGCCTGATACAGCGTCAATGAATCGGCTCTTTGCTAACAAGATTTTGAAACGTTTTGATAGCTCCCTGGAAAGGTCTGAGTCTAATTGATTAATCTCTGCAACTATTTCCGGCCTACCATCCAAAACGGCGATAATATCTTCCATGTCGTGGCTCGTTTGGTAGTCTCCACCGCCTCGACCCTCAAAAGCTTCAAGCTTTGTTATCAGAAAATAAGGCGCTGATACAATGCGAATTTGCCGAGAGGGCGATAGATCAAAAACCTCTGCATTTTCCATGGCAGGGATATACCACTTATTCCCAAAGCCTAATATTCGCGTATCCGTAGGCATAACATCGAGCAGCACATTCTCCGCTTTCCATCGGCAAATAGGCGCTCCTTCGCTAACATCTTCCTTAAAACCATGAGCACGCAATCTCTCCGAGACTTGTAATAATCCGCGTGGGAAACCACCTGCACAATGGCATCCACGTCCTTCGTGACACGAATCGGTGAGGCGGCAGGGTCGGTAATTAATATGCCTGTTGCACACCCGCCCAAAAAAACCATCTCATCTACTAGCTCACCGAGTTGCTCTACAGCAAACAACAAGATTTCCAAATTAGGGTTCTGAGATCTGATCATATTCTTTTAACCTCCTTTTCAATTCCTTTTGAGCGATATCCCGCTCCCTCACGCGCCCACCGCGAATCGCATCCACCAGAGCTAACAATGCATAAAGGTTAGGGTCATTCTTCGCGGCGACTGGCACAGACTTATATAAAGGTGAAAACGACTCACCTCTAACTTCCCCTTGCGGATCTGGCCATACCGGTGGCAGTTCCTGGTCAGCGACAAAATTTTCACTCATAGTTTTCGACGCATAAGCAGTTGGCATTCCACGGCTTATGCCACCACGATCTGGGATAAAGACATACTGGATTCCATGTAACAAGAACTCTTCCAGAGTTCTAATATTAGGCCGAATTTTTTGTTCATTCCGGACGGCCAATCGAGCTACGACGGTTCGCTTTGCGGCGGCATGAACCTCGGCAGGACTCATGCCAAGTTCAACAGCCAACTGATTGAAAGACCAGCTCTTTTTGTCGCGAGCAATCAGCTTCAACAGAAATAATATGTCTTGTGGTTTTAAGTTCATTTAGTTGTTCTTTATTCGCGATTCGCGAATAGAATATCATTCATGCTACTCACGTCAAGTAGTTAGTAATCAATAATGGGGCAGGGGACGAAATCGGAGACAGCTGATTTCCCATTGATGGAATTTCAAAATATGTTAATGACCTACTCCTGTTTCGAAACTGGAAACGCCCCTAGGTCGAGAAAAATGGAAATGTCAAAGCGTACGACACACCGTCATTTTTTATAAACTTAGTGATAAGCCAAATACGCCTGGTGGTCTTCATGTAACTACGTAGGCCGGATGCAGCGATACGTCCCTATTTTTTAGTGTGCTGCTACCATGCAGGTATGAATTCTCAGCTTCAAACCTCGATATCCTGCGCGTAACCGATGTATTCCATCAGCGGCATTGCAGCTTTGAAGGTTTTTTCGACCT
>CAXMOZ010000003.1:0-9331 GCA_964195315.1 uncultured Acidimicrobiia bacterium | reverse complement strand
CCAAGACTGTTACAGCTTGAAGGGCTAAGTGTACTGTTAATGGTTTTCTGGTCTTGATTTCACTAGCAGGTATATTGATGATATTGTTATCAAAGTCGATGTACTCTCATTTTAGAAATCTAATATTTCTGGGCCGAAAGGATACTAGTGGCATCAGCTTCAGTGCTTGAGTAGCGGCATAGCACTGACGGTTGCTAGGACTGCCTGTAAGCTGCTACAGCACCTTAACTCCATCAGCACTAGGCTTTGCCTATGCTGTGCTCTGCAAGGCCTTGTATTGGCTTGGTATCAACATCAAGCAGTATCAGTAATCCAATGTAAACACACATCAATACACCGATCACTCTCTTGGTTCGTACTCTAGCTTCAAGCATGCAACTGCCCTACTCCTGTACTGGTATTTATTGCATGAACTTCGCTCAGATTTAAGCATAGCCAAACGATATGGTTATTGTGTTTTTGATTTACATTAACAACTAGTTGTTAGTACACATGCCTAGTACATTTATGGCTTAGTCGGTTTAGTTACCCCTTGTTGAATAAGCATGTAGAGCCAATGGCAGAGGGCTGGCGGACGCGGGTTCGATTCCCGCCGTCTCCACCAAAACTAAGACCTAAGTATATGATACTTAGGGCTTTTTTATTTCCGTCTTCATTTGAGTGTACGGAATGGTGTACAGTTCATCATTAAGAATAGCATTCAAATCATCACGTCTGGTTCTTCTAGCTCTAATCCCCCTACCCTATCCCAACTCATGACTATAATTCTATTACTACTGTCAGGTGTGGTTCTGGTGAGTGTATGAACGATATTAGCCATTCGTTGGCCAGTTTGCATGATCAACCTCTGATTGTCATAGAGCAGCACCCAACGGGTCCTATGTTCGACCCATTGCTGCCAGCGGTTTACATAGCGATCCAGAACAAAGGCCATTTCTTCGGAAGTGGCCTTTTTCTTTTTCTGCTGTTCATACAGCTGATTTTTTCCAGTGCTGGCAAACGGGAGGATAAATCTAAAGCATGTAGTCAGGGCCAGTGCTGATAAAAATTAGCAACCAATCGAAGCCGTGATGTGAAGCTGTAAAAAGGTATAACGGAGTCATGCAGCGCAAGCAGGGAGCGAAGCTTCCTGTGCCGTGCTGAGTGGTGGAGTGTAACCGAAGTCGAGCTTGAGACGATGGCACCAACTATTCCGTCCAATCATCCCGTCGAAAATACCGGTAGAAAATTCTGGATTAAATTTCGGGCTTAATAGTCCACATAGGTAAGTTTAATTGGTGGGTGAATGCTGGACTTACGAAATCAGTTACTTAATCGACACCTGGAAGGCATCGTAAGCTGATCATAATTCCCCCACTATTACCCACTCCAGATGGGTAAAAATAGCCAGGAAAATCGAAACTACTGAGCTATAATGCGATGATAGAGTTAGACAGGATAGTAAGGAAAATGCTTAATAGATCAATCGGTTTAATAGTTTCGACTGCAGTATTTTGGTTTCCCCTTAGCAGTCTTGCGCTTGGTCTCGGTGACCTGACGGTAGAGTCGAAGCTAGCTTCGCCACTCAATGCGCGTGTTGTTGTTAATGGCATCGACCGAGTTAACATTGACCCAGAAAGTCTAATTATAAAACTTGACAGTAAAATATCGGCATCAACACCGAGGTTGTTTCACCGGGTTGAGGGCACGAGTAACGATTCTACGACTATAGTAATTTTTACCCGTACAACTGTAATGGCGCCGTTATTCGAATTCAGTTTGAGGGTAGAATGGGATAATGGTGCGATCGCTCGAAACTACGATGTAATGATTGACCCACCATTTTACAAATTAGACACTGCAGCTAGTTCCGTGCTGCCGATTCAATCTGATCAAGCACTAATTGCTGAGAGCCCGATTAGTGCGGTGGAATCCGCTTCGACAACAACTGATTCAAGCTTACTGTCAAAGCTGCCTGATGAGAATGATGGGGCGGCAACTGTTGCCAGCAAGCCTTCGAATAATAAGGGTCGGACTTACGGTCCGACCGCCAGTGGTAACTCTTTATGGCGCATTGCCCGAACTGTGAGGTCGGATAATAAATCTTTAACAATGTATCAGTGGATGCATGGTATCTGGGATAACAACCGCAAAGCATTCATGGGTGCCAATATGCATCGATTAAGAGTCAATGCATTGCTTAGCATTCCGCCCGAACAAGATGTTTTCAATACGTCACATCAATTAGCCTACCAGCTTTATAGCGAGCATATTGCGAGATTACAGTTAGCACAGGTCCAAAAATCGAAAGTAGCGGTCGACACAGTAGTTATCGAGGCAGAGCAACCTTTTCTCGAAACAGATCAGAGTCTCGCAGCAGAAATTCCATCTACTTCTATTCAAGCCGTAGCGTCTGAAATTTCGCTGCCAGTGACCGACGCCATTGCTGCGCCCGACCAAAATGACGTTGTATATGACCTACTGGCAATCGAAGAAATAGAGGGTCAGCAGACCGCAGAATTCATTAAACCTGCCAACAATTCAGGTGATATCGAAAATCTGGCTCTAAATGACGATCTGGTGACGGGTACCGATCAGGCTGATACCACCTCGACTGATGATTTAGTTCAGGCGCCTGTCTCTGTAACTAGCGAAACGCCAGTATCAAACAATGTGGCTGATAGCGATGTTTCAGATAGTGCTGGCGCTAATGATGCTGTTGGATTTATCGCTAACTCAGCTCGAGGTCTCGTTGACCGGGTATTGACTGCTCCGAGTTGGGTCAGCATGATACTGGGCGCTATGTTTATGTTGCTGTTTGTCGGCTTGGTCCGAATGTTCCGCAGCAATGCTGAACCAGTCGGGCGTGATCCTGTGCGCGCTGACATTATGGCCAAAAGTGCAGCTGTCGAAGCGGAGGAAAGCTCGACGATATTATCCGATATCAACGATGATACTACTCAAATTAAGGAAGATTTATCATGTGCTTATGAGCCAGCGGTTGTTGCCTTGGCAGATGTTAAGGGGCTATTAGTCGAAGTTGATGTTCTGGCTGCTTATGGCAATACTGAGGACGCAGTAACCCAGTTGTTAAAAGCTATCGAGCAACATCCAAGCGAAGTTGAACTCGGCTTACATCTTCTTCAACTCTACTATAATGATCGTAATTCGACATCATTCGAACACCAATTTCGAACCTTGTTACCAGTTCTTACTTTATTTGAAGAGAGTGAACAGGTGCTTTGGCGCTGGAAGTTAAGCGACCTTTGCCCCGAGTCACCATTGATTTATGGCAATGGGGGGCCTTCTGGTATTACCGCAAAAGGCATTGTCGACTCGGAGCAAACATCCAAGCTTCAAACTGAAGATTATCTCGATATCAACGAACATATCGACGTGACTGAAATCCCCTTTATAGAGGCAGTCGAAATAAAGTCTGAACTGGAGGTCGAAGAAGTACTTGCTTGCTATGAAGCGACAGAGTTGCTGACTATGGATACCGACGAGACTAACATTGATTGGGGAATACCTAAAAATACAGTCGATGATATTGAGCCAGAATCAGCGACTAATAAAGGCCAGAAACCTGCAGAAATTGTCAACGTTGATGAGGGTGATAACTTTCTGGATGACTTGGCGAATCAGATTAACGATGACGAGCCGTCATCTGAAGGCAGCGATGTTGACGCCTTCGAGGGCAGTGAAATTATTACCCATGCTATCGAACAGAGCGATGTAGTCGAGCAGACAAGTCAGATAAACATGTCGGAAGATACCTTGGAGTTTTTTGGTTTTGCAGATGATGAGTCAGAACTTGAACTGCGAGATACAGACGATAGCAATGTCGGTGCAATCGGGCCCACAGCCGATGCCGAGATTGATAACACTGCAGACACCATATTAATCGACCAACTAAGTAGCGAGGCGAATACTGTCGATTTGGGGGAGAAAACTGCTGTAATCGACAGCCGGGATTATGACGACTCAAACGCTGATAAAACAGTAGAGGTTTATCAGCCTGAGGCGACTCACTATGAAGTCTCGCCAGAAGAAGTTGGTGATACGTTGTCGTTTATAGAAGAGGTTGATAACAGTTTCAAACTGCCTGACGAAGTTCCAGGGTCAGCCGAGACATCCGTCGAAGAAAAAGAATTCACCGAAACGGGGCCAGACCCTTATTTGCGCCCAGTTAATGGGCGTGTATTGCATTTTCCCGAAAGTGCTAATAAGGAGGAAGAATCAGCTAATGAATTTCAGGATCAGCTCATGCAGACACTGCAAGCCATGCGTGATCAAATGCAACAAATGAATGAACGCCTATTCAGCCAGGAGCGTGAAAACCAACGACTTCGAAAAGTGTTGGAAGACATGAATTCTAACGCATCCATCAACAAACGCGACAAGGCATGAAGGGTGGAATGGACTATGTTATTCCAGACGTATCGACGTTAAAGCGCATCCAGTCTTTATCATTACTGAGCATTGACCAACTTATCGCACTAGCAAATCAACTTCAGGTGTTTACAGCCAGAAAAGGTGATTTGCTCATCGAAAAAGGGTCGGTCGAGAGCTCAAGTCTATACGTACTCAATGGGAAGATATCGCTTATTGCCGCTGATGGTCGAACCAAGCAAATGGCGTTCGTCGACGGTGATGAACTGAACCAGGTCGCGCAGTTGAGGCCTTGCATTTATGACGTGCAGGCACAGGAAAACTTGCGCTATATCAAAATCAATAAACAGCAGTTAGTCGAGTTCGCTCAAGTTTCAGAATCCGTATCGGATGATATAAGCGTACACAGCTTGCGTTATAGTGATGACGAGCAGAACCACTCGATTATATATGATATATATCGGTATATAATGTGTAACGATGCACAGTTGCCCACCCTGCCAGCGGTAGCCAACGATATAACCGAGCTGTATCAAAACCAGATCGTTGATGCGGGTCGGCTGGCCAAGGTGCTATTAGCCTATCCTGCAGTGTCAGATAAACTGGTGAGAGGTGCGACAAAAAATCAGGATGTTTCGAATAAAACACCTGAGCAAATCATGCTGGATGTTGCTTCACGATTGGGAACGAAATCGGCCTATTCTTTGATTATGACTCATATCATAAACCAACTATATGTCAGCCAACCAGCCGCTTTAGCGGAAAAACTAAAACCCTATCGCGAACACAGTTTAAACGTCGCGGCGATCAGCCGTTGTCTAGCTAAAAACCTGTCGGGGTTTAGCCCCGACCGGGCCATGCTCGCCGGAATGATTCACGCGGTAGGTAATTTGGTAGTTGTAGACTTCCTCGTTCATAACGGCGACGACTTCGCGCTCGACTCCGAAGAAATTAATCATGCCACCTTGACGCTGCGCCAAGAGTTCACCAGCCTATTATTAAGGCGGTGGAAATTTGCTGAAGATGTCGTGCTCGCTGCCGAAAGTTGCGAAGACTGGTTTCGAAATCCAAGTGACGAGTTAGACCTCAGTGATATTGTCTTGGTGGCTAATTATCATAGCTGCTTAAGCGCCGACCGCGCAGCGTCATTGCCGCCCATTGCGACTATTCCCGCTATGCAAAGATTCAACATGACGCCAGTTGAAAGCATCGAATTGATCAAGCGCTCTCATTTTGAGAAAAAGAAAATCGAAAAGCTTATACGCTAACTTACTATTGAATGAAATGCTTTGCCTGTGTGTCAATTGGCATGCTCATTAACACTCAAGATTTTTTCTTTATAGAAATGGCTGCAAAGTGCCAACTCCGGCCTATCGATAATCTACATACCTGCATTTCTCGAAAGACTGCTATTGGTTAAAACAGTCGATCCACTTCGGACAAATTCGACTCTGCCTCTAAGATTTCATGTCAGCTAGTACAACTCAATAACCGATAAACACTAGCAGGAATCCATACATAACCACTCCCAGTATCCCCATACGCTCTTCCTTCAGCACCTACAGCATACAATCCAGCTATATACAGACATACGATGGCATCTAAAGCATCTTCATTACTCTTCAGGGTTTTACCCTTGAGGCTATCAATATGATCTTCATCAAAGTACAGATCGAATTCAGCAGGAACGTCCAGTTTCAGCACATTGTTGCCGCTTAGTGATCGTATCAATGATGCCAATACCTTCTGTCCGGACTTTTTCTCTAACACTCGACCTTTCTTGTACTTTAATCGTTCGGGAAGACCAAAGATTTCAATGATTGCTGGTTGCGGATAGCATTCGATCTGGAATTTGTTTGCACTCAGGTGCATGTAACCTAAAGACTCCAACTCTTGTGACAGGTGAACACTGGCAGCATTAGGGTATAACTTTCTGTTCGATGCATGGCATGACGCATATCGAGAACCATAAACCTTGCTTACTTTTTTCTCACAAGGTCTTTGGCCTGTTTCATTGTTGATGATTAGAGATGCATCAATAGCTACACCCTGAAGGCTTTCAGTGCGGATCAACGTGCTTAGTATGTTCTGGATTCCAAACACAGCGGGCTGAATATCTACGACAGTGAGTACTGAGTTGATCAGGTCACCAGTTGCTATAGCTGTTGGATTTTTATCAGGAAACCATGCAAGGTCAACGCCCGCAAGTATCACAGTAGATTACCCAAAGAAACAGCAATTAAAATCTTCAATGCTTTTGACTGTCGGAACAGGTTCATATGCACCCATTTCAAAGTTTGTCTCATCCAGTAAATCTTCCAGTGCTGCTTTGATTTGATGTAACTAGCTTTAGCAAGTGGTTGATGATTGATTTCATCGGGTTTCTCAAGTTGGGTCGAATCTCAGAAAGGATGACATCCTGATCATCTATTTCATAACCAAAATCCAGTTGATTTCGCATATGTGACTTCGGTCTTCGCTTCTTTAGAAAAGCATCTAATGCTTTTTCACAACGTTTGATTTCTAATTCTGATAACACCATAACTATCCTCTGTAACTTATATTCAATCAAGCCTATAACAACATTTTAAGGTCGTCGACTAGAATCTAGTGTAACGGCACTGTATGTTTGATGTCAGCGTCTTAGCGTTCCTGGTAACCCTCAGAGACGCACTCAACTGCAGTACTCTCCATGCTCTCATTTGTTAGATGATTCATATCACCATATAAAATGGTATCAAAAAGTTCCGTTAAATCTCCGCACTCAACAGACGATAGTTGATTGCTTTTCATACTTCACTTTCTAAAATCAATAATGCTTGCTGTGCTTTATCAACATCAATGCTGAACCAGCTCTCATTTTTCTCAAGTCGGCGCAGTATGCTCTCTTTCGCACGGTTAGTAGCGCGAGTAAGTCTCGATGAATAGGAAGGATTGTTATTCACAAATTTAAATACCTCACACAATTTTAAGTAGTCTACTGCCACTAACAACTTTCTATCTGCATCATATCCGTGACCAGATAGATTCCGACCAGATGCAAAGTCCAATTCCCTTTTGAAAAGTCTATCGTAATCTTTGAATTTTGAAGTTATTGAAGGGTATTTCTGCTTAACTAAAGCTAACCAAGCGACCGCTGCTACGTCGGCATGTACATGAAGTCTACTCTTACATCACTCGGCATTTGATAGCCCTCTGGTAGACACCACGCGCCTACCAACATGAGTCTTTCGCCACGATAATTAAGCTGGTGTTCTAAGAAGTATTTGGTGAAACTAACAACCCTATTAGTCCAAATTTAATCTATCTCGTCTAAGGAATTTATCAGTTTCAACTTATTCAGCCAGTCTTCACGAATCCGATACAGTTCAGAAGTATTAACATTTACCCCGTTTTGAAGAACAGGCAGTTCATAATCAATATCGTACCAAGTTTGATTCATATTATTCACACCCTCCTTGAAATAGTTGTGTTTTGTGTGATGAATCTGCCATCAATTAATAACAGAAGCATGTGAAATATTAATTGAGTCTGTAACTGTTCATTAACAATAACCATCTCGGCTAATATCAATCAGCGTCTAGTTCTGTTAAAGCATATCGACTACATTATTCCAGACAAGTATAAACAGTCGCTTCAGTCACCCTGAAATTGATAAATTTCAAATATTAGTAAAAGCTGGAACATCCTTGTTCAAGCTTAGGCTGTGATAGCTAATATTGAAAATTAACAGTCTTCGTTTCACCAGCAAGGACTGGTGCATCCTGCGTACCCTTGAAAGCAAGTTCATCAGTTTCATTTACTTCAATATCTTCTTTATCAGCATTACAAGTGAGGCTGACGGTATAATCACCAGCAGTAAGGAATGCTGCTTCATAACTATAGATATTAGATACTGAATCATATTCAACCAATACCGTTACTATGGGTTCAACCGTAGTCTCATCTAAGTCGATATCATCAGCAGTAACACCTAAACCTTCATAGACGTAAACAGCATTTCCTGTCAGCACATCATTATCTGAACAACCTGCTGCTTGTGTGAGTAATGTGTCGGCTATCGTACCTGAAATTATTCCAACTTCTGAATTATCGACAATACGAAGCACAGGCTTAAGATGGTATTTAACGCCATTAGTACTATTCACATTTCCGGACTTCACAATCGACTTACGCACATCAAAATCTATCGTAAAACTGGTAGTAGCATTAGCCGTTACAATCAGTGGACCTTTAACTTTCAACCCTGATTGAGAGCCACTCGGTACGGTCATGTCAATCTGATCACCACCCTCGGTCAGTACGATATAGGTATTTACAGTACCCAATTCAGAATCGATGATTAAGCGTATTTCATCATAGACACCTGCAGGTACTACTTTATCAACAATCAGGTCTTCTGTTGCAGTACCTTGAAGGGTTAGCAGATCAATAGACTTAGGTGGGTCAAAGGTGAAGTTTAGATTCTGAGTAGAGTCTGCACCTCTAATCTGCACCTCACTGAATTGAACAACAACTGAAGATGCGCCATCAATAGGTGCATCAGTTAATTTTAGTGACATTGTGCCTGTACCACCGCTAACGCCACTGCCACTTTGCGATGAAGAACCACAACCTACAATTAAGACTAGAATTGCAGCTATCTCTAAACACCCTAAAACTTTCATTTTGTATACCAAAAAAAAATGAAGAAATTATTATGACATATAAGCTCTAGACATAATGCGAACTAGTACTACCAATATCAGAAAATCAACTTATTCGATCCGATCAATACTGCCATCAAGCTTATATGAGCTAATCACTAAGTTTGAAGATATCTGTTCTGGTCAACTCTAGCCGGACACTTTCTTTAGAGAACTTTCATAGTTAATAGGTGATTGATCACCGTTATTAGTATGCAGCCTTTCAAGATTGTAATACCTCATGTAAGCCGCGACATCTTTTGTCATCAGCTCTC
>CAXMOZ010000002.1:0-16531 GCA_964195315.1 uncultured Acidimicrobiia bacterium | reverse complement strand
CAATGCTCCTATTAAGTCACTAATGTCAGGAGGACAAAGAATGACTAATAATCTATAGACGACAGGTCAACACAAAGACATTTCGTCAATCCCAGCATGAGTCAATCTAAAGTTATCAGTCACCTTGATGATACTCCCAGTATCCCAACAATTTCCTCGTCGACTCATGCTTTGAGTGATGCCGTGTAATGACAAGGTTTGTTTGAATAGGTCAGCATTATATTGAACGCCCTGATCAGAGTGAAACATCAGCTTATTCGTATTCGGCTGTAGATTTTTCACCGCCTGTATCAGTGCTTGTCGAGCCAGTTTTGCATCAGGTGTTTGTGACAACGCATAACCAACGATCTCTCGTGAACCCAGATCAAGCACTGTAGCAAGATAGCTCCATCCTTGATGATGACGAATGTAAGTGATATCACCAACCCAGTGAGTGTTCACTTGCTCCGGATTAAACTGCCGTTTTAAAATATTCGGAATCGTGGGGTTTTCTTTACCTGACAGATAGTAGTGTGGCTTTTTAGGTACTTTAGCGATAACTCCAGCTTGCTTCATGAGGCGCGATATCTTGAATACACCTAGATTGATATTGTCATCTTTCAGAGCTGTTTTCATTGTGTATTACTGTCAGCTTGTCACATCTAACAATTGACACAAATGGGATAGATTTAAGTTTTGACCCGCCTTTCTCATTCGAGCAATCACTTTAATGCAGGGTTGTCGCGAATGAAAAAGGCAACGGCCTGAACAGCTAGGGCTTTGATGTCAATTATTTTTTACGATTGTTAATTATTTTTAATAAAGTAAGCATAAATATTTTAATAAACTACCCTTAAGGCACCATATCGTGATTTGATAATCGTTGTGTGTTTTTACATATTGTTTATTTGGAGTTTGCTTTGCATTTAGTTTCTCGTTGCAAGATTTGCCGCTTACTTCTCTAGGCACGTGTATGTTGAGTTGGTTCTTCTTTGAGCCGTATAAAATTACAATTAATCGTTACACCCTTCTAAGAGAAAAATTTATGAATAGTCGTTTTTCAAAAAAAAAGTACTGCTTTATAGTGGCTTGCTTGCATTTGCCATGTCGTCAGCTTATGCCGGCGACCCACCCCTAACCTTTGCTAATAATTACGTAAGCATCGGCGCTGGTGCGTACGTCAACGGCGATATTCAAGCCAACAATTATGTAACAACGGGTGCTAATGCAATAGTTACTGGTCATATTCAGACCGGAGCCGCTGCAACGCTTGGCGCATCTGCAAATGTCGGTGGCTATATTCACGCTGACACAGCTGTAACCTTGGGTGCACATGCAAATGTCGGTGGCTATATTCGCGCTGTCACAGCTGTAACCTTGGGTGCCCATGCAAATGTCGATAGTACTGTGAATGATGGCGTTCCCCTGACCATGGGCGTTGGTTCCATGATTGGTGAAGCTTACCTCGACGACACGCCGATCGTAACTTTTGATAATGAAGCCGTTTTCGACGCACGGAAAGTGTATAGCGATATGGGGTCGGGGGAACCACTCGCCCCGACGATAACCACTAGTAAAGTTTTCGGTCCTGGCGTCTATAGTGCCGCTAGTCTGGCAACCACGGCGGGCATAACCATTACGCTTGATGGTACGGGTACGGGCAAGACCGATCATTGGGTTTTCAACATCACGGACATACTGTCTTTTGGTGCGAACACGAAAATAGAGTTAATTAAAACAGGGCCTAACAGCCGTATTATCTGGAATTCAGGTGGTTACACCTCGATAGGCGCGGGCGCGCAAATCAAAGGCACTATTCTTGCGCATACTTATGTCAGCACTGGCGAGGGTTCTACGGTATCAGGCGTTCCAGGCGTTGGTGTTGAAGGCGTTTCATCTTGTGGTGGTATATATTCAGAAACCTCGTACGTCTCGATAGGCGCACACAGCGAAGTAGGTACAGTTGGTTGTGAGACAAGGTCAATAGACCTCGTTGAGGAACTGGCTATCGGGGAGGCTGACGGATTGCCTAGTGAAGCGCCTCAAGACTATGTTGTTGACGAACCCATGTTTGGGTTTTTGTCCGGTTTCCAGGGATTACAAATGATGTAGGATGCCGCAACCGCTAGTGACTCATGTTGTTTAGCGCTTGACGGTCCATTGGCGCTTGAGGCATAAAAGCAATATATTGCTGGTTGACCTAGCGGTCGGGTGCAGTAAGTTATGAATCCTTGATAGCCTTGCCCCATCTGTCGCCAACGTTTTACATAGCAATCCAGAATACAGGCCATTCCTTCGGAAATGGCCTTTTTCTTTTTCTGTTGCTCATAAAGCTGATGCTAATGTAAAACGTGAATTGTATATCTTCAGTATAGAAGGGTTTTCTGCACTGACTTAGCTTTATCGTAAGTCGGCAACAGGCACACTAGAGAACTTCGCGATAGATTTTTGAACGGCTGGTTTAGATGGTTTTTCGAGACAAATACTCAGTTTGAAAATTTTGCCCAACAAAACCAGGTAAATTCTCGTAAGCAGCCATTAAAATCAAGAAGTCGTTAGGCCCGTCTCGGCAGTCTGTAGTTCATGGATTGATTTAATCACAGGAATTCTTTATCCATATAGAGTGTTCAATATTGATCTGAACGCGGCCAGGTAGACATTTGTGTGCAATGCGGAGGTACCGTCAATGTCATCGCCGATACTTCGGACCGCTGTATCGAGGATCAAGCCCAGTTTTTTTGTCTATATGTCATCCAAAAATGAGTTTATACGCAAGCTAGAAATATCCACAGGCGAAGAACAGCCTCCTAAAAGGTCAGGCCGAAAACCCAATAATGATAAATAGGTATACTGTCCTCGGATTCCAGATTCCTAGGGGTTCCCAGCAAATAAAATGAGGTCTAGAAATGGAAATGCGCTCGTTTGAGAGTAGTGTAGAGACGTCTCGTCAAGAGACAGCCAAAGTGTCAATCTTCCCAATTTCGCAGGCCACAACCGCAACATTCACCGACCTCTATTTCCGTCTGACGTTCTTCTTCTTCATTCAAAAAGGCACCAAACGGTTGCTGACACCGACGCAAGGCGAAATGGTCGGGGAGGAAGGCGACCTGATGATTTTCCCGCCCGGCTCCATGGTCACGATGGAAAATCGACCGGTATTGAACGACAACTATCGTGCCTTGGGGGTTTGCTTTACCCATGATCTTATTGATACCATTTACGCTGACCTTCCAACGCCCAAGGCTGCGCTGGGTGTCCAAATCCTGCGATCTGAAACCCATCATCCCGCCGATATACTGACTTTGATCCAAGCCACCCTGAACAATGAATATTTACCCGCACCGATCCGCCAACACAGGCTGCTTGAGCCCTTGATCTGGCTGCGTGAACAGGGGGTCTACTTGCCCACACAGGTGCAAGACCAACCGATAAGCAAAGTGCGCAGCTTGATTGAAACAGATCTCAACCATCCCTGGCGAACGGACGAAGTGGCGGAGCACTTCGCGATGAGTGAAGCCACGATGCGCCGTTGGCTGTCAAAGACTGGACACGGATTCGCCAAGATATTGCTGCATACCCGACTCGAATATGGGCTGAGTTTGCTACAAACGACAGATGCACAAATCTCGCAAATTGCACTGGATTGCGGATTCAAAACCCCATCGCATTTCTCGGACGCCTTCAAAAAAAGGTTTGGGATTAAACCAAAAGACATTCGTGTAACCGCAGTTTGATCGTAATCCGACATTTCTTGATTGGCAGTCGGAAGCGGTGGGTGTGGGGGTAGCTACACTAAGGTGAGAAATTCATGAAACCCTGAAAGGACATCCACATGCTACGAACTTCACTCTTCGCCGCTCTAATAGTTACTGGGATAATTGCAACACCAGTTCTTGCTGATAACTTTACATTGTCCAGCCCAGACATTGCAGAAGGCCAGCAACTTGCATCTTCACACGTCTTCCAAGGCTTCGGTTGCGAAGGTGGTAACGTCGCACCAACGCTTACATGGACCGGCGCACCCAAAGGTACCAAGAGCTATGCCGTCACCGTTTATGACCCAGACGCACCGACGGGCTCTGGCTGGTGGCATTGGTTTGCATTCAACATCCCAGCCGATGTAACCAAACTAACGTCTGGTGCGGTCATCAGCGACAGCGTTGTCGAGCTGAACAACGACTACGGAGCCGCTGGCTTTGGCGGCGCATGCCCTCCTCCAGGCGAAGTACACCGCTATGAGTTTACCGTGCACGCTTTGGGCATAACGCTTGAAATCGACGGTACTGTCAGCAACGCGTTAGCAGGCTTCATGGTCAACGCAAACAGCCTTGCATCCTCAACCATCACGGCAGTCTATAATCGTTAAAAATATGCCCCCAGCTAGTACTGGGGATTAAAACTTCTCATTCTCGGAGTAAATATATGAAAATCTCAATCGACAGCTGGCCTAACGGTGGGCCAATTCCATCCAAATTCGCCTTCGGCAGAATTCCAGAAAAGGGCCGATTCGAATTGGCTGAAAACATCAACCCTGCTATTGCCTGGAACGGCGCCCCTGCGAATACCAAATCCTTCGCAATCATTTGTCACGACCCTGATGTTCCATCTTCAGGTGAGGATGTGAATCAGGAAGACAAAACAGTACCTGCTGATCTGCCACGGGTAGATTTCTATCATTGGGTTTTGGTCAACGTTCCTGTTGGTGTGAACAATATCGCTGAAGGTGCCGATAGCTCGAGTGTAACGCCAAAAGGTAAGACACCGGGTCAGCAAAAGCACGGCCTTACCGGGATTAATAGTTACACCGACTGGTTTGCTGGCGATACCAATATGGGTGGGAACTATGGTGGGTACGATGGCCCATGCCCGCCTTGGAACGATAGCATCATGCACCACTACCATTTCTCCGTGTATGCGCTGGACGTGGATCATCTAGAGCTGAGCGGAGAGTTCACTGGCAGTGATGCGATATCAGCTATGCAAGGGCATGTGTTGGCGCAAGCTGAGCATATGGGAACCTACAGTATGAATCCAGACATCAAATAGTCTAAAGGGAATTTCGAAGTCAACGGAGCAACGAAACCAGTCGGGATTCTCTTGGTGGAGCAATAAACTTGAAGCAATGGGAGTTGGAAACGTGACATATACAACAGAAGTCGGAAACCCCGACGGGATTTCATGAAGTTCACGACAGCCGGTACGGCAGGCCTTGTCATGGCAGCTCCTACTTTGGCTAAGTCGGACGCCAATACATTAGATAACAGCAGATCTAACCGGGTCGGACCAAGTAGCTAACCAGTCCATACAGTAGAGATACAAGAAACCATCTCTAATGGAGAAGCACTGTTGCAACTGGGTTGTGAGTTGTGGCAGGATTATGGCAATGCCCGCCCCATGCCTGCCGATGATATTCCTGAATGAATCTCTAGCTGGAAAGTTTATGATACCTAGCAGGCACAAAGTCTGATTGAGGCTAGTTGAATTGGACACTGAGCCTGACTGGGTGAGCCCTTACAGCAGTCGTATATGCTGGCTATGGACACCTTGATACCTTCGCGATGGATTTTTGAACGACTGGTTTGGATAGTTTTTCGTTATAAATACTCAATTTGAAAATATTACCCAGCAAGGCCAGGTAAATTCTCGTAAGCAGTCACTCAAATTACGCAGTCGTTAGGCAGCTCACGGCACATACCGGCCATACGCCTAGGGACATATTCACTAATGATTCAACGACTTTTTTGACCGCCCTCTCCTTCTATATTCATACTTTATGAAGAAAAAACCTTTTGGTTCCTCTTGTTCGGTGAATGACTAGGTTTTCTGGCAAATGCGAAGTTACGATCACCTACTAAACCGAGTTTTGGATCCGCTTGAATTCCGCTGCTCGGCGTTTCAACCCAGGTCATCCCCTTGACTGGATAGATAATGGTTCTTTCGACCGTTGTTTGCATTTCACTCCCCTAATGCTATTTGTTGCCCTGACGTAGACGCACTCAGGTCGGTTAGGGTAACGCCCAGTTTTCGTTGCTATCCCATCAAGGATAGATTCGCCGAAATCGAGCAATGGCATGGTGGTCGGGTCCAGAGGTTCATGTTGATGCGGCTAAACACACACAAACATCAGTTCAAACTGGGCGATCAAGCACCACTTTCAATCTGATTCATATATTCACCATAACCCAGCGATTCCATCTCATCTCTATGGATGAACTTCAATGAAGCGGAGTTAATGCAGTAACGCAGGCCGCCTCGATCTTGCGGGCCATCTGGGAACACATGACCAAGATGGCTATCACCATGTGTCGAGCGCACTTCTGTTCAAACCATGCCGTGGGCTGTGTCTTTTAGTTCACTCACGTATACGTCATCGATAGGTTTGCTAAAACTTGGCCATCCGCAACCCGATTCAAATTTTTGCGAGGAGGCGAGTAGCGGTTCACCCGATACTGCTCGAGCGTTAAGGATTCGATAGCAACGTCGTTTTTTATATTGTTTCATGTTTTGGCTCCGGTTTGCCCAGTTCCGAGGCCAATGTAGCTAATAAAGCTTCGACCTTTTCCAACACCGGATGGTTCTCAACCGCGTAATTCTTAGAGTAGTCTTCAGACGTTTGATGAAGCAGCATAGTTTGCCCATTATTATCGAAGATCGCTAAACGAAGCGGAAGATCGAGACTCATTGTTATGTCTTTTTGCATCAATTTAGTGCCCGCAACCGGGTTACCAAAGATAAGGACTCGTGAAGCAGGCATTTCCATATCGACACTTGCTGCATTGGCCTGATGATCAACGTCACAGAACAGGGTAAAGCCTTTACCTTTTAAAGATTTTTTTACTTGCTCTGCGGATTCTGACACTGATAATTTTAAAGGTACTTTTTTCATTGCTAAGATTTCTCGAAGATGTGGCTAACTTAAAATAGGTGCATTGGCTATTGTTACAATAGCCGTGCACTCAGTGTCGATTGACGTCACGCGCCAATCAATCGACACTGTATCCCTGCTTAATCAGCCAACAGAGTTGGATAGGCTTCCGTGTAAATCCAGTCTCTGTCTTTTGCTGGTACATGACAGCCGAGGCAATCCGCCTTGAAATTGCTGGCTACATTTTTACTGCTGTCATCCGGCTTAAATAATGCCCAGCCCCAACCTTCACCCCAAAGCGGGTTATCGGTAAAACGTCCTTCTGTATCCTTGATCATCACAAACCATTGCTTAAGCTCACTTGTCGCGTAGCTAACGCCTTGCCCCGTGGTGAAACTACCCGAATTAGATGCCCGTAATTCCTTGACCAACGTGGCACCGTCAGGAAATTTACCGGTACGACGATAGGCTTCGACCGATGCCTTCTCGGTATAAACATCGTGAAAACCGCTGGCACCACCTTCAGGTACAAACCAGGATCCCAGGTGTACCATCGAAGTGCGAAAACCGTCCGGAAAACTGATTTTGCCGTTGGCATCGACGTATGGCGAAAACGCCTCGTCTGCCATCAGCGCTGTAGAATTGAAAATAAAGGTCGAAGCCAGTAAAAATCCAGCAATTACTTTATTCACGCGACTCATAATCAGTTATCCATGGAAAGGTCGGAGTTCATGCCACCTGTCGCCTTTTCACCTTTACCCTTGCCGCCACGTAACACCGGGTAATACTGAGTGAATACAAAGTCGTCGGCTGCTGCACCGGCATGACATCCGTTACATGACGCTGCGGGGAACGCTTTGGCTGTCTCATTCAGGGTCTTCAGATCCGGGTTTGAAAAGCTATAATAAGCCCAATTGCCTGGTTCATTGGGGAAATGTTTTTTACTCTTAATAGTCGCTTCTAGGCCGATGAAGTCACCCTGGAAATAGCCACTGCCGCTGACGGCGGCTTTGCTGCCGACGCTAACCAGTTCTTTCATGAGGATCGTGCCATCGCGAAACTCACCGGTTTTCTTCCAGTGTGCCCAACTCTTAGGGTCAATGTATACATTATGGTGTTCGGGAAAGGCTGCCTTGCCGTTGTTGAGTTCGTTTGGCGTTACCGGCGTGCCGACATAAATCCATTCACGGAAACCCGTGGGGCGTTCAAGTTCACCGTTCTTGATATTAAAGTACTCCTCGGCATAGACTCCGTTGCTGATTAAAGCTGCGATTAGCCCAACCAACAGGGCGTAACAAACAGACAACTTGCTAAAGGTTTTGATCATGATTACTCTCCGTTAATGAGGGACACGGCGACAAGACCGCACCCTTTTGTTTAAAAACTTTATTATGAGGGTGCGAATCATCAATCAACGTGTCCCGGAGAATCAAAAAAGTGCCTGATCGACTCAATGAAGAAATAAGCTTCGACGTCGTTGGTGACGTACTGGAAACACTTCGTTTTCGGGGGTCCATATTTTTTCACTCCGACCTGGCTGCGCCCTGGGGCATGTCGCTTGAGCTCACCGGCATTCCCCGATTTCACATCGCGTTGTCGGGCGATTGCTTTGTCGGTGACGATGACCATGCAGCTGTCAGTGTCGAAGAGATGGACATTGTTATGCTGCCAACCGGTAATTCACATTGGATAGCTGATCAACCCGGTAGAAAGCTGATCGCTAGCCAGCTGGCTGGGGAAGCCTGCGAACTCGGTAACCCGTTATTTCAGGAAGGTGAAATAACTAATCGGCTGATGTGCGGGATTGTTCATTATGATCAGGAATCCCGGCACCCGTTGCTGGACTCGTTACCCGGCATACTGCACTTTCCGAAACTCGACTCAAGTCACCCAATTTGGTCGACCGTCACCTTGATCGATGCCGAGATGCAACGCGCGGGTGGCAGCGGTGGAACCATCGTCGACCGACTCACCGAAGTACTGTTTCTTCAACTCTTGAATAATTACGCGGAAAAAAATGACAACGCATCTGGTTTCTTCCTCGCATTACGCGACCGTCGTTTGCAGCGGGCACTGACTCTAATTCATAAAAAACCAACATTTAACTGGTCCCTATCGATACTCGGCGATCAAGTCGGCATGTCAAAAGCGACACTGGTTCGGCATTTCAAGGATGCGATTGGGGTAGCACCGATGAGCTACATTGCGAACTGGCGAATTATTAAAGCCTACAACCTGATTAAATATAGCTCGACGCCACTCGAGCAAATCGCTGGGTCGATCGGGTTTGGTTCAGCCAGAACATTGAACAAATCATTTCAACGGCACTACGGTTATACGCCGAATGAAATGAGACGCCGATTACAGGCAACCGATCCTCACGCGTAGATAAATAAGAGTCTAGGAATAAAGCTCTATGGATCAAGCCACGGGTGCAGTTTAAAAGGGGCCGATTTTCAAATGTCAGTCGGTTCTATAGTGAGCTTTTCAGCACATGATCGCTGGAATTAGAAATGGCCCAACCCTTCGGCTAGAACAATTTTCTTACACATCGGTTAGTTTAGGGTTTACGATTCCGTTAGACAGCAAAAACATCTGATATTTTATAGTTGATGGCGGCAGTGGGCACAAAGTACGCATTCGCGACTCAAATTTTAATGGCTTCTTCCAGATAGCTGCCGTTCCAGATCAGGATTGAATAGGCAGCTCACGGCACAGGCTGTGAAAACCCCAAAAAATTGGCGTTGGGGAAAAAATTCCTCCCACAACTGATTAATAATGGAACTGATATCGACTTGAATTGCCCACTCAACGAGCGATAACAGCCATAAACTAGCCGCGAGCTTCCACTTTTATTTTTCAAAAATAGTTTTCCATTAGCCTGGGCACACAGCAGACGTCTGAAATATTCGGTGGGCTGCAGGAACGACTCAAAGATATTATAGGGAATATCTTGAATGTGTTCTCACGACTGCCAGCTTTTATTGCACCCTCAGATCAGTTAACTTGACAATGCCAGTGGTGAATATGATGGCTAAAAAAGTGCTAAAAACTACATACACCTGTATAAGTCGAACTACAAGCAACCACAATTAGCAGCTATCCATTATGTATCCTTTAGGTGTTCCACTGCCAGATTCTCCCCATGCCGTTTCGGTGAGCCTGCCAACATGGGCGGACGTTGTCGGCTATGAAGAAGGTGAAAGTCGCGTGATTGATGCAATGCAGTTGGGTTATCCGCGGTTTGTATATCACCCGTTTGTCTCAAAGTTGTTTGCTGATTGCGCGAAAAAAATTGCTGGTGCGGATGAGTTTTGCCATGCATATCCGTCCCTGAAGGCGTGTGAATCGAGTATTGAGTACTGTGGAGCTGGGAGAGTTGAAGCGTTTTCAGCAGGGATTTGGGCGGCAGTTTTCCCGAAAGGTTTAGAGAAACAGGCGAAGGAGTTTTGGCAGCATGCAGGCGTTGGAATTTGCTCGCGCTTTGCTGAGCGCCGTGAGGCGAAAATGCAAGATGCTGAAGCGGTTGGTTTTATTAAGGACAAACTCGCTAATTTGAGTGCTGCAGACGTGGAGGATATATATTTATTCCCATCAGGCATGGCCGCAATTTACACTGCGCATCGCCTCCCTGAAACACGTAATCCGAAGCCCGAAACTATCCAGCTGGGTTTTCCGTATGTAGACACATTGAGGGTGCAGCAAAAATTTGGCACTGTTGAATTCGTGGCGTTCGATGACCATGAAAAGCTGGCGCAAACTGAGACTGATGCGGTATTTACCGAATATCCGCTAAACCCACTTTTACAGCAGGTGGATTTTGCAAAAGTTCGTGCCGCAATTGGTACAACACCGCTGATTGTGGATGATACGCTTTGCGCATGGCAAGGTTTCAACACACTGGATGTAGCGGACATTGCGGTGACGAGTTTGACCAAGTTTTTCTCTGGGATTGGTGACGTGATGGTGGGTTGTTTGATACTCAACAAAAAATCGTCTCATTATGCAAATTTCAAGACGAAACTGGACGGAATTTATGAAGATTTACTCTATGCAGATGATGCAAGAACGCTAGCGAAAAACTGTTCTGATTTTGATGAACGTATTGTGGAAATTTTGGAGAATGCAGGGCGAATAACCAACCTCCTCAAAGCCCACAGTCCGCAGTCCATAATCCACAGCTTCAATGGCATGATTTCAGCGGTGTTCCCAACCGGGGAACAGGCGGTGAGTTTTTATGATAATTTGCATGTCATGAAAGGCCCCAGTTTGGGAACGGAAAATACCCTCGCCTGTCCCTACACATTGCTCGCGCATTACAACGAGCTAGACTGGGCAGAATCTGTTGGTGTGTCAGCACATTTGGTGCGTATTTCAGTCGGTGCGGAAGACTATGACGAGCTAGAAAGTGTGTTCGAAAATGCGCTATCAAACATCTCATCCTGAGGGGGTGACTTTCTTGGTGCTCGAATATCGACTTTAGTCCTCGGGGACTTAGCCGACTATCAGTCTCTTGCTCCTGGAGGTCTGCTATTGATGCTTGAGCTAATTCTTAATTCCTAGCTCAGCAGCTTGTGATCCCTTGAAAATCTATATAATCGAAAGGGATATAAACAGGTGTTTATCCGATTAATCAGAGAATAGCTGTATTCATAACCAGTTAAATCCAGATTCAAGAGTCTCAATCTATGTTAATCAGGAATGAGTAACGTATTGATTAATGGAAGCTCAGAATCTAGTTTGCATTATTTCCCTTTAGTGGCCTTCATAAACTGGTAAATTTAGTTTTAACGATTTTATATCTAGTTTTACCCCTCCAGAATCTAGTTTTAGGCATGTCCCTACGTCAATGTCCACTTTTACTAAAGATGGTTAGGCTGAATTATTTGTTAAGCTTTCAATTGTGTTTTCGATATGCATATGACAAACGCTATTGATTCCAGCTTTTCATTTAATGGAACAAAAAAATTGCGCAAGCACATATAAGGCAAATGGGTATCAACAATCGAAATAGAGGTGTGGAAGATAGAGTTCCTACAGGGTCAATTTTGGATGCTCATTGACAAGCGCGCGCAGTGAAGGCGTGGATGCAACGACCGTAAGTTCTGTATTAAAAAATATAAAGCGGCTCGAAAAAGTGATCAATCTCGATCGAAGCTAGCCTGAATTCACAAATACATTTGCTGACTACTATCTCCGCCGGGTAACAAAACAACGCGTGGAGCAGGGTCGCGCGCTTTATGACAAGCATCGCGATCTGCTGAACCGGTTGCAACTTGAATACGGTGTGCCCGCTCATTATCTGCTGGCTTTCTGGGGCCTCGAAACCAACTATGGTAGTTACTTCTGTAGAATCCCGAAAGTATAGGAAGGATTAAAGCCCTAGACGCTGATGTCAATTTTCAGAATTATCTCCAATATTCAATAAACCCTCGTCTTTTTAGCCGGATTCCCAGCAACCCTAACAATTTCTCAAAAATTTTTTCGTCATTTCAAGCAGAAGCCGTCCTTAGCCAATAGCTATGCCCTGCCGCCTATTGGTGCCAGCTAGTAGAATTATCAAACTATTCTGGTCAGCCAAGCAAGCTGGTTCGCCTCATGGCGCCTACTGTTGGTGCGGAGGGGCTCTGGCTTCTGACAAAGCATCGGGCGATAGTGGTAACCCGTCCTTTTTCTTAAGATGGGACAGAATCTTGTCAATGACCTGTTGATCTTCGATACAGGCGATGACCTTAACTGCACCACCGCAACGAGAGCAAATTTCCACATCATTATTAAACACTCTTTTTAAACGCTGAGCCCAGGTCATGGCCGTTCGTCGTTCATCAGGAGTTTTGTCTTCTTTAAAATCACCCCTTTGTTTACCTTTCCCTCGCTTTGGGCACCAGTGATGCCAACGAAAGCCCTGGACGCCATCGATTCAGTTAAGATGAAGGGGTTCGTAGATCGCCTTGATGAAATAAATGCTAAAGCATTTACGTTTGCAAAATCACTTGCCCTGCCGCACCATGATACTGTCACATAGCAGCCTACCTTAGGCAGATATCTTCAAGGATTCTTTATGATTAACAACATCATCAACTGCATCAGAGTGACTATCTGCATTGTCTTTCTGCTCTTGCCTGTAGCAAATGCTCAGACAGAAACTACCGCTTCAATTTCATCCAATGTAACGACTGAAACTTCTTCAGTCGATATCGAACGTGATCAGACTATACAAAAACTCTACGTCATAAAAATAGCAATCGATAGTCAGCGTGAACTAGTTCAAGATTTGTTGGTACAATTTGACACCGCCGATGAGGCAACGAAAAACAGCATTCGAGAACAGTTAAGCCAATTACGCCAATCTATTAAAGACCTCACCAGGTCATTCGAATATTTTGCCGTCAACGGTATCAGCTTAAGTGGACTGGATGAGGGTGAAAGCACTGAACTCGACTGGCGCGAGGAGCTGATTCAGATCGCTCGGCCGATACTTAACAGTCTGAAGGAAGCGACCGAAAAACCCCGCAAGATTGAAGAATTACGCAGATCAATCGAGCAATACGAAAAGCAGCTGATACTGGCTCAGCAAGGCAAGGACGCCATCGAATTACTTTATTCGGCAAAACCGGAACCGGTTGTTGCCAACAGTTTAGATGAAATAGAAAAGGCCTGGCAGGAACGTAGTATGAACATCCAGCGCTCACTGGAAATCGCACAGACTAAACTACAACTGCTTGAAGGCGAGAACACCCAGTTTTTTGAAACCACAGGGCGCGCTCTACTTGAATTTCTACAGGGTAGAGGCCTCTCATTGCTGCTGGCGATCGTGATTGCACTGGCGATATGGCTCGCAATGCGTAGCCTGCGTCGACTGGTTACGCAATGGCGAAAACCCAAACAGGACAGCGAACACAAAGCAAGGGTTCGATTATTACTCTATGTATACCACTTCCTGACGATGGCCTTAATGTCCCTGTCCGTGCTCACGGTGTTTTATCTGCGTGGCGATTTGCTGTTGCTATCTTTAGGTATTTTTGCACTGGCAATGCTGATGTTAAGTGTCTGGCGTTTTTTGCCGAGTTACATTGCCGAAGCACGCTTACTGTTAAATTTGGGGGCAGTACGCGAGAGCGAGAGAGTCATCTATGAGGGGCTGCCATTTCGTATCACTTCGTTAAATTTATATTCTGAATTACGAAATCCTGAACTCGAAGGCAGTATCCGTTTGCCGCTATCCTCGCTGTCAGGAATGATATCCCGGCCACGGCTTGACGAAACCTGGTTCCCGACTCAAACGGATGATTACATATTAATGCCCGATGGTAGTTATGCCCAGGTACTACAGCAAACAATCGAAATGGTTCGATTGAAGATTGCCGGAAAATCGGTTCAATATGCCAGTACAGATTTTTTAAATTTGAGCGTTCAAAATCTCTCTCGGGATGGTTTTGGTATTATCGTAGTGTTTGGGATTGACTATCAACATCAGGCGATCGCACTGGATCAGGTACCGGCGCGTTTTAAATTAGGGCTTCAAGCCGCCTTTAATCATTCAGATTATGCCGATGATCTCAAGGATCTCGTCGTTGATTTTAAGTCAGCCGCGAGCAACTCGCTGGATTACCTGGTTTACGCAACATTGGATGGGCGCGTTGCTGATTCATATTTCAGTATTGGACGATTGATTCAAAAAACCTGTGTAGAAATTTGCAATCAGGAAGCGTGGGTAATTCCATTTTCTCAGCTTACAATTCATCAGGCAGAGAGTCCGCCATCGGAGTAGCGTTAATCGCCTGCTCTAGCACAGCACAGTATCGACAAAAATAATCGATAGAAGTATCGTAATACCTATTGCTTATCGATAGGTATCCATGATGCTGAGTTTTAAAGTATCACCAAAATATCAAGTTGTTATTCCCAAAGAAATCAGAGAGTCATTACAGTTAATACCTGGTCAACGAATGCAGGTAGTTCAATACGAAAATAGGATTGAATTGATTCCTGAAAGGGATATAGAGGAGCTAGAAGGCTTTTTTAAAGGAATGAATACATTTTTCAAAAGGGAAGCAGATCGAATATGAATGTAGTTGATACCTCAGGTTGGCTCGAATATTTTACCGGCGGCGAAAATTCTAAAAAATTTGCAAAAGCCATAAAGGAAACAAAAGATCTATTGGTACCAACTATTTGCATTTATAAAATATCAAAAGTCATACTAAGGGAAAGCGACGAAAATAATTTACTTCAAGTTTTAGCCGCTGTTCAAAAAGGTAAGGTTGTTGAGCTTACTCCATCTTTATCAACTACGGCTGCTAAAATCAGCTTAAAATATAAGTTACCAATGGCAGATAGTATTATCTATACAACAGCACAGTTGTAGGGCGCAACAGTTTGGACGCAAGATGTAGATTTTAAGGGATTACCAAATATCAATTATTTTGCGCAATTCAGTGCCAACAAATAAAATACACTCGAAAAAGTCAAAAACTACGCTCTTCGTTCATCGTCGCTACACTTTTTTCTTTCCGGTGCCTTTGAGACCTTCGCGATAATTCCTCCAATATCCGCTCTATTTCTTTCTTCTGTACTCCCAGGGTGGGGTAGCTGGTGTAGACCATAGGCCGATAGCTTGCTCCTTTGCGACGATTTCAACCGAGCTATACAACCTCCTATCTAGCGGTTAGGTAAGCAGAGGGTTCTAAAGCTAACCCATAAAACTATTGGGTATGGCGGTATTTGAGTCCACAATTAGTCAACGGGGATAAAAAACTAATTGGAGTATTCGGCTTTGCACAGATATATCGACACCACTGTAATTGTTTTCTTGTTACTGCTATCAATGAATAGCCATGCAACTCTATCCAGTAAATGTAGCGAAAAATTGTCGATCACTAAGCAAGCCTTATACGGTAGCTGGAAATATAGTCAGGGGCTGGTTGTTGGGTATTTTACTTTTGATTCTGATATGACTTTTTCCGGTAACCTTAAAGAAAATGGCGTTACTACTTGGAAATATCATGGCACTTGGTCATTCAAAAATAACGCAATCGATTACGTTTATATCTTTTCATCAAACGACCACATCAAAGCAGGCGCGCAAGATCACGACGAAGTATTAAGGGTTGGTTGCGACCAAATAGAAGTAAAAAGCATGATGGGACAAACAGGTTTTATCCAGAGGATTGATCAGTCATATTCACGAACGAAACCATAAACCCGCCGACTCTAGGATAAAACCGCGCTACCTTATACCCGTAAAGCAACTTTTTACTGCTGAATGACTCGGTTTTAACTACTTGAGTTGTAATGTTTGATAAAGGATAGTCATAACGCTTTAATACATAAGACGCCCCCCTTCGGATTATGTTTAATACCTTATGCCCAGCCTTACCGTTGGGCATTTTTTTGTCTGCAATAATTAACGAGGGTATCGACCCGTTTCAAATCGCATCAGTCGATACAGTCTCATCTGACGGCAATTTAAACCGACTTTAATATATTCTGAGAGTCACCGACTACAAAGCTGACGTTCCAGGTCACGATTAAATAGGCAACTCACGGCACATTGCCGACATTAATGGGCTGGCACTCCAGCGGCATCGGTGTTGTCAAAGCAGTACTTCATTTAGAGATGTTCAATCTTCTGGATTGTTAAAATCGTCATTAGTAGCTGGGGTATCAATGTCTTTAACCTCTCGG
>CAXMOZ010000001.1:0-34926 GCA_964195315.1 uncultured Acidimicrobiia bacterium | reverse complement strand
GATACTCTGGGTGTTACTACTAGAAGGGATACGGCTTTGAAGGGCAATGAGCGAGTCGAAATTTATGACTTTAATGCTACCTATGAAGGCGAAAACTATAACATGGAAGCTTTTTACCATGTTCCTCGATATCACTGGGGTGACGAAGGTGATTTCTTCGGTCTGTTGCGTGAAACTACCGATATGGAAGGTCAGGACATTTGGAATGCAAAAGCGCCATACGGTGTTGAATATACCGGTAAAAAGAATGCCGATGGTTTGAAAATAGTATTTGGACCGGAAGTTTACTGGGGTGCTAATCCGTTGGTTATGGCCAAATACGAATTTGATGTTGGTGCTACTCAAATGGCTTTCATGCATTCAGAGGATATTGCGCGTCGTGATGATTCGTCCTCTGCGACTGAAGCCACAATACGTCAGAGCCGCCAGACAACCATATATGCAAAAAGGAGCATGTGGGGTGGTGATCTTGAAGTTGGTGGTCTAATAGCCTCAACCGAGAAAGTTGGTGATAAATATGATCGTATGGAAGGCACTTTCATTCGGGTAGATGAAATAAAGGACCAGGATACGCTTGGCTTTAAGATGAAGTATGCACGTAATCTGTTTAGTTCATCGAAAGCTTATATTGGACTCAACTTTGCTGGCCTAGTTGCTGACTCAGGTAACCCATTAAAAGATAATGGTACTGAGCTGCCTTATTCCGCACTGGGTAATAAACGAGAAATTGATGGCGGAATATTGATAACAGCCGGTCAGTACAGTTTCTATCCACGCTTTCTGTATCGCGAAAATTTGGTTGATGCCAATCCAAATGTAGCAGCGGTCACTACCGGAACCACCCTGAACCAGGGCATCGGCGTTAGGAATCGAGATGATGATCCATTCGCGGTTTTAGATAACAGAGAGGCGAAGTCAGCTGAATTTATCTTTACCTATGACCCCACTCCTGCAACCCCATTTTATGAATGGAATGCAGATATGATCGAAGATGCGGCCTTTGCCTATAATATTGGCTTAACTGCAACTAGCTATAACACTGCAACAGATTCTGAGTTGTTCTTTTTCGAAGATGGTGGCACTAACGCCTCCTTCGGTGAAGGCTTGAGGGCAGAGGATGTGTACCTTTTGAGAAGTAAGTTAATTTTCAATCCAAGGCAGGGTCTAAACTATATTATCAATGTGAAATCTGGTAAGCAGCAAAGTACTGGTCAGCCAGGCCAGAAAGCAGTTGAGTTTTATGGTTTGCAGGGCAAGATGATAGTTGACCGTGAACACATTTATTCAGCACACGTCAAAATCGATGACTTCGGTTCTTACGATTTTCAGCAACAGTTCAATCTGACCTATCCGTTACAGCTTGAACTAGAGTATACGCTTCTGCTAGATCAGCAAAGAGACGAAAAGTTGTCGAGTAAGTTTGGTGTTAAAGGCCTCTATCGTGAACTGGATGAAAACTCTCCAGTTGATGAATTTGAAGGTGGTGTTAACCAACATATGTTCGAAGTACGAACTTACTATAAATTTAGTTTCTGAACTTGAGCATATAAAGAGGTCAAAATTATGAAAAAATTATTAAATGGAAATGCTCATCAACCCAACTTGAAACATAAGACTTTGGTATTGTTGGCGACTGCTTTTTTACTGGTTGGTTGTGGTAGATCTCATGACGATGGACTAGTGGTTAACACCACAGCTCTACCCACTGATGATACTATTCCGCTAAATCTGCAATGTGCAGATATTGGACTCAAAGGAGAAACCTGTATTCTGGATGACCCCAATAATCCTTATGCGAGTGCGATTGTAAGCGAGGCAACCAAGTTTGAACTTGATGCTGATGCGCCTTCTGCAACTGCTAAATTCTATCTATGGGGTACAGCCTTGGCTCGAGGAGCCGGTGCGCCTGGTGAAAACCAGTTTTATACAGCGTATTACTTGCATCGCATGTGGGCTGCAAGTAATAGTGAATTAACCCGATTGCAAGCGATTCGAGCTTATCGATCTTTTTTGGATAATTACTTTGGTTCTTTAACTTTCTTCGAGATACCCGTTGGCAGTGGGAATTTATTTCCGCAGGATTTAACTAAGTGGACGGGACAATTATTATTCGACCCTACTGACTTGACCAATACCTTCACTAGTTCACGATTGTTTTCTGCGGATGGCAATGTGAATAATAATTTGGCTACCCAGGAAGTTGGCACATGGGGCTACTTTTATGATCAAAATGCGGAAACATTTATTAAAAACTTTTAAACTTTTAAAAAACATTTAACATAGATGACAGTTGAGTTATTTTTTATATTGGTTTAATAATGATTAAAGATTTACCTGAAGCTCCTCAATCCACCAGAAGCAATCAAACCGTTTCTGGTGGATTCATTAATTTTGTCGATGACGAACGTTATTACGCTATCGAAAATTTTGACAAGATGTCCCCATTTTTTATCAGTGTGGTGTCAGATAGTGACCATTGGTTGTTTATATCGTCGAGTGGTGGTCTGACCGCTGGGCGAGTTTCACCAGAAACTGCTATTTTTCCTTACGTATCAGTCGATAAAATCCACGATAGTAGTTCGTATACGGGTTGCAAAACCATGATGCGAGTTGATGTGAATGGTACTACTTCCAATTGGGAACCTTTCAATCGGGAGCATGACGATCGCTATCAAATTAGTCGAAATCTCTATAAAAATCTTCTTGGTAATAAGCTGTGCTTCGAAGAGATTAATCATGACTTGCAACTCAGTTTTCGTTATTTTTGGATGAGTAGTGATGAATTTGGTTTCGTACGTCACTGCGAGTTACAAAACTTATCTAACCAGTCAATTGACGTCGATTTACTGGATGGCTTGCAAAATATATTGCCTGCTGGAACCCCGCGCTTACTTCAATCCAGTTCTAGCAATCTTATCGATGCCTATAAATGGACCGAGTACGACAGTAGTAGCAAGCTTGGCCTGTTCACTCTTAATTCGGGCATTACTGACCGACCAGAACCTTGTGAATCGTTGAACGCTAATACCGTTTTCTATCTTGGGTCTGGTAATCCTAAAGTTTTAGTTTCGTCGTTACAGCTCAATAATTTTCGTCGCGGTGAAGTACTGCAAGCGGAAAATCATAAGCGAGGTATTCGCGGTGCTTACTTCGTGAATGAAGTCCTTAACCTCAAACCTAAGTCATTACATCAATGGCAGTTCGTTGCTAATACCGAACAAACTCAGGCTCAGGTAGTGGCATTAAGCCACCGCCTAAAAAAGCCGGATGTTGTCAAGCAAGCGATTTTTGCATCTATCGCGAAAGGATCTGATCAACTTTCTAAAATAATGGCATCAGCGGATGGCTTTCAGCTAGTTCGTGAGGAAAATGTTGCCGTACACCATTATGCAAACGTACTCTTTAATATTCAACGTGGTGGTGGTTTTGTTGATCAATACCGGGTGAGTTCGGTTGATTTTTCAAAAACGGTACGACACTTTAACCAGGCTGTGTATCAACGCAACCAGATGTTCATCAACAACTTGCCTTTGACTATTAACTTTGTTGATTTGCTAGGCAGAGTGCAGGATCAGAACGACGCGAGCCTGGAACGATTGTGCTACGAATACCTACCGATTAGTTTCGGTAGACGTCACGGTGATCCTAGCCGTCCATGGAACCAGTTTTCAATTCTATTAAAAGATGAAGTGGGTCAGCCGTTATTATCGTATCAAGGTAATTGGCGTGATATTTTTCAAAACTGGGAAGCGCTGGCACTTAGTTATCCTGACTTTGTTGAGAACATGATTGCCAAGTTCGTCAATGCGAGCACTGTCGACGGATACAATCCATATCGAATTACCAAGCAGGGTATCGACTGGGAAATTGAAGATAAAGACGATCCCTGGAGCCATATTGGTTACTGGGGTGACCATCAAATTATCTACCTACTGAAACTACTAGAGCAGTCGCATAATTTCCATCCACAGCGACTTGGAGAATTATTACGCAGGCCTATTTTTTGTTACGCCAACGTGCCATATCGTATTAAGGCATTTGATGAACTCATTAAAAATGCCAAAGATACAGTGGTGTTTGATCAACCTCTTGCCGATCAAATCAACCGACGTGTCGAAAGCATGGGGGCTGATGGGAAGCTGTTGATAAATGTTAACGGCGATGTATACCAGGTTAATCTACTAGAAAAATTACTCGTTGCCTTGTTATGTAAACTGGGCAACCTGGTGGTTGATGGTGGTATCTGGCTGAATACTCAAAGACCGGAATGGAATGACGCAAATAATGCTCTGGTCGGGCAGGGTTTGTCGATGGTAACGCTTTATTACCTCAGACGTTATGTGCGCTTTGTACAGGATTTGCTCGAGCATGAAACTAAGCCGGTAGCACTCTCGAGTGAAGTTAACCTATGGTTTAATCAAACTGCAACTTGTCTGGCTAAAATTCAGCCTGAGTTAGCGGATACGACTATCAATCACGAACAACGCTACGTTACTTTGGTCGAGCTAGGCCAGGCCGCTTCTGAGTATCGGCATGCTGTTTATCAAATGGGATGTTTTAGTCGACAGGAGGATCAGAACATTGCATCAATCCAAGAAATGCTTAAGCATGCGTTGGCTGTGATAGATCACAGCATTGAATGCAACTACGGCGATGATGGGTTATATCAGGCCTATAATCTAATGGACTTACAGACTGACTCTGTGGCGATTAAGCACCTATACCCAATGCTAGAAGGTCAGGTTTCCGCGTTAAGTTCTGGCGCCGTTCAACCCGAACGAGTGGTGTCGGTGCTTGAAGCGTTATTCGATAGTGATTTATACCGTGCTGATCAAGAAAGCTTCATTCTTTATCCAGATCGGCAGTTACCAGGTTTTCTCAGTAAAAACCAAATTTCAGAATCAGAGGTTCTTAAAGTACCTTTGGCCAGCCGCATGTTAGCTGAGGGTGACGAAACAATCTTGCTCCAGGACGAGAACGGATGTCATCGTTTTAATGCCAAAATCATTAATCTGGCGGTACTTGATGCTCGTATGGACAGGCTGTCTGACATTTATGGTAATGATCTGGAGGCGTCACGCGATTCTTTCCGACAACTTTATGAAACGGTTTTCAACCATGGTGCCTATACCGGACGTTCTGGCGGTATGTTTGGTTTTGAAGGGTTAGGTTCGATTTACTGGCATATGGTTTCTAAACTCTTGCTGGTAGTGCAAGAAAATTATTTTACTGCACTAGATCTGAATGCAGATGCCGCTATATGCCAACAAATCGGTGATCTCTATTATCGAGTACGTCAAGGAATTGGGTTTAACAAAACACCAAAACAATATGGTGCTTTTCCGGCGGATCCTTATTCACACACGCCTAAACATGCTGGTGCTAGACAGCCAGGAATGACTGGGCAGGTAAAAGAAGAAATTCTCTCTCGCTTCGGTGAATTAGGAGTGCTAGTTAAAAAAGGTGCTGTACATTTCCATTTAGGTTTATTGCGACGCCGTGAATTTATATCGGATCCATTACCCTTTCGTTATCTAGATGTCGAGAATGAATGGCAGGTACTTGATGTTCCTGTATTTGGACTAGCGTTTACCTGGTGCCAAGTGCCCATTGTTTATTGTATAAACGATGAGCTGCCTCCAGGTATTAGGGTTAGTTGGGTGGACGGTAAGCAGCAGGACTTGCAGGAATTAAGTCTAACCGAAGCAATGAGCGCCGAACTTTTTTCCCGCAGTAACTCTATACGACAGATAACCCTGGCTCTTAATAGTGACTTATTGTTCGATAATAAAGATTAGTGCACACAACCCTATTCTGCTGTTTCGTCATGCCGGCGCAAGCCGGTATGCAATGGCTTTGTTTTGTACTACGCCCCGTAAAGACGTGGTTTCGAGGGGCAGGCTCGTCTGAGTCATATGGCCTATTTCACTCTCCGCTAATACGCCCTAAGGTTTTGTGCATCATTTTGCTATCTCGGCGGCTGAAAGATATTCTAGCTGGAATCCGATAAAAGCCTAATGGGTAACACCCCGATCTTTTTTTCGTCCTTGCGATTCCTTGTATTGGGTGGTTAGAATGTCATTTATTTTATCTTTTCAAGCAGTTTCGTCGAGACATTGGTTTTCGAATTCCAACAGCCATTACCATGAGCAGCATCCAAAGGCCGAGGCTACCGCCACCAGACGAACTCACTGTTTGCTCGCTAGTCTCTACGGCTCTTACCGTGATTCTAAAGTTTTGGGTAACAGAATTAGATCCATCGCTAACCATTACATTCACATCATGACCACCAACGTTCGCGTTAGTCGGAGTTCCCGATAATATGCCTGATGCATTATCAAGCGTTAGCCAATCAGGAGCTGAAGTGAGCGACAGAGTTAATGTATCACCTTCGGCATCAAAAACTTGTACCCTATAAGAATAAGTCACGCCGGCAGCTACAAAACGTTCGGCCTGGCTAGTGATAGATGGTGCGGTGTTTGGCGCTAACGAAACTATGAAGGAGAAGGTCTGAATAGCTTGCTCTGTGCCATCGTCGACTGTTAGCGATACATTATGAGCACCAATGTCTGCTGTCGTTGGCGTGCCTGACAATATCCCTGTTGTACTATTGAATGATAACCATTGTGGCAATATAGGCGCTGCTAGAGTCAAGTCATCGCCATCTGCATCAAAGCCTTGCAACGTATAAACATAGTTGACACCCGGGGTTATAAAAGGGTCGGCCTGGCTAGTAATAGACGGCGCGGTGTTTGGCGCTAACGAAACCATAATGGAGAAGGCCTGAATAGCTTGCTCTGTGCCATCGTCGACTGTTAGCGACACATTATGAACACCTATGTTTGCTGTGGTTGGCGTGCCCGATAATATGCCTGTTGTACTGTTGAATGATAACCATTGTGGCAATATTGGCGCTGCAAGAGTTAAGTCATCGCCATCTGCATCGGTTGCAGTCAGTGTATAGTTATAGGCGTTGTTGATAACAACTTCGTTAATGGCATCTGAGGTGATAACCGGCGTCGCCTGAGGTAGGTTACTACGAAACCTGACATTATCAATTCGATAAACCGCACCGTCTCCAGTTCCAAATTCAGGGAACACTAACAACAGGTCGATATTACTTAAATCAAGACCAAAGGTCGCCAGGGTGGAAAGGTTAAAACTATAGTGTAGCCAGATATTGAGTAGTGGTTCTGCATGGCCTTCGATGCTAGACGACAAGTTCACTTCTGCTTCTGTCGCAACGCCAACACTCTCGAGCTTCAATTTCCAGTCTGTCGTGCCTGGCGAGGTGATCATCTTTAAGTCAAATTCCAACGTGCCCATCGCCGCGATACCGGAAGCGTCATAAGGTATTCCATTGTTGGCGTCTGGCGCTCTGCTGGTAAAGCCTACTACTGTGCTGCCATTGATCGTGAACTCCATTGCCTCAGCATAAAAAGGGTCATCATCTATTAGTAAAGTCGGGCTGGTACCACCGTTACTATCCCAGGCAGGCCAGTCTGATCTTTCAAAATCGCTGAAAATGGTCAGGTCGTCAGTAGTCACATTTGCTGTAGGTGTCGCTTCGTTGCAGCGGCTTGCACTGTTTGCATTGCTTAAATTGCAGTGAGCAACATAGTCGATTTCCATTGTTGCGAGGTTTAGCGCTGGATTAATATTGCCGCCCAGAATTCCACCCATAGCAACATTGAGTAATATAAACATCGGTTCTTTATACTGGGAGCAGCTTGAAATATTGTGAGATTTTACCATGATGTCGTCGATGTAAAACTTTATCGCGTTTGCATCCCATTCAATCGCATAGTCGTGCCACTGCTTAACATCCGCTCCTCCATTTGGATAGTCGTAAAGAAACAAGCTGCCGCAATTACTGCTGGCATTAAAGAAATTAGTAATATAGGTGTTTGGCGAGTTCGAAAACCATTCCCAAACATCGATTTCACCCGCACCTGGGTTTGGCCAATTAACGAAGTCATTGTCATTGGCTTTCGGGTCTTCAGCAATCCTGTTTTCCAGCATCCAAAATGCAGGCCAGGTGCCACCTTCGTCATTTAAAAAACGAATTCGAGACTCTATACGGCCGTATAAAAACTCTTGTTTGTCTTTGCTATTAATTCGTCCTGAAGTCCATGATTTAGGCGCACCACCCAGACCCGGACAAGCGATCGCTTGACGTCTCGAAATAATTTTCAGAGTACCGTTAGAGATGTCATAGTTTTTGTTTGCTGTACTGTCGTCATCGGTATAACACTGAACTTCATTGTTATAGTTGGCCTGTATTTGCGGTGTCCAGTTATTCAGATTAATACCGGCACCATCGAAACGTTCTATCCATTGGGTTTCCCAACCGGCGTGGAGAGGCACAATAAAATTGCTTATGATTAATAGTGGCTGCAACAAGCGTTTTGTTATTTTTTTAAAATTACCTTTTTGCACAAGGGTGACCTTATTATCTAGAAGTTTAATGCTATATAGCAGATTGCCTTAAGGATAGCTTTGCTGTCAAGTTTCCTTTGTTGCCCATTAATGAAAGTGGGTTATAAAAGCCTGTTTTTGTGATATTTGAAAACGAAAAGGAGTAATTTTGATAGCGATTTACACCTGATTCTAAATATTGAAAGGGAGCTAAATATTCTTCTATGCTGAGATTTTGAGTTTTCACGTAGCCTTTCAACTCTGCTGACTCTGTTCAGGCTTACTTCGAATCTTAAACTGGCATTGATATAGCCAATCAAATACACCTAAAGTACATCTGCAAGCTACCTTTAAAGTGGTACCACCATACTTGCGAATATAGCGCAATTAAAAAGTGCCGTTCACCTACTGAAAAGTTCCTAATACCTCTTGTAGCTTACGGTACTGACCGCGACGGTTACTAATACCCATAACTTTGGATTGAGAAACTGAAAGACAAAAATTTGCAAAATGCCTTAGGTGAGAACCCTTTGAGTTGGATTTTGTTTCTCTTTTGTGTCTTCGACATTATCGATAAACCCATATAAATCAGATAAATAACACAGGTCACCAGTAGCATGGGGTGTAACCAGATAACTGATTCGAAAACCGGTTGAGCGCCCAGTGCAACCAATATCGCTAACATTAATCCTCCCGTTATGATGCCGGTTATTGCGGGTAATGTACTGTAAATAACCGTGCGAGCGGCAATGCTCTTAACCAAGATGTTGTTGGGCCCTGGGCTGATAGTTGCGATCAGTACTAGAACGCTAATGGCCATTAAATGTGCCTGCCTGAGCTGGCTTCTTTGATGTGGTTTGGTCCAATCGCTATCTGAAGCGACAATTGAATAAGGGTTATTTACCGTATCATTTTGATAACTGCTTTCGCGTATGACGTCAAAATCGACTGTTGTATGAATGGCTGACTAGTGATAAATCTCACGGCTATACGCTGACAAATTTTGTTACTCAACCAACCTCCGTTGGCAGAAACGATGCAGTACAAAATAAACTGCGTCGAAGCGCACCAGTGTCGTGAACAGGTTGATATCGGGTTCGGTAATCATGTTTCCGAGTAGATATCGATGTGCCGATAGCTTATATTCGAGGCGACCTAGTTAGGCAAAAACGACTTCGACGGCTTGATCATATGCGGACTGGCTCTGAGCAAACCCGGCACGGTAAACGGCATTGGATAAGTTGGTATAAATCTCTTCATTCAGTTGATTGATTTCTGCCAGCATTGAAATTGGCGCCAGATTGAAACTGAAGCCAGGTGCGTTTGATTCAGGTATCACGGCGTCGAAGGCCCGTTGAATTTTCGCCGATTCGTTACTGACGATACGTTGTTCAACGCTATGCCACAATACCGGTACAGTCGCCGAGCCGGTATAAGCTGGGTCACTTATCTGATAGAGCTGGTGTAAATGTTCTATATTTTTCTTGCTGCCGGGTACTCGCCACGAATGACCACCATTGATCGCGTAACCTTCAAGGCGAGGGTCGTGCGCTATATGTACCTCAATACTAGACTCGAGACCTTTCAATAAGCGAGTTATCAGGGTTCGCTGTGACCACTGGCAGCTCATCGAAGCGATCAGATGGTAGCGTCCTGGTTCATTTTGAATTGACGCGCAAAATTTTTGAATGATGTCCTGGTCATAAACACTATTAGCGCGTTGATAGGCGCCTTTTGATATCTCGTACTGGTCGTTCTAACAATTGCCATCGATTAACTGTCCCATAACTTAATCCTAACTATGTTTAAAAAACTCACGCAATAATAGGTTTATGGGCCAATATTAATAACGATTTATATTCACAGATATATGCGAAAAACTCATAGATGAGAATGCTACCGCCGTTGAATGCCTTAAGAGCTTTCGAAGCTGTCGCGCGTTTGGGCAATATGCAACAAGCCGCTAACGAACTCTGTGTTACCCATGGCGCGGTTAGTCGCCAGGTGAAGCAACTAGAAAGTTGGTTGGGAGTCACCTTGTTTGAGCGAAGTCAGCGCTCGATGTCGTTAAACGAAGTGGGTTGGGGTTATCGCCAAGCTGCCTCGGCAGCCCTCGATATGATCCACGAGTCGACAATCAATACGCGACAACATGCCGCGTCTAATGTTTTGAGCGTAGCCACCACTCATTCCATCGCAAGCAAGTGGTTAATGCCACGTCTAACTGATTTTTCCGCGTTATACCCAGATATCGAAGTATGGATGAGTCTGTCACAGCAGCTCACCAATTTTAGCCAGCCAGCGGTTCGTATTGCGCTTAGGATAGGGCGGGGCCCCTGCCCGGATTTAGTTTGTATACCCTTGATGCGAGATAGGCTTATTACGGTTTGTAGTCCGCAGCTACTCGAGCAAGGTAATAGTCTGGAAACCCCTGCAGAGCTGGGAAATTTCACTCTGTTACATGATCAAGACCCGAGACCACAGTGGCAGCCTGGTAGCAACAACAAGGACTTGATGATATTGAGGCGAGCCGTGGCCCGCGCTATTCGAGTGCGGAAATCTTAATTCAGGCGGCAATTGGTGGTTTGGGCATTGGGCTTGTTAGTGAGATTCTAGTCGCCGCTGACATCGAAAACGGACTGTTGATTCAACCCCTGGAACCGGTCTTCGATGATGGTATAGGGCTTTGGATGGTAATGCCCGAATCAAACCAGAACCAGTCTATTGTTTGTTTGTTCCATCAGTGGTTACTGGGCCAGGCTGCTGACTCGCTAATAAGTCAGTATTAACAAACGTAATCCTGATTTTTCTTATGATGACAGCGTCTCGATCCACAGATCGCCTACGCAGTATCATAAAACGCAATACCATTAACTGATGCCTGAAGTGGTAATGGTGGCTACCTAATGCATCACTACGCGACTAATTTCTTAAGATTGTCGCAATCGATATCATCGATACCTGCCTATGCGCCTTGCAATAGCTATTGTCATTTCTAGTGGAAGGTTGAATCGATTTTCAGTTGCTGAGCGCTATTCATCGATTAATGCTGTGAGGCGAATTTTTCCAATCTTGCCTATCTCAATAATGCTGGTATCGAACTCGAGTTCTATTGAATGATTTAAGCGAATTTCGAGTGAAGCAATAACCTGGCTACGGTTCAAGCCGGTGACTGCAATCACGAATGGAAAGTGAAACTTGTGGTTATAAGCACGGTTAAGTGTCTGTAATTGCTGCAGTTCGGTGGCGTTGCATTGATCAAGTCCCGCGCCTGATTGTTCTTTTTTCGAGTCGTTGGTGAGTGTTCCTGCGCTGGCTTCTTTACCTGCAAGTTCGGGGTGGCTGCAAATTAATGCCATGCGTTGCTTGTGCGGTGCCGTCTTTACTGAATTGAGCATTACCTGGTGTAAGTGTGCAGTGGATTCAAACGGGCGTTTTTCAAAAGACAGGTCAGCTACCCAAGGTGAGTGTTCAAATATACTGCCTAGTGCGGCGCTGAATTGCTCAGCGTTAAACTGATTGAGTGCTGACAGCGAAATTTTCTCGGTCATGATGATGAATTACCTCCCTCACAGGCATGGTGTTCACGCCAGTGTCGCGCAATATCGATACGCCGACAAATCCAAACGCGATCATGGTTTTGAATGTGGTCGAGAAAACGTTGCAAGGCAACGAATCGTCCTGGTCGACCGATAATACGACAATGCAGGCCGATGGATAACATTTTTGGGCAGTCGGCACCCTCGGCGTAGAGCAGGTCAAAACTATCGCGTAGATAATGAAAAAACTGTTCGCCGCTATTGAAACCCTGCGGTGTGGCAAAGCGCATATCGTTGGTATCCAGCGTATAGGGAACAATCAAATGTGATTTACTTTCACCGCTACTCGTTTTTACCTGAGTCCAAAACGGTAAGTCATCCCCGTAGTAGTCTGAGTCATAGGCAAAATCGCCATTTTCTACGACTAACCGACGCGTATTGGGGCTATCGCGACCGGTATACCAACCGAGTGGGGTTTCGCCGGTAATCTGTTGGATAATAGCGATGGCTTGTTGCATTTGCTCACGTTCGCTATCTTCGTCCATGTCTTGATAGTGGATCCAGCGCAAGCCGTGACAGGCAATTTCATGCCCGAGTTTAACAAAGGTTTGAGCAAGTTCCGGATGGCGCTGTAATGCCATCGCAACTGCAAAAATAGTGAGCGGTAATCCGCGCTTTTCAAACTCATTGAGTACGCGCCAAACTCCTGCTCTGGAACCATATTCGTAGATTGATTCCATGCTCATATGTCGAGCCGGATAGCTCTCAGCCCCGACAATTTCGGAAAGAAACTGTTCCGAGCCCGGGTCGCCATGCAAAATATTACTCTCGCTGCCTTCCTCGTAGTTCAATACGAACTGCACGGCTACTCTGGCGTTACCAGGCCAGTTAGCCTGCGGTGGGTTTGGACCATAACCGATCATATCGCGCGGATAATCTGAACTTTGATTCGTCATTGATATTCGGTATTAGTTAGACAACAAGATGGCGGCAAGATCAAGCTCAGGCGTTTCGGCTTTATCTTCTATTTGATTTTCGATATGCAGTAAATGTTGTTCCATGATGGCAACCGCAGTTTTCCCATCACCCGCTGCTATGGCATCGACAATAGCCGCATGTTCTTGATTGCGACAGCGATTCTGTGCCTCCGAACCGAGGTGGGTCAAAATCACTAGTGGTGTGCGACGAATAATATCGTTGAGGAACTCAGTCATCACACTATTGCCTGCCATGTTTGCGATTAAACGATGAAACTCAACTGATAGTGGTAATGCCATTTGTGAATCCATTTGTTGATAGGCGTTCTGTTCCCTGGTTAATAGTTGTCTGAGTTGTTTGACTTGCGGATCACTGATATTGACCGCTAAGGTATTTAAGTTAGCGGCTTCGATGGCGCGTCTGGCGGCAAATAAATCCTGTCCTTCCTTAACCGAGGGTTTTGCGACACTCGCACCGCGATTGGGTAGTTGCTCAACGAGGCGGCTATGCGCCAGTCTGGCTAACACCTTTCGAATGGTGCCACGTTTGACGCCGAATACTTCAGCGAGCTGAACTTCTTTCAACTTAGTGCCAGGCGCCAGGCGATTGTCGATAACGGCCTGCTCGATCGAGCGCATTACGTCGTCTTCACTCATCGAGCGTTTAGCTGTTTTGCCCACATCGGATTGGATTGGTTGGATCACTGCTGTCCTCAAAAATTGAGCTCGGATAATAACATGCATTTTAAATTGTTAACAATAATCAATCTAAAATGTTGACAATATTTGATACAGATGCGAAATTAGCACCCTGATATATCGAGGTGACAGACTTGGGAAGGCTTACGACACATGTATTAGATACCGCTCAGGGTTGTCCTGCGGCTAAGGTGGGCGTTAGCTTGTATCGCATTACAGGCGATTCGCATCAACTGATCAAACAAGACATCACCAATCAGGACGGACGACTCGATACACCGATACTCGATAGTGATGAATTCACCACGGGTGAATACGAATTGGTTTTTCTGATGGGCGATTATTTTCGAACGAGCACACTTGCCGTGAGCGACCCACCATTTGTCGACCGCGTCGTGCTGCGTTTTGGCATCGGTGAGGCAGATCAGCATTATCATGTGCCGCTACTTGTGTCACCGTGGAGTTACTCCACTTATCGGGGCAGTTAATTGTCTTCGAATACGCTTAGATTTTATTTAGACGGCAATCTTATCGAGATCGATGACTGCGACCCGACTCACAGCGTATTGCAATACCTGCGCGAAGATAGCCATCGAGTCGGTAGTAAAGAAGGTTGTGCAGAAGGTGATTGCGGTGCCTGCACCGTGGTTGTCGGTGAACTAGTCGGCGCACAAAACAAACCCAGATTACAGTTTAGAGCCGTCAACGCCTGTATCCAGTTTCTACCGACCTTAGATGGCAAGATGCTATTTACTGTCGAATCACTCAAGACAGCACAGGGTCAACTCCATCCGGTGCAACAAAGCATGGTCGATTATCATGCGTCGCAGTGTGGGTTCTGTACCCCGGGTTTCATTATGTCGATGTTTGCCTTGTATAAATCGAACGTCAATATCGATCGTGAAACCATCGACGATGCTTTATCCGGCAACCTCTGTCGTTGTACCGGTTATCGGCCTATTATCGAAGCCTGTCAGCATATGAATGATTATGCGATACCGAGCGATGCCAATTCACTCGTTTATCGTTCTGCGCAAGATAGAAACGACTCGGTCGATCGGGCTGAGCAGCTAGCGATTGAAGCGCTTCAGAAAATTCGCAGATGCGATCTGCTAACCATGCAAACAAAGTCAGGTTTATATTTTGCGCCTGCCACTACGCAAGAGTTTGCCCTGTTATACGAGCAACATAGTGACGCGACTATTTTGGCCGGTGGCACTGACGTTGGGCTGTGGGTTACCAAGCAATTGCGCGAACTGCCAAAAATAATTTACCTCGGTAATATTGCCGAGTTAAATCGAATCGAAGAAACTGACACAGATTTCGAAATTGCAGCGGCGGTAACATTGACTGTCGCCTTTGATCGCTTGTCTGAGGACTACCCCGAACTGAACGAGTTATGCCGTCGATTTGCTTCGATGCCAGTGCGTAATGCCGGCACGTTGGTGGGCAATATCGCGAATGGGTCACCGATAGGCGATTCGATGCCAGCGCTGATCTGCATCGGTGCTCGGGTCAAACTCAGAAAAGGCCTGGCGACACGAATCATTGCGCTGCAAGATCTTTACCTCGGTTATCAAAAGAATGCACTGCAGGCGGGTGAATTCATCGAATCGGTGCTAATCGAAAAGCGAGACCCGTCGCTGCTAGTTCGTAGTTACAAAATTTGTAAACGCTTTGATCAGGATATATCGGCAGTGTGTGCCGCCTTCTCGATTCGGCTCGATGGTGATAATGTGAGCGATATTCGCATTGCCTTCGGTGGTATGGCTGCAACGCCAAAACGCGCGACCCATACGGAGTTGAGCCTGAAAGGTGAGTCGTGGAATGAAGATAATCTGCGTACTGCGATGAATTGCCTGGCGCAAGATTATTCGCCGCTATCTGATATGCGTGCCAGCAGTGCTTATCGGCAGCAGGTCGGCGCTAATTTACTCTATCGGTTCTATTTAGAAACGCGTCAACACGAGCCGTTGGCAGCTGATGCAGTTAACGTATTTTTGGTGTCTTGATTAATGGAAAATCCTGAGCTTCAAGCCAAAAGAGAAACCGCGGTCGGTCAATCCGATGCGCACGAGTCGGCACATTTACATGTTAGCGGCGAAGCAACTTATGTCGATGACATCCGAGAACTCGCCGGAACCTGCTATATCGCTTTAGGCTTGAGCCAACGTGCCCATGCGCGCATTGTTTCAATTGATCTGGCGCCAGTTAAAGCTGCTAAGGGTGTGGTTGCGGTATTAACCGCGGCCGATATTCCGGGCACCAATGATTGTGGCCCGATCATCAAAGATGACCCAATTTTGGCCGAAGACCATGTGTTTTATGTGGGTCAGCCGATATTTGCAGTGGTCGCGACTTCACAAACCGAAGCACGTAAAGCGGTGCGCAATGCGATTATTGACTACGAAGATTTACCGGCGATTCTCGATATCAAACAAGCCAGGCAGGCAAAGTCCTGGGTGATCCCACCGCTCAGTCTGCAGCGCGGAGATCCGGCACAAGCGATGTCGAAGGCAGTGCATCAAGCGAAGGGTGAAATATCGGTTGGCGGGCAAGAGCAGTTTTATCTGGAAGGCCAGATTTCTTACGCCGCACCGCGTGAAGATGGTTGCATACACCTATGGTGCTCGACTCAACATCCAACCGAAATGCAGCAGGTTGTTGCCCATGCGCTGGGCATCGACTTTAATCAGGTCCTGGTCGAAATGCGCCGTATGGGTGGTGGTTTTGGTGGCAAGGAATCGCAATCGGCTATTTTCGCCTGCATTGCTTCGGTCGCTGCGAAACGGCTTAATCGCCCAGTGAAGCTGCGGCTCGATCGGGACGATGACATGATGATCACCGGTAAACGCCACGGTTTTGATTATGACTACTCGGTTGGTTACGATGATCAGGGTTTGATTCAAGCCCTCGATGTCGAAATGGCCGCGCAGGCGGGTTTTTCGGCCGATCTTACCGGGCCGGTAGTGACGCGCGCAGTGTGTCATCTGGATAATGCTTATTACCTTAAAGATGTCAAAATTGATGCCGTCAGCGCCAGGACCAATACCCAGTCAAATACTGCGTTTCGTGGCTTTGGTGGGCCACAGGGTGCGATAGCGGTTGAATACATTATTGACAACATCGCGCGTAAGCTCGGTAAAGACCCACTCGAAGTGAGGAAACTTAACTTTTACGGCAAGACAGAACAGAACGTCACGCCCTACGGTCAGTCTGTTGACGACAATGTCATTCACGAACTGGTCGATCAACTTGAGCAAAGTAGTAATTATCAGGCCCGACGTTTAGCCATTGCAGAGTTCAATCAAAACAGTCCAATATTACGTAAGGGTCTAGCACTCACCCCAGTCAAATTTGGCATTTCGTTTAACGTTGTGCATTTCAATCAGGCCGGTGCTTTGGTACACATCTATACCGACGGCACAATTTTAGTGAATCATGGTGGCACCGAAATGGGGCAGGGATTGCACACTAAGGTCGCTCAGGTCGTAGCGCGTGAGCTCGGCGTTAGCATGAAAATGATACGAGCGACTGCGACCGACACCAGTAAGATTCCAAATACCTCGGCGACCGCAGCATCCACCGGCACCGACTTGAATGGCAAGGCGGCGCAGCTCGCAGCTAGAACGATCAAAAGCCGGCTCTGTGCTGTCGCAGTTGACCATCTTGGCGGTATCGCCAGTGAAGTCGAGTTTGCGGATAACCGAGTGAGCAGTGGCGAGCAGAGCATGTCTTTTGTCGAACTGGTCAACCTGGCCTATCAGGCGAGCGTTCAATTGTGGTCAGATGGTTTCTATAAAACACCGGGTTTACACTGGGATAAAGAAAAGCTCCAAGGGCGGCCCTTTTATTATTTTTCCTACGGTGCGGCGGTTTCGGAAGTTGTTGTCGATACGCTTACCGGCGAGTTCAAACTGATTCAGGCTGACCTGCTTCACGATGCCGGTAACTCCATTAACCCGGCTATTGATATCGGCCAGGTAGAAGGTGGTTTTATTCAAGGCATGGGTTGGTTAACGAGCGAAGAGCTATGTTGGGATGCCAAAGGGCGGTTGACTACGCATGCCCCATCGACCTATAAAATTCCCACGATCACTGATTGCCCAGCAAAATTCGTAACCGAGTTGTATGACAACCAAAATGTTGAAGATACCATTTTGAGATCGAAAGCGGTCGGCGAACCGCCATTGTTATTGCCGTTTTCGGTGTTTTTCGCGATTCGCGATGCAATAGCGAGTGTTGCACAAAATCGAATCAACCCGCCGTTGCGTGCACCGGCAACACCCGAAGCTATCCTCAATGCCATTAGCGCAGTGCGCGCTGGTAGGGAAAGCCTATCGTGAATTGGCTGGCTACTCTGATTGGGTTACGGCGAAACAACATAGCTGCGTTGATGGTGACTGTGGTATCGGTAGTAGGGTCTACTCCGAGGAATCCGGGTGCTCGCATGATAGTCACTTCGAAGCAGCTCTATGGAACGATCGGTGGTGGAAATCTAGAACATCAATCTTGTGCCATAGCGCGCGACAAACTCGAATCCGGACAGGCGCAGCAATTGCGTCGTTTTCCGCTGGGTGCAGGTCTGGGTCAATGTTGTGGTGGTTTGGTTAATTTATTATTCGAACCGATATCTGAAAATACTCAATGGCTTGATGAAGCCATGCACTTGCAGAGTCAGCAACAAAACTGGATACGCCTATTGCCAACGACTGAATCTGCCGACGCTGAGTCTCGGCCTAGTTGTTTATTGACGCTGAATAATCTTAAACAACAATTATCAGAACACCCGGCTGGCGATCAAATTCTGGCGACGGCCTTATCGCTATTTGAATCAGAAACGCAGCTGGCTGCGTTAACCCATTGTGAGCAAACCGGTGTCGAGTATTATCTCGAGCTGCACCGAAAGCCAGACTTTCAATTAACCCTTTTTGGTGCCGGACATGTCGGACAGGCTTTGGTGCAAATACTCGCCGAACTGCCAGTTCAAGTGCGCTGGGTCGATAGTCGAGAACAGCAGTTTCCACAAAAAATTCCCGATAATGTCGAAGTTATCTGCACTGATACCCCAGAGTCGGAAGTCGACCAGGCACCGGCCGCTAGTTTTTTTCTGGTGATGACCCACGAACACCCATTAGATCAGTTGCTGTGTGAACATATAATAAAGCATGACGACTTTAGCTATTTTGGTTTGATCGGTTCACAGTCCAAGCGCCGTATGTTTGAAACCCGTATGTCCAGGCGAGGTATAGCCGAAGAAAAAATTGCAAACATGGTTTGCCCAATCGGGATAGATGGAATAACAAGTAAGTTGCCCGCCATGATCGCGATTTCGGTTGCCGCCGAAATGATGCAGGTATACGATCAACTCGTTAGCCAAATTAGATATACTAAAAATAAGACTAATAATAAAAAACAGGCCGATAAAATCACAGGAAGTACTCAGGAGGGCTAGATGAATTCGGAGTTAGAAACTGAAGTTGATATCAGGCTTGAGCTTAGGGGAATCACCAAAATTTATCCGTCGGTCATCGCAAACGACAATATTTCGTTGAAGGTAAGACGTGGAGAAATCCATGCTGTACTCGGCGAGAACGGTGCGGGCAAAAGCACTCTGATGAAGATGATTTATGGTGTCGTTAAACCCGATGCCGGTCAGATCAAATGGCAGGGTGAGGTATTGCAGGTAAGCAACCCAGCTCACGCACGAAACCTCGGCATCGGCATGGTATTCCAGCATTTCTCACTATTTGAAACACTAACCGTGGTTGAAAATGTAGCACTTGCTTTACCCGATACACCTGATTTAAAAGAATTAGCTTTGCAAATTACTGAAGTATCCGAACGTTATGGATTGCCGGTTGATCCGCAGCGTTTGGTTCACGCACTATCAGTTGGTGAACGCCAGCGTGTTGAAATTATTCGTTGCCTGTTACAGAACCCAAAACTATTAATTATGGATGAACCCACCTCGGTGTTAACCCCGCAGGCGGTTCGCAAGTTGTTTGATACCTTGCGTCAGCTCGCCGACGAGGGTTGCAGTATTCTCTATATCAGCCACAAGCTCGACGAAATTCAAGAACTCTGCCATGTTGCAACGGTATTACGCGATGGCAAGGTTACCGGCGATTGTATTCCCTCAGAAGAAACTCCAGCATCGATGGCGAGCCTGATGATTGGTAAGGAATTACCAGTTTGTGAGCACACGGAGTCGATTGAGCTCGGCGAGGTACGCCTGCGACTTAATGCTTTAAACCAGCCTTCAGATGACCCCTTCGGCGCTAATTTAAGCGATATTAATCTCGAGCTTTGCTCTGGTGAAATTTTGGGTATTGCAGGTGTTTCCGGCAATGGCCAGCAGGAATTACTCTATGCACTGTCGGGTGAAATCCCGCTCGGTGACAATGAATCCATCGAAATATGCGGTCAACCGGCGGCGGCGGCTTCACCTGATAACCGTCGTTTAATGGGGTTGGGTTTTGTGCCAGAAGAGCGTTTAGGGCGTGGTGCTGTGCCACAGATGTCATTGGCTGAAAACGGCTTGCTTACTGCACACCGCTCGGGTTTGGTGAAAAATGGCATGATTCAATTCGCCGTGGTGGATGAGTTTGCGCGAAATTGCATCGACAAATTTAATGTTAAGTGTGGTGGTACTAAAGCGGTTGCACATTCTCTGTCGGGTGGCAATTTGCAAAAATTCATCATGGGGCGAGAGATACTGCAAGCGCCTAAATTACTCGTTGTGGCGCAACCGACCTGGGGTGTTGATGTCGGTGCGGCTGCTTTTATCCGGCAGGAATTGATCGACCTACGCAACGAAGGCACCGCGATTCTGGTGATTTCTGAAGAGCTTGAAGAATTGTTCGAGATTTCTGATCGTATTGCAGTGATTGCGAATGGGAAATTGTCGCCATCGAAAAAACTGGCAGATACCAGTATTGACGAAATTGGGGTATGGATGAGTGGTATGTGGCCGACGGCTGCTGATCGAGAGGAAATTCAGCATGCTTAGTCTGGAGCGTCGTGCAGAACCCTCGCAGTTAATGTCTTATGCGTCACCATTGTTGGCCGTGGTATTAATGTTATTGGGTGGTTTGTTGTTGTTTTCGGCTTTGGGTAAAAACCCAATCGAAGGTTTCCGTATCTTTTTCATCAGCCCGCTGAGCGATATCTATGGCGTATCCGAGCTGTTACTGAAAGCGACACCGTTGATGATTGTAGCGATAGGATTGGCAGTTGGTTTTCGAGCCAACGTATGGAATATTGGCGCCGAAGGCCAATACATCATGGGCGGTGTTGCCGCCAGTGCAGTGGCGTTATATTTCTCTGAATCCGAAGGTGTACATGTATTGATTGCGATGGTGATTGCAGGCTGTATTGGCGGCATGTTATGGGCAATGGTCCCGGCGTTTTTGAAAACCCGATTTAATACTAATGAAATTCTAGTTTCGTTGATGTTGGTTTATGTCGCGCAGTTGTCGGTTTCATGGTTGGTACATGGTCCGATGATGGACCCAGATGGGTTTAACTTCCCGCAATCGGCGATGTTTGAAGACTCCGCCTTATTGCCGATTTTAATCGAAGGTACACGTCTCAATGCCGCGTTCCTGTTTGCTACCAGCGCTTTGCTGGTTGGTTATGTTTTCATGTATCGCAGTTTTTTCGGGTTTCAAATGCTGGTCGCCGGCAATGCCAGCGATGCGGCCCGTTACGCCGGCTTTTCAGCCAAGCGGATGATCTGGATTGGCCTGCTCAGTGGCGGTGCAATGGCTGGATTAGCCGGTATGTCAGAAGTCGCAGGGCCGATGGGCCAGCTCACCGAGCACGTCTCAAATAACTATGGATTTGCTGCGATTATCGTCGCCTTTGTGGCGCGGCTGAACCCGATAGGCATATTTTTCGCGAGTCTGTTAATGGCGTTGCTTTATCTTGGTGGCGAGCAGGCCCAGCAATATATGAACCTTCCATCGTCTATTTCGAATGTATTTCAGGGCATGTTGTTAATGTTTCTACTCGGCTCCGATGTTTTTATTAATTATCGATTAAAGTGGGGTAAAAGCTAATGGACAGTGGAATCCTGACGTCAATTTTATTTGCCACCGTCATTGCTGGCACACCTTTGATCATTGTCGCCCTGGGGCAACTCGTTGCTGAAAAATCCGGCGTATTGAATCTTGGTGCGGAAGGCATGATGGCGATGGGTGCGGTTGCTGCTTTTGCGGTGACGCTTCACAGTGGTAACCCCTGGCTTGGGGTATTGGCGGGGATGTTTGCGGGTGCTTTAATGTCACTGCTGTTTGGTTTTGTTGTACTAACTTTAATGGGCAATCAAGTCGCCACCGGTTTGGCCTTATCTATTTTCGGAGTAGGCCTTTCGGCATTTATTGGCAAGCCCTATGAATCTGAGATTTTACAAAAAATCGATGCGATTCGGATTCCGTTGCTAGCCGATATTCCAATTATCGGTCAGGCACTATTTAATCAGCAGGCGTTGGTCTACTTTTCCTGGGTTTTGTTCGGCGGCCTGGTCTGGTTTCTATATCATAGCCGGCAGGGTCTGGTATTACGCGCGGTTGGCGAATCGCCTTCGTCGGCTCATTCCATTGGTTACCCGGTTATTCGTATTCGTTACATGGCGACCTTATTTGGTGGTGCGATGGCCGGCATCGGAGGCGCATTCCTGTCAGTTTTCTATACGCCGCTATGGGTTGAAGGTATGGTGTCGGGACGAGGCTGGATCGCAATTGCCCTAGTCGTCTTCGCTACCTGGCGGCCTTTTCGGGTAATGGTTGGTGCCTATCTATTCGGCGGTGTGATGGTCGCTCAACTGTTTGTTCAGGGTTCTGGGCTCGACATCAACATACCGTCACAGTTCTTATCGGCCTTGCCTTATTTAGCGACGATTATCGTTCTGGTAGTGATTTCACGCGATCAGAATACTGTTCGCTTGAATGCGCCCGTTTCGCTTGGGCAACCCTATCGACCGGAAGGTTAACTATTTAGTTGGTTTGATTCAGCCGGCATTAATAGAGATTGTGTAATAAAGTTTGAATAGTAATATTTTTTGTAAACTTAAAAATAAATCCGAGGAGGATTGTAATGACCATACGAAAGGCGCTCGTTAAAAAACTGGCTACTGCGGCGTTCGCATTGGCTACTAGTCTATTGGCAGGAAATGCCATAGCGGCTGACAATGTCGGTTTTGTTTACGTTAGCCCGATCGGTGATGCGGTCTGGACTTATCAACACGACATGGGCCGCTTGCAGCTCGAAAAAGAAACCGGTGTCACCACCAAATATGTCGAAAACGTGGCTGAAGGTGCCGATGCCGAACGAGTCATTCGTGAGATGGCAAAGCGTGGTGACAAAGTCATCTTTGCGACCAGTTTTGGTTATATGAATTACATGCTTAAAGTGTCTAAGAAGTTTCCGAAGACGGCATTTGTTCATGCCACTGGCTACAAGATGGGCAAAAACATGGGACTGTATAACGCGCGTTTTTATGAAGGGCGTTATCTAACCGGTGTCATTGCTGGCGAAATGACTAAGTCTAATATCTTAGGTTACGTCGCAGCATTCCCGATTCCTGAAGTATTGCAAGGTATTAACGCATTCATAAAAGGTGCGCGAAGTGTTAACCCTAAGGCCGAACTTCGCGTTATCTGGGTTAACTCCTGGTATGACCCCGGTAAAGAGCGTCAAGCTTCCATGACATTGATGTCTCAAGGTGCTGACGTATTAACCCATCACACCGATTCTACTGCCGTGGTGCAGGCTGCGGAAGAAGAAGGTAAGTACGCATTTGGTTACCATTCTGATATGTCGAAATATGGCCCTAAGGCCCAGTTAACCGCGACTACCCATCATTGGGGTAATTTCTATACCAAAACTGTTAAGGAAGTGCAGGCTGGCGCCTGGAAGCCAACTAGCATTTGGGGTGGATACGCAGAAGGCATGATCAAACTCGCACCATTGAATTCTGCTATTCCAGCTGATTTACGTGCTCGTATCGCAGCCATGGAAAAGCAAATGGCTAACGGTAGTTTGCATGCTTTTGCCGGTCCGGTTGTTGATCAAGATGGCAAGACAATCGTGGCTGCAGGCCAAAACATGAGTGACAAAGAATTAAGTGGCATGGGTTTTTATCTGCAAGGTGTGGTTAGCAAGTTACCCAAGAAGTAATGGCACATAGTGCAGCTTAGGGACTAGCTGCACTATGTGTAAAAGTCAGTAGCTTGACTCTCGCGAAGCACGCGGGGGAAAGCGTTAATATTGATAGAGAATAACAGTGTTTACTGCCAGGCTAAATCGACTGTCGTTACCTGGATCAAGTTCCACCTGCGCGTGCTCTGCGTCTTAGTGAGAGCCACATTTTTAGATTAAAGAGATTTTAATGGAAGCTTACCTACTCGACTGGGCGAACCTATTAGTGCGTTGGCTGCACTTGATAACCGGTGTAGCCTGGATTGGCGCATCGTTCTATTTCGTCATGTTAGACAATTCACTGACGCCGCCGACCAAGCAGTCAGATAAAGATAAGGGTGTCTCTGGAGAACTTTGGGCAGTGCACGGTGGTGGTGTTTACCATAGCGAAAAATATAGGGCTGGACCTATTGGTGAGCCGCTTTCGAACAACTTACACTGGTCGAAATGGGAAGCCTATACGACCTGGTTGTCGGGCATGTCGTTGCTCGCGATCATCTATTGGTTTGGCGCAAGTACCTACTTAATCGATCAGCAAGTGATGCCTTTGTCACCCACCATGGCTATCGCGATTAGCATTGGGGTATTGCTGTTCGGCTGGTTGATCTATGACGGCTTGTGTCGTGCCTTAACTGGCAAAGATAACCTACTGGCGGCGATAATTCTAATATTAACGATCGCCAGCGCCTGGGCTTTATTCCAAATTTTTAGCGCCCGTGCAGCCTATCTGCATGTGGGTGCCATGTTGGGTACTATTATGGTATTCAACGTATTTTTCAAAATTATTCCCGGACAGAAAAAGATGGTCGCACAGATCCGGGCGGGTCAAGAGCCGGACACTCAGCACGGCATCATCGGCAAGCAGCGCTCGGTCCATAATACCTACTTCACGCTGCCGGTTTTATTCACCATGATTAGCGGGCATTATCCGATGACTTATAGTCATTCTCAGGGTTGGCTAGTGCTCGCTTTTGTGATGATGGCAGGCGTATTGATACGTCAGTTTTTTGTGTTAAAACATCGGGGCCAGGTGAAATGGATTTTGCCTGTTATCGGCGTGGTTTTGTTATTGATGATGGTTTGGTATTTGAAACCGACTATTAGTGATCCTTCTCAGTCCTCTTCGATTAGCGATGCACAGATACAAGGTGTTCTGGCTAATCGTTGTGCTTCCTGCCATGCGACTACACCGACGCAGGTGGGTTTTGCCGCTGCACCTTTGGGTTTAATACTGGAAACCAAGGCTCAAATTAAACAAAATGCTGAAAGAATTTCGCGCACGGTTCAAACCCGATACATGCCACTAGGTAACCTCACTGGCATGACTGATGGCGAGCGTCAGTTAGTTGCCGATTGGTATGCGCAAGTTGTGCTAGATCAATAATTACGATGCCGAATAGTCAGACAATCCTGCAACTGGATAGCACTAGCTGCGATAAAGCGATCCGTGCTTCATTCCTGCATTTTACTGACGACCCGGATCATAGTGCGGAAAGTTGGCAGTATTTTGATGATGGTTTATTGATTTTGCAAGAAGGTAAGGTAGTGCTGCTCGGTGAGGCTAGTTTGTGCTTGAAACAACTACCGGACGGTATTGAACTGATCGATTATTCTGACAAATTAATTATGCCCGGATTTATCGATACCCATAATCATTATCCGCAGAGTGACATGATTGCGAGCTACGGTGCGCAACTACTAGAATGGTTGGAGAAGTATATCTTTCCCTCGGAAGGGCGATTCAGCGATCCGACCGTGGCCAATAGTATTGCCGAGTTTTATTGCGAGCAGTTATTGTGTAACGGCACCACCACCAGTGCAACGTTTGCCACGGTGCATACAGAATCGGTCGATGCCATTTTTAGCGCCGCGCAAAAACGCAATATGTGTTTGATCTCGGGTAAGGTGATGATGGACAGAAACGCGCCCGATTTTTTATGTGATGATGCCGACAGCAGTTATCAGCAAAGCGCCGAATTAATTAAACGCTGGCATGGTCAGGGCCGTAATCTTTATGCCGTGACACCGCGCTTCGCGCCCACCTCAAGCGAGTCACAGCTGCAAGCTGCTGGCCAATTATTGAAAGATTTTGACGGTTTATACCTGCAATCACATGTGGCTGAAAACCAGAATGAAGTAGCCTGGGTTAAGCAGTTATTCCCGCAGCGGCGCAGTTATCTCGACGTTTACGATTATTACGGATTGCTTGGTGAACGATCGATTTATGGTCATTGTATTTATCTTGATGATGTCGACCATGAGCGGTTGGCAGACAGTGGTGCGGCTATGTCTTTCTGTCCCACCTCGAACCTGTTTCTCGGTAGTGGTTTGTTTAATCTGGAGAAAGCAAAAAAGGCTGGTATTCGTGTCGGTTTAGGAACCGACGTCGGCGCGGGTACTAGTTTTAGTCTGCTGCAGACGCTTAACGAAGCCTATAAGGTGAGCCAGTTATCGGGGCAAAGTTTATCGTCGATAAAAGCGTTTTATCTGGTGACGTTGGGGGCTGCGAAATCGCTTTATGTTGATGATCAGTTGGGTAACTTCGAGGCTGGCAAGGCAGCCGATTTTGTTGTGCTCGATTTAAATGCGACAGCACTCATGCAAAGGCGTATGGCGCGCGCCGAGAGCATCGAAGATCAATTATTTGCGTTGATGATGCTTGGTGATGATCGCGCAGTGCATGCCACTCATGTGATGGGCATCTGTCAGTATCAGGCTAGTTTATAAATATGTCGATTTTATTACTAGAACATGCTGACCGTTTAGTCACTATGGATGCGCATCGCCGAGAGATAGTTGATGGGGCCGTCATCGCGCAGGCACGAGAAATTTTGTTTGTCGGCAGCAGCAAAGATGCAACTCAATGGTTAGCTGATAATCATATGAAGGCCGATCGGACTATCGACATGACTGGTACGGTGCTAATTCCAGGCTTAGTCAATTGCCATCATCATCTTTACCAAACACTCACGCGCTGTATTGGCACCGCTGAGGGTTTGAGCTTATTCGATTGGCTGCAAACGCTCTACCCGATTTGGGGTGAGATGGATAGCGAAGCGGTTTACGTGAGTGCTAAATTAGGGCTAGTTGAGCTAATGCTTTCGGGCGCGACTACAGTATCAGACCATCTTTATCTGTTTCCTAACGATGCACGGCTCGACGACGAAATAGAAGCCGCTCAGGAACTCGGTGTGCGTTTTCATCCCAATCGGGGCAGCATGAGCCTTGGCGAAAGTAAGGGCGGTTTGCCACCGGACCGAGTTTGTGAAGATGAGCAGGATATTATTGACGACTGTATTCGGGTCATCGAAACCTTTCACGATGCCGAACCATTTTCGATGTTACGTATCGGCCTCGCACCTTGTTCGCCGTTTAGTGTCAGCGCCGAATTGATGAAAAAATGTGCGCAGCTTGCGCGTCGATATTCTAAGGTTAACCTGCATACCCATCTGGCCGAAACCATCGATGAAAATCGATTTTGCCTGGAGAAATTCGGCATGCGCCCTTTGGCTTATATGGAAAGTCTGGGCTGGACCGGCTACGACGTTTGGTATGCGCATATGGTGCATCCTGATAGTTCAGAAATCGAAACGCTGGCATTGAGCAACAGCGGTGTTTGTCATTGCCCCAGCAGCAATATGATTCTCGCGTCCGGCATTGCACCGATACGCGACATGAAAGATGCCGGTGTTCGCGTCGGTATCGGTGTCGATGGTTCAGCCAGCAACGACGGTAACCACCTGCTAGGTGAAGCGCGACAGGCAATGTTGTTGCAGCGTGTCGGTTGGCCTGGGTTTGAGTCGAATGCCGCGCGGTTCTCGGCGCGCGAAGCTTTAGAGCTGGCAACACTGGGCGGCGCATCGGTGCTTGGTCGAGACGATATTGGTAGCCTAGAAGTGGGTAAGGCGGCAGACCTTGTGGCCTTTCGAATCGACGATATCAGTCATGCTGGTGGTATGAGTGATCCGGTCGCATCATTGCTCACCTGCGCACCGGCATCGGTCTGGTTATCAATAATCAATGGGGAGGTGGTGGTCGATAAAGGCGTTATTCCCGGGCTCGATATCGAAGCATTAGTACAACGCCATAACCAGATTGCAGACCAATTATTAATTAAAGCCGGTGTCGTCCAACGCCGACTTAGCTATAACTAGTTGAGGTAGGTGAAGCAATATGGGCGATAATATCCTGAAAGTTTTGAACGACTAGATCGATCCAGCATTTCGTCTTGTTAACGCCTTGCGCTGTAATGAATTTTCTCTGTGTCGACCGCGTGGGTTCAGGCAATCACTGCATTGAATGTTTTTCAAGCCGCAGCAACAAAAGTGCTTAGTCATTTAGATATTCTGTTTGTGGCGGGGACGATGCTGGCCTTTACATGAGTTAGGCGAAATTCGGTCAATGTGCAAGAATAGAGCCCCTTTAATTTTAGAGTTCGAAACGCCGGTGGATAAAACATACATCACAGCACAGCAATTACTGGAAGACTCCTTCCGACTTGCCAATCAAGTTTATCTGGATAATTTCCGGCCCCAGTTTATCGTTGGAATCTGGCGTGGAGGCGCACCGGTTGGCATCTCGGTGCAAGAATATTTTGAGTTCAAAGGTGTCGAGACTGATCATATTTCGGTACGAACCTCATCTTATTACGGCATTAACAAGCAGTCGAAAAAAATCCGCGTACATGGGTTGCATTATCTAATCGAAAACTGCAACGCGAAAGACAAACTGCTGATCGTCGATGACGTATTCGACTCTGGTCGCAGCGTTGCTGCTTTGATCAAACAAATTCGAAAGCAATCACGCCTCAATACACCCAGTGATATCCGCGTCGCCTGTCCGTGGTACAAGCCGAGTAAAAACGCGGTCGATTTCGAACCCGATTATTATCTACATGAAAGCTCAGAGTGGTTGGTATTCCCGCATGAACTGTCTGGACTGGAAATGTCCGAAATAGCTGAAGGTAAAAGTGACTTGGCGAATATATTAGATCTGTTTGAGTAGAATTTAAACCGTATTGCTTATGTTCGTGATAGGTTGTCATTCAACATTTCACGAACGGTTCATCACCTCAAAAATTGACAAGCTCAATGAATCAGGCCTGCCGATCGAGTAAAAGCATTAAAAAGACCTGAATTAAAACCGGAATAATTTAGCTCTAATCGTCACTTGCATGAGCTTCGGTGATGCCGTGAGTTTCAAGTGGGTTCATTACTGCGAGATTGTGGCCAACAAAATCATGGCTGTAAATCTCAGTAGTTTTCACATCGTTATATCCTAACTCAGCCTGCACGGTACGAATATTCGTCAGCAATTACAGCAGGCATCGGTACTGCATGTCGACATTGCTATGGAGACAATGTTTTTGTCTTTTGTCGGTGAGTTCATCATTTGAATCCATTAAATTCATTTATGATGCCTGCTTTAGATATTTACAGAAATAACAAATCCATGATGACTGACTCATATAGCCTCGCTATCATCGTTTTTACCTTCCTATTCGCGGGTGGCGTCAAAGGCACTATCGGGCTTGGTTTGCCCATTATTAGTTTGGGCGTGTTAGTGGCCACCTTCGACCTGACAACGGCTATGGCATTAATAATCATGCCTGCATTTGTTACTAATGTTTGGCAGGCTGCTGTGGGTGGCAATGCCATAATGATTATCAAACGGCTGTGGCCATTTCTGTTTTTTGCGATTGCTACTATCTGGATAGGCGCAATCGCGTTGACAACAATTAATACACTTTATCTTTCGATTTTGCTCGGCGCGCTATTGTTGTTTTACTCATCTCTTAACTTTGTTGGGCTTCAATTTTCTATTCAGTCACGCCATGAAAAATGGGTTGGATTGCTGATGGGTGCAGCTAATGGGATATTTACTGGAATGGCAGGTTCTTTATCCATGCCGGGAGTTTTGTATCTTCAGGCAATCGGACTATCGAGAGACATGCTGGTTCAAGCGATGGGGATATTGTTTTTGCTATCAACGGTTGGTTTGACAATAGCGCTAAAGAACAACAATTTTTTAACTTTAGAGTTAACGACTATTTCTGCATTATCTGTTGTTCCATCTCTGATCGGAATGGCTATCGGTCAGCGTATTAGAAAGCAGCTCTCAGAACAAAAATTTAGGCGGGTGGTTTCGGTTGCGATATTTCTTCTCGGCGCATTCATTATCTTGAAGGCTTATCTGTCTATGTGAAAAATAGACTTATTGCCATCGGTTCTCGGCAGCCCTAACTAGTCTGGATCAAATCATCAAATCATTAAATATTATTATCAGTTAGAATCAGCGCTGACGATAGGCTTAAACTGAAAAGTTCGACAGCTTATACAAATAAAATTAAGAGTAATTATATTTTGAAAAAATCTGTAAAAATTATTTCGGTGGTGGTCACACTTGGTCTCACTGTTGTCGTAGCTGTCGCTGGAATTCTTACCTACTTGCTTTATGAGGATATACAAGATCAAGGTCTGACAGATTTAAGCTTCTCTGAAATTAGCACCGATTTCACCCACAGCTCTGACTTTGCCACCGCATTGCCCTTCATGGCACTGTCGGCTATTGATATAGATAATGATGGTGTCGATGAAATATTTATCGGCGGTGGTGTTGGTCAGCAAGACGCTATCCTGAAGTACCGGGATAACGGTCTGTTACTGATGCCTTCTCGTGGCTGGTTTACAAAAAAGTCGAGCGACCCAACCTACGGTGCTTCTTCTATCGATGCGAATAATGATGGCCTGGTCGATTTATTTATAGTGCGTGATAGTGGTTTGTATCTCTATGAAAATAATGGACAGGGGTTTGACGGCCGCAAGATTGATTTTCCGTTAGATAATAAATCTATGCCGTTATCGATTTCTTTTGGTGATATTAATAAGGATGGTGCCGTTGACCTTTACGTCTCCAACTATATTCGTCTCGAATATGTTGAAGGTGAGACGATATTTAATCAAGAATACGGCGGCATAAGCAATCTGTTGTTAAACAATGGAGACAATACCTTTACGGATATAACACAGTCTTCAGGTGTGTATGAGCAGCATAATACTTTCACCGCGGTATTTGTCGACCTCAACAATAATGGCCACAGTGATCTGGTCATCGCGCAAGATACTGGTTTTGTGCGGATCTTTAAAAACAACGGTGACTTAACCTTCGATAAAATTGAACTGCCGGTGACTTACAGTTATCCGATGGGCATTGCGGTGAGTGATTATAACAATGATGGTTATCAAGATTTGTATTTCAGCAATGTCGGGACCACCCTGCCAGACTTTCTGGTTCGCGGCGACTTGAGAGAAGATCAAACCTTAAACAAGGACTACATTTTATTAGAAAATCAGGGTGACTTTACCTTTAAGGATGCGGCGCTGGAACGTAACGCGGCCAAGTATGGTTTTGGCTGGGGTTTAGTGTCTTACGACTTCAACAACGATACCTTGGCGGATTATTTGATTACGCAAAACTATATCCGCTTTCCGGGCGTTGAGTATCTGACTTTATATCCCGGCAACCTGTTGCAACAATATAGTGATGGTGATTTTAGACCGGTGGAAGAAGTGTCGGGTATCGGCAATAAAAACTTTGGTGTGACAACGGTGGTTTCTGATTTTAATAATGACGGTTGGCCGGATGCAGTTATTGCTAACTTGAATGGCCCGTTGCGTGCATTTGTTAATAATGGTGGCGATCGGCATTGGCTCAAGGTGGCATTTAAGGACGAGCCAAATTCGATAGGGGCCTTGCTGACCTTGACCTTGGCTAATGGTACGGTTTATAAAAATCAGTTCTATTCCAGCGAAGGTTTGGGCTCAGATCAAACCAGCGAAGTGTTTTTTGGGCTCGGTAAGCAAACAGAAATTGCCTCTTTAGAGGTTGTTTTTCAAAGTGGTAAAACCGTCTCTATCGAGTCACCGAAGTTCGATACGCTAATCGATATTTCAAACTATCAGTAGCGTAAAAACTTCTGATACTCAAAACGTAGATGCCAGTATGAATGAACAAACCTACAAGATCATGTTATGGACTGGCTTCGCCGGTTTTTTCGCAGCATTACTGGTCGGCATCGGCGAATTTACGCTTCAATATTCGCCCTTGGGTGGCTATGAAGAAGCGGGTTATGGTTATTTCGCCAATGTCAGCAAAGACAAACTCACCATTGGTCATTTTTTTAGTACTCTAGCCGCACCCTTATACATATTGGGTTACTGGCATCTGGGTCAAATGTTTATCCATGGTGGCAGTAAAGTTTATGGTTGGATTATTACGCTGTTAGGTGGATACGCTTTTATGGTGGGCAATGCCTGGTTGGGTGGTCGCATCTATCTCGCTTTAACCTCACACGAAATTGCCGATACCGCTAACCCTGAATTTAGCACCCAATTGACCAGCCTATTAGCCAACTTTGGTGAGCACAATGAACCCTTGGTCAATGCATTGCGCCTGGCGATTGTGGTGGTATCGGTATTCTGGGTTTGGCGCATTGCGATCGGTAAAACTCTATTTCCGCGCTGGGCAGCAATATTCAGTCCGGCATTAATACTTGCCGTTATTTTCACTATTTACTTTACGGGCATGAATGCTGGCGTTTGGCTATTGCCCGCAGCCATGAATGTGGTTCATCTCATTGTATTTAGCCTATCGCTTTATGCCTTGCGTAAAAGTTATCAGTAACCGGGTTAGGTCAATATGAAACTAGTGCGTCCTCTATTGCTGGGTTTGATAGCGATTAGTTTGTATGGTGCTTCTAGGGTGTCTTACGACACGTTGATAGCTGTTGAACCATGCCCCTCGATTATTGGCATACCGGCTTGCTTTGTCGTTTTGGCGGGTTATTCATTAATGCTGATAGGCGTTGCATTGCAACCAACAGCCAAGGTTAAACTGTTATTTCTGGCTGGCTGGATACCAGTTTTTTTACTCGCGATTACCGGTTCTATATTTGAATTGATGAATGGCAATACCTGCCCAAAAAGCGAGTCTGGTATTGCGCTTTGTTATTTTTCTCTGCTGTTCTCAATTGGGGTAATAATGCTTTATGCCTTCTATCTCAAGCTGTCATTAGCCAAAACATCGAATTAATTCTAGTGATATTGAGTTTAAATATCGTAACCCTTTGGTGCTAGGCTGTTAATTATCCTCAGGTTTTAAAAAGTGAAAAAAAGGAAAAGGATTACGTTGCTATTTAAAAGTCATGACTGGACTTATGGTAAAGGTGCTCCTATTATTCTTCGACATCTGAACTAGGGCTTTTAGATTTATTTTAGCGCTATCGTCACACTATAAAAATACTCATTAACTTATAAAGAAATCAGTTGACCAACACCGACCTGAACCGACGCAAGGATGATGATTCATCATTTAATGATGCTTGTCGCTTTATCATAAAGCTAGGCACGGTAGTGCACGTCTACGGCCCCTCTGCGGCCAGGCTTGAAACCTATCTCAATAGGGTGACTGAAGTTCTAGGTTATGACGGGGTTTTTCGCTCGAGCCCATCGGAAATCACCTTTGCCTTTTCAAAGCACGGGCAGTGGTGGCAGCGAACCCACATCGCGCCTGTTCCCGTGGGTGGCTATAACATGGCCAAACTCGCCTACGTAGGCGAGTTGGTTGAGAAGCTGACTACTGGTGAACTCTCTATTACTGAAGCTTCGGATCGGCTCGATGAAATTGATGCGATGCCGAGCCCATGGGGCGTGTTCACCTATGCTCTGAGTTTCGTGCTCGTTGGCGCAGGGTTTGCCGGATTGACCCTGGGAAACCTATGGGATGTTGTGATTTCAGGCCTTCTCAGTCTCGCCGTTTATATTCTTGTTGTCATTTCGGATAAAGTGGGTGGACGTTTTGCCGATGCTTTGCCCTTTGTATCGGCCTATTTTGCGGGTGTCTGTGCTGCCGGGGTCAATATTTTCGTCCCAGAAATCAATCATACACTGGTTACCCTATCCGCCATTGTGATCCTTATTCCCGGCTTTATGGTTTCAGCCGGGATTATAGAAATCGTCGAAAACCATGTGGTTGCTGGTTCTGCGCGATTGATGGCAGGCCTGGTTTACCTCATCAAACAATTCACAGGGGCCTGGCTTGGTATTGCATCGGTTGGTGTTTTTTGGACTTCGGAAAATAGCGTTAATGTTTTATCAGCCTCTGGTGATAGGATCTGGGTCTATATTGCCTTTCTTTTCATAGGATTATGTATTGCCTATCAAACACTATTGCGGGATTTTATTTGGGTTTTGACTAGCTGCGCCTTTTCCTACGGCGTCGTAATTATAAGCAGTAGCCTTCTTTCTGCAGATTTAGGAACACTCTTTGGTGCCATTGCAGCAGGAATTTTTGCCAATCTTTGGGTCAGAGCAACTGGACGCCCTACCTCAATCGTTCTTATCCCAGCTATCACGGTACTAGTGAGTGGCTCTATTGGCTTTCGCGGCATGATGGTTGTTGCGGCGGGACAAGCTGAGCAAGGTGGCGATCAGATTACGCAGATGTTTGTTGTCGCGCTTGCCATATCAGCGGGGCTGTTAGTTTCAAATACCATTCTCCGGCCAAAAATTTCTCTATAAAAGCATAAATTTTTACCGCTTCTCAACGACTTGATTGCTTGATTAGGTGAACTCACCTCAGGCGAGAAAGCGCTGAAATTTCAAATCAAGCCAGTCAGCTAGCGTTCGATTTTCGCTTTCCAGGGATGGAAAAAGTAGTACTTCGAAAAGACTCCTGCCGACGTGTAAAACCGTACATCAATTGATTTACCTTTAGAGAATTAAACCTGATAACGATAAAAGTAAAACGCGGGCTGCTTTTGTCCACACCAGGTCGCCCAGAAAATGCTTTGCTTAAGAAGTGGACCCATCATCTAGACAATAATTTTTAAATCTTAAGTGTCTTCTGTAAAACTAGTGTCGTTAAGACAGGAGCAGAAGATGAAAAGAAAACGCAGAAACCATTCAACAGGCTTTAAAGCCAAAGTAGCGGTTGCGGCCCTTAAGGGAGATTGTACCCAGGCAGAGTTAGCAGAAGATTTTGATGTCCATCCGAATCAGATCACAGATTGGAGGAAGCAGTTACTTGAAAAT